>DAOOUC010000021.1:0-2096 GCA_035390665.1 archaeon | reverse complement strand
ATCTTTAATTTCATAAATACTTTTAGTATAAATACATTTTTAATAGTAACTAAATTAATGAAAACTAAAAAAATAGGTTTTTGTGGTTACTGGTAGTAACCAGAAAATTGCTTTAGTGGGTATTGCCAATGACAACCTTTATATATAAGAACAACACATATATATATTAGTGATTAACTATGCAAGAGATAATATATGAGATGAATCCCTGGTGGGAAGCAGAATATAAGTTTATAGGAATAAAAAGAGAAAAATATCTTAATATTTTAACAAAAAATCTAAATAATAAAGACATTATATTTTTAACAGGTCTTAGAAGAATCGGAAAAAGCACTATCTTAAAACAATTAATTTATTTGTTAATTAATGAACAAAAGATTAATCCTAAAGAAATATGTTATCTTTCTTTAGATAATTATTCTTTTAAAGAATACACAATTACAGAACTAGTAAGACAATTTAGAAAAATAAACAATTTAAAAATAAATGATAAAATATATTTATTTTTAGATGAGATAACTTATAAAGATAGTTTTAAAGAAGAATTAAAAAATCTATATGATTTAGAACACACAAAAATATTTGCAACAGCATCTTCCGCAAACAAACTTGTAGATAAAAAGGCATTATTAACTGGAAGGGCAAGAACCATAGAAGTTAATCCTTTAGATTTTCAAGAATTTCTAATATTTAAAAACTATAAACCCAAAAATTCAGAAAAATATCTTCTGGAAAATTATTTTAAAAAATATATGGAACTAGGAGGAATACCAGAATATGTAATTACAGAAGATCCCACCTATGTAACTAACTTAACAGAGAATATACTCTATAAAGATATTATTGCTGCCAATAATATAAAAAATTCAGAAAATGTAAAAGATTTATTTAGATTACTATGCGAAAGAGTAGGTAAACCATTGTCTAATAATAAATTGGCAAATATCATTGGAATAAATAAAAATACAGTTAAGAAATATATTGGCTTTTTTAAAGAAACTTATCTATTTTATGTTATTGAGAAAGATGCAAAAACATTAAATCAAAGAATTGCAGATAACAAAAAAATATATTGTGCTGATGTTGGGATAAAAAATGTAAGTACAGGATTTAAAGATCTTGGCGCAATATACGAAAATTTGGTTTTTTTAAAAATAAAAACTGAACAACCTAGATTTATTTATGAAAACAGTATAGAAATTGATTTTAAATTTAAAGACACAATAATTGAAGCAAAATATAATCAAGAAATGAACGATAAACAAAAAGAATTATTTTCTAAAATTAAAGTTAAAAATAAAATTATTGCAAATGGTGTTGATTTTTTTAGTTAAGATTAAATATAATTATTCATTTACTAAATATTTAGTAAATAAATTTTTGTTACAGAAACCCTACTTTTCAGAAGAAATATTTAATTTTGTTTTTTCTTTTTGCACAATTATTTCTTGTTTGTTTTTACTTGGTGTTTTTCTTGGAAATATATATTCTTCTGTTAACACACTGCTGCTTACCCATATTAAAGGAGCAGGAACTAAATTTTGTATGTTTTTTGGACTAGTGCTTCCTCTTGAAGAACTATTTGAACTTAATTGCGGACCAACATAAAGATAGGTTTTTGCTTTTAGAGTTGTTGTTGAATTGATATTTATTGGACCATTATATGTATTACTAGACAATGTTGGAAAAGAACCATTTGTTGTATACTTAATTATTGCACCTGGTGTTTGAGTTGATAACTCAACAGTTATTGGCAAATTATAATTGCCACCTGAAACACTTGCAATTGGAGCAAATACTCGTGGATTGTTTATAACTATTACAGTATAAACTCTTTGACCCGTTATTGAACTTACAGTATACGTTACAGGATTATTAAAATTTTGAGAAACTCCACTTTCGGGGTATATATTACACCCTTCTTCTACTTCAATTATTGGAATTAAATTTGCTCTATTTATTCCATATGGTATTCTTATACTTACAAGATTTTGATCATTATCTATTGTTGCATTACTATCTATTCCTTGGAATATAAAATCAACAATTAAATTTTCTGGAGCTGCACCTGTGTCATAAACATAAGTTGATGTCTG
>DAOOUC010000020.1:0-6758 GCA_035390665.1 archaeon | reverse complement strand
AGTATCTTTTTTACCATAAAGTTCTATTAGTTTTTCTGCAATGTATTTTATAGAATAATCTTTACCTGTACCAAAATTAAGCGGTTCGTTTAATTTCCCTTCATAATTCATAACTAAAACATATGCTTCGACAATGTCCTTAACATATAAATAATCTCTTGTTTGATTTCCATTACCAAAAATTACTGGTGATCTTCCAGATAATATTTTATCAGAAAACTTAGCAATTACTCCACCATATATTTCTTTACTTTGTTTTGGACCATATAAATTAAAACTCCTTACAACTCTTACATCCATATGATAAGAAATACTATATGCAAAGCACATTCTGTCCGCAGCAAGTTTACTAACTCCATAATTGTGTGGAGGATTTAATGGGTGCTCTTCAGACATTGGTTTATTATCTACACACGAACCATAAACTTCTGAACTTGAAGCATAAATGAATTTTTTTATATTATAATCTCTTGCAAAATTTAATAAATTCTGGGTACCTATTACATTTACTTCATAAGTTCTTTCTGGATTATAATAGGATTCGTCAACATTTATTATTGCTGCAAGATGAAATATCACATCTATGTCTCTTGGCAATTTAAGATATAATTGTTTATCTGTAATGTCTGCTTCTATCAACTTAAAATTTTTCTTATCTAATAAATGTCTTATGTTTTCTCTAGTTCCTTTAGATAAATCATCTAAGACAATTACATCATGGCCGTCCTCTACCAATCTTTCAGATAAGTTCGAACCAACAAAACCAGCTCCGCCAGTAACTAATATTTTACTCATTTTTTACCTCTTTAAAAAGTTTTTCTAATTTTTGCATTTCTTTAATATATGATAATTCATTAACAATTTTTTCTCTTGATTTTTTACCATATAATTTGTATTTTTGTTTATTATTACTGTAATTAATAATATGTTCCGATAATCTTTTATAATCCCCTATTTTAAATAAAAAACCATTATTTTTAGTAACCCAGTAATTATTGTCTCCAAAATCAGTAACTATTGGAATAACTTCGCAAGCCATAGCTTCAGCAGTACTTGCTGCTAATCCCCCATCTGATTTAGAGGTAGAAACATATAAATCTGTATTCGCTAATTTTTTTATTATTTGATCTTCAGTATATCGTCCTAGTAGAAATACATTTTTTTGTAATTTCAAATCAATAATTTGTTTTTCTAAATTTTGTCTTTCTGAACCATCTCCATATATATAGAAACCAACGTTTTTATTTTCTTTAACAACTTCATTTGCCGCTAATATTAGTGTATTTATATCGTATATCGGTTCTAAATTTCTTAAACTCACAACCGTTATTCCAAATTTAGAATCAGCAGAACAATTCAATTTTTTCCATTTATTTGTATTTGTGCCGAAACGAACTAATTTTAATTTATCCTGAGAAATATTGTATTTTTCATTTAATATATGCAATAATTTTTCCGTATCGCTAGTTATTATTTCTGCCTTTTTTAATGTTTGTTTTAACATTGATCGGCGAAATTTATTTTTAGGAGCAATTAAAATATCAGAACCCCATGCCGTAAAAATCACATTTTTATTTGAAAATAAAGATAAAAAAAATGCAAAATTTCCTAAATAATGAATATTAAATATATTAACTTCTTTCTTTATCTTAAGATATTTAAAACACACTCTTAATATATCCCACAAATATTGAAAAATATTCTTATATTTAGGATATTTAATATAAATTACTTTAAAATCTTTGATATTTTTAAAATAATTAATCCATCTATCTAAATGTGGAGATTCTGGGCCTATAAAACATATTTTTATCATAAGATTTCATCTATTTATATAGTTTAATATTTCTTTTCCTATCGTGGATTTGATTGGCTTATATTTTTCTTGTTTTAGATTTTGTATTTTTTGTAGAGTTTTATTTAATTGTTTTATGTCTTCTCCTTTTAAAAATATAAGGTGTCTTTCTTTATTTAATTGTTCTGCTAGTTCGTGATTGTCTGTTGCTTTGGGATTAGATATACATATTATTTTCTTGTTTTTGTGTAATAATTCAAATAAAGTGCCTGCACCGGTGTGTGTTATTACTATGTCTGCCCAAGAGTAGTCTTTATCTAAATTTTTTTTAAATCTAAAGTGTTCTGCATTTTTTGGAATGTATTTTCCTATCCCTATTTGACAAATAATTGCATATCTTTTATTTTCATTAATCTTATCTATTTCTTTTGTTAATATATCAAATTCTAAAACAGAACCTGTTGTTACAAATATCTTTGTTTTCATTTTAATCTCCCACAGTATTTTGCTTTAGGATAATTTATTAAATTCTCTTTCCATTGTACAAAAAATAAATCCGAAATTGGATAGATTAATTTACCAGAAATTGATTTCTTTGTAACTCTTGACCAACTTTCTATAAATATTATTTTTTTTCCTAGCATCTTTCCTGTATAGCAGAAAGGAATTGCAATTCCAGGACCTGCAGTTATTATTGAGGTGATTTTGTTTCTATTAATAATGTCTAATGCTTTAAAAAACAATTTAGTTGTTTTAAAAAAAGAAACAATATAAGATTCTTGTATTTCTCTTGGGCGAGTAACATAAATTATCTTTCCTGGATAAATTATTTTTGATTTAGAAAGTGTGTCGCCTTTTTGAATAATATATATATAATTAATTTTTTTTTTTAGTTCTTTAGATAGTTCTATCATCTGGGCTGTGTGCCCCCCAGATCCCAAAATAAATAATACATTTGGTTTATTCATTTTTTAACAGTTCCTTTATTTGATTTAGGGTTATTACTCTTGTTGTAAATAGAATTGCAATATAAACTACTCCACCAATTATAATAGATATTAATACATCAAAGTTGTTGTGTAGTATTCCTGTTGGATAAAGGACATTGAAAAGTATTAATCCAAATAGCATAATCCCGGAAGCTACAATTGGTTTTATTATTGAAGATAAATAGTTAATTTTAATTATGTCTGATTTTATTTTTTTGTAACTTAACAAAAATATTATTATTTCAGATATTATTGTGGTTATTGCGGCTCCAATTATTCCAAACCAAGGAACAAATATAAAATTTAATAAAATGTTTATCGCAGCAGATAATCCTAAAATCTTTAAAGAATATTTTTCTAGGTTGTTTGTTATTAGTAAATGGTAATTTATAATTCCTATGGAATTTAACAAAAAGAAAAACATTATCAATTGAAAGGCAAGAGTGCCTCCAAGATATTGACTACCAAATACCAGAGAAATTATTTTTGGCGCAAGATATATTCCTCCAACTGTTACTGGAATACAAAAAATATACATTAATAACAAATATTTATCAACAATTGACTTTAATTTTTGTTTATTACTTGAAACATTTGAAAGCACAGGAAAAAATACTGTATTAAATATGCCAATAATCCCTAAAAGAAATCCAATAAAAGTGTAACTTATGGAATATAATCCAGTAGCATAATTTCCTTTAAAATAAGTTATAAATATTCTATCAATATTAAAATAAATCATCCAAAATATACTTGTTAAAATAAATGGGCTTGCAAAAATTATTTTTTCTTTTATGTATTTTTTATTTAATTTTAGCTTTTTTATTTTAATAAACCTCTTAATAGCAAAAAAAGAAAAAACAAACAAAAAGACACTAGATATTGCACTTGCCACAATTATTCCAAATAATTTATAATTAAAGATTACTACTAGAATTACTCCAAAGGCATACGCCGTTTTTTGAATGACATCAGAGGTTGCTTGATATTTTATTTCCTGAAAACCATTTAAAAAAGCAAGATTAAAACTACCTAATACGAAAAAACCTATTCCTATTGTATAAATAATTATTTGCTCAAGTGTTGGTGGAGATGGCAAAAATATTGCAAAAATAAAAACCATAAAAACAAACATTATAGATATTAATATTCTAAATAAAAAAAGATTATTGAAATATTCACTTGCTTTATCTGGATTTTTAGATATGTCTCTTACTGTTAAAGTCTGAAGTCCCAAATCTCCAAGGATAGAAAATATTCCAACAAATGAAATTATAAAATTTAGTTGCCCATAACCTTCAACTCCCAAATATCTGGGAATTAAAGTTATAGTTATAATTGAAAGAAGATATACTATTATTTTTGAAATTGTTAACCATTTTATGTTTTTTATAATGGTTCTTTTTTCGCTTGCTTCCATGTTACTTTATCTCTCAAGTTAATATAAATATATTTAAGTTATATTTTAAATATATTGTGTTTCTATAGATATTAAACAAATGTGATTAATATGAATATTTTAGTTTGTGGTGGTGCAGGTTATATTGGAAGCCATACTGTTAAAGAATTAAAAGAAAGTGGACATAATCCGGTTGTTTTTGATAATCTAGAAGCTGGACATAAAGAAGCAATTTTAAATACTAAATTAATTTGTGGAGATTTATCTGATTCTCAATTATTAAAAGAAACACTTATTAAAGAAAAAATTGATGCAGTTATTCATTTTGCAGGATATTTGGCTGTTGGAGAATCTGTTAAAATCCCTGAAAAATATTATACTAATAATGTAATAAATACACTTAATCTTCTTAATTGTATGAAAGAATGTAATGTAAATAAAATTGTTTTTTCTTCAAGTGCGGCTGTTTATGGATCACCTAGAAGAATTCCTATTACAGAAGAAGACACACTTGATCCAATTAATCCTTATGGCGAAACTAAATTAATTGTAGAAAAAATGTTAAAATATTTTGAGAATGCTTATGGATTTCATTTTGTGGCTTTAAGATATTTTAATGCTTCTGGTGCAGACTCCAGTGGAAATCTCGGAGAAGATCATAATCCAGAAACACATTTAATTCCGATTGTAATAAATGCAATAATTAATAATCAAGAAATTAAAATTTTTGGAACAGATTATGAAACTAAAGACGGAACTTGTATTAGAGATTATGTTCATGTTACTGATCTTGCACAAGCACACGTTCTTGCAATTAATCATTTAATTACTGGTGGACAATCTAATATATTTAATATAGGAAGCGGAAACGGATTTTCTAATAAAGAAATAATTACTGTTTCTGAAGATATTATAGGGAAAAAAGCAATTGTTAATTATACAGAGAGAAGAGCTGGAGATCCTCCAATACTTTTAGCAGATTCAACTAAAATAAGAAAAATTCTGGGATGGAGCCCGAAATATTCAGATATTAGAACCATAATTTCTACAGCATATAATTGGCATAAAACCCATCCAAACGGATACAAAAAAATATGACTGCAATAATTACTAAATTAATTAAAAAAATTCCAATAGTTAATAGATTTGATAAATTATTTTGGAGTTATCTTTTTGTTTCAGTTATTGCTACAATCGTAGATGTTTTGTTTTTGTTCCTACTTACTGATGTTATTAAGATTAATTATCTTGTTTCTGGAACAATTTCTTTCTTCTTAGGAGCAGTTGTTGCTTACTTAGGGCAGAAGTATTTTACATTTAAGGATGCAGAAAAAAAGATTGCAAAACAGTTTGGATTATTTGTTTTTATTTCAATTATCGGATTATTGATTAATCTTGGAGTGCTAAAGATTTGCGTTGATGTACTTGGATTGCATTATATGATTGGTAAAGTGTTTGCTATTGGCATTGGATTTTTCTGGAATTATACTGCTAATCGTAAAATTACTTTTAAGAAATGATAAAATATGGAAATTAAAGAAATTAAACTAATATATTCTATTCTTGATAAAGAAGTAGAAAAGTTTGATTTACCTTTTGCTGAATCTGTTCATGAGAAATATAAAGATCCTTTCTTTGTCTTAGTGGCTACAATTTTATCTGCAAGAACACTTGACAAAACTACTGCTGTTGTTTGTAAAGGATTGTTTGAAAAAGTAAAAGGACTTGAAGATCTTGAAAAGATTTCACAAAAAGAACTTGAAAAATTACTTTATCCTGTTGGATTTTATAAGACTAAAGCTAAACATCTTAAAGAACTACCAAGGGTTGTTAAAGAAAAATTTGCGGGGAAAGTCCCTGAAGAGATTGAAAGGTTATTAGAACTACCAGGAGTTGGAAGAAAAACTGCTAACTTGGTTGTTTCTGTTGCCTTTGGAAAACCTGGAATATGTGTAGACACTCATGTTCATAGGATTACTAATCTTTTAGAAATTGTTAATACAAAAACACCACTAGAAACAGAAATGGAACTAAGAAAGATTTTACCAAATGAATTATGGAATAAAACAAATTATCTTTTTGTTACACTTGGACAAAATGTTTGTTTTTCTAGAAGGCCTAATTGTCAAATGTGCCCAATAAAAGAATTGTGTCCAATTGGGAAAAACAAAGTCAAGTGATTTTCTATTGTGTTATTCTAAAAATCCCTTCCAAGTTTGCACAATCTGTTTCTCTTAATTTTCCATCTTCTGCTATTAATTTCAACTGTACGATTTTATCGTACGGTTCAATTCCAGACTCATCTCTCATCTTAATTTTCAAATCAGACCAATATCTTTTTGGCTCAGAACTGTCAGTCAATGCTCCAACGACATCAACTACTGAAAACCACCAATCTTCTTCATGCCATATCCTTCTAATCTTTTTATTTTCAAAAATTGCAATTTCATTCTTTTCTTGCATTAAATAATCACCAATAATATAATGGCAATTATAAACGACATCATTTTTGGGAGGGTGGCTGTCCAGTGCAACCGGTTGCGGTCTCATAAAAAATCCTAATTTTTTAGGATCC
>DAOOUC010000019.1:0-8602 GCA_035390665.1 archaeon | reverse complement strand
AAAAAAAGGATAAACACACTAAAACATTTTAGAGAATTTATCATATACATTTCTTCTATGACCCATGTATAATACAACCACTATCTTATCAGAATTATTAATTTCATAAATAACTCTATAATCGCCAACCCTTAATTTCCAAAAATTAGAATGAATTAGATGAACTCCTCTTTCTGGAAATTCTTGTAATTCAGATATCTTTTCTTTTATTCTTTTCTGTATGGTTTTATCTAATGAATAATATTCTTCTTTTGCTTTTTTATGAATAGAAACAGAATATTTTGCCATAATCTATAAGTCCTTTAAAGCAATCAAATTAGATTTGTTTTTTGATTCTATACTTCTTTTATCTAATTCTCTATAGAATTCTCTTGTCTTTTGTTTTTCTTGATATTCATAAATAATTAGCTTTATTGCTTCACTTCTACTTTTGAATTTGCCAGAACTAATTTCTTTATCTATTGCTTCAATCATTTGTTCTGGAACTCTTAATTGTACTGATAACATATTTATTTCACCTTTTCTGTAAACACATCTGTTTACAATATAATTAAGTTAAGAAATATTTTTAAAGAAATCGTTAAATTTGGATAATTTGCACTAAAAAGCGGTCAAATTATCTGACTTTTTGCTTATATTTTTGTGCGAATTAGCTAAAAATAAAAATAGAAAAAGAAAAAAGAAAATTATCTTTTTTTCTTGATTTCTGGTTTTTTGGTTAATCTTGCAATTGCATAGATAAATCCAGCAATTATTGCCCAAGGAAGAATTAACACAATTAATCTTATCAAGGAGTTTAAACTTCCCATAAAGGATCTTAATAAATCAGATAACTTAACAAAAGCAATACCTAAATAATCTGATCTTTCATTAACTGTTAAATAAATTGTAGAATAATCCACTCTTTGATCAACATCTTTAACTGCGTCTTCTAAGTATTTAATTGTTCTTTCTTGATTAAATATTCTGTCGTTTAATTCTATTTTGTCTTTAATATCTTCTGCATCTGCATACATGTCTTGATATCTTTCTAGTCTTTCTTTCTCAACTTGTAACTCTATATTAACATTTGTATATTCCCCAGTAACATCATCTGCTCCTTGATTAAAATTTGTTACCTTTCCTAAAGTTTTTAGTTGATTGGTTACTAAATCTAATTTATCTACATGTACTTTAATTGTATAATTTCCTGTAAATATTTCCTTTGAATCAACTTTACTAGAATAAATATTTTCTGTTAAGATAATTGACTCTGTTCCTTTAACTATATCTCTTAATTGTAAATCCGTTTGTTTGAATTTTCCAATCTTTGTTTCTATTCCAAGATTAGATGTTTTTACTATTTTTCTGTTTAATACCTCTGGTGAGAAATTTGTTGAATTATTGTAAAGTGCTTTAGAATAGCTTTCGTAACTTGCCCCATAACCTAAAGAATAGCTGTCTGCTGCATAATTTGTTTTATAGCTTACTCCACTACCAATATTTGGTAACAAAACCATTGCCCCTATAACAACAATAGCTAAAACAAAAATTAGCCAATTGTTTTTTAAATTTTCAAATTGTTCTTTTAAACTCATAAATTTTTCCTCCAAATAATATTTATTTTTAAATATTTTTTAAACACTATTTTTTGATTAGGAAATTACCTAATCTTTCTAGTCTCTAAATAATATCTTTTTTCGTGTGCTTCTCCCATTGAAAAGGTTTTTCTTGGTAATGCTCCATCGACAATAACAGTTTTATAAAATTGCTTCTTTTGAATTGTTGGAAGATATATTCCTGCGTTGTTTGGTTTTTGGCCTAATGTTGTAACAACATCGTCGCCGTGGACATAATCTATTTTTTCAAAGCCGCCGGCTTTTCCAAAAGTGTCCAAGAAATCCTGTATTGTTCCAACAGGAAGATTTGTTTTTGGATTTGTTATTTTTATTATTCCTGTTGCTTTTGGATTTTCTGTAATTAAACCAATAAAGTGTTTGTCTTTACTTTTCTTTGTTTTTATAATTTCAATTACTTCTTCTTTAGTTGCTTTTGAAAACTTGAAAGATCCCCCAAAATGGTTTTTCATTTCTTTAACAATATCTTTTTTAAGATTAAACAAAACTCTGTGGATTGCTTCAAACTCCAAAGACTCATCATGAAGATTAACAAGTTCAATTAAAGCATATCGTGCTGGGTGATTCATAATTTCTTCTTTATTGTCTGCTTCTTTTTTTAAATTCTCCCAAACTGCTTTAGCTGTTGCTAAAGAATGATTTCCGTCGCCAACAGCATAAAGAAGAACAGAATAGTCTTTATCTAATTTATATTTTTTTTTGAATTTTTCAGGACTAGCCAATCTTTCTAGTTCCTTTGCTGCTTTTTTTTCAAATCTTTTATTTACAAGATATCCTTCAATGTGACCGCCGTTTTTCATAAGATCAAAAGAATAAAGCTTTTCAAAGTCTTTTTTATTCTCACTAATCTTTTCAATAACTTTTCCTTTAGGGTCGTCAATTAATACCATTATGTGCGGTAACTCCAAAGGCGCATCCTTTCTAATCTCGATTCTTGGTGGAAGTCTTTCTAAAATTGTTCCTTCTGTTGCTCTAACAAGTGTTGTTGAACCTTTATTGTAATTATATTTTTCTAAATCTAAAGCAACAACTAATCCTTTTCTAATTTTGTTCTTTATTTGTCTTTCAACATAAATAAAACCCATATTTTCATCAAATATCTTTTTTGAAATATATTCTTTCATTGTTCCAACAATGCTTGCAATTCTTTCATGTTTATCTGAATCTTCCAAATAAATTTCAGGAAATGTAATTTTTAAGGTTGATGGATTATTTCCTACTATTTCTTTAACAGAATTCCAATATTCTGGTTCAGAGGTGTATTGATCACAAGCAACAACTGACCACTTGGAATAATCAATTTCTTTTTTTGGTAATAATACTTTTGGACTACAAAGTCCTACATTTTCATAAAATCTTGTTTTCATTTTTTTTCACATCCTTTTTCTTTTAAATATTTAAATCTTGGAATTAATTTTCCATTTACAATTATTTTTTCTTTAAACATCTTTTCTGGTCTTAACCAAAAGTTTTTTCCTTCTTTATAGATTACAAAATTGTCTAAAGTTTCTGTGTGCTTTCCAACACCAATCACTTCTACAATCTTTCCTTTGTAGTGCTTATAAATTCCAAGTTTCATAAAAAGTCTTTTCTTTTGGAACCAGTCGTTTTTGGCACCGTGCCTTTTCTTAAAAGGCTGAAATGCAATCACCGGGATTCGAACCCGAGTCGCAAGCTTGGGAAGCTTGCATCCTACCGCTAGACTATGATTGCAGAATCGGTTTCGCGCGATTCGTGCGCAATGATTTTCGCAGTCATCTGCGATTCTTTGGTACTAGGTTCACGATATGATTTTGTCTTTTTTTTCTGTATCTGTGTACTTACCGTATTTTTCTTTAATTTGATTTACTTGTGAAAATGGACCTGTGAAATAAAATCTACCAACTCTTAAATATACAACTACTTCTTTAAGATAAATTTTAAATTTTGTTTGCATTATTATGTCTAATTTAGATAATAATAATGTTTTTAATATATCAATATCATTAATCTTTAAAATAAAAACATTGTCTGGTTTTTTTGTAAATTCTGAATGGTTTTCAAAAAGCATTGCTGAGTTAATGTCTGTCTTATCACAATCAATAATAATTTCTGTTATTGAATTTTCTTTTGCAATCTCTTTAATAAGCTCAAATGCATTATTGTCAAGATTAGCAACAAATTGATCTTCAAAATTTAATTCTTTTAAAACATTTATTTGTCTATCTAATGTATTTTGAAAATTACTTAATCTTTTTTCAACAGTTTCTTTTAGAATCAAAAGATCAGAGATGTAAAATGTTGCACTTGTTTTACCAATCTTTAAAAGAGTAGAATCTTCTTTTGATCTTTCTAAAAATATTTGTAAATTCTTAACAACATCATCAAGATATTGTAATGATTTTGATGGCTGTGATTTTTGTAAAAGATCGTTTATACTATTTATATTATTAAGCATCTTGTCTTGAAGCTTTGATTCAACAATTTTTTTTCCTTTCTCTGTTATCTCATAGAAGTCTTCTGTTTTTTGAATATACTCAAAAGACACTAGATTTTTTATAACCCTTGAAAGGGCGGCTCTTGCTGATTCTACACTTGAATAATTTGGTATAATTCTTGTAAGTAATTCATTAAATGTTGTTTTCTTTTGATTTATCTGCAAAAGAATAGAATCTAATAATGTCATAAATTTGCCTCGTTTCTCTAAAAAAACGTTCTTTATTATATATTTTAGATATTACGGTTTATAAATGTTTTTAATAACATAATATATAAAATAAAGAGAAAATATTTATTAAAATTAAGAAAGGAGTGTATTTTATGACTGATTTACCAATTGCAGCACTTGATAGACTTATTAGAAAAGCTGGAGCCGAAAGAGTGTCTGAAGATGCAGCAGAAGAGCTTGGAAGAATTTTAGAAGAAGTTGCTCAAGATATCTCTAAACAAGCAATTGAACTTGCAAGGCACGCTAAAAGAAAAACAGTAACTGGAGAAGACATAAAGCTTGCAACAAAGACCATGCAGTAGGAGAAATATTAATGAGATGTGATTTACACACACACACACATTTCACAGACGGATTTCATTCTCCTGATTTTGTGATTAAGTGTGCTAAACAGAACAGACTTAAAGCAATAGCAATAACAGATCATAATTGTTTAGATGCTTTACCTATTGCTCAAAAAATTGCAGAAAAAGAAAAGATTGAATTAATTACTGGCGTGGAAATTAATTGTGAAGCAACAGAAATTTTAGCTTATTTTTTTGATACAACTTATGAACCTTTATTAAAAATACTTGAAGAAAATAAAAAATCAATAAATGATGTAATGGTTCAAAAGATTTATTGGCTTAAAGATAATGGTTATAATGTAGAAATTGAAGACGTTCTAAAATTCACTGGACCTACACAAAACCTTATGGCAACACACCTTGCTTTAGAACTAAAAAGAAAGGGGTATGCTAAAGATCTTCCTGATGCTTTTACTAATATTATTAAAAAAATAAATGCGTGCTATAAACCAAAAAGAGTAAGTACAAAAAAAGTAATTGCAGAAATTAAAAACGCAGGCGGTGTATCTGTTTTACCACACCCATGGTATCTGCCTCTATCTTTGAGAAACGATTCTGAAAATTACCTATCTAAACTTTCTGGATATGGACTTGTTGGTGTTGAAACAACTGGGCCACATGAAACAAAACACGAAAAATTCTTAGACAATTGTAAAGAAATTACAAAAAGATTTGATTTAATTGAAACTGGTGGTTCTGATTTTCACGGACTTGATTATTTTCCGGAGAATATTATAGGAAAATATACTGTAGATTATTCTGTAATCAAAAAACTTAAAGAAAAAATCATTTGATTTTCTTTTTTAAAAAATTAAGTGTTTTTGCTTCTACTTCTTTTATACTAAGTGGTGTTGTGTTAATCACTAAATCAAAAACTTGTTTATCTTTTCCTAAATTAAAACCATAAAGTTTCTGAAAATGAACTTTAGAAAACTTGTCTTTTTCTTTTAGAAGCTTATGTGCTTTTGTAAAAGTAATTTTATCTCTTAAAGAAAGTCTTTTTGCTCTTTCTTTTTCTGTTGCATCTAACCAAATTTTTATTATCTTTGAGTCGTCTTTAATAAGATAAGGTAGAGTCCAAGAATCTAAAACAAGATTGTCTTTTTTCTTAACTAGTTTTACTAAAAATTGATCTAGTTTCTTATCAAGATCGTGGTTGATTTTTCTTTTTGTGTCAAGTCCTGAAAATTCATACCATCCGTCATTTCTTTTTGTATTCTCTATTTGTATTTTTTTTTCAGGGACGCCTTGTGCAAACTGATTTAAAATATCAGATGTATGAACATAATTATAATTAAACTTCTTTGCAACAAAATTTACTAGATAGCTTTTTCCAGATGCTGAAAATCCACAAATTAATATTATCATATTCTCACAAACCAAATTTTGATTCTTTTTTTCTTATTGTATGATGTTCCTTAACCATTTCTTTTTTCAAATATTCCATATATCTTGATCTCAAAGCATTATTAGATTCTAAACCATTTTTTAAAAAGTCATATGTTTTTTCTAATAGATAATTTGATTCTAATACTTTTGGTAAAATTACAATTTCTGCACCTAATTCGTATAATTTATAGGCTTCCTTTTTTGTGTGCGCTCTTGCAAAAATTGGAACTTTATTATTTTCTTTTCTTACGTTTTTTATAAATCTTGCAGTTGTATCAAAATCTGACACAGTAATTATTATTAATTCTGATTTTTTTATATTTAATGCATTAAACACTTCAATATAATTAACGTCTCCGCAAATTGTAGATATTCTTCTTTTGTCTACTTTTTCTATCTTATCTGGGTCTAAATCTACAATTACTATCGGATTATATATTTCTTTTCCTAACACTTTAATTATTGCTTCACCTGTTACATCTGAGCCAACAATAACTAAATGATTTTCTACTTCCTTAGATACATTATTTAAGGAATCGATTTGTTTTGTAAATTTTTTATTATTATCTAATTTGTTTAGATATTTTTTTAAATAATTATAAATTGGTAATTGATAGGTTATAAGATATGGAGTTAAAAGCATGGACAAAGACGTAGCAATTATTATTGCACTATATTGCCCATTTGTTAATTGTCCTAGTGCAACTCCTTGCATTGCTAAAATCAAAGAAAATTCACTTATTTGTGCTTTATATGTTGCAACACCAAAAGAAGTTTTTGTTCCATATCCTGAAAACAAAACAAAGAAGAAGTGAATTATTGGTTTTATTACTAATACCAAGATAAATAAAACAATCAATAATAATAAATTACTAGAAAAATTAAAAGACAATTTCATTCCAAGAGAAACAAAGACAATTGTAGTCAATAAATTTCTAATTCCTGAAATCTTACTTGAAATTTCATAATTATAAGGATAAATAGAGATTGCAAGACCTCCAAAGAATGCGCCCACTGCTATTGGAAAATCTAATAGACTAGATAACAAAATAAATAGAAAACAACTTGCAATAGAAAGTAAGAAAAAACTTTGATCTGATTTATATGCGTTTTTAATAATATAAGGATATATAATTTTATTAAGAATTACTGCTATAATAATCAGAAGAGCAGTTTTAATAAAAATTCCAACAATCAACCAAGCTGTTAAATTGTTTATGTTTTTCAACAAAGGTATTGCAATTATTGCAATAAGATCTTCAATCAGTAAAATACCTATGGTTAATCTACCTTCTAAAGAGTCCATTTTAAAGGTATCAAGTAAAATCTTTGCAATAAGCATTGTAGAACTAAAAGAAACTATAAAAGATAAATAAAGTGCCTGTATTGTGTCAATAACAAGTGTGTTTTTTAAAATTAAAAAAATCACTGCAGTAAATATTATATTAACAATTGGTAACAGAATTAAACCAAGATTAATCTTTTTTAGTTCTTTTAAATCAGTTCCAAGGCCTACACTAAAAAGCAAAAATGCGATTCCAATCTCTACCATTATTGCAATTTCTGCAGTATTAGTAACTAACCCTAGAACCATCGGGCCAATTACAATTCCTGTAAGTATAAATGCTAGTAATGGTGGTTGTTTTAATTTTGTAAAAACGTAAAGCATGACTGTTGCAAAAAGAATAATTATACCAAAACTTAGTAAGAACGATTGAATCATATATTTTCTCTTTTCTTTAATTTATGTAATATTGATAGGAAATTACTTTTTTAAATGTATATATATCCTTATTTTTTTAAATAACAAGATTTGTTTATAAATCTATTCTTCCAATTATATATATTGTATTTTATGTTGGACAAACAAGAAAAAATATGGCACAAATATTTAAAGACACACTTTCAGATTTTACAAAAATCAGTAGTATAGCTACTAATTGTGAAGAGTTACATATCACTAGAGCTTTCTCTAAGAAAAATCTTTCAAAGATATTAACAAGATGCCCTAGAATAAAAACAATTACTGTTTCTAACTCCACAAACGAAAGAATTAGTAAGGCTTTAAAAGAATATATTAAGAAAAAAGGAATTATCGTTCTAATTAGAAAAGAACAAGGAAGGCCAATTGATATTAAGGTAGAAAAACTTCAAAAAATTTTACAACAATATAAAGATTATAGTTATAGAGATCTTGAAAAGAAACTTGGAATTCCAAAAAGTAAGATTCACTACTTAATTAAATATTCAAAAAGAAAGAAAATAAAAGACGGAAATAAAATCATTTATTTAAAATGATTCTATTGTACTCCTTCGATTTCATCGTCTTCATCTTTATTTGATTTTGGCTTTGAAGATGAGTTTATTTTTTTTAAAATAGCATCTTCTTGTTTTTGTATGTTTTTTATTCTTAAATCAAGTGTGTCCTTTAAATCTTTTGTATCTTTAATTACTTCTGATTTATCAGAATAAATAAAAACATTGCCTACGCCTTTATAGACTTTTTCTTCTTTTGTTTTTTCAAGTTCTTTTAATGTGTTTTC
>DAOOUC010000018.1:0-9757 GCA_035390665.1 archaeon | reverse complement strand
ATATCTAAAGTTGTAGATATCATAAAAAGTTAATTCTCTTTCTAGACGACAGATATTTAAATAGTTTTAAACTATAATTTGGTAAGATTAAAATGGAAAGATCAGATATGGATGAATCAAAACAAGAGATTAAAGTTAAGACTGGCGGTTGGGATTTAATCATATTAGTCTTATGGCAAGTTTTAGTTATAGCTTTTGTTAGTTTTTGGTGTGCATTTAGTAGTTGTGAATTAAAAATAACATTATTGCCTACATTAATCTTTCTTTTATTTGCAATGTTACCTACCATACTACTAGGAGTTAAATATTTAAAAAAAGTAATTAAAAATGAAGATAAGTCTAATAAATTTTATTTTATAGTAATAGTATTTGATTTAATTTTCTTAATCATATTTTTATTTAGAATTATGTTTAATTGGAGATTTGATACTTTATTATCAACGACTGTTCCTTTATTTTTGAAAAAAACCTTCTATTCATTGTTTTCTGTAGCTGTTGATAATTATGTAGTATATTTTATAGTTATTGGATTGTTGGTATTATTGGTATATGGAGTCTATAAGATATTTGATGATAAAAAAAGAGTATTAGGCATAATAATAACCGCAGTAGTTTTGTGTATATTTCTATCTGCAGTAATATATGAACAATGGGAACATAAAAGATATAATTGTTTAAATGATCAAGATTGTGTTACGAATAGAGCTATAGAAAAAAATGATATTTTTGAATGTAGTTATTTAAATAAGATTTATGACTATAGGATTAATCAAGAGGCTTGCGTTGCTAAATTTGTTCAAGCAACAAAAATGAAACCAGAAGATTGTAATATTCTAAGAAATTCTCCGGATTATTTTATGCAAATATGTGTTTTGGAAGCTAAATCTAATTGAGTTTCTGTCAGTTAGATATTTAAAGCACTTTTAAGTTAAATTGTTCTATTTGATCATTTATGATATCTCGTAATTCAATCATCTCTATCTAAAAGACTTAGAAAAAGAAGAAAAGCAACCAAGTAAGTAGTCGTAGAAGTCAGTAATAATTCTTCTGTAGTAAAAGGAGTATTTTTAAAGAGTTTTAGGTTATAAGTTTATTAATTTGTAAATAAATTGTGATAAAAATGAATAAAGTTGCATTAGTTACTGGATCAAGTAGAGGAATTGGAAAAGCAATTGCATTAAGATTTGCAAAAGAAGGAATGAATATTGTAGTAAACTATAATAATTCCAAACTAGAAGCAAATAAAGTTGTTCAAGATATAAAAAGATTAGGTGTAGAGGCAATTGCAATTAAATGTGATGTTTCAAATGAAACCGCAGTTAAGAAAATGATTACTCAAGTTATTAAAAAATTTGGAAAGATAGATATTTTAGTAAATAACGCAGGAATAGTTTATGATGTTCCATTATTAAAGAAAACAACAAAACAATGGAAAAGAACTTTTGATGTTAATTTAAATGGAACTTATTTTTGTTCTAAATATACTGCACCTTATATGTTAAAGCAAGGTTTTGGAAACATAATTAACATAGCATCAACAAACGGAATAAATGTTACTTGTCCAGACTCTGCAGACTATGATGCTTCAAAAGCAGGAATAATTAGTTTTACTAGAAACTTAGCAGAAGAACTTGCTCCAAAGATTAGAGTAAACTGTATTGCTCCAGGGTGGGTATTAACAGACATAAACAAGAAACTACCAAAAGAATACATAAAAGAAGAAGAAAAAAGAATATTTGTAAAAAGATTTGGTAAGCCAGAAGAAATAGCATCAGTTGCTTTTTTCCTATCATCACAAGACTCCAGTTATGTAAATGGAATTGTTTTAATAGCAGATGGTGGGTATAAGTAAGTTTATAATAAAAAAAATCAAGAAAGCCAATAAGCTCTTTATGGAAGTAAGAAAGAAAAAGAATTAATTCGGTGAGAACATGACCTTATCTGAAAAAGCTAAAGCATATTATGGATTAAATGATTATTATGAAGTGTTAAGTCAAGCAGAAGACTATCCAAACTATATTTTAAAAAAACTAATACCAATAGTAAAAAATAAAGTGGTTTTAGATGCAGGTTGCGGTACAGGTAAATATCTAGAATTGTTACAACCTTATGCAAAAGAATTATATGGTGTAGATGCTGCTAAAGGACAATTAGAGATTGCAAAAAATAAAATTAATAAAAATATAGAAATTACTTGCTCTGATTTAGAAAAAACAAAATTTAAAGACAATACCTTTGATGTTATTTATTCTACTTGGGCATTGAGCACAATTCTTGATAATAATAAAAAAGAAAAAGTGTTAAAAGAATTATTAAGAATCTTAAAGAAGAAAGGGAAATTAATACTTGTTGAAAATGATATTGGCGGGGAATTTGAAACCATAAGAGGCAGGTACCCTAATATCACAAGGACAAAAGGATATAATGATTGGGTAATAAAGAAAGGATTTAAAGAATTTAAAAAAATAAAAACTTATTTCTTATTTGATAGCAACAAAACTTCAAAAGAAGTATTCAAAGCAATATATAATGAAGAAACAGCCAGGAAAGTAAATAAAAAGATAAAACACAATGTAATTATGTATTGTTTATGTAAATTATAAATATTTTTTAATATCTTTTAGAGTTTTAATTTTAATATCTGGCTGATAAAGAAAATGTTTTGTGTTTTGACATATTGGATCGAATAATATTGTTCTAAAGCCTTGTTTTTTTGCATCCATATCAACAGATAGATTGCCAACCATTACTATCTCTGATGGTTTAATCTTAAATTGCTTATTTGCTAATTTTTTAAAAGCAATAAATGGCTTTTGAGAAGCTTTTCTCCCACCAACTTCACAAGAAAGAATAATTATTTTAAAATAATTGTAAATATTCGCTTCTTTTAACCACTTTTTAGGTCCAAGATTTTCTGTATCACTAATTACCCCAAGAATATATCCTTTCTTATGTAAATATTTAATAATATCAATAGCACCAGGCATGGTTCTTTTTGTTTTTAGAAGATATTTTTTAGAAACCTTTACAAAAGACTCTCCCATCTTCTCTGCAAGATCTAATCTATTAGGATATCCAAGATATCTAAGAATCTGTTTAGGAACAAAAAGATTATCTTTTTCAGATTTTTTCTTTCTAGCCTCTCTCCATATTCTTTCAGCTACTAAATAGTAGTCTTCTGTCTTAAATTTTAATCCTGCCCTTCTTAAAACCTTAATTTCTGCTTCATAGCATTTCTGTAACATAGCAGGATGAGAAAATTGATGAAGAGTATCCCCTATATCAAAGGCAACAAGCTTTATATTTTTTAAATTTGTCATAAATAACCTAGAAACAAAAGAGTTATTAAATATTTCTTATAGGAGATAGTATATGATATCTCGTAAAACCATAATCTCTAGCCTTAAAGAACTAGAAAAGGACCCAAAAGTCTATGCTTGTTGGCTTGAAGGTGCAGATGCTCATGGTAGAGTAGATAAATACTCAGATATTGATATATGGATAGATGTAGAAGATAATTATGTATCTAAAGCATTTAAGAAAATAGAGAAGCTATTAGAAAATATAGGAAATATTGATTATTCTTTTGAAAAAGAACATAGTCATCCAAAGATTAGGCAAAAGTTTTATCATTTAAAGGGAAGTTCTAAGTTTCTTGTAATAGATGTATGTATAGAAAAACACTCTCGTGTCTTTTGGTATACTTCTGGTTATGAGGATGAAAAGGTTTCTATTATTTTTGATAAAACAAAAGTTATTAAGTTTAAGAAACTAGACAAGAAAAAGTTAAAGAAAGACACAGAAGAAAAAATAAAAGCTTTAGATAGAGCCGGTTTCGGTGAGCCGGTTTCGCTCAGCTCGCGCGCAATGGTTCTCGCGCCCAATAGTTTCTTTCAAGTTTGGGTAGAAAAAGAAATAAATCGTAATCATTTTCTTCAATCCTTTGCTGCATATCAGAAATACATATTAATTCCATTAGTAGAGCTTATTAGGCTTAGATACACTCCAACCAAATCTGGTTATCATCTTTCCGGCATCTCCAAAGATAACATCCCAAAGAGCCGGTTTCGCTCGGGCTCGCGCGCAATATTAGAGCAACTAGAAGACCTTTACAAGATTTCTTCTCTAGCAGACATAAAAAAGAAAATGACGAAAGCCAATAAGCTCTATCAAGAAGTAAGAAAGAGTATAAAGTAAGTAGATTCTGTGGTAAAAGTAGTATTTTTAAAGAGATTCAGACTATAAATCTAATAAATTTATTGTATGTGATTTAAATGATTACGAGTAATTTTTTTAATAAAATAAGAAAATCTTGGAAAACGCAAGACAAAAAATTAAAGGCAGTCGCATTATCTGTATTAATAACTTTTTTTGTTCTTTCTTCGGCGAGTATTATTGTATTTAGCTTGTTTTTAATTCTCTTAATAACTTATCTTGCAATGTTATATTTTAACTTGGACATAGCCGAAAAGAAAAACCAGAAATTAATTAATAATTATGAAACTCTTAATAATTCTACAAAAAAGATTATTTCTAATTTCATATCGCAAGAAGTAAATTATAACGATTATATAAATAAAAGGGGGTTTCCAGAGGCTAAAATAGAAGATTTGTCTCAATTATTAGAAAGCAAAGGAGTGAATTTATCAGATAGTGATTTAAAAGATATAATTATATTAGAAATAAACTCTAAAATGCAAAAAGAGATGTTCAATCAATTAAGTAAATCTATTAAAAGCAATTATAATTCTTATTTAGGTACATATGTTGATCTGAATTATCCAAATGAAAAAAATGAAATGTTGCTTTGTATTTTTAAAGAATATTTAAAAAGTAAGAAAATATTTAAAGAACAATCGGATATATTATTAGATATTAATGACTATTCTAAAAACCAAAAATTAAAATATTTAGATGAAAAATATAAAACACCAAATAAATCTATAACATTAGAAAGAATTGATTTATTATCTGGTGTAGATTTTGAAAATCTATTAATTGAAATCTATAAAAAGAAAGGATATTCTGTTAAAGATACTCCAAAATCAACAGATTATGGTGCAGATTTAGTTTTAGAAAAATATGGTAAAAAAACAGTAATTCAAGCAAAATGTTGGTCAAATACTGTGGGAGAAAAAGCAGTACAAGAAATTGTTGCCGCAGTAAAGCATTATTCTGCTGATGAAGGGGTTGTTATTACAAACAATTATTTTTCAAAACCAGCAATGAAATTAGCTCATTCAAATAATATTAAATTAATAGACAGAAACGGGTTAAAAGAATTAATACGAATATAAAAATATACATTCTAATATAATATTTTATAAAAAAAGGTGTTGTTTTGAATAAATCTGAACAAAAATTAAAATTGTTAAAAAATCAACGATTAGGTAATGCCATAATGGTTATAATTGCAATACTTATTTTATTATTTGTACCGTTATTTACTTTTAAAAATTTGAGAATTGAATTCAGTTTAGAATGGATTATAGCATTTGTGGTTTTAATTGTAGGAATAGTAAGATCAATAATATTAAATTCAAAGATAGAAGATATAGAATTAGATTTAGGGCTTATTTCTGATAAAAATGAGGAAGTTCCAGAAGTAAATACAAAGATACGAGAATCAAACTTTGTGTGTAAATATTGTGAATTTAAGTTTGTGTCAGAAAAATTACTTACTAAACATTATATAAGTTGTTCTAAAAAAAAGAAAATTGAAGAAGAAAGTATAATTTCTTTTTGGATATGGGGAGCTTATGGTTGTTTAGCCACACTATTCTTTATTCTAGTTTTTATTTTTTTATATATGGGAATGGTTTCTGTATTTAAGATATTTATTCCAATTTCCATAATATTCCTAATTGGATTTGTATTATATATGGAATTTTATTTAAAAGAAAAAATAATTAATTGGGTAAAGAAACATTGGTTATAAAATATAAAAGGAAAAATATATGAATAAAAATAATTGGTTTAAAACTTGGTGGGGTATTCCATTAATTGTAGGTAT
Organism: archaeon; assembly: GCA_035390665.1. Taxonomy (GTDB): domain Archaea; phylum Iainarchaeota; class Iainarchaeia; order Iainarchaeales; family CSSED10-239; genus JAKQTP01. Next base: position 3,744 of record DAOOUC010000018.1, on the reverse strand, counting down.
TTTAATATTTTTTATAATCTTATTTTCTATATTAAATAAAGATTGTAATTGCCCAGAATTAAATTGCTCAACATGTCCTGCAAAAATTGAATATAAAACTAAAGAAGTTGAGAATAAGATTTATATTGATAAGCCGATTTATAAATTTCAATGTTTTAATGGAGATATTAAAAACAACCAAGAAGAATGTGATAATATAATATCATATTTAGATAGTCAAAAAAATATAATTAATGATGCTTTTTGTGCAAAATTAGAAAATAAAAATTATGAAAAGATATCTATATATAATGCTTTTGAAAAAAATCAATTTTTAGACAAATCTAATATATATAAATATTATCCTTCATTAAATGAAGGCTGGATATATTATTATCCCATATATATAGAAAATTCAGGATGTACAAAATTAGATTTAGATAAATTCCTTACGAAATCCAGCGTTTATTTAAATAACAAATTGATTCACTCATATGATTCTAAGATAAATAATATTTTAGTAGATTATATGTATCCTGAAGACGAACAAATGTATTCTGTTGCATTAGCCGGATATGATGATTTTAGTGAAACAGATACAATTCTTATAATTGGCACAGACCAGGGTCCAATTAAAATAACCTCGGCAGGTAACTATATTGTAAGAGTTTCTATATATTATAATAACAAAAAAATTGCAGATATTGATGATGTAATTATAATAAATTGAAATAGAAACAATATAGATTTAGAAAAAGCATTAATTTAGAAACTTAAAAAAAATGAAGTAAGGTTTTCAATAGAAAAGTATAATGAATATTGGGGAAAGCCCGGAAAATAATAATTCTTGATTTTTATGTCATTAGAAGAACAAATTGAAGAGCTAGACATTAATGGTAACATAATAGCTGTTCATCCAAAATCAGAGTTAAAGAAAAAGATGTTCATACATAGATGTTCTTTGGTTATTCCAAGAACTTTTAATAATAGGTTTATTCTTTCTAAAAGGTCAAAAACACAAGAACCATTTCCAGACACTTGGATTTGTTGTATTGGTGGAAAAGCCTTAGCAGGAGAATCATATCTAGAAGCTGCAATAAGAGAATCAATAGAAGAAGTAGGGATAAGTTTAGAACTAGAAGAAATATGTTCTTTCTTTTATCATCAAGACCACTATAAAGCTTTTTTTAAAGTATACACCACAAAAGAAGAAATCTCTTCAAGTCAGTTTACTCCAAATCCAGAAGAAATTCAATACTTTAAAGATTTCAGTTTAGAAGAAATCAAAGAAGAAATAAACAAAAACCCAGAATCTTTTGCCCCCACCTTTAGAGAAGCAATTAAACATTTTATTGTAAAAATTTAATTTTTGCACTGGACAACTACCCTCGAAAGCTATATAAACAAATAAATTCTATATTATATTAAAATCCAATTTTAAATAGATTATGAAATATTGATAAAATATGATTAAAAATAATAAAGGAGATGAATTTTATTTTATTGATCTCTTTTGTGGGGCAGGAGGTCTTTCTAAAGGCTTAGAAATGGCTGGATTGTCATGTGTTTTAGGAGTAGATAATGATAAATCTGCGATAAATACTTTTAAGAAAAATCACCCTAAATCAAGTGTCTTTGCAGAAGATATTTCTAAATTAACTTCCGAAAAACTGGAACAAATTATTGGGGATAAAGAAATAAAATTAGTTTGTGGTGGTCCACCATGTCAAGGTATGTCGACAGTAGGAAAAGGGAATCCAGATGACCCCAGAAATTTTTTATTTAAAGAATTTGTAAGAATCGTTTCTAAAATTAATCCTGAATATATTCTTTTAGAAAATGTTACCGGTATGGTAAGTAAAAAAAATCAGAACATATCAGATGGGATAATTTCAGAATTTGAAAAATTAGGATATCATATAGAACCAAGAGTTCTTACTGCTAGCCATTATGGAGTCCCCGAAAGAAGAAGGCGAACGATATTTCTAGGAAATAGATTGGGTTATGAAATAAAATGGCCAATTCAAATATTTGATTATAACGACAAACCCGCTAAAACAGTTGGGGAGGCGTTTGCTAATTTTAATAATTGTTCAAAAATAAATAATCACGATTTAAAATCTGCAGAAATAACAAAAGATATTGACTTAAAAAGAATTAAATATATTCCAGAAGGTTGTGGAATAAGATATCAAAAGGATGAATTAAGTTATTTACCAAAAGAACTTAGGTTGGATGTAGATTGGGAAAAAATAGATGAAGGTAGATTTAGGCAAACAAAATATCAACGATTAAATAGATCTGAACCATCCCCTACAATAATGACTGGGAGATATTCTTATTATCATCCAATAGAAAATAGATTTATTACTGCGAGAGAAGCAGCGGCGATTCAAAGTTTTCCAAATGATTTTATTTTTGAAGGGACTGTTTCTCAACAGTGGAGACAAATAGGTAATGCGGTTCCCCCTTTATTGGCTAAAGCGCTGGGCAAATCCATTTTAGAAACGGATAAACTTAAAGAAAAAGTAAAAGAACCGGCTACAAAGATAATGCATGTAAGAAAACACGCATTTAACTATAAAAAGCAAGAATAATCCACTAATATTAAGGATTTATTGGTGGTAATTCTTGTCCGTCACTTTTTTCTATATTATATTTAGATGGTATTGGTTTAGTTTTAACTTTTAGTACTGCAAAAAAACTATAGTTCCAGGGGGTCGGCAAATATGTTTTATGTTGGCGATCTGTTCTATCATGATATTTTGCCCTAAATCTTAAAATGTAGCTGCAATTAAATTGCGGGGTTCCAAGCTTTGCAATATCTTTATCAAGATGATAAAAACCATATCCTTTTCCAACTTGAATATAATGTACATTTTTAGCCGAGTAATACTTCCACAATGCATCAGCGGTTACTTCAAACGTTCTATCTTCAAATTTCGTTTGATCTTCTTTAGCGTCTCCATAAGTGATTTTAGATTTTTCTTTTAAATAGCGATTAGGTTTAATTTTTTTTTCTTGCACATATGAAAGAACTCCAAGACCTGTGTAAAAATCAGTTACTTCATCATGTACTGACCAGTCCCAACCATTTGTATTATCCCAATTAAATTTTTTTTGCCCATAATCTGCTTCTAATCCATCTTTAATTTCCAAAGAATAAGGCTTTCCATTATGACAGAATATGGAATCAACTCCCCCAGCCATACCTTCTTTCTTAGTCCCAGGATACATTAAATTTAATTTTTCAAGTCTATCAAATATGAAATCCTCATATTTGTGCCCTTTATTTAACCCTAATACCATTTAATCACCGAATTGGTTAGTTAATTAAAAATATTTGCGACAAAACAAATAAAAACCTCATTAATTTTGTGTTTTTGAGACTCGGGGTGGGAATTTAGCGAATTCACAAAAATTCCCATTGGACAGCTACCCCCCCGAAAATGACTACCTCTGGGCACCCCTAATATATATACCTTAATTTGAATTAAGGTAATTATTGAATGGGGGCATAAAATGACAATTCAATCTGATGCAGGAGAGTTATTGCTATATATTTATAACTCGCAAATAAAAGACAGTACAAGACCAATAGGTACACAAATGATAATTGATGAAACAAACTGGGAGGCGAATAGAATTAATAATGCATTTAATTATTTAAATGATAATGGTTTGATAAAGTGTAATCAATATTTAGGCAATGTAAATGGGGTTATAAATTTTTGGATTTGGAGGGCATATCCTGTTGCGATAAAT
>DAOOUC010000017.1:0-11113 GCA_035390665.1 archaeon | reverse complement strand
AAGAAAAAGAATCTTATTTCTTTTTCTTGTCTTTCTTTTCTTTTTTGTTTTGGTAATAGATATAAGCGCCTGCAACCAAGAAGACGATTATTCCAACAATTGTGTAAAGAACAACATTTGTGCTTTCTTTCTTTCCTACTTCTATTGTTAAAGATTCGTTTTGCACAATTACTTGCTCGCCATCAATTGCTCTTATCTCTAAGTCAAGAATATATTTCTTAGCTTCTGCATCTTTATCTACATCAAAAGAAATAATTGCATTTCCTTCTTGGTCTTTATCAAGATTACCAATATAGTCTGTTTTTTCATTAAAGGTAAATGGTTGACTTGATTCTTTATATATCTTTAAAGAAACAGAATCTGCATCTTTTCCAATATTTTTTAAATCAATTTTTAATTTTACCACGCTGCCTGGAATTATCTTCTCTGGTTGTGTTGTTATTGAAAGTATTTGAAACTTTGGTTTTTCTTTTATTGGTATTTCCAGATTTATTGTCTTTGTTTGATATTCGTTTTCTTTATCGTCTGCTTCTTTATAACTTATAACTAAAGGAACAATATAGTTTTTTGTTTCTGCAATTTTATCTATATCTAGATAATAGGTTGCAGTTTTACTACTACCTTCTCCAATTGTTCCAAGGTTTGCTCTGTCTGAATAACTATAGGTTGCACTTATCTCTTTTGGAAGATTTAATTTTGCAACAACATTTTGAGCATCTTTGTCTCCTATATTACTTATTTCTACATTTAGTTGTGCAGCATCAGTATCTGCAACTAATTTTGTTGGACTTGAAATAATATTTCCTGCAACAAAATCAGGATACTTAGCATCAGAAACAGAAATATCAAATTCTGTTACTCCTTGTATCTGAGAGTTATTTATCTTATATTTTAATTTTAAAGTATATGTTCCTTCAAGTGCTTTAGAATCTACAAGTAGTTTATACTTTAAAGTATAATACCAATCTTCTCCACTAATGTAATTAATTCTACCTATGTTTTTATCTGGCGTGTCTGAACCATCGAATGAAAAAGGATATTCAGTTTCTAAATAGAAATTTACATTTGTTAATGGATTGTTTCCAAATTTTTCTGCCTTCAATCTAATTTCTACATATTTTCCAGGTTCTGCAGGATCAGGATCTTGATTAAGAAGATTTACTCTTAATGATGCAGTGTCTAAATTTGTTGCTGCAGATACTGGACTAATAAATAATCCAACAATTAAAAGTAAACTCATACCAATCATAATACTTATTATTCTTTTATTCATATTTTTCCCTCTTTAATTTTTTCTTTTGCTTTTTTTGAAATCTTTACTACTAATATTAATAATACTGGAACAATTGTTATTGCTGCAAAAAAACAAGCAACAATTCCATAAGTTAGCATGTTTCCTAAATCTCTCATAATGGAAAGTTCTCCCATAGACATTGCAGTAAAACCTATCAATGCCGCTATTGTTGTTGTACCCATTGGGATAATTACATTATTAAGTGTAATCTCCATCGCTTTTGCTTCATCTGTTGTTGTTTTCAATTCTTGTTTAAATCTATTAACTATCTGTATACCAAAATCTATTCCTACACCCATTATCATAGAAATAACTCCTGACGTTATTGAACTTATACCTATTCCCATTAATCCAATAAAACCAAATGCCCACACAATACCAATAACAATTGTTGAAAGCGGAGTTAATCCAAAAATTATTGATCTAAATAAAAATAACAAGATTAGAATTATTCCAATCATCGAAAACTGACTTGTTCTTGAAATGTCTGGACCAATCTGTTTATCAACTACTGCGCCTTCTAAAGCTTGACCTGCAGGACTAATTGTTATTCCTTCTTTTTTTGGTAATTGATTGATTGTTGATTCCATTTCTTGAAGTATTGTTTTATCATCATAGTTTTCTCTTAATCTTAATTTTATAAGAGCCATTTGATAATCTTTACTTATATATTGAGACATTTGTGGATTATTTAAAATAAAATCATTAATTTCTGTTTTTGATTTTAGAAGATTCCCATTATTCCCAAGTCTTATTATTGTTGTTGGGCTTGATACAGACTCAACGTCTTCTATTTTTTCAGAAAGCTTTGTTAATTTATCAATGTATTCTAATATTTCTGGATCTCTAATGTCTCTGCTTTCATTTGAATTAATGTATTTAGAATCAATCTCAATTGCAATCATTGAAAAATCAGAACCGCCAAGATTATCTGAAATTACATTTAGTGCATAGATTGTTTCTCTATTTTCTGGAAGCATATCTTTGTAGTCTATATTTTTTGTAGTTACTGTTCCGGAATAATAAATTGCAATTCCTGTAACAATAACAACAATAATGACCATTAAAAGTAATTTTTTTGAAACAAACTTTGAATACCATTCTACAAATTTATCTATCTGGTTCATTCTAGATCACTTTTTGCAGATTCTTTCATCTTTGCAAACTTATCATGTAATCTATTTGCAAAATGATATTCCCATTCTTCCATCTTTATAATAAAAACTGGTTCAATAAATAACGCTGCTAGAAGACAATAAAAAATTCCAAGAGCTAAAGACAACCCTAAATGCTGAAGCATTGGCATAACTGATAAAGTTAGTGCCAAGAAACCAACAATTGTTGTTGTAGCTGAACCAAGTATGCCGATACCCACTGAAGGAACTGATAATTTTAAGGTATTTAATTGACTTTTGCCCTTCTCTCTTTCTTCTTTATATCTTGCAAGCATAAATACCCCATATTCAACACCAAGACCCAAAATCATTGCACCAATACCAACAGTTGCAACAGATAATTTTAAACCAACCCAACCCATTGTTCCAACTGTCCAAATTATTCCAAAGAAAAGTGGTGTAAAAACAATTATTCCTTTTGGTACTGATTTTTCTGTAATAAATAAAATAACTAAAATAATTAAAGCAGCTAAAAGCAAAGTAAATATCGCATCTTTTTTTAGAATCTCTAGAAGTGTAACTCTCATCGGAGCATTTCCGGTTATCATTACTTTTACTCCAGGAGGTTTTGATAAAGAGTTTATTTTATCATTAATTAGATCTGTTGTTGAAATAATTCTATCTTCACTTGTTCCTAAATCTGTAGTAATGTACATTGCTGTGACTTTATAGTCTTTACTATAAAAGGAAGAAGTTTGTGGAACATTTTTTATAAAAGCAATTACTTGTTCTTTTGTTGTTATTGGATATCCGTTCATGTAAGTTGCAACAGAATATGCTCCGTCAATTGATGTTTCTTTTGTAAGTGAATATTCTAGCTCTTGAAGATAAGTTATTACTTTTGGATCTCTTAGATCCGTTATTGCATCTTTTGAATTTGAAGAATCATCTACTTGTAAAACAACTAAAATTGTGTCTTGTCCTCCAAACTTATCTGTAATTCTTTCATTTAATTTAAAGATCGGAAGGTCTTGTGGCATCTCTTTACTCATGTCTGTTTGCATTTGTAGTTTTGATGCCCCAATTGCCATAAATATTGTAATTATAATTACAGCTACTAGAATATAGTAATTGTGCTTCTTTTGAACCTCTGCTAGTTTCTCTAAGGTGTTTTCTAAGATACTCATATTTTATCTCTTAATGTCCTTTGCTTGATTCCACAAATTATTAAAATGTTCTAAATAAGATTTTGCAACTGTTTTGTTATTAATAAATATTACGATTGGAGTTTCTGCTATAATGTGTATTCCTATTTTATCTCCATAAATTATTGTTGTAACAACATTGTTCATTCCTTTTAATTCCCTTACTTTTAATTGTTTAAGATTAAAGCCACATTCTTTGTAATCATTTACATCAGATATTATTGCTTTACCTTTTAGATTTAATTGATTTAGTTTTTTTACAATTGTACATGGCATTTTTCTAATATTAAATGTTTTAGTAGCTCCACCAAATATAAAAACTTCTTTTGAATTTAGTAGTTCATTAAAGACAGCATCTACTCCGTTATCTCCTTGATAAATCAATAGATTTTGTTCTTCGTATTTTGTTCTTGATTTTAAGATATTTAATTCAGTAATTAAGCTTTGAGCAATTTGCTCTTTTTGTTTTATTGGTAGTAATAAATCCTTTGGGTCTGTAAGATTAAATATTTTCTTTTTTTGCTTGACATAACTTTGAACTAATCCTTTTTCAATTAATTTATTTAATAATTGATAACACAAAGTTCTATCAAAACTTACTTTTCTTGAAAGATCATTTGCGGAAATCTCTCCAGAGTTTAATAACTCCAAATAAATTACTGCCTCATTCTTAGATAATCCAAGTTCTTGTAACTTTACTAAATAATCATGATAATCTTTCTGCATAAATATAAATGATACAAACTATTTAAAAATGTTGTTAGTTTTAATAACAACAAAAAGAAAAAGAAAAGACTTTACTTAAGTCTTTGATTTCTATAAACTTTAGCAATTCTTTCTTGAACAAAAACAATCTTGTTTCTTTCAGACATTAATTTATCATAGGCTGATTTTGGAACCTTAAGATATTGGTAAATATAGCCTAATTGATATTCTATTTCTAGAATTTCATTTTCTGCATCATATCCTATAGATACAAGATTTCCTATCATTCTGTGATCTCTATCATCTACTGGTTGTCTTTCCATTTTTAGTCATCTCCAATTTTAGTGTAAATTTTATTATCTAATTAGACACAATAGATATTTAAAGAGATATTTTTGATAATTTTTTCTCTTATTAAATCTTATTTCTATCGTGTTTTGTGTATTTTAGATCAATTGTGCTGGACTATTATCATTTGGATATTTGCCAACTCCACTTTCCCTTTTTAAGATTTAATTCGAATCCAAAAGTGATTTTAAATTTGTCTTTATCTTCTATTGTTTGTGTTCCTATTGATGTTAATCCAACTATTACTAATTTTTGTAATCTTTCTATTTTTTCTTTAAACAGAGTTATCTTAATAGCATCAATTTCTCTTAAATATCTAATTGCTTTCTCTAATCTCCAACTCCCCCACCCTGTTTCTTTTAACAAGCTTTCTGAAGAAATCGTCTGGCAATTTAAAGATTTATATAAATAGTATAGTAATTCACCTGCGTCTTTTTTTCTAGTCATGTTTTTTCAAAAAATAAATAAAAAAGAAAAAAGAAATAAATTACTTTTTTGTAACTTTTTCTTCCTTAAATAAATATTTAGCAATCATGAAAACTACAAATGCAATAATTACAAAATTAAGTAATGCTCCTGCAAATGCACCAAGACCTAAAACTATTGGCCCTAATTTTACTGTTGCTGTTTGCCAAGCTCCACCAGGTATAAAAGGCGTTATTATTGGCATAATAATATTATCAACTAAAGACTTTACAAGTGCAGTAATTGCAGTACCAATAATAAAAGCTACTGCTAATCCCATTACTTTGTATTCATTTAGAAAATCTTTAAATTCTTGTAGTAATTTCCCCATTTATTAAAAACCCCCTTAAATATAGTATAATATTGAATGATATTATTTATAAATTGTATTTTTTGTAATCTTATGCTAAAACCTAACAATTAAGATATACTTTTAAAAATGTAGTAATAAATCTAATATATGTATTATAGAAATATTTATAGTAACTTAATTTCATATAGTTTTGGCCACTTTCTCATTGATACCCTTGGCACATCTCTTTTAATTACCTTGTGCTTATCTAAAACTTCTAATCCAACATTGATTGGACTATTTGTTTTAATTTATAATTGCCTGGCTTTTGGATTACAACCAATTATTGGATTAATTTCAGATAAATATAATTGCGCAAAACATTTTGCAATAATTGGTCTTTTATTAATGGGGATTGCTTTAATTTCGGGGCTTTACCTTCCCATTCTTTCAATAATTTTTGCTGGAATTGCTAATGCTTTTTTTCATATTGGTGGAGGAACAATAATACTTAATTTTAGTAATGGTAAGGCCACATTTCCTGGAATCTTTGTTGCTCCTGGGGCTCTTGGTTTGCTTTTTGGTGCATTTATGGGATTTAAAGGATATTTTTTTCCTTTTCTTTTTTTAGCAATAACTTTAATTTCAAGTATAATTATTTTTTTTATAGAACCTCCAAAGATTAATACAATTAAGAAAGTAAAAAATAATTATCTAGAACTTATAGTTTTGTTATTATTGATTACTATAGTTTTTAGATCAATTGTGGGCATGGCTCTGGTTTTTCCTTGGAAGAATGTTTATTATTTGTTAATTATTTTAACTATTAGTATATTTTTAGGAAAAGCACTTGGCGGATATTTTGCTGACAAGTTTGGATTTTTAAACACAGCAATATTTTCGTTAATTGTTTCTGTCCCACTTTTAACCTACGGGATAAATTACCCTATTCTTGGAATTATTGGAATTTTCTTTTTTAATATGACTATGCCTATTACTCTTGTTGCTATCTCTAATACTCTTCCAGGATATCCTGGATTTTCGTTTGGATTAACTTGTCTTGCTTTAATCATCGGAGCAATAATTACATTTACTTCTTTTAAGTCTTTTTTATCAAACAACTATATTATATTTATTATGATTGTTATTTCTATAATAACAATTTATTTTGGTTTAAAATTATATAATAGAAATAGGAGAATAACATGAATTTCATAAAAATAATAACTATACTTTATAGTATTTTATTACTAAATAGTTTTGTTTATGCAGATGTTTCTACATTCTCTGGAGGCGCAGATGCAGTGATTTTTCCAGTAGTTGGGTTAATAATTGCAGCAACTGTAATTTTAGGGATAATTGTATTTGTTGTTAAAGTTATTAAAAAAATTAAAGCATCAATAAGAAAATAATTATGAATTATTTTATTTCTTTAATCTTAGCTTTGTTTTTAACCATAATTATAGAATGCTTTGTTGCATTAATTTTAAGATACAGAAAAAAAGAAATATTTCAGATTATAGTTCTTGTTAATGTCCTTACTAATCTTACATTAAACTATTTATTACTTATATTTAGATTAAATAATTTATCCATTTTCTTATATTCAATAATTGTTATCTTTTTAGAAATTTTAATAATATTAATAGAATGGAAAATATTTGTTTATGTTTTTGGAAAAAATAAAGAGTGGTTTTTCTTATCAATTGCAATAAACACAACCTCTTATGTTTTAGGAGGCGTCATCTTTATTTTAATAACCTAAAATAGAATAGAAAAATCGCAGAGGACGAGATTCGAACTCGCGTAGTCTTTCGACTCTAGCTTTCCAGGCTAGTGCGTTTGACCACTCCGCCACCTCTGCACAACCGGTTGCGGTCTCATAAAAAATCCTAATTTTTTAGGATCCTAAAAAGTCTTTGACTTTTTTTGAGGTTGGCGCCCAGCCAGAATTTGTATGGCACTAACTGGTTGCCTATCGACACACAACTAAATTATTTTTTCTTAAATATTGTTTTTGACATTACTGTTAGCCATTTGAAGTGTAATATTAAATGAACTAAAGACAAAATTATCATTGCAAACCCGAAGATTGTATGAATGTTACTCCAAGTGTGTTTTGTCATTCCTAAAAATGTTTGATAACCTGCTTGCCTTACTCCGCTTGGAAGAAAGAAAAAAATAATAATGCTTGTTATTGCAACAACTATAAATGAAATGATTAATAAAACATCTATAAAATAATTAATTTTTGTTTTATCCATATTTATCATCTAATGAACACTCGCTCCTTCTTTTACTACTTCTGTTGGAAACAATAATGCTTCAACTTCATTATCTCCTACTGCCATAATCATGCCTTGACTTTCAAGACCAGCCATTTTTCTTGGGGCCAAATTTACTATTACTGGTATTTGTCTGTTTAAAAGATCTTCAGGAGAATACTTTGTTGCAATTCCGGCAAGGACTTGTCTTTTAAAATCTCCAAAATCAATTACTAATCTTATAAGCTTTAGACTGTTTGGAACTTTTTCTGCTTCTATTACTGTTCCTACTCTTATGTCAAGCTTTATGAAATCATCAAAAGTAATAATTGGTTTTTCTTCTGACATAATAATCTTCTGTGGTTTTTTTCTTTTAATATAGTTTTTTCTTTTGGAATGAAATAATTTTCTTTTTTACAAAAAAGAAAAGGATTCTAGCGCAGAGGACGAGATTCGAACTCGCGTAGTCTTTCGACTCCAGCTCTCAAGGCTGGTGCGTTTGGCCACTCCGCCACCTCTGCATGAATCGGTTTCGCTCGGGCTAGCGCGCAATGGTTATTTTATCTTAAATATACCCATTATAACGCCGGTAATATATATTTATGATTAAAAAGCTATATAAATAAATGTGGTTTAGACAAAGTTTAAAAAACAAACAAGAAGAAATATAAACTGTTTTAAGATATAGTTCTTTATTATTCTAATTGTGTTGTGATTGTTATGGATTATAAAGACATCAATGGTATATATGATTTAGCAAAAGAAAAAAACCTAAAATTTCTAGTTGTTACTGGCGGAGTTCTTTCTGGTCTTGGTAAAGGGGTAGCTGCTGCAAGTCTTGCTCAACTATTATCTAAGGATATTAGAAAAATACCAATTAAATGCGATGGTTATCTTAATTATGATCCAGGAACCATGAACCCTGTTGAACATGGAGAAGTTTTTGTTCTAGATGATGGAACTGAAGTTGATATGGATTTTGGGCACTATGAAAGATATCTTGATATCTCTTGTAATGGAACTCAAAATTTAACTATGGGTAAAATCTATAAAGAAATAATTGATCTCGAAAGAAGCGGATTATTCTTAGGAAGAACTGTTAAATTAATTCCTGAAGTTACTGATTATATTCAGTATAAAATAATAAAAACTGCATTAGACAATAATGCAGACCTTGTTGTTCTTGAAATTGGAGGAACAATAGGAGATTTAGAAAATGAACTTTATGTTACTGCAGCTAGAGAAATTAGATGGAAACTTGGAAAAGAAAATCTTTGTTTAGCACATCTTGCTTATATTCCGGAGATTGCACCAAGTAATGAACAAAAAACAAAACCTGCACAAAACAGCATATTTGAATTAAATAAAAGAGGACTTTGGCCAGATCTTATAATTTGTAGATCAAAAAGGCCACTTGATAAGAAATCTATTGATAAAATTTGTGAGGCTTGTGAATTATTACCTAAACAGATTATCTCTGGACATGATGTTAAAAATATTTACGAGATACCAATTAATTTTAAGAATCAAGATGTAGATAAATTAATTTCTAGAAAACTTGGTATTGAAGTTAATAAAGAATTTGATAAGTTTATTGAATCTGTGGAAAAAATAGAAAACGACAATTCCGAAAAGATTAAGATTGGAATCTGTGGGAAATATACAGGAATTGATGACTCTTATGCTTCTGTTATTGAGGCATTACATCATGCTAAAACTACTGTTCCTGAATCTTTAGAAATAAAACTAATTGATACAGAAAAATATGAAGAAGGAAATGTTGAAACTTCTGAAGAAATTAAAGAACTTGATGGGATTATTGTTCCTGGTGGTTTTGGGGCTAGAGGAATTAATGGTAAACTTAATATTATTAAATATGCAAGAGTTAATAATGTGCCTTACTTAGGACTTTGCTATGGAATGCAACTTGCAGTTATAGAATATGCAAGAAATGTTTGTGGAATTCTAGAAGCAAACACAACTGAAATTGATAAAAATTGTAAAGACCCAATTGTCACTATCCTTCCTGGACAAGAAAATAAAAAGATTGGTGGAAGCATGAGGCTTGGTTCTTGTGTTGCTGAATTATCTAAAGACTCTAGAGTTGCAAAAATGTACGATTGTGATAAAATAACTGAAAGACACAGACATAGATTTGAAGTAAACCCCAAATATCATTCTATACTTAAAGAAAAAGGACTTGGGCTTTGTGGATTTGATCCTACAGGAGAACTTTTGGAATTTATAGAAATTAAGAAACATCCATTCTTTATTGGAACACAAGCACACCCAGAACTTAAATCAAAGCTACTTACACCACACCCCTTATTTGTAGAATTTGTAAAGGCTGCAAAAAAAAGAAAAGAAAAAGAAGAAAAATAAAATCGAGGTGATTTTATTTTATATTTAAATTAGATAAACTTTTAGACACCACATCTGAAGATATGCCTTGCACTGATATTTTTATATTTTCGCTGCCGGTTATATCGCGTACGTGATTTTCTAGCGATGGTATTTTATTTTCATTTCTTAATTTATTTAATTCTGTATTATTCGTTGATTTAAAATCACCTATTAAACAGTTTGCAAAATAGTAATTATCAAAAATAGATTGGGTATAATTAAATGTATTTACTGTTGCTGATAATGACACCCAATATCTTCCATTTGTATTTAATAATAGATTTTTAACATTATCAGAATATGTTCCGACATAGCTTCCGCTATCGTTTACCGGATCTGACCAATGTTCTTCTGCAACAACATTCCAATTATTTTGAGAATCATATACATACAAATTATAATATATTGATTCAACAGGGATGTGTGCATAATCTTGATAGTTCAAATTATAGCCATTACAATTTCCGGTAAAGTCATTCATTTTTACAAATTCATAGTTCTCTTGATTTATAATATAACCCATCTCTAAATTTTTTGATGTTCCGTCATCAAAATACCAGTTAGCTGTACTCAGATATTGTACCGACAAATCATTTTGTTGACTTGGGATATTTAAAAAGGTATATTTTTCTGTAACATATTTCATAGTTCCCTGCTCTAGATTATATTCTGTATTTTGTCTTGCGCGTTGATCATTATAAACCACTCCATCTGATGTTAAAAAAGCTGTTGTCGTGCTTACATTTACTTTTGCAGGATGGGTTGAATAAGTTTGTTCATTAGTTGGTAATACATATATCATCTCGTTTGGTGTTGCTTGATATAAATACAAATTATATCCGTTTCCTAAACCAACTTGTTTCTGAACTTGTGCTTCTTGTAAAGCAGATTTTGCTTTTCCTGTTGTTGTTATGTTTGTTATTAATAATCCTAATATTACACCAATCACTAAAGCTACTAATGCCCAAATGATTAGCTTACTTTTATTTTCTTTTGCCATTTTGGTTTCCTCCATTTTTTTA
>DAOOUC010000016.1:0-13007 GCA_035390665.1 archaeon | reverse complement strand
AGATCTATATTTATTAAAGAAAATAAAGAATATATAGTTAATTATAGTGTTTGGCCAGATTTAATTGATTTTTTAAAAGAATATAAAAGTTTTCAAGGAAACTATGATTATAGAGTGCCTGTTGGTTCAACAATTTACTACAAAAACGAAAAAGAAATTGTGTTTTCAATAAAACAAAATATAGATGCAACATTAACTTCCTTTTCTGCGTTTAAAGACTATAATTTACTTATCTATACTCTTGAAAACTTCTATTACCTTCCTAAAAAGAAATTAACTAAACAAGAAATACTACTACACACCTTAGCAATTGTAGAAAAAACAAAAGAATTTAGAGACAGAATGTATCTTGCTTTATTCTATTATAAATACAAAGACGAGTTTAAAGACATTAAGCACGAAATACTAGATAACCTTAATAAAATATTTTCCGGAGAAAAAATAGACAGATATCCTCCACTAAAAGAAATAAAAGAAAAAGCAAAAGTATATGATATAAAGATGTGATTAAAAAATGGAAAAATATATAACTGATTTTACTCAAATATCTGAAGCATTCGATGAAATTGACAAAAATATTAGAAATAAGATAAATGTCTACCTGATAGGCGGAGCAGTACTACTGTATCATAATGCAAAACCGGGAACAAAAGACATAGACTTAATTGTTAACTCTAAAGAAGAATATGAATCATTGATCAATACACTCAAGAAAAATGATTTCACACTTGAAAAACCAACAAGAGAATACCATAAATTAAATTTAGAAAATATACTAATCAAAGACAATTACAGATTTGATATTTTTAATAAGATTGTGTGTAATAATCTTTTCCTTAGTGAAAACATGATTAAAAGAGCAAAACTAATAAAGGAATACAAAAATATTAAACTATTTGCTTGTTCCTTAGAAGACATCTTAGTTTTCAAAAGCATCACAGACAGAGATGGAGATATTGATGATTGTCAATCAATTGCTAGAACAAACCCTAACTGGAATGTTATCTTAGATGAAATCAAATACCAAGTAGAAAAATCCGGAAAAGATGTTTGGATAACTTGGTTTGAAGAAAGATTAAATCTTTTAGAGGATAGAAAAATTATTATCCCAATACTAAAAGACATAAGGAAATTAAGTTTAGAATACTATAATCAATTAGAAAAGAAATTAAAATAGTAAGAAAACATATTGCGATTTAAATCTCCATAAACAATATTTTTCGGTGATTCTAATCTCGATAATTATCTACCCGAAAATCAATTAAAATACAAAAAGGGAGTTATTGGAAGGAAATTAATTAATTTATTGTTCTAATTCTATAATCTTATTGTAATAATAACCATAACTATACCAATGACTTTCTGTATTGTTGCTGTAAAGAATAGAATTGTGCATATAATAGTCAGCACTTGTAATTATTTGCCCAACTTGATTTTCTGAATTTTTTGTTTCAAATATTCCATTGTTTTTAGCTTTTCCAATATATAATCCATTTTGTGGTTCTAGTAATTCTATGTTGTCTAAGTCCTCAATATCTTGACTTTCATTTATTTCTTCTTCTGAAAGCATTATCAAACAATGTCCTCCAATCTCTTGAGTATTAGGATCAAAAATGTTACCACAAGCAACATAAGGATAACTATATTCTTTAGAAATTATTTTTTTTTCTATACCTTCTGGGTAATACCATCTACCAACAATTTCATAACTTCTTGAAGTATCTGATTCTACAATTGCTTCAATGATTGGTGTTTTTTCTTGAGAATTAACATACTCAATCAAATATCTTAACTCTGCAGCAAAGAATAAAGAAAAATCCTCACAGTCTCCTTTTTTTTGTAAAAGAAATTGCTCAAGTGTTTGTAATTTGTCTTCTTGTCCAGAAGTTTGAGAATCTAAGGCATATTTTAGATATAGTTCTTCTTGATTAATAACATAAATACAGGCTGTTTTTATATAACATAATTCTTCTTCGCAAGTTACACATTTTTTAAGATTATTTTTTATAGTTCTTTGATTTGAAAGATTATCAAGAGTAGAATTATTCTTAAACCAATCCATGGATTCTTCTATTCTTGTTTTAAATATTCCTACTTCGTTATTAAGAGTTTGATAGTTTTCTAGAACATTATTATAGTTGTTTGTTAAAGAATTAATTTCTTGATCTTTCTCTTTGTTTTCTAAGACCTTAGAATTGTAATTTTCTGTTAAGTCTTTAAAATCAGCTGTAAGATCATTAAACTGATCTTCTAATTCTTGCTTTTCTTCAATTAGTTGTTCATGTTCTTGATTTAGTTTTATATATCGATTATTTAGAATATTATATTTATCTTCTAAATCATTAATTTTATTATTAAATATATAAACAATAGAGATAAGTATTATTGCTAATAATACAATTACAAAAATTTTAGAACCTTTATTCATACTAAATATAAAGAGAATAAGATTTATATATGTTTTTAGAATTAAAAAAATTATTGTCTTGTTTTTTCTTTAATCTTGGATTCAAGAATAGCAATAATCTTTTCTGATTCTTTTTTCTGCCTTTCAAAATTAGTTATCTCTATATTTAAGCCTGCAAGATTACTTCTTTCTAATTTTGCTTTCTTTAATATTTCTATTTCTTCTGTTATTTTTCTTGTTAAATCTAAAATGTTTGTTTCTATTTGTTTTAATGTATCAACTGTTAATCCTTTCATAGACATTGGATCATATTCGGCTATAATCTTAAGTGCTTTTATTTCTGCACCAACTTTTAAGACCTTTGTTTGATAATCAATGGGCACTTTTGGTTTTGATTTCTCTATTCTCCTTTTTTTTATATCTTCAAGGACTTTAGGAGATAATCTTCTTGCTGGTCTTAATGTTGGCATAGTTAAAGCATCATTTTTTTTTATCTTTTGGTTTTGTATTACATTCACAATTTGGACCACAAGAACAATCTTTCTTTGCTAGTGCTATTCCAAAGAAACACAAAGTTAATGTTGTAAATATAATTATCCAAGCATAATTTTTTGCAAAGATTACAATTAAAGCTGCAATCCCTACTGCAAAAGCACAAATAGTTCCTGCTAAAGCAACAGTTGGGTTTTCATTTTTTTCTTTATCCATATTTATTTCTCCTTATATTATTAATAAATATCTATAAGATAATATGGATTTATATATGTTATTTATTCAATTTAGATTATTTCTTTAGCTTTTGTAAACATATATTTCTTTTCTATTTTGCCTTTGGTTACTGAATATTTAAAAGCGTCTTGATATTCCTTAGATTTAAAGTTTTCTTCCATTGGCATAACAAATATTTTGTCTGTTAGAATTAGATATAACTTCTTTTTATTATAGAAATGAACATACCACGAAACCTTGATTTTCTTAGAAATCATTTTTGAAATTTTTTCAATATTCTTTTCAGAAACCCCAACCTTGAAAAGATGCCAAACCTTTAGACTTGTTCCTGTCCCTTTTGCGTTTTTAAAATATTCTACTTTTACATTTTTGACATTAAGTTTATTTAGAAACTCTGGGTTTTTAAAAGACTCTGAAATTAAATATCCTGTATACATTTATTTCACCTATACCTGCATTTTTGAAAATAGCTTAGATCCAATGACAAGCATCACTATTGCTAGAATAAACAATATTATAAGATTAAACCAAATGTTGCCTTGAGAAACCCCTAATAAAGAATTTCTAATACCACTTACTCCATAACTTAATGGATTAAACTTAGAAATAATTTGTATTGCTTTTGGAGCAGTATCAATTGGAAACATTGCACCTGATAAAAAGAAAATTGGCATTATTAGAAAATTCATTATCAATTGAAAACCTTGCATATCGTCTAGAAGAGAGGCAATGGCTGTGCCTAAAGCTGCAAAAAAGATTGCTATTAAAAGCATAAAGAGGAGAGCAATTGGCAACATTGTCCAAGAAATAATGCGAAATCCAAAAAACAAAGACAATATTAAAAACAAAAAACCTTGTGCAAAGGCAACGGTTGCTCCACCAAGAGTTCTTCCAATCATTATTTCTAAACGAGATACTGGAGCTACTAATGTTTCCTTCAAGAAACCAAATTGTCTATCCCAAATAATCTCTATTCCGGACATTACAGAAGTAAATAGAATTGTCATAGATATTATGCCTGGAACAAGAAACTGAAAATAGTCTCCTTGTCCTGCTTGAGCATAAATTGAACCAAATCCAAATCCAAATGCTAATAAAAATAACAAAGGCATAGAAAAAGAACCAATAAGTCTTGCTTTTGATCTATAGTGTCTTTTAATTTGTCTTAACCATAATATTCCAATTGTGTTCATCTGTTATCTTTCCTTTTAATGTCTTCTTCTCATCATTCTCATTCTATCTAGAGTACTTGCTTCTTCATCTCTTATACTATATCCTGTAATTTTAATAAATGCTTCTTCTAAAGTTTTTGTTTTTGTTTTTTTAATAAGTTCCTTACTTGTTCCTATATCTATAATTTTTCCATGATCAATAATAGCAATACTATCTGCATACTTTTCTGCTTCATCCATATAATGTGTCGTAAAGAATATTGTTGTTCCTTCTCTTTTGTTTACTTTCTTTATATAATCCCAAATGTGATTTCTTGTTTGTGGATCTAAACCAACTGTTGGTTCATCAAGAAACAATACTTTTGGATAATGAAGTAATCCTCGAGCAATCTCTAATCTTCTTTTCATTCCTCCTGAAAAGTTCTTAACTAACTCGTCTTTTCTATCCCATAGTTCAACAATCTTCATTAGTTCTTCTATTCTTTTTTTTCTTTCGTTTTTTGGAACACGATAAAAGATACCGTGCATATCTAGATTTTCATAAGCAGTTAATTCTTCATCAACTGAAGGATCTTGAAAAACTATTCCAAAGTCTTTTCTTACTTTATCTGAATCTTTAAGTGGATTATTTCCATTAATTAACACTTTTCCTGTGTCTGGTTGAAGAATAGTGGTTAATATCTTTATAGTTGTTGACTTTCCGGCACCATTTGGCCCAAGAAAAGCAAAGATGCTTTTTTTCTTAACAGAAAAATTTACATCTTTAAGCACTTGTAGTTTCCCATAACTTTTATTAAGTTCATTTACTTCTATTATGTTTTCTTTATTCATCTTATCAACTTTAAAAATTAGATTATTTTGCCTAAATAATATACAATCTATATATTTAAATTGCTTTTGATACAAGAAATACATATTAGTGATATTTATGAAAGATTATATAAAGTTTATTTTATCAATGGTTTTTTGCCTAGGAGCAGGTTTTTTAGGATCTTTAGTAACAATAACAGGTCCAGGGTCTTGGTATCAGACCATTACCAAACCACCAATTACTCCACCAGGAATAGTTTTTCCAATAGCTTGGACAATACTTTACATCTTAATGGGAATTTCTTTATTTATGGTTTGGTCACAGCCACAGAAATATAGAAAAGATCCTGAGAAAAAGAAAACAGCATTAGCTCTTTTTGGATTACAATTATTTTTTAATGTCCTTTGGTCATATCTTTTCTTTGGACTACAATCACCAATATTTGGATTGTTTTGTATTTTTATTCTTGTAGGCTTAGTTGCAATAACAATTATTAAATTCTATGAACTACACGAAAAGTCCGCATATCTTCTTATGCCATATCTTCTATGGTTATGCTTTGCAACAATACTTAACCTTTGGATTGTTATTTTAAATTAAAATTCATTTTTTTATTTCTTACAAAAACTGAAATTAACTTTAAAAAGAGTTATATACAAAATAAAAATTATAAATTTATAATATAAAACTCTTAAATCTTACTATTTTAACAATTCTAAAAATTCTTCTTTTGTTATACCTAGATCTTTCTTTATTATCTTTAGAAGAAGACCTGGTCTTATTGGTTCTGAACCATGATTTGGAATTGTTATCTTCTTGTTTTCTTTAAAATTAGTAAAGGTCATATGACTTCCACAAGTGTGATCATACTTATAATCTAGTTTAACAATTACCTTCCCTAATTTCTTTCCTGTTAACAAAGGTAATTCTTTCAAAAGGGTTTACACCTTTAATTGCTGTATTCCTACAAAATTAGATAATGGGATTTCTATTTTAGATTCAAGTAAATGACATTTAATTGCTTCTTTTGTTCTCTTAACTAGTTCATCCATACTTTTTGCTTGAGAATAACAACCAGGTAATTCTAATACCTCACCAATATACCACCCCTCTTTGTCTTTCTCAATAATTATATTATATGTAGTTAACATTTTTTTGCCCTTCATATAGTAATTAAACTAGTAAATCATTAAAAATATATGTAAATTATATATTCACACCTATTTAAATCTGTCTTTTATATTTTTTGGAATTGTGTTAAAAATTGTGCTGATTTTTTCAATTTTACAAAATTTCATGCTTTTTGTATATCTTTTTTTTAAATATATTAAAATACATTACTATACTTAATTATATATTTTATGAACAAATTTAAGCTAGTTGCTCCTTTTTCTCCAGACGGGGATCAGCCTCATGCAATTAAGCAGCTATCAGCAGGTCTTTCTAAAAGAGGCAAGAAGATTCAAACTCTTCTTGGTGTTACTGGTTCAGGGAAAAGCTTTACTATAGCAAATGTTATTGCAAGTTACAATCGCCCAACCTTGGTGCTTGCCCATAACAAGACTTTAGCAGCACAACTTTACAACGAATTAAAGGATTTCTTTCCTGAAAATAAAGTAGAATATTTTGTTTCTTATTATGATTATTATCAACCTGAAAGTTACATTCCACAGAAAGATCTTTACATTGAAAAGAACACAAAAATAAATGACAAGATTGAACAGATGAGACTTTCTGCAACAACTTCTCTAGTCTCAAGAGAAGATGTTATTGTTGTTGCTTCTGTTTCTTGTATCTATGGCCTTGGTAACCCAAAAACTTTTAGAGAAAAAGGATTTTTAATAGAGAAAAACCAAAAACTAAAAAGAACAGAACTTTTAAGACAATTAATTGATCTTCAATTTGAAAGAAATGATATAGAATTAGAACCAGGAAGATTTAGAGTAAAAGGAGATGTTATTGATATCTCTCCAGGATATACTCAAAATTTCATAAGAATAGAATTATTTGGAGAAACAATTGACAGAATCACAGAAATGGATAAAATCACAAATATAAAAATAAATGATATGGATAAATTTTTTATACATCCTGCTAAACAGTTTGTTGTTTCAAAAGATTCTATAAAAGATGCAATTAATTCAATTAGAGAAGAACTAGAAGATAGACTTCCTGAATTACAAGAACTTGAAAGACATAGATTAAAGCAAAGAACATTATATGATTTAGAGATGATTGAAGAAACAGGTTATTGTAATGGCATAGAAAACTACTCTAGACATTTTGATAAAAGAGAACCAGGGGAAAGGCCTTTCTGTCTTTTAGATTATTTCCCTGATGATTTCTTATTAGTAATTGATGAAAGTCATCAAACAATACCACAACTACATGGAATGTATGCTGGAGATTATTCAAGAAAGAAAACATTAGTTGAGTATGGTTTTAGACTTCCTTCTGCTTATGATAACAGACCTTTAAAGTTTAAAGAGTTTGAAACATTTATGGACACTGTTATTTTTGTGTCTGCTACTCCTAGTGACTTTGAAACAAAGTTATCTTCTCAAGTAGTTGAGCAGATTATTAGACCAACAGGTTTAGTTGATCCCCCAGTCTTTATCAAACCTTCTAAAAACCAAATTGAAGATTTAACATTTAATATTAGAAAAACAATAGCTAAAGGTAATAGATGTTTAGTTACTGCTCTTACAAAAAAACTTGCAGAAGAACTAGCAGATTATCTTTCTCGTCAAGGAATTAAAACAAGATATCTTCATTCTGAAATTAACACACTTGAAAGAACAGAAATCATTAGAGAGCTTCGTCTTGGTAAATTTGATGTTCTAGTCGGTATTAATCTTTTAAGAGAAGGAATAGATATTCCAGAAGTTAGTTTTATTGGAATACTTGATGGAGATAAAGAAGGTTTCTTAAGAGATCAAAGAAGTCTAATACAAATTATTGGAAGAGCTGCAAGAAACTCTGAATCTTATGTTCATCTCTATGCAGACAAGATGACTGAATCTATTAAAGGAGCAGTTAAAGAAACAGAAAGAAGAAGAAAGATTCAATTAGAATATAATATGCAATATGGAATTACTCCAAAAACAATTATTAAACCAATAAGAGAAAAAGAAATAGATGAGATTAAAGACATAATGCATATCCCTAAGCCAGAGATACCAAATCTAGTAATTGAACTAGAAAAGCAAATGGTCGAAGCATCAGATTCTCTTGACTTTGAAACAGCAATAAAGCTTAGAGATAAAATAAAAGAACTAAAGAAAAGAGAAAACTAAATTATTCTAACCAGATTTTATATATCTTTGTAGTTGCGGTTCCTCCAAAATCATACCATGCTTGTAATACTTTTATATAAAATTCACCATTATTATTGCTTATATCTAATACACTTATTTGTCTACTAAATTGAGATGACATTTGATTATAATCATAACCTTCCCCCATCTCTATTGTTGTGTCTTGGGCATTACCTAATCCAAAATAATTACCAACAGCAGGAAATAATGTAATTGTTCCTTCCCAATCTATATTTAAAGTATTATAATCTGTCAAATCAATTTTATTAACAGTAACAAAACCACCCCAAGCCATATCAGATCCATATATTTTTAGATGATCTGTTTCTTTTGTATTAGTACTACTACCCCCAGACATATCTTGCCAATCATCTTCTCCAGTCCCTTCATTATAAAGATAAAGCAGACCTAATTCTTCTACAATTATTGTAACTGTGTAAACTCTAGTACTTTGATCTTCTGCTGTTACTGTATAAATTACGGGATTTGTAAAATCTTGAGCAATTCCTGATTCTGGACTTATGGTTGTTTCATCTGAAATTATTATTGTTGGCGTAAGTGCAGTTACATTTGTTCCATATGGTACTGATAAAGAAATTGTATTATTATCATTATTAATTGTTCCTGAAATTTCTGAAATAATAAATGAAGTGATTAATTTTTCAGTAGATAATTCTTCAACATATGGTTCAGGATTGGTAATGTTTTTTAATGTAATATATTCATTTTCTTCTGTTTCTAGAACTAGAGCAAATTTTTTTGTTGGTATATTTTGATCAGAAAAATCTTCAAGATTTAAAAGATTTGTTCCTGTGCTTAAGGTGTACGGAGTAGTTAATTCAATTTCTTCTGTTTCATTATTATCATATAATATTTTATATTTAGTTATTTGAACTTCTCCAAAACTATTGTTTGGGGGAGAATAATTAAATTGAACTACACCTTCAGAAAAAGTCTTAGGATAAACAAAGTGTTCTGCATCTGATTGAGATAATTCTTTTATGTCTTTTGTCTTATCTAGTCCCTGATTTGTAAAACTTTTTCCAAAAGACAGAATAATTGAAACAAGAATTACAGAAACAACAACTAGAAGAATTGTTGCAACTATTGGCGAAAGGGCTTTTTTTTTAATATTCATTAATATTCCCCAAGATGAATTTAATTAATATTATTAGTAAATTAAATGTTTATATATGTTTGTTTTTTTAAGACTATAAATTTAACTTTTTATAATAATCTAATAATTGTTTCGTCCCCCAAGCCTTTACTTTTCCCTTTGGAATGCCCAACAATTGAAGTGTTTTTTCTATAGTTTTATGGTCTTTTGCCTCAATTTCAAAATATGTTGGAATCTTAACTGGCTTAGTAATCGTATCTATATCAAAAGTTATGTTTCCAAGAGTATAACTAGTTCTTTGTTTTTCAATTTTTTGATAACAAGTTAATCCCAGTAATTTAAACAAATTTTGAATTGTTCTAAAATCAGAAGATACTTGAAATTCAATTTCTTTACAATTCTTTACATTATGTTTTGTGTCTTTAAATTCTTTATAAGTTACATAAATCTCTTTATCAAGTTGTCTTATTCTCAGACTCGTTTTTCTTTTTTTTAAATCTTTATTATTATAATTTTCTTGAATAATCTTTTTATTTGAAAAAATCTTTTGGGCACCAATCTTTTGAAGTTTTTTCTCTAGTTCTTTCTTATTAATTTCAAGAACTTTTATTTCAATTTCTAAATTATTTTTCATTTTATTTCTCTTTTTCTTTCTTTAATTTATCTTAGATTTATTTCTTTAACTTTTCATAATTCTGCTAATAAAATTTTTATAACCTTTCTATTCTATCTATATATTCTAGAGCTAATTTTTTTCTGTCTGCATTTTCTGGAAGATATCCTTTTTCCATTTTTACTACATATTTTTTAGTTGTTTTATCATACTCTACTTTAGAAAAAATAATTGGAATCTTTCTTTTCATCTCAGCTTCTGCTTTTTGAAGAATATATATACCACTACTTCTACTTGTGCTTTCTGCCAAACTTCTATCTAGTGCTTCTGATCCACCTCTATATCCTTTAGGAAAAATACAAAGAACCCCATCTTGTTTTAATATATCTGTACTTTTTTCTATTGCTTTTCTTAATCCTTTTACTGGTTGTTTTCTATTTATTTCTATTGTTCCAAATAAGTTTAATATGTTATTGACTCCTGGAATACCTTGAAATCTAAGATATTTATTAGAAGAAATAACTTGCCCAATATCTGACAAAAAGAATACTTTTTTAGGAGCAATTGCATCATATACTAAAGTTTCTATAGGATGTTTGTGTGTACTCATTATCATTATTGGACCTTTACTTGATTCTTCTTCAATTATGTTTCTTCCAATAATTTCTATCTTGTTTTTTAAAAGTCTTCTACAAAAAGCTTTGTATCTTTTATGAAAGTTTTCTTGTCTTGGTTTTGAGGATACCTTTGATTGCTTAGGTTTTGGTTTTGATTTAGGTTTAGAAGACTCTTTCTTTTCTATTCTTCTTTTAAATAATCTTAAAGCCATTATATTATTCCTTCTTTACTTAAGTTTTCCAAAGCTTTTATCATTGCTAGAGGAAAAGTAATCGTTACATCTCCAACAACAGTAACAGCATCTGCTTCGTCTTTAATCTTACCCCAGGATTTTGCTTCGTCTGTTGTTGCTCCTGAAAGAGAACCTGATCTTGATGATGCTGTTGTCATGTAAAGAGCATAGTCTGCTCCGCCATTGATTAGTGTTGTTAAAATAACATGGTGCTTAGAAACTCCACCACCAAGAGCAATTATTCCTTTCTTTTCATCATGTGTTGTAGAAAAAATTATTTGTTTAAAGTCAGAAATAATATCTATCATAAAATCCTTATGATCTTGTTGAAAAAGATAAAGATGGAAACCAAAAGAACCATCTGTTATTGCAGGACAAAAAACTGGAATATTGTTCTTTGCTGCTTGATAAAGAAAAGAGTTTTCATCATTTAGTTTTAATCCTATTTCTTTTAAAAGTTCACAAGTTGCCCACACTTTTTTTTTCTTGTAAAGTTCAAGAAGATATCCTTGCATATTTCCTTCAAGTTTAGCATAGCTTTCGTTAGTGATTAAAATATTACCAACTCTATTCTCTCCTCTTTCATAAAGCTCTTGATCGTCTGCTTTAAAGGATGAAAGAATAAACTTCTCGCCAGTAGCTTTCATTATATCTTCTTCAACTGCACCAACTGTTGTACACACAACATCTGCCATCTTTAGCTTTAAAACTTGTGCAAAGAAACCACGTAACCCAGAAGTTACCATATTAGAAGTAAACGAAAGATATACCTTTGCTCCTTCTTTTTTCATTTTTTCAATAAGGTTTGCTGCTCTTGAAACTTCTGCTGATTGAAAACCTGTAGAGGAATAACCATCTACAAGTTCAGAAACGCTCATTCCTTTTGTCCATAATAAATCTTTAGTATATTTCATAATTATTCACTTTTTAATAATATATTTAAGGCAAAGAAATAAATATAAATAGAAACAATCAATATGATTTTTCTGTAGAAATATTTATTTTTTCTTTTGTTATTGTTTCGTACTTATTTTTACTTGGTGTTTTTCTTGGAAAGATATATTCTTCTGTTAACAAACTACTGCTCACCCATATTAAAGGAGCAGGAATAATATTTGGAATATTTTTAGAACTTTGTTCTCTTGAATTATTAGAAGATATTCCTGGACCAACATAAAGATAGGTTTTTGCTTTTAGCGTTGTTGTTGAATTGATTGTTATTGGACCATTATATGTATTACTAGACAATGTTGGAAAAGAACCATTTGTTGTATACTTAATTATTGCACCTGGTGTTTGAGTTGTTAACTCCACAGTTATTGGCTCTGTATAATTGCCTCCTGAAACACTAGCTACTGGAGCAAATACTCGTGGATTGTTTGTAACTATTACAGTATAAACTCTTTGACCTGTTATTGAACTTACTGTGTAGGTTACGAGATTATTAAAATTTTGAGAAATACCACTTTCTGGATTTACACTACAACCTTCTTCTACTTCAATTATTGGAATTAAACCATTTTTATTAATACCGTATGGTATTCTTATACTTACTAGATTTTGATCATTATCTATTGTTGCATTACTATCTATTCCTTGAAATATAAAACCAACAATTAAATTTTCTGGAGCTGCACCTGTATCATAAACATAAGTTGAAACTTGACTTGGGGCATAACCTTGTTTGAAAGCTTTGGCTTTTAATGTGAAATCATTTATTATTGCTATTGGGCCAGAATACAAGGTACTTGACTCTGTTGGTTCACTATCGTTTGTTGTATATCTTATACTTGCGCCAACTGTTGGAGTATATAACTCTAATGTTGTTCCATAATAATAATAACCAGAAACCAAAGTTGAAATAGGATCTTCTACAACCATCACTTGATAATTATATGTCGCGATTTCACTTGGCGACCAACCATATAAAAATGCTTTTGCTTTTAATGTTAAACTTTGTGTTATTGCTATTGGAGAACTATAAATCTCGC
>DAOOUC010000015.1:7442-14094 GCA_035390665.1 archaeon | reverse complement strand
AACAATATAACAACCATCATCAAATATTCTGAAATCTCTTCCAACAACTCTTGTTGCTTTTTCTATATTTCCTGCTGTTTGTCCTGTCTTGTATTTATCGTGACCTTTAACAATTATGTCTCTTCCTTTTATTTCAACTTTACAACCAGCTAAAACTTTTGTCTTTCTTGGTTTTTTCTCTCCTAAAAAGTTTGAAATAACAACTTCGTTACCTTCAACTTTAACAGTAATTGGGAAGTGAGAGTAAACAATTGCTAACTTATAAACATACTCTTTATTTAATCCTTTAATTGCATTAATGATGTGCTTCTCTGTACTATTTACAACTGCTTTTGTTCTTTTCTTTGTATTCTTTGGAACAAGTTCAATAGCATTACCTGTTTTATTTAGTGTAATATATACTGGATTGTATTTGAATTCAACTTTTTTCCCGTTCTTTTCAAAAACAATAGTATCTAAACCTATTTCGCATTTAACATCTGCTAAATCAACACTTGTGTTTTTATGTTCTTTTACCATATCAAATCATTCTTTTAGTAAATATAACCTACTATTCTTCCACCAAGGCCTTTTTCTTTTGCTGCCTTGTGTGACATTATTCCTTCTGTCGTGCTTACAATTAATGTACCAACATCTCTTGAAATCAAATAAGACTTTTCAAACTTTTCATAGTCTTGTTTTTTAACAGGATATCTTGGTTTAACTGCTTTACATTTATTTATTCTGCCACCTAAATACACAACAATTTGCTTAACTGGCTTTTTATCTACAACCTTATATTGTTTAATATAACCTTCTTTTTTCAAAAGCACTAGAACATTTTCTAGAAACTTTGAATGGTTTATTGTACAATTTTGTTTAGAAGCCATCTCAGCATTATTTATGTTATTTAATGCATTTGCTATTGGATCAT
This sequence comes from archaeon, assembly GCA_035390665.1. GTDB lineage: Archaea > Iainarchaeota > Iainarchaeia > Iainarchaeales > CSSED10-239 > JAKQTP01. The sequence continues at coordinate 13,181 of DAOOUC010000015.1, read as the reverse complement.
TCAAGCTCATCAGTTTTCACCTAATAAATATTTAATCTAATTTTTTAAATCCCAACTTGTTTGCATAATCTTTAAAACATCGTCTACAGATATAAAGATTATATTTACTTATAAGTCCTCTTTGTGTATCACAAAATCTACACTTTCTAGATCTTTTTAATTCTTTACTTGTTTTACTTAATTTTTTATTATCAATTGCGCTCATTCAACCACTATTTTTAATTTTTCTTGTGCAAATTTAATTGCTTCGTCTTTTGTGATTTTATGTTTTTTTCCAATCTTTGAAACATTATACTTTCTTAATTTTACTCTGTCGCCTCTTCTTCTTAAAACTACACAAACATCAAATCCTCTTATTCCAAGATTTGGATCATATTTGATTCCTGGAACATCTAAGTATTCTTTAATTCCATATGAAAATATACTGTCATTTGTAAAGGACTTCTTAGAAACTTTATTTTCTTTAGCTTTTAAAGTTAAAGCAATAAAATCTAATGCCTCTTGTCCTCTTAATGTTGTTTTACATCCAATTGGAAGTCCTGGTCTTATTCCCCAGGTTGGTAACTTTACTTTAGCAACTGTTTTAACAGGTTTTTTCTTAGTTACTAATTGTAATATCTTTATTCCTTTTTCTAGTTCTTCACCAGCTTCACCAATACCCATGTTAACAACAACTTTGTCAATATAAATTTCTCTCATTGAATTTTCTTTATTCATAAATATCACATCTAATTAATTACAAAAATATTTTTTTCTGTAGTCTCAAATTCTTTATCATCAATCTTTAATTTAATTAATTCTCTTTTAATCATATTCCCTTTTGTTAATCCGACAATTGTTCCTGATTGTCCTATGTATTTACCACCAATTAAGAAAACTTTTCTTCCTTTTTCAAGTGGATAGTATTCTTTAATTGTATTGTCTTCTAAATTTAATTTTACTGATGCTTTTGTTTTATATCCATTATTTGTTGTAATTATTGTCCTTCCATCGTTTGTTGTCAATTGTATTTGTCCTTTAATTGTAATTTTCTTTTTAACAATCTTACATATTTTGTATTTTGTTTCATCAGCTGTAATTTCAATTAAGTTAATTAAACCATTCTTATTGTAAGTGACTCTATAATTTTTCTTTAATTTTGGAAACTCAATTACATCTTGTAAACCAATTGCAAAATTTATTGTTTTTATAGGTTTTTTATCAACTAACATTTCTTTTGCTCTTATGATGTGTGTGGATTCTCTGTTGTTGTCTGTTATATGTAATAAATCTCTTAAGATATATCCTGCGGTAACTGTTGTTTTAATTGTGTGTTTTCCTGGATTTGGTCTTAAAACAAACCTTTTTGTTTTTTCTACTTTTATTACCTTTCCAGCATTTTGCATTTTCAAAACTTTTGTGCTTCCTTTTTTAGTCATTAAATGTCACCTATTTCTTTTTTACTTCCTTTTTCTTAGGAAATCTTTTCTTATCTGTTAAAACTAAACCTGTGATTAATAAATTTGATGCATTAATTGGAGGATTTTTTTCTTGTCCTCTTGAGTTTGTTACTTTAATGTCTTTTAAATAAACTAATCCTTTATCGTAGTTTACTCTTAAAACTGTGCTAGTTTTGCCTTTGTGAGAACCAACCATAACTTTAACAGTATCTCCTTTTCTAAGTACTGCTTTTTTCTTACTTATTTCTTTTTGCATAGCATTATCTAATGGACTAACAAGCAATCTTCTTTTTGTGTGATAAACACCTGTTGCCATTCTTTTTCTTTGCTTTGATGGTCTAATTGTTTTAGTATTCATATAATTTCACCAAATTTAAATTACTGCGCTTGAAAGACCTGCGATTTTAGGATATCTTTCACCAACTTCTTTTGCAACACAACCTTTAATTTCAGAACCTTTTGGAAATCCTTTAGGATCTGTTAAAACAACTGCATTGTCTTCAAAAGAAATTCTCCATCCGTTCTTTCTTCTATATTCTTTTTTAACTCTTACAACAACTGCTCTTTCCATTTTCTTTTTCATTGTTGGTTTTCCTTTTTTTACAACAACATTAACTAAAGAAGCAATTCCTGCAATTTGTAATCCTTTTCTTTTTGTTTTAAATTTAATAACAGAGATAATCTCTACTTCTTTTGCACCACTATTGTCACTACAAATACATCTTGTTCCTACGGGAAGTCCTCTTGTAACATTTGCACTAATTTGCTTCATTCTTCATCACCGTTTTCAATACCTTCGTATTCGTTTTCTTTTTCTATTACTTCTTCTAAGTGGCTAACTTTTCCAACTTTTTTTAATATTACGAAAGATTTGGTTTTACTTATCTTTCTTGTCTCTCCAACTAAAACAACATCTCCAATATTAATATCCATACATTCTGGACAATGTACTGGAAGCTTTACTGTTTTTCTCATAGATCTTTCATACTTTCTAATATATTTTGTTTTTTCCATTTGAATAACAGCTGTTTTTGTTGCTTTTTTTCTTATAACAACGCCTTCAATTGCTTTTCCTCTTACACTTATTTGTCCGTGAATTGGACAGTTTTTATCAAGACAAGTTTTAGTTTCCATAACCCTTCACTTTAAATTTAATTATTTCTCCAAATTTAATTGTAATTATTTTTTTTTCATTCCTTATTTTTAATTCTTCTTTGGTTTGGTAGATCACTATTCCAAAAATTCCGATTTTTGATTTATCTGAAGAATTTACAATTGTAATTTCTCTTCCAATCAAATCTGAATTTTTAATATTAAGCATCTATCAGTTCTCCAAGATATCCTTTTTCAATTAATAATTTTTTTATTCTTTCTTTTTGCTCGCCTTGAAGTTCAATAATATTATCTTTTACTGTTCCTCCGCAAGCCAATTTTTTCTTTAAATATTTTAAAACTTCTTGTTGTTCAGAAACTTCTGAAAAACCTGAAATTAATGTTGCATATTTTTTGAACTTTTTTCTTTCTGTCCTTATTTTGATTTGTTGTGACTCTTTGGTTCTTATATCACAAGTACAGATTGTTTTTGGTAAATGACATACTGGACAAATTTCAGCCATAACTTTATTTTACACCTCTAAATTATTTTATTAATTTCTCTTCTTCTTTTTTTACTAATTCATTTTTTTTTGTAAGTAATCTTGCAATTTGTTTTCTTAATGTTGTTTTCTTGCTTGGATTTGTTGATTTCGTTTTTGATGCAAGCATTCCTTTTTCTTTTGCAAGTTCTAATTTTAATTCACTTACTTTATTTTCTATTTCCTTTAAGGAATTAATTGCTACTGCTCTTTTTTTTGTCATTACAAAATCACTCTTTTAAATCTTCTAAACTTACTTTTACTTTTTTAGGTTTTTTTTCTTTGTCTTCTGTTTTAGTTGCTTTTGCTTTTTTTTCTTTTTTTTCTTCAATTACTTCAGCAACTTCTTTTGTTTCTTTTTCTACTGTTTCACTTCTATCTTCTAATTTCTTTTGTTCTCTTGCTAATTTAAATCTATGAGATAATTCTTTAACATCAATCTTGTCTGAAAATACTGTTTCTGGTTGAACAATTCTAAGTCTTATACCAATTGTTCCAAGACCAGGAAAGGTTGTTTGTTTTTCAAAAGAAACTAAATCTTTTTGAGATCCTGCTTTCTTTAAATAACCAAAAGCATATCTTGATGCTCTTTTTCTTTGTCCTTTTCCTGCAGTGTTACCTTTTGCAACAATTTCGGCACCAACTGCTCCAGCTTGTTTCATTTGTAACATTGCCTTGTTTACTGCAGATTTCCAAGCAACTCCTCTGTTGATATCGCTTGCAAGATTTTCAATAATAACTCTTGGATCAAGATCTTTATTTTGTATTTCTCCAATCTCTATATGTGCTTTATTTAAACCATATTTTTGTTCTAAGTCTTCTGTTAATGCTTTAATGTTATAACCGCTTTTACCTATTACAAAGCCTGGTCTTAATGCATAGATTACAACTCTTGTCGAAACAGGAGATTTAATTACTTCAACATCAATAAATCCAGCTGGTTTTAATTTCTTTTGTAAATATTGAGCTATTGCCATTTTTTTTAATTTGTCTTTAACAAAAACATTTTCCTTCATGGTTTATTCCTCCACCACGACAACTTCTAAGTTTGTAGATTTGGATTCTCTTGATTTTCCACCAATTCTTCCCATTGGTTGTAATTTTGATCTTGTGACTCCTTTTACTGCAAACATTGAAACAATCTTTAATTTATCTGCATCAAGATTTTTATTCTCGGCATTTGCTTTGACTTCTTCAAGCATCTCTCTTACATATTTTGCACATTTGATTGGATATCTTCCTATTGTTGTTCCTCTCTTACTTGTTCCTTTTCTATTTGGAACTTTCTTAGCGTACTTAACTAATGGCAAATAATCTTTTTTTGCTTCTATATCTGTTGCGATTTTAATTGCTTTATTAATTGGCATGTCTCTAAAATAATTTCCAAACTCTGTTGCATATTTAACAGATATTGGAGCATTATGTCTACATGCTTTTGCAATTTTTTTTTCATCAACTTTTTTTTGAAAATTATATTTGTGATCTGATGACATAAATTATCCCTAATTTACTTTCTTGCAGCAACTGCAGTACTTGATTTTGTAGCACCGATTCCTGCTTTTCCGTGTTTAATTCTTTTTCTTGTAAATGCGAATTCGCCTAAATAATGGCAAAGCATATCTGGCATTACTTCGACGGTTAAGAATTCTTTTCCATTGTACACATAGATTGTTTTACCAACCATCTTTGGAGTTATGATTATATCTCTTCTGTGTGTTCTTATTTTTTTGGTTGCTTTTTTATTTTTTTCAATTCTTTCATAGAAAGGATCGCTGTGATTTCTTACTAAATGTCTTTTTGCTCTAGAATTTGCAATCTTTGCAAAATCAAGTAAAGACATTTTTTGTAATTCTTCCAAACTATGTCCCATATATTTAAATTCTTCAGCCATTGTTTTTCACACTTTATTATTAATTTCTTTCCCGAGGGTTTCTTCTTAAGAAACGCTCTTTTACTTTTTCTTACGTCCTGTTCTCTTTGAAGCAATTGCACCAACCATTCTTCCTGCTGGAGCGTGTCTTGATGTAGACTTAGAGTGACCAACGTGATGTTGAGAACCACCGAATGGGTGATCAACAGGATTCATTGCAACACCTCTAACTCTTGGGTATTTCTTTCCTTTTGCTTTCATTGCTTTAAATTTTGCACCAGCTGTTACAAATGGCTTAGTGCTTTTTCCACCGGCTGCAATAACGCCAATTGTTGCTCTTGCATCTAATGGTAATTGTTTTAATTGTCCTGAAGGTAACTTAATTGTTGCCTTGTCTTTTTTATTAACTAAGATAGCAGTTTGGCCGCTTGCTCTTACAAACTTTCCACCATCTCCATAATTTTTCTCAATATTAAATATTGTTGTTCCTGGTTCGATGTCTCCAAGAGGTAAAACATTTCCTGTTTTCTTCTCTGCACCTTTTCCAAATTCTAATTTTTGTCCAGTTGTTAATCCTTCTGCACAAATTACATACTCTTTTGTTCCATCTGCCATTAATACTTCAGCAACTGGAGCAGATCTTATTGGGTCTGTTATCATGTCTATTATTTGACCTCTAATAAGTTCTTTAGTATTCTTATAATTAATATCAAACTTAGCATTTATTGTTGCTCTATAGACTGGTCCGCCTTTTCCTCTTCTCTGAATCTTTAAACGTCTACCCATTTTTAATCAC
>DAOOUC010000015.1:0-7342 GCA_035390665.1 archaeon | reverse complement strand
TATATTATTCCAAGTTTATTAGCTAAATCCTGAGCATTAAATCCTTTTTGTAAAGTTACAAATGCTTTCTTTTTATTTTTTCTATCAAATAATGTATTTACTGTTTTTACTTTAACATTATATAATTTTTCAACAGCTGCTTTTATTTCGCTTTTTGTTGCAAGCTTATTTACAACAAAAGAAATTCTATTTGTTGTTGATATCATGTTAACTGTTTTTTCTGTAATAACAGGATATTCAATTATTTCGTAAAATTCTAATTTTTTCATAAAATATCACATTCTTTATTGATTTCCAAATCTTTTCTTTAATTCTTCAACTGCTGCTTGACTATATATTGTTAATCTTCCAGCATGTGTTCCTGGAGCTAATTCTTTGATTGACAATTGTTTTGCAGTTATAACATCGGCGCCTTCAAGGTTACCGAAAGCCTTGTAATTCTTACTGTCTGCTAAAACGAAAAGAATACTTTTTCTTCTCTTGTATTTTCTTCCTCTCATTTTTCCTTTTCCTGCTCTTATTGTTTTCTTGTCTTTTGCTTTAATTACATCTTTGTCTAATCCGAATTTCTCAAGAACATTAAAGATTTGAGAAGTCTTTGTTAAGCCTTCAAATTTATTATCAAAAATAATTGGTAAAGTAATTTTCTCAGGTAATATGTGGCCTCTTTCTAAAACAAGTCTTTGGTTTGCAGTTGCGGCTACTGCTGAAATTATAGCTTTTGTTCTTTCTTTACTATTTATCTTTTTAATTAAGTTTTTAGCAACTACTGGAGGATGTGCCTTTGGGCCGCCAACTGCTTGACTTACACCCATAACTCTTCCTGCCATTAATACTCTTTTGTTTTTTGTTCTTGGAAGTCTTGCTTTACCTGTATTAATAGTAATATTTGCTTTGTTTTCTTTTCTTCTACCTCTATATTCTGCAGTGTATCCTCTATTTGAGTAAGGAGAAACACCCATTGCTTGATATTCTTTAGACTGGCTAGAGATTACTGCTCTTTTAATTAGATCAGGTCTATAGTCTTCTTTAAAATATTCAGGTAATTCTACTTCCTTTATTACTTTTCCTTCTAAATCATAAATGTTTGCTTTCATAGATAATCAATACCTTTTAAATTATTTAGCAATATAATTAATATCTGTAACTTCTAATTTTGTTCTTTGTGGTCTTATTGTTTGTCTTAAAACAATTACTCTTTTAGTTGTTCCTGGCAAAGTTCCTGCAACTAAAATATATTTGTTTTTTAATAAACCGTAGTTTTTAAAGCCACCTTTTCTATTAACTTTATTAATATCAGAATCAATCATTAATAGTCTTTTATTAGACTCTGTTCTATTATGGAATCCATATTGTCCTGCTCTTGCAACATTAAACATAATTGTTGCTGGGTGCCATGGATTAATTGAACCAACATGTCTTTGAGATTTATTTGCTTTTCTTCTTTGAACTTTTATATTAAATCTCTCAACAACACCTGTTGTTCCATAACCTGTTGTTATTCCTTTAGCATCTAAATAATCATCAACCTTAAAGACTTCATCAACTGAAATTGTCTTATTTAATTTTTCTTTTAAATAGTTTAATTGTTCTTCATAAGTCCCTGTTAATGGTACTTCAACTATGACTGGTTTCTTTTGGCCTATTCCTGTTGCCTTGTAGTTAACTGTCGCTATTAAGACAATAGAATCAGCTTCATCTTTTCTTTTCAATGCATCTTCATAAGAAATAGTTTTTTTCTGTTTGTTTCCTGTAACTCTTTTTTTAAAATCAGCATCTTGGTTTGTAAACTCAAAGATTGCTTTTTTTCCTGCATTTACTGAATGGTGTTTATAGAATCTTGCACCTACGATTTTTAAATCAGGAGTTTCAACAATTGTTACTGGTACTGAAATCTCTTGACCATAAGTTGATGCACCTTTTTTTGCATTCTTTGCCATAACATAGGTACTTCCTGCTTTTATAGCATAAAAGCAAAGAGGTTTACAGCCTTTAATTGTTTTTGGGACATCCCCGTAAGTATTAAACTTTGGCACAATACTATCTGCTCTTACTCTTGGGTAAAATGCCATTGAACCTGCTCTTGGTTTATTTCGATTACTCATAAATGATCTTTTTTTGTCAAATTTTTATTTAATCAATATTTAAATATTAAAATTGTAGAACAGAAAAAATGTAGAAACAGATACTTGAGAAAAATCTCCAGTATTTAATGTTTCTGCATTTAAATGTTGGTTAGTGGCAAAACAGCAAAGTGCCATTCCACTGATTAAGGTACCAGCAAACAGTCTACAGAAAAGTCAATCAAAAGATTAACTTTAATAAAGGTCTAAAGAGATTAGAAAAAACTCTAATCGATTAAAAATTATATGTATATAGAATAAATTATAGAGGCAAAAGGTTTATAAAGAGAAAGGAAAAAAGAAAGCAAAAGGGAAAAGATTTATACTGGTAATGGAACAGTAGTGGAAGTTCCATTTACGCTGCATGTAAATGACCCATTTGGATAATATGTTACTCCGTCATCTCCATAATGCGCATTTGGATTTGTAATTGCGGTTCCTCCACCATTTAAACAATCTTCCGCTAATCCATAATAATTAATTGTATTTACTTTTTTTACTATTGACTTATTCGCATTTCCTAATATTGTAATTTGAAAAAGCATAGTTAAAGCTACACCAATTATAATTCCTAATGTCAGATACAAAATTTTTGTTTTATTATCATTTTTCACAATATCTCCCTCCTATATATATAAAAAGAAAAAAAGAAATTTCATTTTATATTCCTTGACAACTATCGTACCAATACAATACCCCTCCAGGGCCTTCTTGATAACAACCGCCAGGTGTTGGATTAATATCAGCTCCACCTTTTATATCATTATGAACTAATATACCATTTACGAAATAATTATTTGGATATTCTAATGATAAATTATATGAAACTAATAAATCATCTTGTTTTTCCATACTTGTGATTTCTACTTCTGTATTTTTTGTTCCATTATAATACAACAGTTTATCTCCTATTGTAAAGAATCTTAATTGCTTATATCCTTTGGCTATAGGATCATAAAATGCATGGTTTGTTGTAACAATTAATTCTACATTATTATTTAATTTTAACTTAATTGTTGGAGCAAAAGATATTGTATCATGCACTAATAATTTATTTACTTTTGTTAAAACAATTTTATTTGTTTTTTCATCTAAAGAATAAACTAAATCTCCTTGTTTTATTGATTCTATTGGTTTATATCCTGTAGATGTTAAAACTGGTGTTCCTGACTTGAAACAATTTATTCCTCCTCCTGGTGGGCCTGGTGGTGGATTACTTCCTCCAGATTGAGCCGCAGTTAAAATAAATGAATCTGTTACAACTTGTCCGCTATAGACTGAAATTCCAGTAATTTTTATTGTGCGTGTTCCGTAAGTTGATACTGTAATTCTCTTTTTTAAATTAGATGCAGGAGACACATCATTAATTGTAACTCCTGTTCCTGAAGGAAGAACTTCCCAATTAATTGTACTTTGATTTACTCCAGTTGCTACAATTTCTCTTTCAAAACTATTACTACTACCACTTGAAAAGGAAACAGTCATGTCGCCACCAACCTCTAAATTTGTTGAGTCTGAAACATTTAAAGTAAAAGAATCAGATATTGGCGAACCTGTATTTGTTGTCCCATTTAAAGTAATTGTTTTTGCGCCTATTCCTGTGGCTAAAAATGTAGCTGTCGCTGTTCCTTGCCCTGATTGGATTGTAATTCCTGATGGAAATCCCCAAGTTAAACCAGTAACTGCATTAATTTGTGCAGTCCTAGTATAAGTATTACCCGCAATTACAGAACCATTACTTCCTACTTCCATTGAACTAGCTGTAGCTGGCTTTTGTTCTAATTTTAAATAATAATCTATTCCGTCGTGTGTAAATTTTAAATATTTATTACTACCTGTTATAAATGATCCTACGGTCTCAGTAACTACTGTACCCCCAATTTTTGAAAAAACTGCATTTGGATTAAAATCTTGAGGTAATAGTGTGCCATCTTTAATAATGCTTGTTGTAATCTCATTTGTCCATTTCATTTTACCTGCACCGGCATCCCATGATAAAACCCAACTATCTTTCCCGGTCATATTTCTATCAACAATTGATAAATCATTTTGTGGAATTACTCCCCCAGATGCAATATTATAGGTATTTATTCTTCTCCAAACAGGCAAATAATAAAACTGCCCATCATTCTCTCTTTTTTCTAACATTAAAACAGGTTTTGCGCCTGCATCAAATCCACTTTCTGTTTCACTTATTGTAGCAATTACATTATCTGCATTAATGAATAATTGATTATTAATATTTGGTACTTTTACTGTTGTTTCTAATAAATATCCTGCTGTTGCATGTTTAATTTTTACAGCAAAATTTAAGGTTATATTAGTTGAATTTGTGTCCACAACAACATTTTGTAAAACAATTCCTTCATTTAAACCTGTTTTTATAGCATTTGCATTTAATCCTGATCTTTCATAAACCTTTACTCCAGATGGAGACCAAATTTCTAAACTACATGTGGATGCAGGAGTCGCGACAAAAAATAATTTGTCAAAAAACTCATTTAATTTAACATTAGATAATTCTATCCCTGTGCCGCTCTCATATTCATTCTCTTCTATAGTTGATCCAGAAGTCCAATCTCCTCCATTTTGACAAGCATAATCTAGGTTGTTACTAATTATTAAATCACCACTTATTCTATAACGTTTAGCCATACTTCCTGCAAATACTAAATTTAATGAAATAATAGCTATCGCTAATATTAAAAAAATCTTTGACAAATTTATTTTATTCATATTTTTTCCTTTCTCCCATTTTTATTTATTCCACATATACTTTTAAAGTACCATTAATATTTTTTGTCATATTAAATGAAACATCCACATTTGCTTTTAATAATCCACTAGAATTATTCCAATAATCGCTATTATATCCCATTCCACTAGAGGATGATAAACATGCATGCATTTTTCCATAACTTGTAGCAGTCACACTACAATTTCCAAAATCAAACCACAAATCATATTCTGAATAAAATTTAGCTGTTTCTGTTGTGCCTGTCATACTGGCTGTAATTTCTGTAGGATTATGTACTCCTGTTTGTGAATATGCTGGCTGTGAGCAAATTGCGGGATAATCACAATAGTAAACATCAGTTCCATTTACTGTTGTTGTTCCACAAGTTGGTGTTGAAGAAGTTACTACACATTTATTTCCTGTAAATGTAAAATTATTTATATTTCTTGGGGCATTAACTGATCCTTGATTTGTTCCATAAACCATTAAATTAAAATTTTCTCCAACAAGCAAATTTCTTGGTGTTAATAAATATAATGTTCCTGGATTTATTGGTTTTAAGATATATATTCCTACACTTGCGTTAGCTTCTAATTTTTTTCCTGCAGTTGTACTTCTTTGAGCATATACTGTAATTTTATTTAATCCTTCTGAAAAGACAGAAGTATCTGATAAAGAAACTTGTGATAATGAACAACTATTTTGTTGCCCGGTTAAAGGAATCTCTATTTTTTCATTAACATACCATACACAACTATCGGTTTCTCCAGGTTTTAATTCTGGTGCTGTTATTGCAATAAAATTAATATTATCTGTATTATTATAATATTTTTGATCTGTTGGAGAAGAAATTAAAACTCCAAAAGATGTTCCTGGTATGGTACAACATTCTGTACATGTTGCACAGGTTTCTCCAGATTCACAAATTGCTGGATTTCCGCATCCCACTGGTGCTGATGTTATAATTTTTGCTTCATCATCTGATAAAGAAGGCACTCCTGTAACTCCTTTTGGTCTAGCCAATGCTGAAAATCTGTATTCTCCTTCTTCACTACAACTGATTTCATCAATAATTTTTCCGTGATTTTTTAAAGAAACATCTTCTATTGTCATTAATAATGTCCCTGGATATATTCCTGTTCCTGCATCTGGAGCCGTTCCTTTTATTGCACATTTATTTGAATTACTCCAAGAATATGAAATTGGATCAAATTTAGTTAATTTAATATCATAAATTTCTACAGAAGGATAACTAGACGTTATTTCTGCTTTTAAACTAAATTTAGAATTAACTGGGGAATCTCCTGTTGGTGCATATTTACTTATAACAAAATTACTAAATGTTGGACTTTGACAATCATCACAATTTGCAGCAGTTTCTCCTAATTCCGGTTCACAATAGCCATTATCATTACAACCATCAGATGGTATTTCACAATCAGAACAATTACTTTGATTCTCTGGGGGGTTTTCACAAACGTGATTGCCACAATTACTTCCTCCTGGACCAGGACCTGGACCTGGAGTATTCCATCCCTCTAAATCATTCATAAAATCATCAGTAATTCCTGATAATTCGTTTGCTTTCTTTGTTTGATTATTAATATTTCCTAAAAAAACAGACGCAAATATTATTCCTCCAATAACTAAAACTCCAACAATTATTAAAGCTTCAACAGAAATCTGTCCTTTTTTTTTTGAAGTTAACATCTATTTGCACCTTTTAAAAATACTATTTATTGAAAATTATACATCATAATCTTTATAAATACAACAGTTACTTTTCACTGTTCTGTGTGAACTCCTTTTTTTCTTTTTCTTTTGTTATTACTTCGTGTTTGTTTTTACTTGGTGTTTTTCTTGGAAAAATATATTCTTCTGTTAACACACTACTGCTTAACCACACCAAAGGGGCAGGGACTATATTTTGTATGTTCTTTGGACTAGAGTTTCCTCTTGAAGAATTACTTGAACTCAATAGTGGACCAACATAAAGGTAAGTTTTTGCTTTTAGAATCGTTGTAGAATTGATTGTTATTGGATTATTATAAGTATTACTAGATAATGTTGGAAAAGAACCATTTGTTGTGTACTTAATTATTGCTCCAGGTGTTTGAGTTGATAACTCAACAGTTATTGGTAAATTATAATTGCCTCCAGAAACACTTGCAATTGGAGCAAATACGCGTGGATTGTTTGTTACTATAACTGTATAAAGTCTTTGCCCTGTTATTGAACTTACTGTATAAGTTACAGGCACATTAAAATTTTGAGAAATACCACTTTCTGGATATATACTACAACCTTCTTCTACTTCAATTATTGGAATTAAATTTGCTCTATTTATTCCAAATGGTATTCTTATACTTACTAGATTTTGATCATTATCTATTGTTGCATTACTATCTATTCCTTGAAATATAAAACCAACAATTAAATTTTCTGGAGCTGCACCTGTGTCATAAACATAAGTTGATGTCTG
>DAOOUC010000014.1:0-14435 GCA_035390665.1 archaeon | reverse complement strand
TTCTCTTAATTTTTCAGTAAATACTATTGGCACTTCTGGATGATGTAAATGTATTTGATATGCAGTATCACTTGCTCTTTTAAGGTCGCTAGAATATATTATATTAAACTTATCATCTTTAAATCTAGTCCCTAGTTTCTGTGCTTGCTCTATCCCTTTTTCATGTAATGTTCCTGGATTGTGGCCTTGCACTCGGCCTTCTGTATTTTCTATTGTAAGCCCATGTCTTGTAAGAATAAGTTTCATATCTATACTCTCTTTGGAGTTCTAAATCTTTTTAATGTGGCTTTTTTTTTATTTAAATGATTTAATATTATTTCTTCAACAGCATTATTCTTATTTTTTGATTCCCATCTAAATTTTTTTTCTTTAGGATTATATACTATTAATTCTACTTTTGATTTATCTACAAATGGTGTCTTTTTTTCTAAATCTTGTATCAAAAATAAAAATGAAAAATGATTGTTCTTAAAATGTCCTTTAATTTGTCTAGGTGCAATTGAAATATATTTTTGACCATTTGGATATTCTACAAAAGTAATTACTTGCTCTGAAGAATGATCTTGTTTTTTAGAAGTAATTAACGTTAAGTCTTTACCTACTTTTTTTATAACTAAATCTGATTTATTTAGTTTTTCAATTTCAATTGTCATACTTTATTTTTTCTTTTTTGTAATCTTTTCTTGACCTTTACATTTTTTTCTTTCAAAGAATTCAATTGCTCTTTTCAGTTCTTTATGCTTTGGGTCTTTTGCATATTTGTGAATGTCTATTTTCTTTTTGTATGCTTCACAAGCTTGAACTAAAGCCTTTGCTCCAGCTTGGGTTCCATCTGGATGAGCATGACAACCTGCACCCATTGTTGTTATGAAATCAACTCCACCCATAACATCAATAAATGGCTTTAATAGTGTTGGATTTAATCCACCAGAAATTATTGGAGCACATTTTTTTATTCCTCTCCAAGAGTCATCCTCTAATATTCTTTTTTTGTTTTTGTCTTTTTTTACAAGTTTTTTAATATCTATATCGTTCTCAGGTATAGTTGACCAAGATTGTTCAAAATAATGCCCTTTTGCAGAATATTCTAAAATATTTCTAGCAGCAACAATATCTTCTTCTGGACTTCCAGCCATCTTTCCAACTCCAGCAGTTCCTGTGTGAATTCCTGAAGCTCCTGCAAGCCTTGCAAACTTAGAAAGAACTAAAACAGAGAAACCAAATGCATTTTCTGGTCTAGTGTATGCACCATGTGATGCTCTATGATAGTGAATAAAAACATCTGGATATTTCCTTCTTAAAGTTTGAACTGCCATCCATCCTGCAGTTATTCCATCAATCAAGAAAGCATAAGATCCTTTTTCAAATCCTGCATTTCTAATCATCTCACATCTTTTTATCATGGTGTCGTAATCTGCTGCTGAAACATTAAATGAATGTACTTTTTTATGTCCTGTAATTTTTACTGCTTTATCCATTGCTTCTTTAACATGTTTTATCATTTTATCATAAGGACAGAAATCTTGATCTGCTTGAGGTTCATCGTTCTTAACAAAATCTCCTCCGCCTACCCAAAAATCATAGCATACTTCTGCATATTCTGCTGATGTAAGTCCCATTTTGGGTTTAATAATTGTCCCTAAGATTGGTCTATCATAAACTCCTAAGTATTTTCTCATATCATCAATTGTGTAGCTTGGGCCATCAAATTGTTCTAACATACTTGGTGGAAACCAAACATCTAAAAGTTTTAATGCAGAAACCTCTTTCATACCAAGAACATTTCCAACAACATAAGTTAAAATATTTTGAATATTTCCTCTTCTATCAAACAATCTCCAAGGGTATGCAATCCATACTAATTCATTTTTAGTATCCATTTTGTAAACAAGTGCATTCATTTGTCTTGAAAATGGAGTTTCTGTAGTTACTGCAAAATTAGTTCCTGTTGATGATTCTGCTGCAATTTCAGCAGCTGCTTGTAAAGTATTTAATCCTTTTCCTGGTCTAAAATGGAAAACTGTTAACATATATTCTCCATTATGTAATTGACTATCTGTCATTTTAAGATTAACATAAGCTTTTTGTTTTTCATTTAATGTTTTATATAAATCTAAAGTACCCATAATTATTCAACCCTCCACTAAAATTATATAAGAATAGATTATAAACTAGTTTAAAAATATTGCGGTTTGTTAAGATATTTATGAGAATAAAGATTCTTTCTTTTATTTATTCTAGGAAAAATAACAGGTTTCTTCTTTTAAAGAATAATGGCGAGGATCCAATCCACGGTGGAGAAAAATGGTTTACAGTTACTGGTTCTGTGGAAAAAGAAGATAAATCTTTGGAAGATGCAGTCGCAAGAAAAATGCTTGAAGAAATAGACATTGCCCCAATCAAGATTATTAATCTAAATACCAAAAGTGAATATTATTCTAATTACGATAAAGAACAATGTGAAGAACATAATTTCTTATCAATTATTAACTCCGATAAAGTAATTCTTGATGGAATAGAACACATTGATTTTCTTTGGTGCGATATTGATGAGTATATAGAAAAACTATGGTGGGACGATAATAAAGAAAGTTTAAAGAAAAAATTAGAAACAGAAATTAATAATCTAAATATTACTAAAGAAAATATTGATATACAATATCTTCCTTATGGTTCTTATGTTGAAGTATATATTCTTAATGAAAATAAAGAATTTATTGTTGTCTTTTCTGCACTTAAAGATCATTTCTGCAAGGTGCTTGGTGGCGGATTAGAAAAAGATGAAACTTTTGAAAAAGCAGCAATAAGAGAAGCAAAAGAAGAAGTTAATGCTGATATAGAAATTATCGGAATATCTAAATATCCTTTAGAATACGAAATTTCAAAAGAAAGTCTTTTCAATAATTACTTTAAATCTCGTGGGGGAAAAGGAAAGATTGTTATTGCTAAATTACTTTCTTCTCCAGAAAACATAAAAATACAAGAAGAAGAAATTTCAGGATATAAATGGATAAAGAAAGAAGAAACTGAAAAGTGCCTTACTTTACAAAACCAAATAGAATCAGCAAGGAAAATATTTGAAGAATTTAAAGAGCTGTTTTAATATGAATTTAATAGAAATTAATGATCCAGTTTATGGTAAACATATAATTAAAGAACCAATATTGGTTGATTTAATTAATTCAAAAACTTTTCAAAGACTTGGAAAGATTGGAAATAAAGGATTTCCTAAAGATCTTTCTGATCTTTATTTTACTAGATTAGAGCATTCGCTTGGTGTTCTAATAATCTTAGATCTAGTTGGAGCAAAATTAGAAGAAAAAATTGCAGGATTATTACATGATATTAATCACGCCGCGTTTTCACATACTTATGATATATTAAAAGGAGATTTAAATGAAGATCATCAAGATAATAATTTCTTTAGTTTTTTAAAAAACAATAAAGAGATTAATGACATTTTTAAAAAATATAATATTAATTTAAATATATTAGAAGATTTAGAAAAATATACTCTTCTTGAATTGCCGGCCCCTGATACTTGTGCTGATAGATTAGATTATTCTATAAGAGAATATTATTATAGAACTAAAGAACCTGATTTTATAAAAAATATCTTCGTTAATCTTACAGTTATTGATAATAAGTTAATATTTAAAAATAAAGAGTCTGCAAAGTCTTTTGCTAATGCTTATATGTATGTAATAATTAATGATTTTAACAACCCAATAAAGGTAGAAAAGAAATTCATCTTTATAGATTTATTAAAAAGAGCTCTTGACATTAATGTAATTTCCTTATCTGATTTTTTAGAAACAGAAGAAGTTATTGAAAATAAAATTTATTCTTCAAGTGATGAGTTTATAGTTAAAACATTAAAACAATTAAGAAATAATGAAATAATAATTAATACACCTAGATATGTAAAAAAAAGATATATTGACCCCAAATACTTAAATGAAAACAAAGAAATAATTAAATTAACAGAAAGCGATAAAGAATTTAAAGAAAAAATAGAGAATTATTTAAAATAAATATTATTTTTTCTTATTCAATCGTTTATAGAATTCTTTTGATTTTTGGAATTGAGCATCAATAAATTGATTTAATTCTTTTTTCCAGATTTTTCGTGGAGTTTTCTTTATGTTTTCTGCCCATCTTTCTATAAATTCATCATGTGTTTTATCTCTTCTGTAATAGTAACTTAATTCTGGGGATTTAAGTTTACCTGATTTACCTAAAATGTCTCTTGTTATAAGTTTTTTAATTCGAATAATTTCTTTTTCATTTATTTCTTTAGAATAGATTAATCTTAAATGCTTTGCATCATCTATATCTTTTGGAGACTTTAAAAGATGTTCTTTAAATGCAATTGTACTTTCTATACTTCCAAAGTAAACCGAAAGGCCAGTTAATGGTAATTTCTTTCTAGTAAGTAATGCTACTCTATCTGCTTCTGTTTTTGGAAATTTAAATTCCATGTCTGGCATTTCTGTGCCCTTTCGCACAAATCTTATTGTGTCTTTTGATTTTAAATATAAATTCCAAATTAATTCTGGGTCATCTCCTTGTACACATTCAAATTTGTGCTTATAGATATCTTTAAAGAATTTTTCAAAAGTATCTTTAGTCATTTCTTCAACAATTAGATCAATATCTTCTGTTCCTCTTACTCTTCCACTAGAAATTGCTAAGAAACCAGAAACTATTGCATATTTTGAGTATTTTTCTAAAATAGTTGTAAAATCTATAACAAATTTATCTAAGATATTTCTATCACTAATTAATTTAATCATAAATAACTATAATTTTTCTAGTTTATAAGTTTAACTAGGGTTGCTGTCCAGTGGAAAAATAAATTATTTTGAAAGAACTGGATTGAAGATTCTTATTTTCTTTGTCTTTGGATCATAAAATACATTTTCTGTAGAAATGTCTGTTAATATTGTGCCTTCTTCTAAATTATATTTTTTTAAATTCTTTGCAAGATATTCATTTAGTCTTTTTTCAAATACCCCTAATCTTCTATTTATGTCTAAATATTCCTTTATTCCAATTTGTTTTCTTTGAAGTAGAGTTTTTGGATGATGCCCTTCTTGGAAATTATAGCAAATATAACTTACTCCTTTTTCTCTATCTAAATATGAAAACTTAAATGGAACTGTAATTATTTTACTTTCTTTATGTTCTTTTAAATAATCTGAAATTACATTAAGTGCTTTACTTTCAGTTATTGCATCTTCCCAAGTATAACTTGAAGTCAAGTTCTCTTTTCCAATAGTAGATAGTTTTTCTTCTTTAATGAAGTATTTCTTTACACCTGTCGCTCCATTAATTTCTAAAACATAGTTTCTTTGTATATGCTGTCCATCTGATTTGAAACTCATTTGCTTAATTATTCTAAATCTTCCTTGTGGATCATTATAATCCATTAACATTTGTTTTCTTGATACTTCTAAAAGAGCATCAATTAGTTCTTTCTTGTTAAGTATCTTATTTCCTTTTCTTGTTCCTACTACTGCTTTTTTTCCAATTTCTCTTACTTTAAATGGTTTGTTTATTTTTGGAGGCATATTCTTCACTTTTATATCTTTAATACATTCTTTTTAAAATGTTTTTTATATCTATCTTTTATATGATTAATCTGGATAACTAATTTGCTTCTAACTTTCGTCTTTACCTATAAATGTCTTTACTTGTTTTAAGTAAGCATTCACCATAAAGTCAGCCATGTGTGCAGGGTTGTTTTCTTCTACTGAAGAAAGTAATGAATCAAAGTATTTAGTTCTGTTGTCTGAAATGTTTACTAATGGAAAGTTATTGTCAAGTAATACTTTATTGAACAATAATCTACATACTCTCTTGTTTCCATCAAGGAATGGATGAATCTTATATATTTCAAAATGTAAAAGTATTGCTTTTTCAAAGTTATTTAAATCTGAAGAATTATACCACTCTATTAATTTGTTAAGTTTATCCACAACTAACCCGTAAGCTGGTGGCTGAAACTTTATTTCTGCACTTAAAATGTCTTTTGTGTGCTTTTTATAGATATGAACTTCTCTTGTTCTAAATAGTCCAGGTGTCTTTGTTTCAAAATCAGCCATTATTGTTTTATGTAAGTTTTTAATAAAATTAATGTCTATTTTAGTTTTTCCTTTTTTGATTAGATCTATGCCTTTTAACATGTTTTTACAAATTAGTTCTCTCTGATTTAAGTTTTTATCTTTCTTTTGAGCATTAATTACATCTTCTAAAGATACGTCTATGTCTTCTGTTGTTAAAGTAGTTAATGTAAATAATACAATATTGTCTATATTTAGCTTATTTTTAATAGTTGGAGTTAATTTATTGTATTTATTAAAATATTTTTGATTAAATAATAATATCTGAATTAATTGCTTTTTAGAGATATACTTTACTTGAATATTTGAAGAAGATGTTAATCTTGCAATTATAGTGTCTAGAAATTGGTTTTCAATATCTATTTGTTCTTGTTTAGATGGTTTTTTAGAGCCTAAATATTTTCTGAATTTTCTTAATTTATCTATTATTCTAAACTGTTCTTCTAAATAATAATATTCCTTATTTCCGATAATTCTTTTTATTATAGCCATAAATATATAGTGTATACAAATGTTTATAAATTGTACCCACTAGTGTATACAATTAAAATAAGGTTGTACCCCCAAAAGAAGCAGTTTTTAATATCTTTTAGATATTAATTATATTTATGATTAATCTAGAAAATATCCCTAATTGTCCTGGTTGTTACATCTACAAAGATAAAAGTGGGAATATTATATATATTGGTAAAGCAAAAAATCTTAAGAAAAGAATTTCTTCTTATTTTTTAAATAAAGAACAAGGCGCAAAAACTAGTGCTCTTGTTTCAAATATCTTTTCTGTGGATTTCATTGTTACTAACAATGAACTTGAAGCTTTTATTCTTGAAAACACATTAATTAAAAAACATCAACCAAAGTATAACATTGATCTTAAAAATGGGCAAAGATATGCTTATATTCAAGTAACTAAAGAAAACTACCCTAGATTATTAACACTAAGAGAAAAGCCAAGCGGTAAAGACGACAATGTGTTTGGTCCTTTTGTTTCTGGCAAAGCAAGAACAGAAATAATTAGATACCTAAATAAAGAATTTAAATTAAGAACTTGTAAAAGACTACCAAAAACTCCTTGTACTAGATTTCATATTGGTTATTGCTCTGCTCCTTGTATTGGTAACATTACTAAAGAAGACTATTCTAAAACAATTGAAACAGTTAAGCTGATTTTACTTGGTAAATCTCAAGAACTTTTACCTGAATTAAAAAAAGATATGGAACTTTATTCTAGAAATCAAGATTTTGAGAAAGCACTAACACTAAGAAATCAGATAACTGCCATTGATTACTTAACACAAAAACAAACAATGGAAAGACAAGTTAAATTTGATCAAGATATTATTAATTACATTGCTAAAGATAACAAGATATATTTACTTTTGTTCAACATTGATAAAGGAACACTTGTTAATAAAAAAGAATTTATTATTGATAACTCTTTAGTAGATATTTCTGTTCTTGATGATTTTTTAATCAAATATTATTCTAGTAATTTTATTCCTAAAGAAATAATTATACCTTCTTCTGTTTTAGAAGAAACAGAAAAATATCTTGAAGATCAAAAGAAAGAAAAAATAATTATTACAATACCACAAAAAGGAGAGAAGAAAGAACTTCTTGATCTTTGTTTTAAGAATATTGAAATTACTTTCTTTAAAGAAGAATTAACACTTATAGACTTACAAAAGAAATTAAAACTTAAAAAACTTCCAAGAACCATAGAATGTTTTGATATTTCTCATCTTTCTGGAACCCTGACAGTCGGCTCAATGGTTTGTTTTAAAGATGGTTTGCCAAGCAAAAGTAATTACAGGAAATTTAAAATAAAAACCTTGGATAACGGAAAGATTGATGACTTTTCAAGCATTTCAGAAGTTGTAAGAAGAAGATACTATCGTTTGATTAAAGAAAATAAAGAACTACCGGATTTAATTGTTATTGATGGTGGAAAAGGTCAACTTTCTTCTGCAGTTTCTGTTCTTAAAGAACTTAATGTTTTTGAAAAGACCGAAATTATTGGTCTTGCAAAAAGAGAAGAAGAAATTTTTAAACCAGAGCAACTGTTTTCTATAAAACTAAGCAAAAAAGAACAATCTCTTCAATTACTTCAAAGAATTAGAGATGAAGCCCATAGGTTTGCCATCACCTACAACAAGCTCTTAAGAGGGAAGGAAATTAAAAAATAGATAATCTAAATTTATTCCAATTTTTGTAATAATTTTAATGACTCTTTATCCATCTTAGAGAAAGCAAACCACTTCTTTCCAAGGTCTTTGATTGATGCTCCAAAATGATAGATTTCTTTATTGTCAATTATCAAGAATCTATCGTGACATTTCTTGAATTTTCTTATTTCTATATTTGAATATTGTTGATTATATTTCTCAAGGTCAAGTTTTAATTTATCTGTTATATTTTCAGTATATATAATAATCTTTACATTCTTTATTTCTGAAAAAAGTATTAGCACTGATTCATCTATGTAATTATCAATAAGAATTATTGATTTCTTTGCCTTTTTTAGTATATCATTAACAAACTTGTAAGCATCAAATATTTGATTATCAAAAAGAATTTTTTGTTTTTTGAAAATATTTTTATCTGCCATAGCACTAAAGATCATTTTAATATTTTTATCTGTTTTAATTTGTTTTATTTCAAGACTATCAACTCTTTGAAATAGCCCTGCATTTTCTTGTATAAATTGTCTCATAGCTACAAATGCTCTCATAATAAAGATATTAACTTTTATTGCTCTTTCGCTCTTAAGAACTCCAGAAAGCATAGCAACGCCTTGTTCAGTAAAAACGAATGGTAATTTTTGTCTTCCACCTCTGTCATTCTTTGATATCGCAAATTGCGATATCGAACGATTAGCGTTATTACTAGTATTTACAGGGAAATTATTAACATTACCCAAACTTGATATCGCAAATTGCGACTTTAAGATTTCGCATTCTTTTTGCGTTAATTGAAACATGAAATCCTCGGGAAATCTATCTATATTTCTTTTAACTGCTTCATTCAGTCTACCTGTGCTAACTCCATACAGTTCTGCAAGATCGCTATCAAGCATTACCTGAACTCCTCTAATTGCATGAATCTTGTGATTTATATTATCTGGAACAATTAAACTATTATTTTCGTTCAGACCTTCCACCAATAATATATAGTAGTAGAAGCCGGGTTGTTTTCGGGGGGGTAGCTGTCCAGTGGAAAACCATTTGTTAAACTATAAAAAAATGTTTAAGATTTTGCGATTTTACAAAAATAGAATTAGTTTATTTTACCTTTATAGATTCTTTAACTAGTTTCTTAAACTTTAAATTATCATTAAAGGTCCAAGTGATTCTATCTTTACCAATGAATATCTTTCCACTTTCTTCTAAATAATCTAGAAAATTAGGATTTGATTGTTTAATCCATTCAAAATAACACATCCGTAATTCCTCTTCCAATTGCTGTTCTTTTTTTGTAGAATAATAGTACTTATCAAAAACAACTGGCTTTCTCTTATATTTACAATAAATTGCTTGAGAAATAACATTGGTAAATATTTCTTCAAATTCCATTGTATTTTTGGTTCTAAATTTTTGTTTTTGATTATAATTATGTATTACTTCATGTATAATTAGCTGTTCTGGAAAGATGTTAGATTCAATAATTACATAATTAAAATTACCATAACCGCAAGATACTCCTTTTATGGATTTTAAAAATATAAATTTTAATTTCCTCCATTTTGGTTTATCTAATAAATTACAGTTATTAATAAAAGTCGTTAATTTTTTTAACCGTAGTTGGTTAATGTTAGTGGCTTTAGGGATTTTAAATAATTGAGAAATATACTCATTAATTAATTTGTCTTTTTTATTGAGTTTTTTATTTAACATTATTTTTTCAAAATATTTTTCTAAATAATCGTTTTCCAGAAATAAATAATTTAACTTAGAACAATTGATTTCTTTTAGATTATTCAATAAAACTAAAATTAATGGAACTAACTGCTTATTTAAGATATTTACTTTAGCAATAATCTCTTGTTTATCTTTAGAATACTTTACAATCTTCAATAATCCTTTGATTTCTTTAGGAAATCTTAAACAAATCCGGCCAATTGCACTATATGCACAATAATTTAGAATTATTACTTTCTCTTTATTTTTCATTAGTTCCCTCTCTAAATATTATTAAAGTTAACATTTATATTATATATCTGTGTCTTAAACAAGGGGTGTTTTCGGGGGGGTAGTTGTCCACTGCGAAATTATTTGTGAAACTATCTAAAAATGTCCAAGATTTTGCGATTTTACAAAATCTTCAAGTAAATAGGTATTTGTTATGTGTTTTAAGCCTTTTATTTAAGTTTTAGTTCTTATTAGAAAGAATTAGGTTTTAAATTTTATATTGTTAGTAGTTTTTTTGGAAAAGATAACTAAAGAACACTAATAGAGAGGTAGAAACATTCTTTTTATTTATTTAGTTTTTTCTTTCTTTTAAGGTTTTGTATAGAAATTAAATAGTAAGCATTAGTATTTAGTTATTTAATTAAAAAGCAAAAGAAGCCGCATATAAGTTAAGAAAATTGGTATTTTTATAAATGTAAATAAATCATATCTAATAGTTTAAAGATAAAGATGAAGATAAAGTTAGATTAAGATTAAGTTAGATTCTGTGGTTAATTTTCTTTTCTGTAGATAAAACAAAAGAACTAGAGAAAGATTAAATAGGTTCTGTGGTTTTTTTGTAAAAACTCAACTTTTTCTCAAAAATCGTCAATTTCACAAAATTTGAGGGTTTTATTTCTCTTATGTAAACTACTTCTAATTTACTTTCTAATAATTCTTTCTTTTCTTTTGAGAATAAGTTTTCTGTATCACTTAAGATATATACTTTCATAGTTTCACCGATTAATAAACTTATAACTAAAAACTCTTTAAAAACATTCCTTTTACCATAGAAAATTCTTATTTCTTCTCTGGTTCTCTTGCCCCACAAAGTGAACTATAGAAATTTCTTAAATGACGAGGTCTTTACCGTTCTTCTTCAACCACTTGTGCTTGTCTTTGTAACTGGGGTCGATGGAACGGATGATGGACCAGAAGTCTAGAGAGACTATTGCGCGCGAGCTGAGCGAAACCGGCTCTGGTGGGCTAACTCGTGAATGCAAACGTATTCAAGAACAGATTCTGGTGCAACCACTGGGGGCGAGCTGACCGAAACCAGCTCCTGGAGAGGTTTATGTTTCTCTTCTGTGAACAACTGCCCACACCCGAGTCTTCTGATTCTTAAACTTAATTTCTCCTAAAGGGAGATTGAAGTATTGGGTGTTTAATTCTCTTATCTTCTTTTGTAAATAGGAAAGTCTTTCTCTTGCTATTATCTTACTTATTAACTTGGATGTTTCTTCTTCTCTTATTCTTTCGCCATTGGGCGCGAGCTCATAGAAGCTTAGCTTCTGGGACGCCAGAAAATGAATTTTCTGGGCGTGACCGAAACCGGCTCAGCTCAGTTGATTAGGGAGAATAAGTACATTGGAATGTAAAGGGTGTGATTTTTGTATTCTACGTCTAAGTAATCGCCTACGACTATGGTGCCTTTGCTTATACTGTTCTTGGTCTTGTTCTTGCCTATCTCAAATTTAACAGTCTTTACTAGATAATCATAACCGTCTTGCTTGTAGTTGTATGCAAATTTAATGCCTGAGTTCTTTAGTATCAACCCAAACATGTCTTCTCTTGAAAAACCAATAATTGAGCTTTCATTTACCTCGTTTAAAGCAATTCTTATTCCTGGAGAGGAAAATAAAATCTTCTTATTACTTCTAAGTTCTCTTGTTGGAACTACGTCTTGAACTATATATAATAAATCTGATTTCTCTAAAAGATCAATAATCTTAACAACCATGTCTCTTTTTACTCCTAAGTTGGTTGAAATACTAGTATAGTTTATCTTTTCTGCAGAACTTAAAAACTTAATAATTATTTCTGCATTTTTTAATTGTTCAGTATATAGATTATCAATTTGTGGCATGTCCTTATAGATTACTTTTTCTACTAATTGTCTTATCTTGTCTTTTTTATTACTTTCTTCTAAAAGATAAGGTAGTTGATCTTCATAATATGATTTAAACAAAGAATAAAGATTTTTAGGTAATTGTTGCTTTATTGAAGACAACTCTAGAAATAACTTTTCTTGATCTTTATTTAAAAAACTAGAAAAGCTAATTTCTTGTTCAAGATTTAAATTATTTTTCAAAACTAAATATTCTCTAAAAGATAATGGGTTTAATCTGTAGGTATCTAATCTTCTTGAAAGATCTTGAGATATCTTCTTTAACTGCATAGCTGAAGAACCAGAGATTATATATAATATGTTTTGATTAGTATCTGCTTCTATTTTAAGTTTTATTTGCCAATCAGTTAAATATAGCACTTCGTCAATAACTATTATCTTTTTATCATAAGCCTTAGAAATTTCAGTCAAATTTGGAATATCCACTACTTTGGTTTTTAGAAAATCACCACTAGTATACAATCCATCATATTTCTTTGCAATGGTTTTTAATATCGTGGTTTTTCCTGTACCTCTAAGTCCAGTTATTAGTATTATATTTAGTCCACGCTTTTTGAAAAAATGATTTACTTTACTTTCTATATCAGTAAATATAAATCTTTGAGATTCTGTAAAGTCCTCAAGATTATTAGAGCTATAATTTAAAATATCTTTGATAATATTTGCTTCCATAAGATATATAGGTAACAAAAGGTTTAAATATACTGCGATTTAAATCGCGATAATTGATTCATTTCGGCGATTCTAATCACGATAGTTTTTGTGCCCACTAGTGTACACAATTAAAATAAAGTTGTACCCCCAAGTATTAAATCACTAGCTCTTTACCATTCTTCTTCAACCACTTGTGCTTATCCTTATAACTGGGATCAATGGAACGGATGATGGACCAAAAGGCTTCTGAATGGTTGTATTCCTTAAGGTGAGCAAGTTCGTGAATGCAAACGTATTCAAGAACATCTTCTGGTGCTAAAATCAATCTAGTGGAGATGTTTATGTTTCTCTTCTGTGAACAACTGCCCCACCGAGTCTTCTGATTCTTAAACTTAATTTCTCCTAAAGGGAGATTGAAGTATTTAGAGTTTAATTCTCTTATCTTCTTTTGTAAATAGGGAAGTCTAACTCTAGAAATTATCTTACTTATTAACTTGGATGTTTCTTCTTCTCTTTTCTTTTCTGTTAATGAACTGAGCTTTAAAACTATATTATCATCTTTTAATCTCCCACTACTGCTTTTCTTGTCTGTTGTGCTTATTACTAAAGTGTATGTTTTTTCTCCCAAGGTAATTGTATCTCCTGAATTGTATTTTTTAAAGATTTGACTAATTGGTGGATTTTTTTGAATCTGACTGGTAGCCCATTGTTTCATTCTTTCTATTTCAGCTAGTTGATCTTTTGAGGATAGAAATAAGGGTAGTCTAATGTTTATGTTTTTACCAATAGAACAGGAAGAGTTTCTTCTTCTTTCTATGTATATTCTTACATTATACTGTTTGTTAGCTATCTCTAGAGTTTCTTGTTTCATAGGTTAATACTAGAAAAGACGGAATGGTTTTTAATTAGATTTTTGTGAAATTGAAATTTTTAGATACCTAATTCTCAAAAATACAACAAAGAAATATTGCGCGCGAGCCGAGCGCAACCAGCAGAGTTCGTTTTGGGATCGCAACACCTTTTCTAAAGGGGTTCCACTGGACACCTACCCCCCCGAGAATGACTGGCCTTATAAAACACTATATATTTATGGTATGAGTGAATTAGAATATATTACTAAAAATATACTGAAAACCGAATCATTTATATATAGTTCGGATATTAATATACTTATGTTTACGAGAACTCAATTACTTGTATTTTATGAAATCTGTCAAGGAAATAACAGACTAAGTAAAATACTTGAAAATATTAAAATGAATAAAACACATATAAGTGAAATGATTGGTACACTTATAAGAGAGAAATTAATAACTAAAGATAAACAAAAACTTTCTGTCTCAGAATATCCTTTTGCTTTGAAATTAAGAAAACTACTTGTAAATAAAAATCTAATTGAAATATTACCTTACTCTGGAATAAAAATATTAACTACTGCTCTTGATAAAAAAACAATAACAGAAATCGTAAAAGAAACAGGACTAAAAGAAATAACTATAAAACAATTTATAAAAAAAGCACAAGGAAGATCTATATTTATTAAAGAAAATAAAGAATATATAGTTAATTATAGTGTTTGGC
>DAOOUC010000013.1:0-17713 GCA_035390665.1 archaeon | reverse complement strand
TTTGCAGTTTTTTCTGATTTACTTTCCTCAAAATCACATTCTGCAGGTTTTCTAAATGTTGTTTCTTTGTCTCCTAATTTTAAATTATATCTTTCTAAAGTCTTACAGTATTCTTCTGTGTTTGAAGAACTATATTCTTTTTCCCAATCAACATAAGCATAGATTATTTCATTGTCTTTTTTATCTTTAATCATTTCATCTTTTGTTGTTTGTATTACTGAAAGTAATTCCATAGGGGTTATTCCATAAGAAGATAATTTTACAATTGCTTCTCCTTTCCTTTTAGAATTAATTTTTCCAACTTCAGAAAATTTACTTTCAGCTATTACTTTTAATTCTTTATTATTCCAAGACGATATTTGACTAATGTCTGATTTAATACAAACATTGAAATCTAATTCTTTGTCTTTTTCTAAAACCAAAGGCATAGGACTTGGATAATCTTTACCATCATAGTTAAAATTAAGTTGAATTCCTGAAAGATCTTCATAAGAAATTGAAACTTGTTCATTAACTGCTGATTTAACTGTAAACTCTGTACATGTCTTTGTTGGTTTTAATTGTAATTTACCATCTGCTTTTGATTTTAAGAATAAAGATCCATAATCTGAATCAATAGACATAATTAACATATAACTTTTGTCTTCTGATATACAAATATTTGCAGGTTTACCTTCTAATATTGCTTTAATGCTTCTTGAAGTATCTGTTATAAATTCTGCAGGATAATTTACATCTTTAATGCCTTCTTTTTTAATTCCAAATTTATCATTTATTATTATTGAAACTTCTTCGGCTTTAGAATTATTTGAATCAACTGAATCTTTATAATACATTTTTGCGATTGCATCAGATTCACTGTCTTTTAATTCCCCTATTGTTACATCTAATAAACTGTATTTCTTTTGTTCTACTGATTTTAAAACAAATCTATCTTCTGAACCAAATACATCTTTTGCTATTGGTTGTGCAAAATCTTTGCTTCCTGTTATTATTGTAAGCCAAGTATCTCCTGTATTTGTTCTTCTAAATTTCAAATCTTTTGGTAAAAATATCATTACATTTTCTATATTTTTTTTACATTGATCTGTTTTATTTGAATCAACTACATCTAAGAAGAAATAAGCCCTTTGTGGATCTAAGTCTGTGTAGTTTTTTGTAGCTATGGCTCCTGTTATTTCTAATTTATATCTTCCACAACCATTTAATTTATTTGAAATATGTATTACATTTCCTGAAAATCCTAAACCACCTGTTGTATAACCTACATTTGCCTTTACCATGTAATCTTTTATGGTTGGATATTTAGTTGCACTTGTGTTTCCATCTTTTAATAATAACTCAATAGTTCTTTCACTTAAGTTATCATTTTGTAAATACAATAAAATATTTTTATATTCTTGTAATTTTTGTGGAGGCAATATGTCTGAGATTGGACAATAACCGTTATTTGCTGCAGTTTGTGAACATGCTGTTTGAACAACTTTATTATTTGCTTGATTTGAAGAATTTATTACTTCTGTATGTAAACTTTGTATTTGCTCTAAAATTAACTCGGCAGCAGAATAGGAATCACAATATCCGTCTTGTTTACAATCAGGGACAATTACTGGGAAAGTATAATCAACTGTTGAATCGTCAGATTCTGAATCTTTTCCACAAACTGGAATAC
The DNA here is from genome assembly GCA_035390665.1 of archaeon. Lineage (GTDB taxonomy): Archaea > Iainarchaeota > Iainarchaeia > Iainarchaeales > CSSED10-239 > JAKQTP01. The sequence continues at coordinate 16,041 of DAOOUC010000013.1, read as the reverse complement.
TTATATTTTCTTCTACTCTTTTATAATCTTCTTCTTGATCTGGGTGTTCTGGTTCTAATTCTATAGAAAATAGGAAAGTATTTGAAGTTACTCTTCCTCCTTGTCCATAATTTGTTGGAACACCTAATAATCTCACAACTCTATCTGTTTTTGGTGTGAAATATTTAGTTGGTTTTATTCTTATAAAATAACCTATTGTTTGACCAGGATAAATTACAGGAGCAGCAACTGCAGGATATATTGAAACCTGTGTTCCATCTCCAAAGGTATCTATAAAATATGTGCTATTTCCCTGGTCGTGTGTTATTAAACCTACAGGTTCTGCACACTGATTTGTAATATTAATTAATTTTGTTTTTTCTTCATTTACTTTAGAATAGAAACTAATCTTTGTTTGATCTAACTTTAAACAACCAGCAGAAGAAAACATAAATCCAACACTAAACTTTGTAGTTATTGGTGTACTGACCCCTACTGCATTAGCTGTAACCTGATAATATAAATCAGCATATGTTGCTTTATCAATTTTACCAGAATACCTTATTGTTATTGATTTTGATTCTCCTGGTTTTATAGATTCAAAACTTGGAGGCTCTATTTTATCTTCTATATTTGAATATGTTGTTGCTTCAAATCTAGATATTTGGATGTCTGTTAATGGATATTTACCAACATTCTTTAATATAAATCTTGTTTGATTTAATGCTGGTTGTTGATCTACAACTTGTACTAAAGAAATTGCTGATGCCAATGGTATAACTACTAATGATTTTGACAAATCTACTAATTCAACATTAAGTTTTGTATTTTCGAAAACAAAATATTGATTTCTCCATGCTATTTCGAAATTATAAGTTTTTGTTAATTTTCTTTCTTTATTATTTTTTACAACAATTGTATAATCATCAATTTGTTCATTTGCTTCTATATCTATATTTGGAATAATTATTTCTATATTTTCATCTTTTCTAATCTTTGTGCCTCTTGAATTTAATAGCTCAGGAGTTATAGATATTGCTTTTTGACAATTGTTATGTACAGAAAACATTAACTCTTGACTTGAACCTTCACTTATTCCAACATAAGCAAACAATTGTTTTGGTTTTATTTCTAAACAATCACTTTCTATTGTTCCTCTATAATAAATTACTTCAATTTCTTTAACAACTTGCTTATTACCAATAAATCCTGAAATTGTTAAAATTCCTTTTGCGGTTTTAAAATTTGCTTTAGGATCAACGGTTGTTATTAATTCTAAGTTTTCAGATTTTCCTGATTTTAACACAGCTGGTAAGTCTAAAGTTGCTTGCATGCTTGCAACATAATCAATATAATTTAATTGATAGGTTAAATCTGTAATTTCTTGACTACTTTTATTTATTATTATAAATGACTCTGACTCTTGACTAATGTTTTCTCCAAATCTAATTTCTAATCTATCTGGTGCAGACAATATGCCTGTATCTGCAATAATCAAATGTTTTGCATATGGAGCATAACCTGGAGCAGTAACTTCAAGAATTGGTTTTGCTACAGAGAAATTTTGATTAATTATATATTTCCCTGTTTTACTATTTTTCACACTACCTAATAAACTTCCAGAATCATCACTTACTTTCACAAAGGCAGTATCTACTATTTTTTTTGTGTCTTTGTCTTTAATCTCAACAACTATTGGAGAATTATATGGTATTACATCTTTAACTAAAACTTCCATTGTTTTTCTTGGAACAACATTAAAACTTATTCTTTTTTCTGTAATTTTAGAATTATTATTTATTTTTAAATCAAGATATGTTGATCCTGTTTCTTTTGCAATAAAGAAAAGATAAACTGCTTTTCTTTTTGTTGCTTCTAAATTTAAATTTGTGTAAGATAATTGAACTTCTTCTGAAGCTACAGTATTACTTGGGAACATTCCTGTATCTTGATAATTTACTAACCCAATTATTGGTCTAGATTTGTCTGTTTCAGAATCAATTGATAATTCTGTATTTTTCATACTTAAGAAAGACAACTCTAATGCATATAATCCTTCTTTAACTGCATAGAATTTTTCGGGAGTATATTCAAATGAGCTATCATCTATAAACTTATAATCAATACATAAATCTCCGGAGCAATCTGCAGGAGTTTCTAAAACATCAAATGTTTGCTCTTTTGTGTCTGCATATAAAAATTGTTTTTGAGAATTAGATCTTGTTTCTCCTAAAACAGAATCTATTGGATCTCTATATACTTTTCCTTCAGATTCACACCACACTCTATATTTTAAAATAAATTTTTCATCAAGTTCTGTTGCTTTTAATTTTATCATTATTTGCTTATTTGTTATTTGATCTAAATTCTTCCAATATAATTCTAGCCATTTGTTTATTTGATTTGGAGAACCAGAATTATCATAATCTATTGATTGTTGCCCTGGGGTGTATGTTGTTGAATACTTGTAATTTGTTGTGTCTGCCTTATAACCTGTTATTCCGTAAGTCATATTATCTGAATCTGTTTGTTCATCATCTCCTGCTCTAAAATGTACTGCACAAGATGTTGCCCCTTCTGGTATCAAAACATCAAAGACTGCATAATATTCTTTATCTAAACTTAAAATTGGAGTTAAAGAATTATAAGAATCCCTTAATTCTAAGAAGCTAATTACTGGATTATTTCCAACAGTTGTTTGCTTAATTTTTAAATTTATTTCATCAGATTCTCCAAGTCTTGTTGACATGGTTGTTGTGTTTCCTTCTATGTCTGTGTATTCTACAATTAAATCTTTATATCCTTTATTATTAAATTCAACTATATTTGAACCATTCAAACAATCATCAAAAAGAATTTCTCCTGTTTTTGATTTTATTAATACACAACCTTCAGTTATTGGATTTCCATCTTTATCTGTTAAATTTAAAGTAACAAATCTTGATGCTTGATCTAAAATCAAAATTAATTTATTATCTTTAAAAGGATCAATAGTTATCTCTTCTGTTTTTTCAACTTCGCCAACAATTGCAGTTACTTTATATTTGTCTCCATGTTTTGTCATTATTGATGTTTGGCCTGTTAAATCAACAGATAATGTGCCATGACCTGTTGCCACATATCTTGACATAACTTCTTTAAAAACATTAACTTTTGCGTTTGTCATTGGAGAATTTAAAGAATCATAAACATAAATAGATAATAATGCACTAGTGTCTATGCTTACTTTTTCTAACTCTTGTTGAATTTCGTTTTCTTCTTCTATGTTTGCAAAAGATTGTAAACAATAGTATCCTGTTTTACAAGCTGTTACAATATATTCTGTATTTTTATCTAAACCTGTAAATATTACAATCCCGTCTAATTGTGTTGTTTTACTTTCAATTAAATTATTACTTGAATTATATAAAGAAACTTCTGCTTCAGATAAAGGACCAACACCTTTTTCTAAAACTTTTACTTTTAAATCAGAACTTCCTGCAATTAATTTTGCAGTATAGGTTTCTTCTGGGTTTTGTATTCTATAAGATCTTTCTTCTTTATCACTATCATATGTTCTATATCCTTCTTTTGATACTACAAACCTTATTGCTTGACCAGAGTTTAAAGTAAATACTGATTTACCAAGAACAGTTAAATTTGTTGCAATTATTTCTCCTGCTGTGTTATAAATTGTTACATCTGCTGCATCTATCAAGTCTCCATTTTCTTTTGTTACAACGATTGTAACTTTGGATTCTTTTCCTGATAATAATATAGAATCTTCATCAAATGCCAATTCTATATTTTTTGTTTCAACAGAATTTAATAATCTAAAATTTTGAGAATATGTTTGATAGCCATCTGCATTAACTGTTAATGTAATGTCTTTATCTAAAGGAATATTTGTAAAAGAAATTTCTCCTTTTTCATCTGCAATAGCAACCTCTTCTTTTGCTTCTCCATTTATTCTAAAATTTAATTTTACTTCATATAATGGAACTTTTTTCTTTGTTTGAGTATCTGTTACAACAATACTTAAATCTCCTGTTGTATATTTTTCATTAAACTTTATATTAAATTTATCCCCTCTTACAAAGACTATCTGATTATTATAATTTTCTAAATCTGATTTTGTGGCTTCAATTACATAATCACTTCCTGATTTTAATTTGGCTTTAATTTTGTCGCCATCATTTACTATTCCACTAAATTTTGTTTTACCATATAAATCAGAAACAATTAATTGAACATCAGATAAAGAATTATTAGAATAATCTGTAATGTTTAATTCTATTGTTGCTGTTGTTGCTATGTTAATTATTATTAAAATAATTATTGCAAGTAGCAAAAAGAAAAAACAAGTAACTGCTGCAAAAGAAGGTATACCTTTTTCTTCTAAGAAAGTATTTAATTTATCTAAAGGAATTCCTTTCTTTGATAACCAATCAGAAAAAGCAAAATATTTCTCTTCTAAAAAGCTATAGGCTTTTCCGAAAATATTTTTTTCTTTTGATTTTGATTCATCGGAATAATCATAATCTTCTTCCTCAAAATCATCAAATTCTTCTTTAGCTGGTTTGGATTTTGCTTTTGCCATTTATTATCTCTCTTTTAATATATAATATATTTATAAGATACAAATATTTATATATGTTTAATAAGAAAAAGAATATAAATATTAACTATTTACTAAAATAAAGTTAAAAATAGAAAAAAAGAAGAAATTAAAAAGAAACTTTTACGTTTTTTTTTTCTTCAGATGTTGCTTCTAAGAATGATTCTTCTTTGAAATTAAATGCTTTTGCAAAGATATTGTTTGGGAAAACTTGTAATTTGTTATTGTAATCCATTACTGTATCATTATAAAACTGTCTTGCATATGCTATTTTATTTTCAATACCTGATAATTCTTCTTGAAGCATTAAGAAATTTTGGCTTGCGTTTAAATCAGGATAATTTTCAACAACAACGTTTAGTAAACCACCAATTGCTTTTGACATTTGATCGTTTGCTTTCATTGCTAAATTCTTATCCTTTGTTTGCATTGCTTGGCTTCTTAATTCTGTAATCTTGGATAATGTTCCTGCTTCGTGCTTTGCATAACCCTTTACTGTTTCAACAAGATTAGGTATAAGATCATATCTTTTCTTTAATTGAACATCTATTTGACTCCAACCATTTTTTACTTTGTTTCTTGTAATAATTAAACCATTATACATTAATAATGTAATTAAACCAAGAAGACCTAAAATGATTAGAGGAATTAACCATCCTAACATTTTTAATCACCAATTTTATTTATAAAATCTAAATATATATTGATTAATTATGTTTATAAAGCTGCTGTAAACTCTTTGAAAGAAGCATTTTCTTTGTACCTTTATCTATTTCCTTTACTGCTTTTCTTAGATAGTTTTCTGCTTTCTTCTCTGAATTTGTTTCTTTTAAAATATCTGGATAATCTAAGAAATCTTCTTTCTTTTCAAAAACTATTTCATTAAAAAGAATTGAATCTTTGTTAAATTTTTCTTTAAGAAATTGTTGATGAACTTTTGCCATAGAGATTACAAGAGAAGAAGAGTCTAGAATTTTTTTTGTAACTTTTCTTTGCTTGTGCTTGGAATAATCAATATTTAATCTATCAAGTTCTTTTTTTACTATTAAGTGAATCTCTTGCTTTTTTGCAGTAATGCCTGCAGAAGTTACTTTAATTTTTATGTTTTTTTCTTGAAGATGTTTTTTTAGAAAAAGCTCAGCACACATGCTTCTAAAAATATTTCCTGAACATACGAAAAGTATTGATTTCATTTTTTTCAAAATTAAAAAAGAAAAGAAGTAAAAATTACTTCTTTAAATTCTTTTCAAGTTTTGCAATTGCAATTCTTGTTTTAACAATTGAGTCTGGATTTAAACTCATTGATTTTATTCCTTCTTTTACTAAGAACTCTGCCATTTCTGGATAATCAGATGGCGCTTGCCCGCAGATACCTATATATTTGCCCTTTTTGTTTGCTATCTTTATGACATCAGCAAGAAGTTTTTTAACTGCTGGATTTCTTTCATCATAGATATTACCTAAAAGTTCAGAGTCTCTATCAAGTCCTAAAGTCAATTGTGTTAGATCATTACTTCCAATACTGAAACCATCAAAGACTTCTAAGAAATCATCTGCTAAAATTACATTAGAAGGGATCTCACACATACAGTTTATTTTTAGACCGTTCTTTCCTTTCTCTAATCCATTCTTTTTCATTTCTGCAAATACTTTCTTTGCTTCATCAATTGTTCTACAAAAAGGAATCATTAATTCTAAATTTGTTAAACCAAATTCTTCTCTTACTTTTTTAATTGCCTGGCATTCTAAAGCAAAACCTGCAACATAATTTCCTTGATAGTATCTTGATGCACCTCTCCAACCAATCATTGGATTACTTTCTATTGGCTCATAGTCTTTACCACCAATTAAGTTTGCATATTCATTTGATTTAAAATCTGAAAGTCTTAAAATTACTTTCTTTGGATAGAATGCGGCTGTAATTCTTGCAATACCTTGTGCTAACTTATCTACAAAATATTGTTTTTTATCAGTGTAACCAACAGTTAATTCATCAATCTTTGCTTTTGTTTCTGCATCTGTTATCTTATTGTAATTGATAAGAGCAAGAGGATGAATCTGTATCCAAGAGTTGATAATAAACTCTTCTCTTGCAAGGCCTACACCATCATTTGGCAAGAAACTTAAATCAAATGCTTGTTCTGGGTTACCCACATTCATCATTAACTGTGTTTTTGTTTTTTGTAATTCTTTTAAATCAGTTACTTGTTTTGTAAAAGGTATTTTCCCATTGTAAACAAAACCAGCATCTCCGCTTGAACAATCCATTGTTATTTCTTGTCCGGTTTTTAGTTTTACTGTTCCGTCAATTGTTCCAACAACACAAGGGATACCAAGCTCTCTTGAAATAATTGCAGCATGGCAGGTTCTTCCACCTTTGTTTGTTATTATTCCGGAAGCAATCTTCATGATTGGTTCCCAATCTGGATCTGTCATTTCTGTTACAAGAATTTCTCCTTTTCTAAATTGATTGATTTCTTTTGCATCCTTTATTACTTTTACTTTTCCAGTTGATATCTGTTGGCCGACACTTTTTCCAATAACTATTGGTTTTTCATTTGTGTTCATAATGTATGTTGTGTAACTATTTAAATTTTTTCTAGATTGTACTGTTTCTGGTCTTGCTTGAACAATAAACAATTCATTTGTTTTACCGTCCAAGGCCCATTCCATATCCATTGGTTTGTGATAGCCTGCTTTTTTAGAATAGTATTCTTCAATATCACAAGCCCATTTTGCTAATTGCAAGGCTTGATCATCAGTTATTGAAAACTTATTTCTTTCAGTTGGTTCAACTGAAATATTTTTTACTGGCTTATTGCCTTCTCTATCATAAACCATTCTAATTGCTTTTTCTCCTAGAACTTTAGAAATAATTGGTTTTTTTCCAAGTTTTAATGTTGGTTTAAAGACAATAAATTCATCAGGATTGACTGCACCTTGAACAATATTTTCTCCAAGACCATAAGTTGAATTTATAACAACAACATCTCTAAAACCTGTTTCTGTATCAATTGAAAACATTATTCCTGAAGAAGCTAAATCACTTCTAACCATTCTTTGAACAACAACTGAAAGAGCAATACTAAAGTGATCAAAATGCTTATCTTCTCTATAAGAGATTGCTCTGTTTGTAAAAAGAGAAGCAAAACATTTTCTTACAGCTTCTAAAAGATTTGCTTTTCCTCTAATATTTAAATAACTTTCTTGTTGTCCTGCAAAAGAAGCATCAGGAAGATCTTCAGCTGTTGCACTTGATCTTACAGCGACATCAAGATCAGGGATTTTTTCTTTTTTACAAAGTTTATCATAAGCATCAAATATTTCTTTTTCTAAATCTTTTGGAATCTCAGTATGTCTTATTAAATCTCTAATTTTATGTCCTTTCTCTGCTAAAGAATCAAGGTTATGAGTATCTAAATCTTTTAATATTTTTTTAATTTCATTTTTTGTTCCAGATTTTTCTAAAATATATCTGTAAGCATAAGCTGTAATTGCAAAACCAAATGGAATCTTTACGCCTTTTTTTCCAAGATTTTGATACATTTCTCCAAGAGAGGCATTCTTTCCACCAACATAAGGAATGTCTTCAATTCCTACTTCATCAAACCACATAATAAATTGTTTTTCTTTAGATACCATATTTTTTCTCTCCTGATTTTATAAATATATTTAGAAATAAATAAGAATAAAGGATTTATAAATAATTTGTTTATAGATTAACGGGCACCGGCACCGCCGCCCCCACCACCGCCACCACCAAAGCCCCCGCCACCTCCACCAAAGCCGCCACTACCGCCGGATGACGAGTAATCCGTTGATGTTGAAAAACTACTTACTGCAAATGCTGAATATACTGCAAATTGTTGATTTGTTGAAACTTCTTCCGGCATAACCACTTTTAATGCCTTTGAAACTTCTTTTGCTACTCCAAAAGCAGTTGCATAAACCATATATTCTTCCCAAAGAATCACGTGTTGTGGCGGGTGCTCTTTCATTAAAGAATAATCGGTTATGTATCTTTTAAAATTTGTCCATTGTAAATTTTTAACTCTGCCGTCTTTAGAAAACCTTCCAAAAATTACTGCAAAACTTATCTTGGATCTACTAATAATATTTGCAAGAATTATTAAAATTATACAACTCCAAAAAACAAATGAGATCCATATTGGAAAAATATATCTCATAAATATCATCTGAATTATTTCTGAAAAAATAAATATATGTAAAACAATTGTAATATTTGCTATAATCATTCCAGTTTTATTAAAATATTTTTTTTCTTTTTCCCATCTGCTTATTTCTTTTTTAACCTTTAATTGTAAAGTACTAAAATCGTTTGCGAAATTAGTTTTTTCCTCTAATTCTGAGAAGAAATCTAAATCTCCTTTTGGTTTGTATTGCCCGTTTTTTAATTCATCTAAATCAATTGTGCCGTCAGGATAATATTCTAAGAAAAATTTATTAACTTCTAAAACATAACCTGGAAGTTTAATTTCTGGTGCATTTTTTATTTTTACTAATTTATATTTTTCAGAACTAAAAAATGATTTGTCTTCTTGTTTTATTAATTCATATTGCTTTTTCCAAACAAGATACATGATTGCTGACGAAAACCAATGTGTTGATAATTTCCCTGTTATTAAATAATGTGCTTGAATTGGGTCTTCATCACCAGGTAAATCCCTTTCATAGGTTCCTGAATAACCTGTTTTATTTTCTGGAATCTCTTTTCCAAATATTAACCAAATAATAAATAATAATAAAATTGGTAAACCAATCATTAAGAAAAGATATAGAAATGTAATGCCTAATGACGCTTCTGTTTTTACATTTTCTTTTGTATATTTTGTATAACCTTCTTCCCAGTTTTCTTCTTGTTGGATTATTTGAGCTTGTGTGTAATTTGTATCTGGATAGCTATAAAGACTTCCTTGATTAAACCACTCCTTAGGCATTAAAAAATTTATTTCTATTATTTCATAGGCACCTACCGGTTTAGAAATAATTAATACGTTATCGTTTGTTTCTAAAAGATAATCTTTTGAATGAATAAATCTTGTTACTTTATTTATGTCTCCTGGAAAATAAATCATAATTTTAGCATTAGTTGAAACAGTTGTTTTTCCAGGATAAACTTGATAATAGAATTGTGCACCATCAACTAAGTTTCTAATTTGATTTTCCAAATTATAATTAAAATGTGCAGTAACTTTTTGATTACAGAAATTACCACGTAATATTAGTTCGGGGTCACCTGATTCTGTGCCTATCTGCTTATATTCAAATTCACAAGTTGCGCCTATACACTGCCCTGTTGGATTTGTAATATCAATTCCTGGTCTTTGAAGATAAAGTTCTTTAAAACAACCAGATAGTTGATAATCTATTGTTTCAGAAACATTTATTTTTCCTGATTTTTCTAAAAAATAAGTTATTTCATAATTGTTTATTTTGAATTCTTTTGCATAAACCGTTGGAAAGATTAATATTGAAAGTATTAAAAAAAACAAAAGATAATCTTTTTTTAACATGCTTATTCCTTTTCAAACTTGTCCCATGGAAATGCTACCCATTTATTTATTTCTTCTCCGTAGAAATCTGGAACAATCTTGTGATGTTCTTTATTTAAGAAAACTGTTGCACTTTTTATTTCTTTTACTTGATAGTCTTTTAGTAGTTTGGTTAAGAAAATTAAAGTATTTCCAGAATCACAAATATCATCAACAATTAAAATATTCTTACCTTTTAGAGCCGCTTTATCTGGGGCATTTAAAAGTTTCATTTCTTTTTGTTCTTTACCTTGATAAGAAACTGCAGAAACACTTATTACATTTTTTACATTTAATAGTCTTGCCATAATCATTGCAGGGAATAAACCACTTACTGCTACACCAATGATACAATCAACCTTGTAATCTGTGCTTTTGATTTCTTCAGAAACCTTTACACAAAGATTTTCTATTTCCTCATAACTATATTTTATTATTTCCATATTTTATGCCTTTAAATTATTTCATTTTTTAATCTTGTGTATCTTTTGAAATTTTTTGTTTTGTTTATTGATTTGTAATGTATTGCTTTCTTTGGACAAAAATTATAACAACGTGAACAGAACATACAGTTGTTTCCAAAAATCACTTTGCCTTTTTCTTTTTTTATTGTTATGTTTTTTGTTGGACAGACCTTTGCGCAGAGCCCACAAAAATTACATTCCTTTTTATCCCAGAACCATTTGTTTTTTTTATTCATTCCAAACTTTGCAATTTCAGAAATCAAAGATATAAAAATATTTGCGGATTTAAATTTTGATTTTCCTGAAGTTATTAACTCAAAATCCTGCTTAATCTTTTCTTTTGTTCCGGATATTTTAAGATCTGCATGTTCTTCTTTATCTATATCTTTATTAAATAAAAAACCATCATTGCTTGGCATAATATACAAGAAATTAGAAATTACTTGATATTTTTTTTTTCTTAAGATTCTTTCTAATACATTAAAACTAGCTCCTGCACTTGCACCACCTGTTGCAAAAAGAATAACTGGTTTATCTTTTACTTCTGGAAGTTTTTTTATAAAATCAACAACCATTTGAGGGGGACAAAAATAATAAGTAGGAAAACCAATCATTAGGAAATCATATTTTCCTTGACTTGTTACTGTTTCAATCTTTTCTATTTGGAAAAGATCAACAACCACTCCTTTTTTTTTATAATTTTCTTGAAACTCACAAGCAACAAAGGCAGTGTTTCCTGTTCCTGAAAAATAATAGATTGCTCCTTTTCCTGGAGTGAACTGTTTTTTTTGAATAGTCATACAAAAACAAAGAATAAAAGAATTTAAAAAGGTTTATTTAAATTAAATTAGGAATAGATTTTACTTAGCTCTATTTCTCTTAAATAAGTTTTATTAATTTCAAATATTTTTAATAATAAATTATATGAATTGGCGTATTTAAAATAACCTAAATAACTATAAATTGAAGAATTATAGTTTTTATTTGTATTTTTGCTTTTTATTTTATTTAGAAATCTTTTAAGATTTCTTTTTCTTATTAATATCTTATTTGGAAAAAGCTTATAACCAACATAATCAACTCCGTCTTTTATTTTAAAAACATTACATTTTCTCTTAGGTAAATCTAGATCTAATCTTTTCTTAAGAAAATATTTTATTTTTTGTTTATCTATATGCAATTCTTCCTTAGAAACATTTAAGATTATAAAATCATCAACATATCTGTAATAGTATTTTATATTTAATTCTTGTTTAACATATTGATCTAATTCATTAAGATAAATATTTGAAAATAACTGACTGGTTAAATTACCTATTGGTATTCCTTTAGTTTCTCCAAAATCGGAATGATCGCTAGTTATTATTTTAAAAATTAGATTTAATAGTTTCTTATCTTTTATCTTTCTTGAAATTATATTTTTTAAAATGTCTTGATTAATGCTAGGAAAATACTTTCTTATATCTCCTTTCAAACAATATCCTGTGTCTTTAAATTTGTTATAAATTACTTTTCTAATATCTTTTAGTGCTTTATGTGTGCCTTTCTTTTTTCTACAAGCATAACTTGTAGAAATAAATCTTTTTTCAAAAATCGGTTCAATAATATTAACTATCGCGTGATGCACAACCCTATCTTTAAATGGTAGATATTTGATTATTCTTTGTTTTGGATCAAATATTATAAACGTTCTATATTTTGATTGTTTATAGTTATCAGTCAATAGTTCCTCTTGAAGCAACACTATATTTTTTTCTAAATTAATAGAAAATTCTAATGCATCAGTAGTTTGTGGTTTTGCTTTTTTTGCTTTTTTATAAGCAAGATATAGATTTTTAAAAGAAGTTAGTTTCTGCCACAAACTAGTATATGTTTTCATATTTTGTATTTTTGTAAAAAAAGTAGTATTCTTTTAAAAAAATACTAACTACTTTTTTTTTGTTTATTTTCGGCTTGTTTTATATAATTTAAAATTATATAGGCAAAAATACCAGCCAGGAATATACTAAATGTAGTATTCTTTTACAATACTTCTTTGTTTGTTTTAAATAACTAAAAATAATACAAACAAACTCTTTGTATTACCCCTTTTAGGGCAGACACTACAACACAACGAAAGCCGATGTTGTTGTTCGTGTTAGACGGATTGTTGTTCGCGTTCAATTTCAAAAGTCCGGCGTTCGTTTCGTTGTTCCAATTACCGCCGCGCAAAAACGCAACAGACAAACATTGTGTTATCTAGTATAGCCTAGGTTTAGAACCCAAAAGAAGATAGATGGAAATACTTTTTAAATTAAATTGTTTTTATTAGACCGCCTAGAAGTTTACCAATTTCGTTTAATTTTCTAGAAGCAATTTCATATTTAGTAAAATTAATAATATTTAAGTCCCTTGCAATTCTTATAAATAATCTTAATTTTTCTAGTTCTATATTTGCTTTTTTTAATGATTCTTTTCTATCATAATTATAATTATAAGAAATAATTGCATCAAAGAACTCTAAAAAACAAAATTTTAGTTTTTCACCTAGAACATATTTTTCAGATTTTGGAAATTTATTTATTAATGGCCAAAGCCACACAAAAAAATTATAACTTTCTTTATATATTTTTAAATCATCAAGCACATTTTATCAGTTTTTTAGTTTTTCAATCTTTCTTAAAACTCCAGAAATCATTTTTAACTTATCTTCTAAATTAGTGTAATTTTCATTTAAATCTTCATCTAATAATATTTTATAATTATTTAATAATATAAGATTAGATTGAAGAATAGAAATTGCGTTTCTTGCTTTATTATATTCCATTACTTTAAGCTTAGTATCATAATTATTATAGCCACTTGCAATAAACGATAAAATATCTGTTGCTTTTATTTTTGAATCCAAAATTAGAAAAGCAAAAGACGAGTTTTTATTTTTTTCTTCACAAACCACCAAAGCATTTAAAGCATTGGTAATTACTGGAAACATCTCTTGATATATTTTAAAACTAGAAATCCCTTTATCATAAACCCACATTATTTTTCCCAATTTTATTTTTTAAGCTGATATCGTTTTAATCTTTTTGCAAACACAAAAGGCACGTCGCTACGCGATCGTACCTTTTAACAAACCCAACTATTACCAAAACTCTTTTTTATTCCATTCACAGAAACTTCATACTATACTCCAGGAGTCAGTGGTCCAGGAGCCAGTGTCCAGGCAAAACAACGGACCACGCTCATTCGGGCACTACAACACAACGAAAGCCGAAGTCGCCGCCCGCGCTAGACGGATCGCCGCTCGCGTCCAACGTCAAAAGTCCGGCGCTCGCTCCGTTGCTCCAAGTACCGCCGCGCAAAAACGCAATTGTATATTCCTCACCATTACATGCAGTTGTACAACCCCAAGTTTTTCCAATTCCATTATCACTATTATAATCTGAATTTAATAAAAAATTACCTTTATAACCTATACTACCAAAATTACCGTCTGCTGTTCTAAAATATGTAGAATACTCTCCATCATCACCTAAATTTTCATAATCATCATAAGCTAGACTTAAATCATCTGAACTTATAGTATCACTCCATTCATAAACATTTCCTGCTAAGTCCCAAACTACTTCGCCATTTGTTAGAGTTAAAGTTCTTCGTTGATTGCCACTTGTTTGACCTGTTAGATAATAACCATTACCGTTGTTAGTGTCTCCCGCAAGTGCAGCATATGGAGTTCCGTCGTTATGCCCAGAATAAATATATCCTGTACCAATTGTGTCGCTTGACCAATTACTTGGTACTCTTTCAATATTTCTTGCTAAGGTCATCCACTCGTTATTGGTTATTAAATGACCACCAATGGATTCACAAGCAGTGATTGAATCTGTTTGAGATATGTTTGCTAATGGATAACCTGCTGCACTTGAAACTAAACTTCTTGTGTCTGTATTATATGCACAATTAGTGCCTGCATTATTCCAAGTTGCATAAATGCTATTTTGACAACTTGTGTTGCTATCTCCAAGACCATCGCCATTCTGATCAACTTTCATCTCAAACTGTGCAACACAAAAGCCGCCCTTTGATCCAACCGTTCCATAAAGATGATTGCCAGGTACTGGAACAAAGCCTGCTGGACAATCACTTGGGCTTGGGCTTCTGTTTTTGTTTGTTATATCTTTAAAGGTTAGATAACTACCATCGTCAAGAAGAAGACCTATTGTAAATCTGTCTTCGTCAATTATTCCTAAAGGTAACATAAACTTGCCGGCGTGGGTTATTGTGTATTCTGGTTCTAAAGGGATATAATTATTATAACCAATTAGAGAATAACCTACTATTGTAAAATTTATGTCCTGATTGTTTGGAGGATAGAAATCAAAAAAATACATTCCGTTTTCTGCTTTTTCAAAGCGAATGAATGGTTGCTTGTCGCTTAGAATGTCATGATTAATTAAAGAATTGCTTTTATTTACAGAAGTTGTTGTAAATTCTTTACCCCAACTTAAAACAATTGTTACAAGGATGACAGCAACTACAATTAATAAAATTGATGCGATAAGTGGCTCAAGAGCCTTTACTTTATATTTTTTCATATTTCTCTTTTCTCTTTTATATTTAAAATTAACAAAAATATTAGTTTACAAAAAGTATTTAAATGTATTTATTCTTGATTTTTATCGAAAAATTCCTCCACTGGACAACTACTCCCGAAACCTTTAAATATGGTTTTTGGTACTATTATTATTATGACTACAAAATATGTTGTTAAAGATTCTAAATCTAAAAAATTAAAAGAACCTATGATTGACTATTATCCAACAGGTAGCGAAGTGTTTCTTGTTCAAGATATTCTTGAAAAATATCCTGAAGCAATAATGAAAGAGACAGAACTTGAAAAGAAAGTCAAAGATAAAGTTAGTAAAGTACATTTAAAACAAATCTTGAAATATCTAGAATATACTAACCAGATAATACACTCAAAAAAAGGAATAACTTATATACACCCTGCATCAAAGAAGCTAAAAGATGCAATCAAAAAAGGGATTGTATATGGTTAAAATTCAATTTTCAGAAGAAGCAAGTAAAATCTTTGAAGAAATAAATAGGGATAATTCAAAACAAGGAAGAATATTAAGTAAATCTATTTCAGAAAAACTAGAATTACTTAAACAAGATCCTCACTTTGGAGAACCCGTCAAATCAAAATTTATTCCAAAATGGTATTTAGAAAAATATAATATTAAATTTTTATTAAAAGTAAGACTTTCAGAATATTGGAGGCTACTTTACACAATCACAGATACTGGAGAAATAGAGATCATTATAATTATCGTTGATCTTATTGATCACAACAAATATAATAAACTTTTTGGATTTAAAAAGAAATAACAAATGAATGCACAACTTTATTTTAGACACGACTCTTTTAGAAAAGGACAAAAGGAAATGATTAGGGATATTTATGAGT
>DAOOUC010000012.1:0-19014 GCA_035390665.1 archaeon | reverse complement strand
AGTGCCTGTTGGTTCTACTATCTACTATAAAAACGAAAAAGAAATTGTGTTTTCAATAAAGCAAAATATAAACGATGCAACATTAACTTCTTTTTCTGCTTTCAAGGACTATAATCTACTTATCTATACTCTTGAAAACTTCTATTATCTACCTAAGAAACAACTAACTAAACAAGATATACTTTTACACACTTTAGCAATTGTAGAAAAAACAAAAGAATTTAGAGACAGATTGTATCTTGCGTTATTCTATTACAAATATAAAGATGAATTTAAAGATATTAAACATCCAATACTAGACAACCTAAACAAAATATTTGCTGGAGAAAAAATAGACAGATATCCTCCACTAAAAGAAATAAAAGAAAAAGCAAAAGTGTATGGTATAAAGATGTGATTGGAATATGGAAAAATATATTACAGACTTTACTCAAATCTCTGAAGCATTTGAAAAAATGGATCAAAGTATTTCTAAGAAAATAGATATCTACCTAATTGGTGGAGCAGTACTACTATACCACAGCGCAAAACAAGGAACAAAAGACATAGATCTAATAGTTAACTCAAAAGAAGAATATGAATCATTGATTAATACACTCAAAAAAAATGATTTCACACATGAAAAACCAACAAGAGAATACCATAAATTAAATTTAGAAAATATACTAATCAAAGATAATTATAGATTTGATATCTTTAATAAAATTGTGTGTAATAATCTTTTCCTTAGTGAAAATATGATAAAGAGGGCAAAACTAATAAAAGAATACAAAAACATTAAGCTATTTGCTTGTTCCTTAGAAGACATTTTAGTTTTCAAAAGCATAACAGACAGAGATGGAGATATTGATGATTGTCAATCAATTGCTAGAACAAACCCTGACTGGGATATTGTTTTAGAAGAAATAATCTATCAAACAAAAAAATCAGGAAAAGATGTTTGGATAACTTGGTTTGAAGAAAGATTAAATCTTTTAGAAGATAGAAAAATCGCCATTCCAATACTAAAAAATATAAGAAAACTAAGTCTTGATTACTATAAAGAACTAGAGAAGAAACTAATGTGATTTTGCCTTTTTTTCTAAATCTTTTAGATAGAGGTGATTGAGTTACGAGATATCATAAATGACCAAATAGAATTTAAAATCAAATAATTTAAAAAACAGAAGAAAACTGTTTCTTAATTAACTCATTCAAATTATCATTGGTTAATTTAAAATTATCAAGCTTGTTTTGATATTTGGGATTATTTAGTATTTCTTTTACTGCTTGTGTTAATCTGTTTGCTAGTTCTTTATTTAGAAATACTTTTGATTTCTTTGTGTCTATTGAAGTATCTATTCCTAGATTTATTCCAATTCCTAATTTTTCAACTCTTTGCCCAGTAAGTATCTGGTCTCCAAAGAAAGGGATAACAATCATTGGCACTTTTTGTAAAAAAGATTCATGAAAGCTATTGTTTCCTCCGTGGGTTATAAATAATTTTGATCTTGAAAGAAACTCCACTTGGTCTACATTTTCTTTTATCTCCCAGTTGCTTGGATAGTTTTCTAATATTGGTTTTCCTTGAGTAACAAAGATTACTTTTTCTTCTTTTAATTTTTTTGAAACTTCTTGAATAAATTCTTTAAGTAATTCTCTTGTTTCTTCTTGTTGGTTCCATAAATTATTCATTACAACTGTACCAAAGGAAAAATAAATAATTTCTTTTTCTTGTTTTCTATAAGTATTATAGTTTCCAACAAAATAAAATTTATTTTCTTTTCTTCCAGTCATAAAGTCTTTTGTAATAATTTCTGGATATGACCAAACTATGTTGTTTTTTTCTGGAAAATACAAACCATCTGAGATCATTTCTATATCTTCTATTTTTATCTTATATTTTTCTTCTAATTTTTTTAAATATTCTTGATTTTCTGGCAATTTTATTTTTTCTTTAAGATAATCATCTTTATCATTTGGTCCAAGCATTGATGGAATAGACGCCCAAGCTGGAATATTTAATAATCTTCCAACAAAATATGCTTCTAAACAAAAAAAATCATAAATTATTAAATCAGGATTATATGTTTTTGTAACTTCTAGACAATCATCTAAAAGCTCATAAGTTCTTTTAAAAGTCCATAATGCCGGATCTGTTTCTGTAAGCGTTGATTTATTTAGATTAAGTTCGCCATCAATTATAATATTTTTCCAACCAGTAATAACTAGTTTAAATTCTATATCTCTGTTATTTTCTATCATTTTTCTAAGAATGTTAAGGTGTCCAAGAAATGGCGGGGAAAATACAAGTATCTTCATTTTTCCCCTCTTGCAATTTGTTCTATTAATTTAATTATTTCTTCTTTTCCAGATCTCCTTAGTAATATTTCTTTATCAGTCATTATATTTGTTTTAAATCTTAAAAGGTTCTGTAAGAAATAATCTAAACTTTCTTTTTCTATCTTTTTTCTAGATATCCCAAATCCATTTTTCTCTAAAACATTTGCATTCATGTGTTGTTCATAGACAGATAATGGCACAGCATATACTGGAATTCCTAAATACATTGCTTCTGATAATAAGGTGTGCCCAGCAGTTGAAATAATTGCTTTAGATTTACTTAAAGTTTCATAAAAATGATTGTTGTCTCCGTGCTTATGAATTGAAACATTTTCTGGTAAATTAATAATTGGTATATCTTTTACAAATATTTCAAATTTTTCTTTTTTATATAATTTAAAAACATCTATTACTTCTTCAAGATTTTGAACAAACTCGCTTTGGGAAGAAATATATAGTAATATTACATTTTCTTCTTTTTTCTTTAGATTTAATATTTCATCTTTAATGGTTGGTGGTAAAATAGTCACATTATGTTTATTTATAGAAGTATCTACATTAAAAAAAGAACAAGCAATTCTTGCATTAGCCTTTGGTAAGAACA
Source organism: archaeon (assembly GCA_035390665.1). GTDB lineage: Archaea > Iainarchaeota > Iainarchaeia > Iainarchaeales > CSSED10-239 > JAKQTP01. The sequence continues at coordinate 16,088 of DAOOUC010000012.1, read as the reverse complement.
TTCTAAGACGCATAACCTCTGAAATTACGGTTTTACCATTTAACGAAGGATAATTGCCACAAAGATATTTACTTTGCTGATCAATTGTGATTAAGGGCACATCATATGCATAAGAATATTGTGCACTTAATGGTTCATAATCAGAAATAACAACATCTGGTATTCCAATTGTTTCTTCTACTTTTAAAATTGCTAAACTATTTATTGTATTAAAGTCTTTTCCTTTGTTTATTCTTACAGTTTCTTTCCAATCAAATCCATTGGAACTTTCTGCTATAAACGGGATGTCTACTAAAATGGGTATAATATTTTTATTTTTAGTAGAAAGCTCACTATATATTCTGTAACTTTCACCATAACAAAAGATTGCAATCCTAGAATCTTTAGAAAAATGTTCAATTATCGGTAGTTGTCTGTTTGAATGACCAGTTCCTATTCCACTAATTCCATATAATATATTCATTTTTTCAACTCTATAATCTTATTAGTTATATATTCTATTGATCCTGATATCAAGTAAACATTAATTTTTGTTAATGCTTTTTTTAATTTCTTAACTAATGTTTCTTTTATTTTATTAGTTACTGTTCCATCTATTAGAGTTTCACCATAGATAGTGTCTGCATTAACAGTATCTAAAAAATAAGGATATATTCTGTATAAAGCACTAGGCTTTGATAATTTTTCTATGTGATTATAATTGTTAATATTAATAACAAATATGGATTTTACTTCTCCAGAATTAAGATATTGATTTTTCTTTAATTGAAATGCAGTTCTATCTGCATATTTTATTGCATTATTTAAATTTGTGCTTATTAGTGTGGTTATTGTTTTTGTTCCTGAGATTGCACACATCTTATCGTTATCTATACTCACAATTGTTTTATTTCCAGAAACCATCTTATATTTTTTCTTTATTAATTCAAGTAGAACTGTGGTTTTACCACAACCTGTGTGGCCCACAATTAATTTTAGATTTTTATTAATACCTGCACAAGCAGAATGCACAGAATAAAGATTATTTTCCAAGTAATGTTTTCTAGAAACACCATAGATTAAATGATATAGATCTAAAGAAATCTTTCCTTTCCAATCTCCATAGATTTCAATATTTCCTGGATTTACAATTAGTTTTTGAGTATTAGATTCTTTGTGTTTTATTATCAAATCATAGTTCTTAATATTTGAAATTATTTTAATACCTGGAACATATGCATCTAATAGTAGTCTTTCTTTATTACCAAAGTTTAATTTCTTATCACTAACTACTTTTCCAAAGAAATTATTATTTATTGAAAAACTAAATATTGTTTTTGCTTTTTTATCTTCCTTTAGTAAAACAATTCCTTCTGATTTAAGAAAATCCTGAATAATCTGATAATGATCAAAAACAAAAAACTTTTTGTTTTTTTCAATTTCTTCTAGTTTAAGTAATATTACTTTAGTCTTATCTTTTTCATTCTTAATCTTTCCAAAAGCTTCTCCAATAAAAGTAGTAGAAACCTTTTGCCCTCTTGGGTCTCTGCTTGGATTAGAATAAGTTCCTAGTTGTTTATGTATTTTAAGATTAAGACCTGTTTCTTCTCTAAACTCTCTTAGAGCACAATCCTCTAAGCTTTCATTCACTTCAAGTCTTCCACCAGGAATTGCTAGTCCTTTTGGAATTTTCAGTCTATTGACAAGAACAAGTTTACCATTATAAAGAGAAATAACATCTGCACAAGATTCAATTGTCATAAAATTTAATCCTTTCAGTTATATATAATATTAGATACACAATATTTAAAATCTATCTATGTAATTATTATTTATGGTTAAAAAAATTAATTTAGAAGAAAATACTAAAAAAATGTATAATAACTTTGGAGAAGAATATCAAAAGAAAAGATATTACAACGAGTATGTTGAAATCCCAAATATGTTAAAGGCTGTTAAAAATATAAAAGGAAAAAATCTTCTTGATATTGGTTGTGGTGCTGGCATACATATTAAAGCTTATTCTAAGAAAGGTGCAAAATGTTCAGGTATAGACATTAGCGAAACTATGATAGAAATGGCTAAGAAGAATAATCCAAAAGTAGAGTTTAAAGTAGGAACAGTTACTAAGCTTCCATATAAATCTAATTCCTTTGATGTTGTTACTTGTTCTCTTATTCTTGATTATATTGCGGATCTAAATCTTGCATATAAAGAAATAAATAGAATCTTAAAGAAAGGCGGAATACTTTATTATTCTTACAATAGTCCTGTTGCTTGTGTTAGAGAAGACTATGAGGATAATAATTATAAGATAAGAGGGGTAGGTAAATTTATTGATAAAAAAAGAAATAAAACAATATTTCTTGGTCAAAATGGGAGATTAGAAAATGTTGAATGGCTTCCTGGAATGAATATTAAATGTTACTGGTATCCAATTCATATTCATTTAAGAGCATTGATTAAAAACCATCTTGAATTAATAGATCTTGTTGATTGTTATCCAATTAAAAGTTTTAAGAATAGATATCCTGAAAAGTATGCGCATCATTCTAAATATCCTCTTTGGACAATTTATGTTTGTAGGAAAAAATAAATGTGAAAAAAATATGGCAAACTATAAATCAACAACTGAAAAAGGGAAATGTGTTTTTTGTGAAATAGCTAAAGGTAACTTTCACACTCCTGGAATTTTCTGGGAGGATAAGGAGTTTATGGCTTTTCTTTCCATCTATCCAAACACTGAAGGATTTACTGTAGTTATTCCTAAGAAACATTATAGTAGTGATGTTCTTAGTTTACCTGATAAGTTTTTAGAAAAGTTTATTCTTAGAAGTAAGAAAGTATCTAAGATTCTTCTTAAACATTATCCTAATGTTGGTCGTGTGGGATTAATTATGGAAGGAACAGGTATTAATCATGCACATATCAAGTTAATTCCAATGCACGATACCCCTTACCTTAAAGGAAAAGGTAAATGGAAGCAATGCCCAAGTGGAAGAGAAGATTTCTTCAAGAGTTATCCTGGCTACCTAATGTCAAACGATGGACCACAGGCAGACTTGAAAAAGATTGAGAAACTTGCAAAAGAATTAAAGAAAAAAAACTAAATTAATCTCTTTAGTTCTTCTTTTGTTGGTAAACATTTAATTATTTTCTCTGGTTTTCTTGATGGCGAATCTTTATCTTGATTAGAATTATCTTTTCCTTTCATATTATCTATTGCTTTATCTAAAAGCAATTGAAAATCTTTTTCTTCCATAGAGTTCCAGATTTCTACAAGTTGAATTCTAAGTTGCTTATGACTTGGATGACCATAATCCTTCTTGTCTATAATGTCTGTTAATTCATAGTTGAGAAGAACTGTTACTGCTTCTTTTAGATCCATTGTTTGTTTTTCATTTAATCCTTTCTCTAAACAATAATCAAAGTAATAATAATGGAAAAAAAGATGCATTACTTCATGACAAAAAACTAGAATCTGACTATCTTGATCTAAAACATATGTTGCAAAATATAAACCAAACCAATCTGATTCTTTCCCTCTCCACATATAGGGACAACAAGTAAAGGTTTCATACTTTACTATAATTTTATTTACTGGTAGTTTTCTGTTATGTAGCTTCTCAAGCCTTTCTATTATCTTGTCTAGATTTTCTTTAACTTTATTAAAAGATTCTACTTTAAATTTGATTAAGTGTTTTTCTGTATAGTATTGCTCTATATAATTAGAAATTATTTCTCTTTGTTCAGATTCTGGTTTATCTATAACTTTATCTAGAAAATCCTTAGGAAGATTAGATAGTCTATCTCTACCAAAACTATTTGCTTTATTTGAATTATTTAGAAATTTTAACCAGATATTAATATCGTCTTCTTTATCAATTTTAAATTTTAATTCAACCATATAATTAACTAGAAATAAAAGAATTTAAAAAATAGTATTTTGTAAAATTGAAATTTTTATATACCTAATTCTCAAAAAAACAACAAAGAAATATTGCGCGCGAGCCTGAGCGCAACCAGCATAGTTCGTTTTGGGATCGCAACACCTTTTTTAAAGGGGTTCCACTGGACAGCTACCCCCCCGAAAACAACCCCCGCTTGTACTACAATATATTATTGGTGATTAGAATATGGATAAACTAATTATTGGAAAACTACAAAAGTCTTTTGAAGACTATGTTCATAAAGAGAAAGAGGTGGAATATTGGTATGCAAGAGATTTACAAAAACTTCTGGATTATAACGAATGGAGAAACTTTAATCAAGTAATTGATAAAGCAAAAGAGTCCTGTAAAAACGCTAAACAAAGCATATCGGATCATTTTGTTGACGTCAACAAAATGATAGGTTTAGGGAAAGGGGGAACTAGAGGAATTGATGATATTTTACTTACAAGATATGCTTGTTACTTAATTGCTCAAAACGGAGATCCAAGAAAGGAAGTAATTGCTTTTGCTCAAAGCTATTTTGCATTACAAACTAGAAAACAAGAACTTGTTGAACAAAGATTAGAATTGATTGAAAGAATAGTTGCAAGGAATAAACTTACAGAAACAGAAACTGAATTATCTAAACTAATATATGAAAGAGGAGTTGATAGAGATGGCTTTGCAAGAATAAGAAGCAAAGGCGATTGGGCTTTATTTGGTGGTTACAATACTCAAGATATGAAACAAAAGCTTAATGTTCCAGCTAACAGACCATTAGCTGAGTTTTTACCCACAATTACAATTAAAGCTAAAGACCTAGCAACTGAAATAACAAACTTTAATGTTAAAAAAGAAGATCTTCACGGAGAACCTAAAATCACATACGAACACGTGAAAAATAACAAAGATGTTAGAGAAGTTCTTGGTAAAAGCGGAATTAAGCCAGAAAATTTGCCACCAGCAGAAGATATCAAAAAACTTGAAAGAAAAATTAACTCTGAAGATAAAAAATTAATAGGTAAATAAAAAAACGGAGGAATAAAATATGAAAAAAAAAGTTGTAAAAGAAATAGAAACTGCTCCAGACGGAATATTCAACGTCGACGAACAAATTATTCTAAAACGGTTAGAACACCTTGAAAGACGACAGCTTCTAGTTGAAAAAGAATTAATTGAATATAAGGAAAAATTAAATGAGGTATTGCAAAAATTATTGGTTTTTATTAAGAACCAAAAAATAATAAATTCAATACCAGTAGGTGAATCTTTGAAGAAACACAAAGCTAAATAAACCATTTTCTTGACGTCAGGAAAATGCTTCAAAGGATTACCTTTAAAACATCTTTATTATTTAATTATATATTCTAACTTTATATTTTTTAAAAAATTAAACAAGACCTACTATGGCTTATAAAAGTATTATAATAAAGGGTGCCAGAGAGCACAATCTAAAAAACATTGATGTAGAGATACCTAGAGATCAGCTTGTAGTGATTACTGGACTATCAGGTTCTGGAAAGTCAACTTTAGCTTTTGATACCATCTATGCTGACGGACAAAGAAGATATATGGAGTCTTTATCTGCCTATGCTAGACAGTTCTTAGGGGTTATGAAAAAACCTGATGTGGATTCTATAGAAGGGTTGTCTCCAGCAATTGCAATAGAACAAAAGAGTACTTCTAAGAACCCTCGCTCAACTGTTGGTACAGTTACTGAGATTTATGATTATCTTCGTTTGCTTTATGCAAGAATTGGAATTCCTTATTGTCCTGATCACAATATCCCTATACAACCTTTATCTGCTCAAAAGATAACAGAGAATATTTTAAAGGAATACTCTGACGAAATTTTCATTCTTTCTCCAATTGTTCAAAAGAAAAAAGGTACTTATGAAAAATTATTCTCAGATCTAAACAAAGAAGGTTTCTTAAGAGTAAGAATAAACGGAGAAATTGCAAGGACAGATGAAGAAATAAAGATTGATAGATATAGAATGCATGATATTGATATTGTTATTGATAGAATAATACCAAGTGACGACAGAACAAGACTTTATCAAGACATAGAGCAAGGCCTAAACAAATCAGATGGATTATTAAGAGTAATAACTGTTAAAGATTTTGAAAAAAACAAAGACAAAGCAAAAGAAAAACTTTTTTCTTCTAAGATGTCTTGTCCTGTTTGTGGTCTTTCCTTTGAAGAACTACAGCCTAGAATGTTTTCTTTTAATTCTCCTTTTGGTGCTTGTGAAGAGTGTTCTGGTTTAGGTTTTAAGATGGATTTTGATCCTGATTTAATAATTCCAGATAAAACTAAGTCAATTGCTGACGGAGCAATAATGATTTATAGAAATGCAGTGGATGGTTGGCGTGGACAACATCTAGCAACAATAGCAAAACATTATGGTTTTTCAGCTTTGACTCCAATTCAAGATTTAACAAAAGAACAATATAATATTATTATGTATGGCTCAAAAGACAATATTGCCTTTAATCTTGAAGGAAAAAATGGAACTTCATCTTTTAATTACACAGGTACTTGGGAAGGATTAATTCCTCAATCTCAACGTCTTTACAAACAAACAGAATCTGATTATAGAAGACAAGATATGGAAAAGTATATGAAAACTTCTCCTTGTCCTGCTTGTCTTGGTAAAAGGCTTAAAAGGAAAATTTTAGCTGTAAAGATTGGTGATAAATCTATTATTGACATATCTGATTTTTCAATCTCCAATGCCCGTGAATTTTTTAAAAAAATAAAACTTGATGATAAACAAAAAGAAATTTCAGCACATGTTCTTAAAGAAATTAATTCTCGTTTAGAGTTTTTAGAAAAAGTTGGTCTTGGTTATTTAACACTTTCAAGAGCTTCTGGCTCTCTTTCAGGAGGAGAAGCACAAAGAATTCGGTTAGCCACAAATTTAGGAACAAATTTAACCGGGGTCTTGTATGTTCTTGATGAACCATCTATTGGTTTACATCAAAGAGATAATCAAAAATTAATTGATACTCTTTGTAAATTAAGAGATCTTGGTAATTCTGTTGTTGTCGTTGAACATGATGAAGATACCATAAGACAAGCAGACTATGTTATTGACATGGGCCCAGGGGCCGGAATCTATGGTGGAGAAGTTGTTGCTTGTGGCACTCCTACAGAAATTGAAAAAAATAAAAAGTCTTTAACAGGTCAATATCTTGCAGGAACAGAATTTATTCACACACCAAAGATTAGAAGACAACCTAAAGATTTTGTTAAAATTCTTGGAGCACAAGAAAATAATCTTAAAAATATTAATTTAGAGATTCCAACAGGAGTTTTTACTTGTGTTACTGGTGTTTCTGGTTCAGGGAAGTCTTCTCTAGTTTATGAAACACTCTATCCATACTTGATGACTAAATTTTATGAATCAAAAATGGATATTGGTAAAGTAAAAGAAATAATTGTTCCAAAATCTATTGACAAAGTAATTTCTATTGATCAATCGCCAATTGGAAGAACTCCTCGATCAAACCCCTCAACATACACTAAGTTATTTGATGATATCAGAACAATGTTTGCAATGACTAATGATGCAAAACTTAGAGGATATGATATTGGAAGATTTTCTTTTAATGTTAAAGGTGGAAGATGTGAAGCCTGTCAAGGTGATGGACAGATTAAGATTGAAATGAATTTTTTGCCTGATATCTATGTTGACTGTGAAGAATGTAAAGGAAAAAGATATAATGCAGAGACTCTTGAAATCTTATACAAGAAAAAAAACATTGCTGATGTCTTAAACATGTCTGTTGATGAAGCTTATCTTTTCTTTGAAAATCATCCAAATATTAAAAGAAAGTTACAGACCTTGGTAGATGTTGGTCTTGGTTACATTAAGCTTGGGCAAAGTTCAGTTACTCTTTCGGGTGGAGAAGCTCAAAGAATCAAATTAACAAAAGAACTTTCCAAAAGAGATACAGGTAACACCATCTATCTTCTCGATGAGCCAACAACAGGTCTTCATTTCCATGATGTTAAAAAACTTATTGATGTTTTAAACAGACTTGTAGAAAAAGGAAACACAGTTGTTGTTATTGAACACAACCTTGATGTCATAAAGTCAGCAGACTATATCATTGACCTTGGACCAGAAGGTGGAGAAAAAGGTGGAGAAATAATTGCCAAAGGAACACCTGAAGAAATCACAAAGGTAAAGAAAAGTTATACTGGTGAGTTTTTAAAAAAGTTATTAGAAAAGAAATAAAAATTAATTTGTATAATAAACAGTCATACGAATATGATCTACATAAGCATAATAGTTTAAATTATGAACTAAAATATTATTAGCAAAGAAATTGTGATTATCTTCTACTTCAATATCCCAAACATAATCTGTTGTGTTTTCTACAATTTCTATATTTTCTATAGGATATTCTTTAAAATCATTAGATAATAATTTATCCCCAACATTTAATTCATCTGCTCTCACATAATTTCCATCAATATAGAATTTATGATTTTCTGTGGCTTTTATTAATTGCCCATTATTGTAATAAATATAAAAATATCTGCTATTTACATTAGATATTGGAACCGACCAAATATTTATTATTGGTTTTAATTCTAATTGTTTTGTATTTTCATTATAAGAAATAACTAAATCCCCAATATTTAAATCAGTTATTGCTTTCTGCCCAAATTCCGTTGCTATTAAAGTATTTTCATTTAAACATCCCCCCATCTGTGAAAGACCAATAATAGAGATTACTACTCCAAAATCAGAATCATTAATATTTTCTGCAGTCCATGTTTCCCCCCACACATTTGTATCTGAACCATATGTTTCATAGGTATTTGGATCTGATGGTGTTGGCCAAGTTCCACTTCCCATATTTGTATCTCCTATAGATCCATCTGCTTTTACTATTTTTAAATCCCAACTAATATATGGCCCAAAGGTATATTTCTCAATTTCTACTTTTATACCATTTATTGTTGCGCCAGTAGGAATATTAAAACCAAAATTATTTGCTTTAAGATAATGGGTTGTATATCCCGAAAATGTACCATTCACAACGTTCCCCATATTAACACTAGAATAGCTATTATCACTTGCTTTTGAATAATCCAGACTACTCCAGGCCTGTGTACCTATCGTTGCATCATCTGCCATTGTTCCTGGACTTAATGCTTCTGTAAAATATTCTTGGGGAATATAGGGTTCTGGTTCAACATAAGGAAAAGGATTTGTTATGTTTTTTAAAGTAATATATTCATTGTCTTCTGTTTCTAAAATTATTGTAAATTTATTAGAGGTTATATTTTGATCAGAAAAATCTTCAAGATTTAAAAGATTTGTTCCTGTGCTTAGTGTGTGTGGATTAGTTAAGGTTATTTCAGATGTTTCATTATTATCATATAGTATCTTGTATTTAGTTATTTGAACATCTCCAAAACTGTTGTTTGGAGGAGAATAATTAAATTGCATCACTCCACTAGAAAAAGTTTTAGGGTAAACAAAGTGTTCTGCATCTGATTGTGATAGTTCTTTTATGTCTTTTGTCTTATCTAACCCTTGAGCAGTAAAACTTTGTCCAAAAGACATAATTACGGTTACAAGAATGACAGAAACAACAACTAAAAGTATTGTTGCAATTATTGGTGAGAGGGCTTTTTTTTTAATATTCATTACTATTCGCCAAAATAAATTTAATTAATATAATTAGTAAATTAAATCTTTATATATGTTTGTTTTATGGAAATATTATTTTTTTCAAAAAAATAAAAACTATTTTCTTTCAATTCTAATAAATATTCCATTTCTTGTTTTAGATCTTAATAATTTCTTTATTTCATATTCATTACTTACATCTCTTTTAGAATAAGCACTTAACATTCTCAAAACAACTTTATCTATTTCTGAAATTTGTTTTTGTATTCTTTTTACTTGAGAAGAAGGATATGTTTCTTTATTTTTTATACTTTGTATTTCTAAAAATCTTTGTGTTGGTATTTCTATATATGCTCTTCCGCCTTTCTTTAGCATTAAAGCAGCATTAAATACATTAAATGCAGGATATAGTGTATGCATTCCAGCACCGCTTGCAAAAATAGCTAAATCAAATCTTTCTTTTAATTTATTAATTTGAGAAGAATATTCTTTTGGTTTACTAGATATTGTTTCAAGTGCTTGCCCAATAGATAGGTCTCTTCTTATAATCTGGTTTGCAGTTCCATTTGTTGGACTAATATTAAAAACATCAATCTCTGGATGTAACCCTCTTTCTATAAGCTCTTTTCTTAATGGAACAATATATTCTCCTCTTGCTGCTCCACCAATTAAGATTTCTGGATTTTTATTTTCTTTTTTTATTAAAAAATCTATTGGCTCAGAATTTAATCTGCTTTCAAATATTTCAGAATATCTTTCTATTGTCCCTTTTCTTTTCCAAGTGTCTTCTCTTTTTTTATCAACCATTTCTTTTACTTGTTTTTGCAATTCTCTTTCTTTACCAAATGGTCTTTTAGTTAATTGTTTTTTTTTAACTGGCCTTCTTAAAAAACTAAATGCCTTAGGTAATCTTATAGGACTCATAAATATCTTATCTTTAGATTTCTTTTAAAGTGTATTCTTTTTTTCCTAAACCAATACTTTCTGCATAATCAAAAGTCTTTTCTCCACCGAAGACTTTCTTGTTTTCTTTCTTGGTTAAAAGATCATAACATGCTTTATCAAGAGCAACTGGATCAGTTCCTGCAAGAATACCAATGTCTTTTGCAATTATTTTTGCTGTTTTCATACAGTCACAATTGTCTGTAATGTTAAGTAAGAAATTAATATAGATTATTTGACTTTTATCTCCTACTTTTGTAGCAGCAAGAGCATACTCACAAAGTTTTTCTTCAAAGGTTCCTGGAAGAGTTGATATCCAATTAACAGTACATGCCCCATGTGGACAAATAGATATACATTTAGCACACCCAATACATTTCTTGATATCAATATGTGGAATTAATCCAATAGTTATAGCATTAACTGGGCAATTCTGTTCACAAAGATGACATTTCTTACATTTTAATGGATTGATTATTGGTTTAGAATTAGAATGCATGGCAAGTTTTCCTGCTCTTGCAGCAAACCCCATACCAAGTTGCTTGATTGCTCCTCCAAACCCTGAAAGTCCGTGTCCTTTAAAATGAGACATAACTATTAGTTGATTATAATCTTTATAGGCTTTACCAACTTTACAAGTTTTAAAATGTTTTTTGTTAATTTCAACCTCTTGCATTTCTTCTCCAGCATTTCCATCAGCAATAACAATTGGAAGATTTGTAAAACCGTGTTCTCTTGCAAGCTCTATATGTGATTCTTTTGAGGTTCTTCTACTTTTATATAAAACATTAGTTTCAATATAGACTGGAAGGCATTTATTTAGTTTAAGATAATGAATAAGATGTTCATAGTTTTTAGGAGAAATAAAAGTTTTATTCCCTTCTTCTCCAAAATGCACTTTGATTGCAAGGTTTCCAGTAAAGCCAGGATTAAGTTTTTTAAATAGCTCTAAAACTGCTTTATTAATCTCTTCTGTATTTGAATAACTTTCAATTGTTTTAAAATATATTTCTGACATGATTATCACAATAATATATATTACAAATAATATTATAAAATAATTGATTCATAAATCCGTATGGTTATAAAAAAAATAAAAGACATCTCTAAATCTATAGAAAACTACTATGATAAAGATGCAGACTATGAGTGGAATAGACTTGTAAGAGATCCTTATCACAAACTTGAATGGGATACCACTCAGATTTTTCTTAAAAAACATTTGCCTAAGAAAGGTTTAATATTAGATGCAGGAGCTGGTCCTGGAAGATATACAATTGATTTAGCAAAGAAAGGTTATGATATTGTCCTTTTAGATTTTTCTAAAGGGAATGTAGAACTTGCAAAAACAAAAGTTAAAGAGGAAAAACAAGAAAAAAAAGTTAAAGATTTTATTCAAGGAACAATTGTTAATTTATCTCAATTTAAAGACAATTCCTTTGATGCAGTTATTTGCCTTGGAGGCCCATTATCTCATGTTAAAGAAAATGAAAGACAGAAAGCAGTAAATGAATTAATTAGAGTTGCTAAAAAGAACGCACCCATTTTTGTTTCAGTAATGGGAAAATATGCAATACTTCTTAGTGCAATAAAAAGATGGCCAGAAGAAGTAAAAGACACTAATAATTTTAAAAGATTATCAATAGATGGAGACGATTATAATTGGGGGTCTATAAAAAGTTCTGGCAAAAGTATTTCTTTCTGTCATTTTTTTACAGTTGATGAACTTGAAAAGCTTTTCCCTAAAAACAAAGTAAAACAATTAGAGATTGCTGGACTTGAAGGCTTTGCTTCTGCTCAAGAAAAAGAATATGCTGAGTTGAAAGATAAAAAAATAAAGAGAAACTGGCTAGAAGCACACGAAAAACTTTGTACAACAAGAACAGCAGCAGATATCTCTAGTCATATGCTTATAATTGTTAAAAAGAAATAAAGATTATTTTATCTTTATTTCATTTTGTTTCTTTTCACAGTAATGACATTTTAATGTAGTTTTGTCTTTTTCTGTTGTACTTGTAAACTTGCTTTTTATCTTCTCTTGATTGCTTATACAATATGGATTGTTACATACAAGTATATTTTCTATAGTTTCTGGAATTTCTACTTTGTATTTCTTATAGACTTCACCATTTCTTATGATATTGATGGTGGAATTTTTAGAAATCAAAGCAATCTTATTTAGTTCTTCTTGGCTAAGTTCTTTTCCTTCTATCTTGATTAGATCTTTTTTTCCTGATTTCTTGCTTTCTAGATTACTTGCAATTACCACAAACTCTCCAAGAGAATCAAGCCCTAAAATTTTTGAAATTTCTGTTCCTTTTCCTGAGATGATGTGATCTACTACTACTCCGTTATTTATTGTTCCTACTTTTCTTTCACTCATTTTATCACCTTTAAAAGAATACAAATTATTGCCTCTCTAATTGGCACACCATTGTCTGCTTGCTTGAAGTAAATATTATGTGATGTGTTATCAACATCAGTTGTTATCTCATAGACTCTTGGAAGTGGATGCATTACTAAAATATCAGGGTTGCCTTCAGATTCCAAAAGTGTCCTAGAAATGGTGTATTTCTTCTTTAATGGTTCTAAATCAATTGGTTCAACAATTCTTTCAAGTTGTGTTCTTGTAACATAAAGTATATCTAGATCTTTAAGATTACCTTTAGCATCGTCCAATACTTCATATTTTATTCCTTTACTGTCAAGCATCTCAAGATAGTCCTTTCCTATCTGGAATTGAGGAGCAGCAATAAATTTTATTTTCTTTGGATTATAAAGAGTTATTGCTTCAACTAAAGAATGAACTGTTCTTCCATATTTTAAATCTCCAAAGAAACCAAGAGTTAATCCTTCAAGCTTTCCTTTTTCTTTCTTAATTGTATAAAGGTCAAGAAGTGTTTGTGTGGGGTGTTGGTTTGTGCCATCTCCTCCATTGATTATTGGTTTGTTTGCAATTTCACTAGCTAGGCGAGAAGCACCTTCAATCTTTGTTCTCATAACCACAAGATCAGAATAACCAGCAATTACTTTAATCGAATCAGAAAAAGTTTCACCTTTCTTTGCCGAAGTATTTTGTACATCTTCAAAACCAATAGTGTTTCCTCCAAGCTTTTTAACTGCTGTTTCAAAAGACATTTTAGTTCTTGTAGATGGTTCAAAGAAAAGACTTGCAATTACTTTTCCTGCTAAGATGTTTTTATATTTTTCTGGTTTATCTTCTATGTCTTTTGCTAAAGACAAAATATAATCCATTTGTTCTCTATCCAGATCATGAATTGAGATTATGTGTTTTATTTCTTTCATTTTTTTACCCCCTAATATTATTTAAATATAAAATTACTGCGGCTTCTGTCCAAAGTCTATTTTCTGCTTGATCAAAAACAATACTGTTCTTTCCATCAATGACTCCTGCAGTAACTTCATTTCCACGTTCAGCTGGAAGACAATGTAAGAACTTAGCATTGTTTGTTAAACCAATTAACTCTTCATTAATCTGATATGGTCTAAATAACTTTAATCTTTCTTCCTTTTCTTGTTCTTGCCCCATTGATGTCCAAACATCTGTGTAAACAAAGTCTGTTTCTTTTACCGTCTCTTTTGGTTCATTACTTGAAAAATATTTTTTATCTTTATAATCTTCTAAAAACTCTTTTACTCTTGAATTATTTTCAAGTTCATAATCTTTTGGAGTTGCTACTCTAACAGTAAATCCTAATTTTAATCCACATATGGCAAGAGAAGCACAAACATTGTTTCCATCACCAATAAAAGCCACACTTGTATGTTTTATCTTTTCAGTATTAATCTTTCCATCTGAGTAAATTGCTCCTGTGTGTTCTAAAATTGTTAAGTAATCTGCTAGTGCCTGACAAGGATGATATTTATCAGAAAGAAGATTTATTACTGGAACTTTAGAATATTTAGCCCACTCTTCAAGAAGTTCTTGTTTATACACTCTTCCAGCAAGAGCACAAGTATATCTTTCTAAGGTTTTAACAGTATCTGCAAGTGATTCCTTTCCAACAGAAAACTGAGCGTTAGTTAGAACAAAAGCTTGCCCTCCAATGGCATTAACTCCTGCATACATTGAAGCCATAGTTCTTGTTGAACTCTTTTCAAAGTACATGTATACACTTTTTCCTTTTATCTTGTCTGAAAATTTCTCTGGATTTGATTTTATCTTCTTTGATAACTCCAGAATCTCCATAATTTCTTCTTTACTAAAATCTAGTAAGGTCAAAAGATGTCTAGTCATAGATATTCAACCCCCATTTTTTATTAGCTAGTCTGAAAGAAAGAGAAAAAAAATTGATTTTGAAGAAATAGAATTTGAGAATAATAAAAAAAGATGTTGATTTTGAAGAGAAATGCCGTTCAAAACCAAAAATATTTTTCATTTTAAATATGAAGTAGCGAAGTATTTATAAATACTTCTTCAGGTTTATTGTTTTTGTGTTATCAAATAAATGCTTTCACTTGTTTTGTCTTTAAATTTTGACATTTTTGCATTTCCATAAACTTCTAAAACTTTAAAGCCGTTTCTTTCAAGTATTTCTTTTAGTTCTTTATAGACATACAGTTGCATATCCCATTTGTTTTTAATAATATTATAAGGATTCATGTCTTGTTGTATGTGCCATTCATGAATTGTTGTAATCTTTCCTGTATTCATGTTTAATTTATTTGTACAATATCTTACAATATAAAGATTATCTTTAGAAACAACATTATCTATATGTTTGTGTTTTGGAAGTCCATTTGGCATCTCATTAAGATTGTATATATCAAATATATAATATCCTTTAGGTTTTAGATTTTCTTTAAAATTGGAAAGGGCTTTTTCAAAATCTGTTTTTGAAAGATGGCCGATAGCATTAAACATTGTTATTACTGCATCAGCTTTACCAAACTTAATTGTTCTCATGTCTCCTACAAGAAACTTTTCTTTTCTTTTAAGTTTATGTAACTTATCGTTAGCAACATCAATCATTCCTTTGGAGTAGTCGCTTGCTTTTATTTTATAGCCTTTTTTAAGAAAATAGATTGCTTGAGCCCCTGTTCCACAAGTCAAATCAAAGATTGATTTAATTTTATATTTTTTAAAAGCTCTTTCCAGAAAAGAATTTCTTTCCTTGTTATCTTTTTCACTTGTTTCAAGCAAGTCATAATATTTACATGTTTGTTCGTAGCTATATTGTTTCATATTTATCACATATCTAAATGTTTAGTACAATTATGAAGAATTATCTTATGATTTTTATCTTCATCAATTTCAAAGATCGAAACCCCTGTATTTGATAACATTTCTACTTCAGAATAATCTTTTCCAATAATCACGGCAGTAAGGGCTTTACTAAAACTTCCGTGGCTTACTAATACTACTGTATCATTCTTGTGCTTTTCATAAACTTCATCAATAAATTCTTTTGCTCTTTTTAACATATCTGTTTTTGTTTCTATTTTATATTTTTTTAAAATTTCAGGATTATCAATCCATATTGCAGGAAATGGTTGATATTTATCAAATCCGAATTCTTCTTTTGTATTCCCTGTCAATAAACCAAAATTCCTTTCTCTT
>DAOOUC010000011.1:16213-20452 GCA_035390665.1 archaeon | reverse complement strand
TAATCATTAGTAATAAAATCTTCATTTGCTATTGCAACTTTATCTTGGCTATTTGTTGTTGATTTTCCTAGATCTATTTTATTTCCTTCTTTATATTGCCAAGAAAATATATTTACTTTTTGATTACTATAATTTTTTGATAAACAAAAGATGTGTTGTTCTGGTATATTTTTAAGTAAATTAAATTTTGTTGATGTAATTAGAGATTGATTTCCAGAAAAATTTGCCCATTCAATTATATTACTTCCATTTGCTCTTGTATCATTATAAATTGCATTTAATATTTCTAATTTATTATTATTAAAAGTATTATATCCTACAAAACCAAAGTACAAATCTTTATCTGATATCCCTCTTGTTTCATTAATACTTAAATGATATGGATATTCAGGATTCGTACACTGACCATCATTTGTAGAAACATTTATTGGTTCAAAAATTGTTAAATCACGAAAACCGTCAATAAGCAACCCCTGGCTGTAATCTTCTTTATCATTTATTCTTTCAAAAGTAAGTGCTGCTGAAATATTTGAACATATTGCAATTAAAAAAAAAATAGATATTATTATCTTTATTGAACTAATCTTCATGATTTCCCTTTTTTAAATTATTAAAAAAAAATAAAAAGAATTTAGTTTCTTATACAACTAAATTCTGATGTTGGTTTGTCTTTGTTTGCTTCAAGTTTACTGTCTATTAAATCTGTTAATGGTTTAGATATTTCTTTTGGATTGTAATAAACATCTAAAGTTGAACCATCATAGTTAATACATGCTTTCTTTGTTTTTACTAAATCAAAGATTGCTTTTATAGATTTAATATCGTTCTGTGAACCTAATGAGTTTGATAATGCAACAGAATTTGCTTCTGGTGCTCCTAAATCTCCTACATAAAATTTCAAACTATCATTTACAGAATCTCTATAAAGATAACTTAAACCACTACCGGTTCTGAAGTTTGAAGGAGTATAAAATATTGTATACATCCAAACTGTTCCTGTTCTAGTTATTGTGTCTTTTGGCCATTCCATACCATAAGCTAAACTTTGACTTTGAGTTATTGGAGATAATTCTGATTTTACTGAAATAATATCTGGAGTTGCTAAAAATCTTTCAAGTAATGGAACTCCTGTAAAATCTTTACATTGTGCAAAACCTGTCCAGTAAGCTAAACTTTCTCCTGGGTTTGCCACATCTCCGCCTTCTCCTAATGGAAGACCTATTGATAATTTATAGAATGCAAATGCATCAGTATTTACTGCTTTATTTGTAACACTCATAACAACTGGCGTTGGTCTTGATGGAATATATTTTAAAGATAATTTATTATCTAATCTTTGTATTTCTAATAACTTACCTCTTGAACTGCCATTGTTCATTATTCCGAAATCTTTTATTTCTTTAGTGTCAACAGTTGTAATTGTATTTGAGGATATAAATCCTTGAGTCTGAAGTGCTGTTCCTTGATTAAATGTATGATCAATCATTACTGAATCATTCAAATAATCAACACCGTATCCATTTCTTGTTTTGTCTCCTGTTTTTCCGACAACACCATCTATTGGCATATAGTATAATGGAGAATCAAGTTCTGGACCTTGTTCTTTATTAATTATTATATCTATTTTTCCTGTCATATCTCCTGCTTGATTAAATAGTTTCCAATTGTCATCATATTTTATAACAACATTTATACTATATCTTCCAGGACCTGGAATTCCTGTTTCAGATATACTTTCTGAAAAGTTTGATTTGAAATTAAATTTGTCTTTATCTATAAAGTATTTGTATAATGGTGAATATTCTGATTCTGTTTTACTATACCAATCAGGTGTCTGGAATAATGTGAATCTATAATGTTCATCAAAATCTTTTCTAAAATCAAGACTATATCCATCTTTCATTAAATATGTTTTGAAGTTAGACATTTTTTCATCATACTTCTTTTCACAACTTTGAGAATATCTTAAAAGATTATCAGATGTTTTTTCAATATTACATGCAGTTAATCCTTGACTTGTTTCTAGACTTAAACTATTGTCTAATAAATTATTTCCTGTTTCATAATTTGAAACTATAGAATTATAGTTTGTTAAATTTAAACTAATTCTAATGGTATCTTCAGAAGTTGGTTTATTATTTAATGTTATTTCTTTATTTTCTTCGGTTAATCCGCCATCATTTAAATAAGATACATTTACTGATTGTAATGTTCCTGATGCAATTGTTACCCAATTAAAAGAATTTGAAGATTTTTTTTCAATGGTGTAGTTTATATCAAATAATGGCCTTGTTGAAGCCATTTCTGGATTAACTTGATAGTTTCCTCTAACTTTATAATTAATTATTGCTTTACTTAAATCATCTGTTATATTTCCAGATAAATAAATTAATCCTGTGTTATTTGTTTCTGAAATTAATTCTTGCTCTAAATAATTTACAGGACAAGTAAAACAATCTTTATATTGATCTACATAATCATTAATATTTTTTATTTTTTGTAAAACTTCTACTGAAAATTGAGTAGCATCACAATATACTCCATTTGCTTCTAAATCACACCACGTGTCTCTACTTAATTTTTCTCCAGTTATTGCTTCAGGACTTCCTTGTGTTTTTTCTAAAAAATCCCAATTTAATGTTATTCTTGGTAATACTTCTTTACCTGTTGTTCCAATTGGTTTACCATCTTCGCTTGTACAATCTAATAAAGAATTATCAATTGTTATATTATCATCAACTCTTGAGTTGAATAATAAATGGAACTTTTGTGTTTTTTCTACAGGAATCTCAGGATATTTTTTATCAGAAATTTCAAAGTTTAATATTTTATTTGTTAATATTCTTTTAGCTGTAGACATTCCAGAACTAAATACTTGATACCAGGATTCACTAATTATATCTCCTGCACCAATTTTTATATCTAAAGGTTGTTTGTCATATCTTGCTTCATTATATCTTATTAATAATGTTCTATATTCATATGCATCTTTAATTGTTTGATTTGGATCTTGGAATAATATTCCTCTTCTTTGTCCATCTGTTTTTGTATTGTTTGTATCTAAAACAGAAACTATTTCTGTTTTTTCTGTTAATCTAATTGTTGGGTTTTTTGTTTCATCTTTATATGCTGTTAAATCTTTTACTGTTTCTTTGAAATCAACATCTAAAACATTTGAATCAGTTATTATTATTTCTGTTTCTGGATCAATTACTAATTCGTCATAAGATTTATCATCTATGAATTCTTGTTTTCTATCAGAAATATTTACTCTATCTGCATCAATTTCCATATTTACTTTTTCATCTAAATCTTTATATGTCATAAATGCAGAAGCTGCTCCTCCGATAACTCCTGTTAATATTGGGTTACCAGTTATTGCTCCTAATGCTCCTGTAAGTTGTGTAGCAACGGTTCCCATAACGCCACTTATTGCATTACCGACTATAGATTTACCTTGTTCTGCAACAGGATTTTCGCCCTCTGCAAAAACTACTCCTGAATTAAATAACAATGCAACCATTATTATTCCAAAAACAATTTTTAGATTTGATTTCATTTTTTTTACACCTTTAATTTAAAATAAATATTAATTATATGTCCAAGTTTCACTGGTATTACATCCAGTTACTGGTGCTCCGTTTGTATTTATTCCTTTCCAACAAACATCTAATGGAGAAGGATATTGATTATAACCATCTGAACCAAATACAGAATTATATGGCCCTATAACTGTAACTGTGCCAGTACTACGACACCTTTCAACACCATAATTTGAACCTATACATACACAACGATAATTTCCATTATGATTTGTTACTCCAGTAAGAACTAATGGATATTTGCCTGTTCCTGTAGCACAAGCCGCTCCTTCTGATTTTGCATTTTCGTATTGCACTGTTGTTCCTGTATTTATTGCAACTTTTAATTGACATGCACCATTTACACATTCATGAGTATCAGAACATGCAGGAGTACAAACATTTGCTGCAACTTTTAATTTACATGCACCGTTTACACATTCATGAGTATCAGAACATGCAGGAGTACAAACATTTGCTGCAACTTTTAATTTACATTCACCGTTTACACATTCTTGAGTATCAGAACATGCAGGAGTACAAACATTTGCTGCAACTTTTAATTGACATGCACCATTTACACATTCATGAGTATCAGCACAAGCAGGAGTACAAACATTTGCTGCAACTTTTAATTGACATGCACCATTTACACATT
>DAOOUC010000011.1:0-16113 GCA_035390665.1 archaeon | reverse complement strand
AACTTTTAATTGACATGCACCATTTACACATTCATGAGTATCAGCACAAGCAGGATTACATACTTTTTCTAAGTTTTTTTGATTTTGTTCATTATTTACAGGAGGAGTTACTTCTTTTGCAACACATTTTCCTGATTTACAATCAAAACCTTCAGGACATGCTTTCTTCCCTATTCCTAAAATTCCAGTATTACATTCTGCATTTTTGTCTGGAATCATTGCGTTTATTAAACCAGATGTTGCACCAGTAAATAATCCGTCTCTTACTCCGTTAAATAGGGCAACTTGCCATTTTGCAGAGTCTTTGACTTCTCCTTGTACTTTTACTGTTTGACCATAACAACGGTTGATTATATTTCCTGTATCAAAGCTTTTTGCTTTTACTTCTTGTCCTGTGTTTTCTGAGTATTGATATCTATAAAGATCATATTCGTATCTGTCAAGGTCAAGACATTGAGTGTTAGGTCTTACTTCTACTCTAACTTTTCCAACATTTCTCTCGTGTCCTCTTGCTCCACCAACTTTAGAGTAAACATTTAATAAATATACTCCTGGCATTGCACCCATTGACATTACTTTTATTTCTTCACTACTTCCTGTTGCTGGAACAGTTATGTTTTCTTTTGGATTTAATACAAGACCATTACATTCATCACATGAAAGTCTATAGACTGTTTGAGATCCACAATTTTTATTTTCTATAGTAAATGAATCTGCTTCTCCAGTTTCTTTTGCTGTTAATACTTTCTTTGAAAGAACATAACAGTCACTTAAGCTTACTACGTGTAGTGTAAACTTATATTCGGTTAATAGTTCTTGACTTCCTTGGTTTGTTGTATTTAGAGATCTAAATATTATTTTTCCTTTTATATCTCCTGTATATCTTCCAACAGGAGTGTATCTTAAATTAACACTATATACTTTTTCTGAATCTACAGTATCATAAATTGATTTAAAATATCCGTGTGATAATTCTACTTTTCTTGTACCAACATCTACAGTAAATACACCTAATGGATTGCCTTCAAATTCTACCTTTGCAGACAAGCCTCCGTTTAATGGAACAGGTCTACTATTTACCCCACAGTTGTTTTTCAAAGTAAATTGTGTATCTACATATTTATCAACAACTGTTGTTTCCCACATTCCTTCTGAAAGAGTAATACAATTGGAATTATCCATTAATCCTTCAAAACCAACAGTTATTGTTACTGGAAGTTCCATTTCCCAAGAATATTGCTTATTATATTTGTCTCTTAATTTAATAACAAGATTAGAAGACAAATTCTTTACTTCTTTAAGTGTTTGAGCTCTTGGGCTTGTAAAGAATTTTGCATCAATTTCTTTCTTATTATTATAAGTTGTTTCATCTTTTACAATTCCTGGAATTTCAATATCATAATATCCAGATAATGCTGTATTTATTCTTGCAATATCTAGTGATTCTAATTTTGTTTCATCTCCAACAAATCTAATTGACTCAATTACTAAAGAATTTTCACTTAAATTTTCAATAGTGAATTTTGCAGTCTCTTCTGTTTTTGTATTGATGTTTAATGAAACACCAATTTTAGTTGGAGTTACTTTAAATATATTCTCTGTAACTTCAATTTCAGAAATATGTGTCTCATACTCTGGAGCTTGAACATAAACATAAACTTTATTTCCTGTTTCTTGACCAGGTATGTTTGTAATTGAAACTTTACCTAAAGCGCCAACTAAAACATTAGAAATTAAATCTTTTTTGAATCTATCTTTTACACTAACAGTAACTTGTTTATCAACTTCAATTCCTGTTTGTTCATCTTTAATTTCTAATTCTAAATTAAAGTTTTTACCTGATGGAATAACTTCAGGGGTTATTTCTACTTTAAATGTTTTATCTGATAAAACATGTATGTTAATTAATCTTGTAAATACAATTCTTTGATCAGAAACATATTGTAATAATATTTGTCTGTCTCCTTTTAGACTTGGAACAAATTGTATTTCTCCACTTATTGTACTGTGTGGATTAAATTGTTGTGTTGTTATTTTATATTCGTAAGTATCTGGGATTACATTAATATTTGTGTGTGATGAATTTGGTTGTGTAAAGTTTATATCTTTAAAGATAAGTCCTTTATCTGCATTCTTTATTTCAAATCTTGAATTATTTGTATATATTCTGTCTTTATTGTTATTAATTAAACCAAATCTTAATTTATAATTCTGTTGTGGTTTTGCATTATAGTTATCTACTACGTCTTCTCTTAAGTCTTCATCTAAGTTTGTGATATTTAATGTAAAACAGAAATCATCAGAACACGCTTGTTCTTCTCCAATATTGAAACTTTCTGTTTTGTAGGTCATGTATTCTACATCATCATTATTTGTATTATCTACTGGATCACTTTCATATTCTTCATCTTCATTATATCCAAAACCTAAATAATGAATATCTACTTTTTCTCCATATGCTGCATCATCTTTAACTTTTAAATCTGCCATTATTGTATATGCTGTTGCATAGTCTCTGTTATTGATTGGATTAAAGATAACCTTTGCCCATTTTGCATCTCCTTCTGTTCTTGTGTCTACATCGTCTTTTCCATCATAACCATCTTCTGAACTATATTGTGTAAATTTTTGTATTTCTGAGTTTGGTAAAACTATATCTTTAATATAAATACTATCGTTTTCCATATATGGGGTGTTTGAAGAACCTGTTCTTAATATTGCTCCAACTTCTTCAAATTCTTCTAAATCAGAATCCCACCTTTCTGAAGGAATTAATAATAAAAATTTTGCTTTGTATTCTGCTCCACTTCTTATGTATCCATTTAATCTACTTCCTGAATCATTAAAGAAACCTAAAAATTCAATCTTTGGTTTTTGAGAAGCATTAATTTTATTATATAAAGTTACTTTTAATTCGTTTGTTTCATTTGGTTTAATATACACAAATTCAGACTGTGTTGAACCAAGATTTGAAATAATATCAGAAACAACAACATAAACGTCTTGATCAGAAACAATTTCAGTTATTTCATAAGTTCCATCTATGTTTGCTAAATCTCCACCCCAAATTGGTGTTCTAGAATTATATCTATCAAATAATAATATGTTTGCATGTGGAACTGCCTCTCCGTCCTTATCCACAACTGTTACTAATAAATTTCCTTTTGTTATTTCCATTGGTATTATTTTTGCTTCAGCTGTTGTTGCATCTCTAACATTAAATTCAAATTCTTCACTTAATCCTATTGATGAACCCTTAAATGCTTTAGCATAATAGTTTCCAGAACTTACAACAAAAGTAACATTACCATCACTATTTGTCATTTTTGGTTTATAGTCTGTTAAAAATCCTGTATCAGAACTATATAACACAACTTGTGCATTTGGAAAACCTTTTCCTGTTTCACTATTAATTACTCTTAACTTTAATTGAGCTGCTGTTGTTGGAGTAATTTGTTGTAAAGTTATTGTAACTGTTGGATTAGTTGGATAGTTTGCTACTGCAACAATATTACTTTGGGAAGCAATCAAATAATCTTCTTTATCTACAACAACCCTATATCTTTTTGTAAGATCATAAACTGCCAAATATGCTTGGCCATCTGAATCTGTTGTATAGCTTGCAATATCTACATTATCATTATCTATGTATTTTAAAGTTACGGTTGCACCAGAAATTGCTTGATTATTACTTTTTTTAACTTTTACTAGTATATATCCTGCAATATTTCTAGTCATTGTGATTGGTTGATTTGTATTACTTGAAATATATACAGAAGATTGTGCTTGACCATATTCTGCATTTGTTCTAGTGTCTGTAACTTTAAGAGTATAACTTCCAGACTCTAATCCTGTAATTGTACAAACTCCATTTGCAGTTAAACAATTTCCGCCAATTATCTCAACATTATTTTGATATAGTTTTGCTTGCATTGAAGACAATGGATTTCCTGCTTCATTATTTACTGAAATATATAGAGAATATGTTTGTTGTTCTTCAAAACCAATACTTAATTTTGTTAAATCAATCATACTTGTTTGTGGAGAAATACTTACTCCATATTTTGTTTCATAACCTTGTATTGAAATTGATTGAGCAACTAACTGACAGGCACTATCTGCTTGTACTTCTACAACTCCTCCAATAACTGTTACTGTTCCTGGAGCAATTGGCCCTAAATTTCTACAACTAAAAACAATAGAACCATCATTTGGAATATTTGCACTTGTTAAAGAATCAACTAAAGAAAAATTATAATTTACTTTTTGAGTTTCAGATTCTGCATTATCTAAATAGATTACAATTTCTTGATTGTCTGAAATTACAAAATTATTTGAATACTTTTCATAATTAGAACCAGAATAATCAATAGAAACATATATCTCTGAATCTTTCTTTAAAGAAATTGGTTCAGTTGTACCGTAATCATCTGTTGTAAGTCTAAAATTATCTGTTTCTGTAGATACCATTATTGGTGCAAGAGGCACAGAATTTCCTTCATCATCAAGAACAGAGAAACTTATTGTTGCTTCTCCTTTTCCCTGAATTGAAGGTATCATCAAAAATATCCCTGCAATAAGCATTATAATAATTAAAATAAATAGCAAAAAAGAAGGCATTACTTTGTCTATCTTATCTGTTACTTTGTACAACCCTGTTTTTTCTACAAAATCATACCATTTATTTTCAAAGAAATAATATATATTTTTTAGTCCCATTTTTACACCTTTTAATTATTATATTGTTTTATTTTTTTACTCTTTTATTGCTTATTAAAATTAATATTTACTAATGCTAATTGTGGACCATTTACATTTACTGATTGATTTGCAACAATTGTATATGTTCCATCTAAATTTTGATTTCCTGTTGTATTAAGAGTACCTTGTGTTGTAACTCTTATTGTGCCCATTAGGCCTGCGCTTGCAGTCCCATTTATTGTTAAGGTTACATTATTGCCTGAAATTACGGCTGTACCACTTGTAATATTTACTGTTGCATTTTGGTTACCACTTTCAAATTTTACAACCCCATTTAATTTTTTATTAGCTAAATCCATTGTTAAATTATCTCCAATAACATTTACTGTTGTTTGACTTGTTACTGAAGTATCCACACTAAAACTTCCACCAGTAATTGTTAAATTTGCAATAGTCTGAGTTGTAGTTGATTCTGTTTGTGTTGTTTGTTGAGGTACTTGTGCTGTTTGTTGAGATGTTGTTGGTTGGGTCTCTACTTCTACAACTTCTACAATTGATTTATCTGCGGGATTAATCCACAAATTAAATGTGCCATTATTAAAATTAAAACACATCTTTTCTTTTTGTATACTCTTAATCATTCCATTTACTGTTGCTGTGTCAGCATCTAATTTACCAACATAACCTGTAACTGTTGTTAGGTTCTTTGGTATAGCATAACCATATGCTTTATTGTCTGAAACATTTGTCATTTGTAATGATATTGGAGTTACATTGAATAATAATTCATTTCTTGAATATATTCTTAATTGATGTTCTAATTTTGATTTATCTGCTGAATTATTAAATACAAATATTGTATTTCTAAATGTTGTTGGTCTACTATTATAATTTAATAATTGATATCCATTTGTTGAAGAACCTGTTCTTTGTATTGTTTGTTTTATTAATTTTTGTTCTTCGGCACTTAATCTCCATTCCATGTTTTCAACTAAATTATTATATTTCTCTTGAGCTAAGTATTCTACACGATAATCATTTGCAACTGTAGAAACAATTTGTATTGGTCTTATGTCTTTAAATAAAACATTTGAAATTGCATTATTTGCTGTATTTGCTTTTAATACAATTCCGTCTTGTACTTTTGCCCAATTGTTAAAACTATTTATTAATTCTGTTTGTTTTCTTTCTCCTCTTTCTTCTGTTTTGAATGGTATTCCGCCATAGTTATAGTAGTATGCATTTACTGGGTTTGTAAAGAAGATATTTTGCTTATAATTGTTATTTGTACTGTATGCATCTACTCCCGCATTTATTGCTGTAACATCATAATTTGCTTTCTTACTTGAAGAATTATTTATATCTAAAGTTATCTTATATGTTGCTGGAGAACTAATTTGTTTTATTTCTGAACTTGATTTTAAATTTAATTCCCAAGCATTGTTTAAAAATTGTGGTTTAGACAATATATCTTTTGTTGCTCCGCTTTCTAAACTGCCATATGTTTTTGCATTAATTATTACTGGAGTTAATGTGTCTCCATAATAAACGTTCATTGAATTAATAAATCTTCTTAAATATTCACTTAATAGTTTATTTTCTGCATCAGATAATCCATCAATTTCTGTTGATAAATTACTTGTTGTATTTAAGAAGGTATTTACATTAAATTGATATCTTTTAATTGTATTTGTATTCTCGAAAGTAATCTTTGTAGATCCTGCCATCTTTGTTGTAAATGCTTCTACTTTTTCTGCATTTAAATCAATTGGCTCTAATCCTTCTATAGCCCCAACAGGTATTGCAATTTCTATAATTGTGTATTTTCTTAATGCCTCCGGAACTGTGTTTATTATTGCTCTTAATTTTGTTATTTTTAATTTTGTTTCTTCTGCTGAATCAATTGCATTACTACTTACTGCATTTTCAATTAATTCTTTATTTAATGGATTCTTATCTAATAATAATTCATTCTTTGCAATCTTTGCAACAGAATCAGACTTTAAGAATTTTATTCCATCTAATTCTATAAATTTATTATTTGCTAAATAATCCATTTTTTGTGAAAATGCAATTCTTAATTGATCTTGATCACAATAAATGTATCCATAATCACAAGTGTTGTGTTTAATTTCTGCTGGATTCCATGTAAACAATAATCTATTGAATCCATAGTTGTCATAATTAGATCCTGTAAAACCTAATTTCTCAAATCCTTTAGGATCAAGACATTCTCCATCTTGTAATCTTGGACTGTCTTTTAAATATTCTGGAACATTTGTTTTCTCAATGTAACCAAAGGTTCCAAGATTTGCACTTAATGCAAACTTTACTTTATATACTGATGAATCTTTAAATATCCACCATTTTGGATTCATTATTGTAAATATTTTTTCTTTTGAAACATCTGTTTCTTCTCTATATACTGCTCTATCAAATTTACCATCTGCTGTATTTAATGGAGTTAATGGTCTACTTAAACAAACTTTAAAGATTGTTCCTTTTTCAAAGAAATGTATTTCTGAAATTACTTCTCCGTTTTGTATTCTTCCTTTTTCGTTTTTATCTATATATGACTTTTCAGTTAATTTCTCAAAAATACTTGGACTTGCTTTCTTAAAGTCTGAAATTACTCCATTAAAACAAACTCTTGCGTCTGTTTCATTATTAAAGAAATCACTTTTATCATCTAAATATGAATCTTTAATTTTTACTAATATTCCAATTGCACCAGAATTATCATTTAATGCAAATTCAGTAAACTCTATTGCTGGACCTGCAGGTATTTGATTTGAATTCCCTGTTGTAAAGTCAATGTTTATTCTTGTACTTACATCTGCATTTGTAGTTCCTGGTGTTGTTCCTGTCCCTGTTGTTCCGGTGCCTGTGTCTGTATTTGTATTTGTTTCTTCTGTTTTGTTTTCATCAACATAACCTAACCATTGTAAATTATCTGTAAATGTTAATTCTTCTTCTTTCTCTCCACCTTGTAATCTTGGAGTAGAATAACTTATTCCAAGTATTGCTGTTAAATTAATTGAATTGCCAATATCAAAGTAATTTTTTCTTAGATTTGATATTGTTTTTGCTGTTGTGTCATTATCATTATTTAACATCTTTCTTCCAATCTCTGGATTTCTTCTTACTCCAACAGTCATTATTTCAATTCTTTTTCCTTCTTCATATCTGTAGGTTTTCTTTGGTCTTAATGTTGCATTTACATCTCCTATTGAGAAGTATTGAACATCTCCAATCATTAATACATCTGGATTTAATATTCTTAATGATGTTAATGCAAACCCTGCATCATAACAACTATTTATTACCATTAATTTTTGTATATCTGTAGTGTATGTAAAATCAAACTTTGTTTTAGGTACAATTATACAATTTTCAGGTAATATCTCTAATGGTCTATTTACTATTACAGGCAAATCTTTTACGAAAGTATATTCTTCTATTGCATCATCTGTTGGTTTTGCAGACATTGCAATTTTATATTCACCTAATACTTGTCCACCTTGAACAGTTAATGTCTTACTTTCTCCTTTCTTTAATGCCATCTCTTGACCTGAACTAATAATTACACCAGCTAATGAATCAAACTTTAATTCTACTTCATCATAACAACTATTTTTAACTTGTATTTGTGCTGCTTGACAACCTGTTTGCCCGTTTGTCATTCCAGACATTGGATACCCTTGCATTCCTTCTGTAAAATTGTTATATGGGAAGTTTTGATTATTATAGAAATCACTCATCGCATAGCTTGGGGCATATGCTGTTGATTGCCAATATGATTGACCAGGAATAGTTGTTGATTGTTGATTGTACATTGTTGGATCAAAATTTTGTGAGAAATTTGTATATGGGCCCATTCCAAACATATTATTGTATAATGAAACTGGTGCACAATATGGCACAATAATTTGAGTTGTTGGTGTTTCAATACAATTGATATAATTGTTTATAATTATCTTTGGCAAATGTTCTGAAACAATTGTATCTACTCCATTTATGTTTGCTCTATTAGATGTCAATCTTATTACTGGGGTAGATATTCCACCTTTTGTATTATTATTCATCTTATATATTAGTTTTATAGTTGCTTTCTTTCCAGCATCTAAACTATTTAATACTTGTATTTTTTCTTCTAATGCTAATTTCTTCTCTTGAGCACCAATAACTACATAAAAGTCTCCAAGTTTTTTGGTGTCTTTATAATTTGATTCTATAAATATTTTATTTAAAGAAACTGGAACCTCTCCTACTTGACAATCATTTGTAATATTTAAATTATAAGCATATTCTGTATCTGTCATTCTTATTTCTGTTTCTTCTGGATCAATAATTAAACAATTGGTATTATCAATTGCTTGACCAAAAGTAATTCTTATTGTTATTGGAATAGATATTTGCCAGTTCTTTTCAAAATTTGATTCATTTACAGTAATCAACAATGTTCCTTTAATTGTTTTTTGTGTCATTAAATCTATTCCTGCTTCGGTTAATCTTGCAGTTAAATCTAATGCAACCTGTGAATTTGGTTCAAATATCATACCTTGAGATGCACTTGTTAATTTTACATATTCTGAATTAACATTTGTTTTTATTGATGTTATTGATAATGGTAAAACTGTATTATTAATTAAAATTATATTTGTAGATGTAGAATAATTTTGAGAAATATCTATATTTAGTTCTATAGATTCTGGAATTGTAGTTATAATATTCTCAGTAACAACATACTTAATTGTATTTGTTCTATATCCTTGTTTTCTTACATTTATTTCTATAACATCATTTATATTTGTTGCAGGTAATATAAATGTAAATAGACCTTCTCTGTTTGTTTTTCCATCAATGATTGGTTTTGAGTTAATCTTAACAAATACACTTGCATCCATTACTGATTTATTTGTATCATCCATTACCCCAATTATTGCATTGTTTGGAATATATGGCACAACCATCTTTGGTAAGAATTCTACAGTAAAATTCTTTGAAGGTTTTAAATCAAATAATATTTTCTTTTCAAAGACTGCGTCTCCATTTGAGCTAATCTCAATTACTAATTCATCACTAATATCGTTTATTACAGATAAATCAACTTCGCCTGTTACTATGTCGTTAGCTGAAATACTTCCTATGTCAATATCTGAAAACTCTGTATCTACTATTGGTAAGCTTCCTGCTGGACTAATAGTATAGCTATTTAATTTAATTGTTTGACCTGTTGTTGAAATTTTAATTGTTGCATCACTTACTGGTCTTAAAACTCCAAATCTAAATTTAAATTTATAATCTGTCCCATCTTTTGCTGAAAATTTATCTATTACTCTTTTATCTTGAGATGTGTTTTTTTCTCTAAATGCAAAAGAATAACAAATACTACCATCACAGTTACTTGTATCTCCTACAAAGATTGGCAAATTTTTAGCATAAGCATATAGTGCTTGCTTTGTTGAAGAACTTGTACTTGTTCCGATTGTTGCATCTAATGGGTTTCTTAATACTGTTGTTCCTTGTTGATATTCTGCTCTATAATAGATTGATTGATTTGTTGTAGCACTATCTAACACTACAATTTCTGCATCTATTAAATAAGAACCAACAACTGGGTTATCTAATACTAAATTTACCCACTTTGTGTTTTTTGTAACAATTGATGCTAAATCTTTTGTTTCTCCAAAGCAAGGTGTATAATCTAAAGAGCCAATCATTTTGCTTCCAGCAAAACTTACTTGTTTAATATAAATAAAATCTTCATTTGCAGAATAGGTTCTAGTACCACAAGTGTCTCCTTCTCCTGTTCTTAAATGAGCAACAACTTTAGAATATTTTTTATCTACATTTAATAAAAATCTAGCTGTTTGAGTTTGTCCTGGAATAATACTTGACACAATCTCTCCTGAACTATTATAAAAACCAATAAATTCTATGTTTGAAGAACTTGAAATTTTTGCAGGGATAATTATTGTTTCATTAAAGGTATTCTCTGCAGGAACATTATATTGTTTTGTTATTACATTTCCTTGATCTGTTTCAATACTAAAAAATACAGTTTTATCTGCTCTAATGCTTATGATTGCAAGACCGCTCTCATTTGATGTTGTTCTTTTCTCTTCCATTTCTTTATTATTTTTTACATCATAAACTTTTATTGGTGCAGAAATTGGATTTTGACTATCATCCATTATTACTAAATTATATGTCCCTTGACCTATTTCTACAATTGCATAAACTTCTTCAATTTCTCTTTCTTTAACTGTGAAATTATTTGATTTTCCTGTAAATTTACCTGAAATTGCTTCTACAAAATATGTGCCTTCTGGATTTAAATTATTTACTACTACTTTACCTGAAATATCTGTTGTAACAACTTTTACAACTTCGTTATTTAGAACATCCCATATTTTTACTGTGGCATATTCTATTCCTTTTCTTTCACCATCAACAACATTTATATGTGCAGGATAATTTCCTGTTTCAGTCATTGATCTTAAACTAATATCTATAATATTTGAAGAAATACTTGCAGTTTGAGATTGTAATAAATAGCCTGGCTTATCTAAAGTTAAAATATAAGAAACATTTTCTTTAATAGGGAATTTTACTTGTCCATTAACTTCTGTTGCTCTAGTATCCATTATGTTTCCAAGTCTTGATAATTTTACATTAACTCCTTCTAAAAGAGCACCTGTTACTTTATCTTTTACTCTTACTTCAATAAAACCAATAATATCTTTTTTTAATTTTAAATCTAAAGTATTCATTCCTTGTTTTATCTGAATAAAAGAAATTAAATTATTTTGATAATCTGATTTTGTAATTGTAGAATATATTGAATTTGGATCAGAAACTAAAACATAATATTGCTTGTTTACTATTACGCTTTCTGAAATCATTATTCCATTTTGATTTGTTGTATCACTATCAATCAACATATCTGTTGCCTTATCATAAATAGAAACATTTACATTTGCTAAATTAAACAAAGAATCTTTATCTTTTACTGTTATAGAAAGAGTACCATAACTTATACTTTCACTAAATCTTACTTCTCCTACTGTTCCTTCTTCTGGGATATTAGGAGTATAGTCGTTTCTTCCTAAGATAGTTACTGTTAATCTTCCACAATCTTTTGGTATATCACTTAAGGTAATTAATCCCTCTGTTATTGTATTTTCACTTGTATAATTCCCATTTGTACATTCAAAAATTACATCTAATTCTTCTAATAATAACTCCCCAGATTGTTTTTTGAAAGAAATTGTTTTTGTACTTTGATATTCTATTTTTTCAATATTAATTAAATGATATTTTGTTGTTGGATTTAAATCATAATAATCTCTATCAATTAATTTATAAGAAGCATCATCTAATTCTAATTCATATAATTTAGTTTTATCTAAATCACTTAGATAGACAACACCTGAATTGTCGGTAGTTACTGTATCAGAAACACCATTTAATTTTATTTTAATATCTGTGTCTTGTATTGGGTTTTGAGTCTCATCAAAAAAAGCAATTCTTACTTCATTTGAGCCAATTGATGTAAAATTAGATACTAATAAGAATATTATTAATGCAATTAATGCAAGAACAATTAACGAAAAAATAGGGAAAGTAGATATTCCGTTTTTCTCAAGAGGATCAATTATTTTATAAAGATTTATTCCTTTTTCCTCCAAATTATCAAGCATTTCAAAATATTTATCTTCTAGGCTGTAGTAGAATTCTTTTAAACCCATTTTTTAAGACCTTTTTTCGTTTTTATATATTATATTATAGATAATATAATTGTTTATAAACATACCTTTTTTATATATTATTTAATGACTAAAAAGGTTTATAAACTAATATTAATTAACTGATATAAGTTATTTATTCCACTACACCACACTTTGCACCATCTCCATCGGCTTTTGTATAACAAGTCCATTTATTTTCAAAATCTCCTTCAAGATCTGGAGGTGTGCCAGAAATATACCCTTTTCCATCAGCTGTAAGTGTATTCCATAAATTTGTGGAACTAGGGAAGAAAAAAGGCGCATATGTATCTCTTAATTCTACATTTATTGAAACAGGAGTTGTTATTCCATTATTTGTGTAGTTTTCTCTTACATAATATCTTGGATCCGTTTCTATAAACTTAAAAGATAATACAGTTTCTCTTAATTCAACACAAGTAAAATTAATACTTGCGGCACTTGAATTTGCACCTACACTTTTGTTATTGTGTTGTAAATACCAGGTATTATATTCATCCCAAATATAACTAGATTTATTATCATTTAAATATATTCCAATACCACCTGCAATTCCTGAAATATCTTGTAATGCTGAAAAAGTAGTTGATGGATAATCACCTATGTTTATCCCTGAAACAGTTTCTTGCTCTATTATTTTTTTAGTTTTTTCCTTACCTTCCGCTTCTGCTTTTATTTCCATAAAATTAAGGTCTCC
This sequence comes from archaeon, assembly GCA_035390665.1. Lineage (GTDB taxonomy): Archaea > Iainarchaeota > Iainarchaeia > Iainarchaeales > CSSED10-239 > JAKQTP01. The sequence continues at coordinate 2,943 of DAOOUC010000011.1, read as the reverse complement.
GTGTGTGTTCCCTTCCATTATTAATCCGGTATTTGGATATGCTGCACCAGAAAGTGATTGTAATTGATGATTTAAAACTGCTTCATAAAATGTATTAAATTGTTCTTTCATGTTGCTTACATCTTTTGAATCATAATTTCCAGAAAGAGATATTCCTGTAAGAATTGACGGTACACCTCCTGAAAATGAAGTTGTAGGAACTTGATTACATTTATTATCAAATCCTTTTTTTGTTGGTGTTTGAAAAAAGTTTGGGCGAGGAGAACAAGTTCCTGGATCACAATAACCAAGTCTTGCTTGCTCTAAAGTGTTGTGAAGTTTTGGGTTAAATAAACCAGTGTACTGCTCTGATGTTGCTGGAAAATCCTCTTTTTCTGCATCACCCAATGCAATTCTTCTTACCACTCTAAATGCCTGAAATCCACGCCATGGCATATATATTTTATATACTTGTCTGTTTAATATTGGTCTTTGAATAACTTGGTTTGTTTTATATCTTAAAACAGTTATTATTGGTAACATCTCATAATTTTCGTCAGATAATTTTGTTGTATCTAAAGTTAAATAGAAAGAACCAACACAATCATCACCATCTTGATTACAATCTACTATATTTACTTTCTGTCCGCCATCTCTAAATATTTGTTCTATAATTTCATTAAAATTTTCATTTTCTTGGTAAACCCCTTGTGCATTAACCGAACCAACATCTTTTTTTATTGTTATTGCATAACCAGGGGGATTTGCTTTATATTCTAGATTATAAAGTAAAGATTGAGCAAAATAACCTGCAAAATTTCTTTCAAAAAAAGTATCTTTTACAAAATCATCTGTAAATTCTGTCCAATTCATGTCTATGTGCTTTCTTTGTATTCTAAATGGATTGTTTGGATCTGATTTAGTTTCTTCCCATTTAGATCTTAAAGAAATTAAAAAAGTATTAAATGCATCGGCTTTTGCTAAATCTCCCATTGTTATTAAATCAGACATAGATGCTTGATCTTGAATTAAATCTAAATAGGTTTCTTCTGTCGCAATCATGTTAAATACAAGAGCTAAAGATATAGATACTAATATTAAAGAAATTAACGCAGTAAATAAAGTAAATCCCTTGTTATTTAATTTCATTTTAAATAAATAAAGAAAGAAAGAGATATAAAGGATTATGCTGTCTTTGTAACAAATTGATCATAAAGTGTATAACCGTTTTCAGGAATTACAATTTGATAAACATTTTTAGATAAATTAAATCTTCCACCTTGTGATTGGAATAATGGTTCAAGATGAGATTTATTTCCCCATTGATGTATTATATATTGTGTCGATCCATTCTGTTTTCCTACATACAAAACAACATGAGAAGGATCGCAATTTAATGATCCTCCATAGTTCCTTAATGTTAAAGCTGCACCGGGTATTAAATAATTTTCAAAATCTTCATCTGAATCTCTTCCACTTTGCCAAATTACTTTATTTCTGGTTCCAAAATTTACTGTTGCACTATCACATGCGTTTCCGCGATTATAAGTTATGCCATAAACTTCTGTTGCAACTCTTTGTGCAAATGCAGAACAATAATTTGGTTTAAGAGGATCTAGATTATTACAAACAGAACCAACTGTAGAAAAAGAACAATCATTGTATCCTTTTAATTGATTTTCTTTCTCTTGAAACATTTTTGCTTGAAGTTCTGCAATCGTTGCTATATCCTCTGTATTTAATCCTATACTTCCGGTTGTGCGTGGAGTATATGGATCACTTGTTTGAGGGTTATTTGTTTGATACATTTCTTCTTGGTGTTCTGTTGTTATTAATTTTACAACTTCGGTATTTGTTCTATAGTAAATAATGTTTTCTGTAGTTATATTTGGTTCTTCTAAAGTATATACTTGACTATATGAATTATTTTCTGATTTGTAGATTTGTACTCTATACCAGGTTTGTTTTTTAAATTCTTTAATTGGTACTGTGTCATCTACATAAACCATATTATTTAATTGACCTTCTTCTGTTAAAACATCTACTGCCTCGTTTGCTAATTTATTAGAGAAATACATAACAAGTAAATCTGATGCAAATCTCCCTGCGCCAACTCCAAACTTTGTTAATCTCGATGTTGGTTTTGCAATTGTTGCAATTGTGTTATCTGCTTGACTTAAGGTTTTTGCTGCTGCATCATCTATTGTATAAATTCCCCCTTTTGATCCGTTTGCTTTAACTGATTCAAAAGTTTTTAAACGCTCTGTAGTTGCATTCTGTAGTTTCTTTACTTCATCTAATTCATCTGTAAGCTTAGATATTTCTTTTTTTGCTTTTAAAGATGGTTTTTTTATTTTTGTTTTTTTATCTAGTCTGCTTTGTACAGCTTCGGCTCTTGCTTTCAATGCTTTATCTTGAGCTTTTGCACTTTTTAATGATTGATTCAAGACATCTTCGGTCATTTCTTTTACAACTGTAGAAGAACTTGGAGTTTTAGATGCAATGTGTGTATCTAACCTACTTAAAAATTTGGCTTTATCTGGCTGTATTAATCCTTTTTTTCCAAGATAACTTCCTCTATCGATGACTGCTTTAAAGTCAGATAAGTCTTTTGGATCTAATGCATTAAATTTAACCAAATCTAAATTACCAGAACTATCTGATATTTTTGGTAAAATTGTTTTTAAAAATGCATCGTCTGCAGTATTTGCTGGATTAAATACAAATTGACCAGCACTATGTGGTTTTGTTCCTACATATCTTGATATATATGTGTGTTGATTAGTTAATTGAGAATTAAAATTAATTAAATCCTTACCTGCAAGTGGTGGCCCTCCTGGTGGCCCAATTACCGTGGTGTTTGTTATTGCTGGATTAATAAATTCATCTACGGTGTCATATGCACCTGGCATTTCTCTTTTTATTGCACGAGCAGTTGCTACCCCTGCACCTGTTGTTAACATG
>DAOOUC010000010.1:19492-22771 GCA_035390665.1 archaeon | reverse complement strand
AATGGTTGCATTACACACCAGGGGGTTAGCAGCTGCAGTTCTTGCTACATATCCAATAAGTGTGGGTTTAAATAATACATTTACACAAAAAATTGTAGGTGTAGGATTCTTAGTAATTATTTTTACAAATATCACAACAACAATATATTTCTTTATTATTGAAAAAGCTACAAAAAAATCAGAAAGCAATAAAATGGGAAGAAAATGATTAAGACAAAAAAAGGCCTATCTAGTTTAATTGTTATAACTATGATTATTGTTGTTACAGTTATACTTGCTACAATATTTTTTGCGTGGTTAAAAGAATCTTCAAAATCACAATTAGATCAAACAGCAACAGAATTAAAAGAAGCAAGTAATCTTTCATGTAATAATTCCTCTTTTAAAATAGAATCATTTAATATTGATGAAGTAAACAAAAATATTAGTTTTGTTTTATCAAATAATTCAGATTTAAGATTATTTAATCTTGTATTATCAATTCATGGTAAAAACAAATCAGCAGAAGACACATCAATTGTTGGACGATTTGAATCAATTGTTAGTCCCGGAGAGATAATACATTTAGAAACAGATTCTAATTTTACATTTATTACAGGTAATCAAGAAACCTTAAATAATTTAGATTATAGTAATATAGAAGACATCACATTAACAAATGGAACTTGTCCTAAAAAAATAATATCAATAGATCGCTACAATATTACTTTAATTCAAGAAGACATTGTTGCAGAACCAAATCCTGGTTTATTTTTTGAATCTCAAGACGTAGTTTTATCTTCTGAAGAGGGAGCAGTTATTTACTATACAACAAATGGAATCGATCCAACAATGGAAAGCACAATATATTCTTCGCCTATAAATATTCCAGAAGATACAAATATGACAATAAAAGCAATGTCAATTAAAGAAGATTATACAAATTCTTATTTTTCAGGAGTATATACAATAACTCATATTCTTGATCACCCAATTATAGAACCTGTTGCTGGAATTTATTACGGTACAACAGATATAGTAATCTCTGCAGGAGAAGGCGCAACTATATATTATGGGATTGAGCAATGGTTATCGCCATGTAAAACTGACAGAGAATATACAGGTGTATTCTATTTAAGACCCGATATAGGATTTAAAAGTGTTTGTGCTAAATCAATAAAGGAAGGTTATGGAGATAGTAATGTATTTACTCTGGCACCATATGAAATTAAGGATAGTAATGATAATTTTATTTATAGTTTTAATTTTAAAACATATGATATTAATGGAACTATTGATAATGATGCAAACACCATTACTGCAGAATTGCCTGCAGGAACAGATTTAACAGGATTAACTCCAACCATAACCATTCACAGAGATGCACTAATTTCCCCGAGATCGGAAATTATGACTGATTTTACTAATCCAGTAATCTACACAGTTAAAGCAGGAGATATAACAGAGAGACCATATACTGTAACAGTAACTTTGGCAGAGGGTAGTAATTCAGTAGTTTATGATGAATCAACAAAGATTTTAACTATAACTTTAAGTCCAGATATTGGTTTGAAAAATGGTGCCCAAATTAAAGTTTATGATTCTAAAGAAGTTCCATTTATTCAAACAGAAATAAATAAAACTACCACGGAAATGGATAAATATAAGCCCAGTCCATATAGTTTAAATGATGGATCACAGATTGCAATAGGTTTTGATCCAGCAGTATTCTTGTCAAATTACAGTAAGGGAGAAATATCTCATTTCGATATAGTTGATGGGAGTAGTAATGTTTTAGCTACAATCCCTGTTAAAAATATTACAATTAGTGGTGGAAAATGAAAATGAATAAAAAAGGTGCATCAGAAGTAATTGTTGTAATTATGATTATAATGGTTAGTGTTATTTTAGCCACAATGTTTTTTGCATGGTTAAAAGAATCTTCCAAATCTAAATTAGATCAAACAGCAGATGAAATGAAACAAGCAAGTGATTTCTCTTGTATGGATGATCCTTTGATTCTTGAATCGTGTACTATTACCAATAATGTAATTAATATTGTTGCATCCAATAATTCAGATTTAAAATTATTTAATTTAATTTTGTCAATTAATGGTAAGAATAATTCAGCACAAGACACATCAATTGTTGGACGATTTGAGACCGTTATTAACCCCGGAGAGATAAAAAATTTATCCACGGCTTCAGAATTTACATATATTACTGGAGATCAAATAACTCTTTCTGATTTAAATGTAAGCTCTATAGAAAATGCGACTCTAACTAATGGAAATTGCCCAAAAAAAATAATAAATTTAAGTTGTGATATAGAATAATTGTGATTTTATGAAAAAAATTATTATTATTTTATTTTTAGTATTAGCAAGCAATTCTGTTTTTTCATATTCGCCTAATTTTTCAGAAATAAATTATTATGATCAAATTATAGATATTGGATTAAGTGATATCAATTATCCAGAAGAAACAACAGTTAAAATTAGTATATATGGAATAACTGAAAAATATTATGACAATTCATTTTTAATTTCAGAAATAGAATACATACCTATAATCTTTAGTAAAGAAATTCCAGGTATTTTAGAAGTAATTTATGAATTTAAAGATATATCTGGAAATATTATAGATAAAAAAACATTTTCTTTAGTATTAAAAAATCCAGAAATTCCAAACTTTTATTTGTGTAATTTAGATAATTGTACTGGATCAATTACAGAATTCTGGAAAAATGAAGATTTATTTCTTACTGTGGATGCCTTTAATTCTAATTTAGAATATTCAATAGCCATAGAAACAGATAATTCTTTAGAAAGTAAGATTTTATTTCAAGATAAAAATATAACTTTTCCTTATGTTATCCCAAAAAATTTAATTTTAGGACACTATCAATATAAATTAATAATTAATATTTTTGATAAAGAAAAAAACAATAAATTTCAAAAAGAATTGAATTTTATTTTAGTAGATATAACTAAAGAAGAATATAGTAAATTAACAGATTATATGTTGTATTCTGAAGAAAACAAAGGAATTTCAGAAGAAGATATAGAATTAACAGAATCAAATAATGAAGAAATAGAAACAAAAAGTAGTAATCTAAAATATTATTTAGTTTTTGCATTTGTAATAATTATAATTTTGTCTATATTTTTAATTCCAAAAAGGAGAAGAAGATATCATGAGAAAAAATAACTATTTAATTAGTATATTGTTTATTATAAGTTTTATTTGTGTATCTACAGTTGGGAATTCAGAACCACAATATATCCAAGACATTAATGA
>DAOOUC010000010.1:0-19482 GCA_035390665.1 archaeon | reverse complement strand
AAAGCGATATTGTTCCTTATATTATTTCTACGTATTATCTAAAAAGTATAGATGATAAAGAAATTGTTTTGTTTATGGATATTAATTCTAATAAAGAACTAATTCAAAAAGAATATCTATATTCAGATATTGTTATAGGTGATTTATCTTTAACTCCAATAATAAGTAATCCATTTCCTGAACTAATGGATATTAATGTTAATTTTGATTCTGTTTATTTTTACTCTTCAAACAAATATAACCAAATACAACCAAACTTTTGTAATACAGAAATAATAAGATATTATGAATCATTAAAAGAGGCAGAAGATGAAATTTCTCCGGATAATTTATTGGATTCTAAATTTGATAAAGATTTAGTAATTGATAATATATTTATTCCTAGAACAAAAGAAAGAATTGTAGATTATTTAAATACAGTTACAAATAGAGAAGGAGAAAATTGCTTTGATTATTTAACACAAAATAAAATAATAAATGGATATAATATTCTGTTAAAGGTAAAAATAAATACAAAGCAACAGACAATAGTAGAAGATAATAATTATTCTTTTTCTATAGATTTTGAACCAGAATTTAATAATTTAGTAAAACCGATAACTTTTATATTAAACTTTAACTCAGAAGCAACACGTATTTCGTTAGATTATCTTAATGAAAATAATTCTGATTTAACAAGTATAGATTTTTCAAGAACAGCAGCCAAATATTTAAATACTCCATATGTTTTTGCAGGGAGAAATAGAGCATATATAAGAAATTTTGGAAATTTAAAGGAAGGCATAGATTGTGTAGGGCTACTATATGTTTCTTTTAGGGATATGGGGTATATTGATGATTCTATGCGTTGTGTTGAATTGTTTAGGAACGGATGGGGAATTGCAGATTTTATTGAAAAGAATAAAGGGCACATTTCTGGTCAAGTAGGGGTAATTAGAAATGAAAGTGAATTAAGATATTTAAGGCCCGGAGATTTATTATTTTTAACTACAAAAGCAGGATTATTTGGGCATGCAGGAATTTATGTTGGTACCGAACCTAATTGTTATAAGTTTATTCATGCATCTTCTGTTGGAAGAAAAGTAATGTATGATTGTTTTAATGGAAAGTTATCAAATAGTTCTAACACCGCATTTAGATATCCATTATATTTTACAAGAGTAACTAGAGTAAATACTCAAAATATAGATTGTAGTGGTAATTTGATTTCAACAACAAATGGACGAGCAAATTGGTCCTCTACTGATTATGGCAATCCCCCTCCTGCTAGATTAATTGCGGACTTAGGATAGTCTAATTTTTGCATTTATTTTTTTTAAAGATTAACTATCAGACCACTCATTATTTCTTGGACGCATTCTACATTTATTTTTTTTGCAGTTATTATTAATTAAATAATCCATTATTTAAATAATTAATTATTTAAATATATAATTAAGTAAAACTACCCCCTTTAAAAACATTTTGTTCTTCCTTTTAATTTATATTAAACGGAAAAAGAATGGTGAGAAAATGGGAGTAATAACAATATCAATGGATGATAAGTCTGAAAAGCTTTTACGAGAGATGGCTAAAGCCAAATATGGAAATAAAAAAGATGCAATAAGTAAAACAATTGTTGAAACTATAACTGAAAAAGAAAATAAAAGATTAGACGCGATTAAGCATTTAAAATATCTGATGGCCAATCCTTTAAAGGTTAGAAAAGGCGGTAAGATGCCTAAAACAAGAGCGGAAATTTATGAGAGATAACGGTGAGATTATGATTGCTGAGAACTTATATTTAAATTTAGATAAATTAGATTCTAGCCCTAAAGAGCCTTATCTAATAGACACAAATATATTTGTAACTGTTTATACAAACGTAAATCCCGAAGATAAATCAGAAAAGATACGGAATTATTTTAATTTGCTTTCAGAAGATAATCTAAAATATGGATGTATAAGCATACAAAATCTTGTAGAATTTGTGAATGTCACTAAAAATAAAATTAAATGTTTTGATAATCCTGCAGAATTAAATAATCGCTTAAAAAATATTTCTAATTTATTTTGTGTTTTGTCATATAATTCTGATACAATTATGCAAGCAGTAGATCTGTCCTATTCAACAGGCGTGCATTTTTTTGATGCTCTTCTAGCACAAACAATGCTTAATAACAATATTCATCTTATTTTCACAGAAAACACAAAAGATTTCAACAAGATTCCAGGCATAAAAGCCATCAACCCCTTTACAGACAAAAAAATAACAAGACTCTGTGAGAAGGCAAGAAAGCAACAGATAAAATATCAAACAAAGAAAAATAATGCGAAGTAAAATACACAGAAACTTGGACGCCCAAAAAACCAAAAAATGAAGCTTTTATATACTTTTCCTTCTTTAATACAAATAGGGTTATTAATTTTATTAATAACTTTATAAAGTTAAAATTTAAAACATAAAAAAACATAAAAAACGGAGATGAAAAAATGAAAAATGATAAAACAAAGTTGATCATTTGGGCAGTAGTTGCTTTAGTGATTGGTGTAATAATAGGAATGATAATAACAAATGTAACTACCGGGAATGCAAAAAAGATCGAGAGTTCCAATTTAATAGGGTCTAACCCAGGAAATGCAGATTTATATGATGATGCTTCTCATGTACATTATTGGAATTGTTGTTGTAATGGTGACGATTCAGAAGGCTGCAAACCCGTATGTTTATGTGAAACTACAACTACTGGCACATCTGTTACAACAAAAACATATTACCCTGAAAAATAGAATCAGTATTTGTTGATTAAGTCATCGCCTTAAAATCTTGATTTTTTTATTTTAGTTAAATTACACAAAATATTGGACATTTTCTAGATTTTAAACAATGATGCTCTGCTGGCATCACTTAAGCCAGCAATGTATTTTTCTTCTATTTCTCTATATTTTTCATCAAGTTCTTTCTGATGTATTTCTCTGTGACAGTTTTCACAGACTAGAATACACTTGTCTGCTTCTTTTTTCAAGGTTTCTAATGAACAACGATTGCCCATCCTGATACTTATATCGTATTCTTTCTGGTTGTTTTCATCATTTATGTGGTGAAAACTTAAAACTGCTATGTTTTTGTTATATCCACACACAGAACACGCACCACCTTTATATTCTACAAGAGTCTTCTTGATTAGTGCGCCCCTGATCCTTTTCCTTATCTTTATATCTTCTTTGTGAGCCCTATCCCATTCGTTCTTATATTCTCTTGTTTGTGCATTGTCCATAATATCACTTTAAATTTATTTATAATTATAATATGTACGAAGTATTTATAACGTTATCGGCTAAAATATTTTAGCGGTTCTATATAAGAGCTATTAAGCCGACCGAAAGGTCGTCTGATAGCTTGTTTTTTCTATTTTTTGGTGTTTTTTCGCACATTTTGGCTAGAGTAAACTAGCGAAGAATTAGCTTTTTCTCTATAATTCCAAAAATGGACTTTTTATCGCCTCCTATATTTTTCTTTTGTTATTTTATTGGATCGGGATAGATCAATTGACTTAAGTTTTTCTACACGCAAACCTTGGGGAAAGGAAAAACGAAGTTTTTGGTTATGTAGAAGAAAACATAACAAAAAATCAACATCTTGTAAAATATCTCCTTTGTAGATTAGAGTAATTGGAAATTCTTGTTCTTCCAATTAAGCTTTTATTTTTTTGTATAAGATCATCAACCGATTTATACATAACACACACATTATCTTTATATTTATTTTCTGTTCTGAACATTTTTACATCACCAGATATATATAGACTTACAAAGAGGGGTTGTTTTCGGGGGGGTAGCTGTCCAGTGCGAAAATTATTTATTGGTTATTTGGAGATAAAAAAAGTAGTAAGACAAAATTAATTGTCTACATTTTCTGGGGTTCTAATATTCTGTTTCATATTGAAATCCGACTTTTGTTCTACAAGAACACAGTTGTGAGCAATATACTATTAGTCCTCCAATGGATGCATTAGGGTGACTTTCAAAAGAATTTCCACAAGTCTCGCCACCGCACGTACATCTTACCATATCATAAAATGTTGGTTGTGTGGTTTTAAATCTGGTACTTATTCCGTTATTATTTTTTATTTTAAATTCAGATGCATTAATTATACCTAAACTTAAGATTAATGCAAATACTATAGCTATGCTTAATGTGTTTTTTTTCATGAAATTACCTCTTTTTTCTTTATCAGCCCTAAATTTAAAAAAATGGCTTAAATTAAACTAAAAATAGTTTATATAATAGTAGACAAAAAAGTTTAAATAATAATTGGTTTTTGTCCAACTAATTGTGTATTTTTAAATATTCTTCTTTTAATATAGAATAATATGCTTCGTTGTAATATTTTCCATAATAGTAAGCTGAATCTCTTAAAATCGCTTCTTTTCTAAATCCGCATTTTTCTAAGACCTTACAAGAGGCTTTGTTTTCTACAGCTGGTGTGGCCCAGATTCTATGTAAATCTGTTTGAGTGAAGGTAAAATCAAGCACAGCAGACACAATTTCGGAGCAATAGCCTTTTCCCCAATAGTTTACATCTATTCCGTAACCTAATTCTGCAGAGTTGTTGTGCTTTAAGATATGAAGTCCTGCAGATCCTATAAGAAAATTATTCTCTTTTAAAAGAGCATAGAAAGAAATTGCGGTTTTTCCTTGATCTTTTATATTTGCTTTCATTCTTTTCTTTACTTCTGCTAAAGTCAAGTGTTCTTCGTTATATTTAGTCATTTTTGGATTAGACCAGATTTCTAATTTTCTTTTGCAAAAATCAAGAGATGGTTTTACAAGTATCAATCTATCTGTGATTATTGGTTTTTTAAGATAGTTATATTTTTTCATAATCGTCCAACTATTTGTGGTCTTTTTCCTTATTAAAGTATCCCATTTCTGTTAGCTTTATTAGAACAAGTTGCTTAACAACATCTGCTCTCGAGCAACCAATCTTGTTTACTAATCCGTCTATTATCTTCACCTGGTCCTTTGAAAAATAAGGACTAACTCTTGCTTCTGATACCATTTTCTTTTCCTCGTTACTATTATAGTGTTATAATAGTAACTAATGAGTGAAAGGTTTTTTAAATATTTCCAAACACTAATTAGTTACTAATAAGCAACAAAGGAGAATTGACATGAAAACAAAAATAGAAGTAATAGAAAGAAAAGGAATAGGCCACCCAGATACAATAGCAGATAATTTGTCTGAAAAATTATCTAAGGCCTTACTTAAAGAATATGGAACAATGAAACACTATAATGTTGATAAAACAATGGTGTGTGCTGGAGAAATAGAAAAAGGAAAATTTAAAACTCCGGTAAAAATTGTCTTTGCTGGGCAATATACAAAAGTAAAAAATATAGATAAAATTTTAGAATCTGTAGTTAAAGAAACTTTAGATTTTGAAATAAAAAACGGATTAAAATATAAAGTTTATAATTTTCTAAACCAAGGAAGCCCTGATCTTAATGATATATTTGCATGTAAAAAAGCAAACGATACAAGTTTTGCTGTTGGTCATCAAGAAACAAATAACGAGAAACTAGTTTTAGATATAGGTAAATATATTGATAATCTTCATAAAACAGGCAAGCACATAGGAACAGACAACAAAGTTATGTTTACTTATGATGGTAAAGAAAAATCAGTGTATATCGCTCTTGCATTCTTGGATTCTTTTAAAACTACAAAAGAATATTTTGAGTATAAGAAACAATTGGAAAAAGAATTAAAACAAAAATTTAAAATAAAAAATTTATATATTAATATTGGAGACACAAAAGAAGCACAATTTATAACAAAAACAGGAACATCTTTAGAGATGGGAGATAGTGGAGCAACAGGTAGAGGTAACAGAAGAAATGGATTAATTACTCCAACAAAACCAATGACTTTAGAAGCATATTATGGTAAAAATCCAATAACTCACATAGGAAGAACCTATCAAGATTTAGCAATAGAAATGGCAAAGAAGAAAAATAAAAATATCTTGTTATTGAACAAGATAGGTGGAGATATCAAAAAGCCAATTGTTTTTGAAATTTAATCTACCTTGGCCCTTTAAAATAATTATATGTTTCTTCATAAAGTTTATGTCTTATCTTTGTGTAGTTTTCTTTAGTTGATACTGTAAAATCAAATAATAGATATACATATTCTTTGTCTGATACAAGTTTTGGATGGATGGTATATTCAGGATATATTTTGATTAGATTTTTCTTTATTTCTTCAATTCTTTTTTCACTGTCTTTTAAATCCATAGCAGTTACAGGGATTTTTAAAAATATTGGAAGGTTTATTCCTCCATAGTTAATTACTTGTTTTTCTAAAAATATCTTATTAGGTATTTTAATTGTTTGATTTAAGTCTGTGTTTAAAGGATCTAAAAAAACATAAAAAGTACCAATATGTTTTACTCTACCTTCATCGTCTCCAATTTTAATATAATCTCCAATTCTAAATGGTCTTTTTGTTAATAACATAAACCAAACAAAGAAAGGTAAAAGGATTTCTCTTAAGGCAAAAGCAAGTCCTGTAGCAATAAGTCCAACAAATAATGTAATATTTTCAAGGGTAACTCCCATCTTCCATAATACAAAAGCAGTTGCAAATAAATATACAAAGAAATTATAAAATTTACTTAATAGTATTCTTTGCTCAAGATCTACGCTTTCGTCAAATAATTTATGTACTTTATTTTGTGTAAATTTAATAAAAACAGAAGCAATAAAGAAGGTCCAGAGTATAATAGAAATTAATTTTATAGTTGCAAGTATTCCTGGATTTAAAGTAATCCATCCTTTCGTATTTGCCATAATTAGAGAAGTTATTGTAAGAAGAAAAACACCTAAAATTAAGATTAACTTATTTACATTGTGTTCTGTTGTTTGAAATATTTTTTTCTTAAACATATACCTTCACTATATTATTATATAACATATTATTTAAAAATCATCTTTTTTGTCTAAAAATTTCTTAGTTCTCTTTATTGCTTTTTTTGTAGTGTGTATTATTTCTTCTGTTGTATCATTTAGTTCTTTTCCAAATTTTTTTGCAGTTAAGGAAAAATCACCTTTAATCTGTTTGGTTGTTTTTTTAAGATGTAATTGTATCTTTTTGGTACGTTGTCCAACATTGTGTGTTATTTCTTTTTGTTTTTCTCCCCAAATCTGCATTAATTTTCCACCACCATAAATTATTGGCTTAAAAACAATTATTTCTTTTAATACATTTGTCTTTTCAGGATTATTATCCTTTAATCCTTGACTTAATATTGCTGAAATAAATCTAAGACCTATTCCAATTATAAAAACCCAGAATAATGCTCTAGTTTCAGAACCAAGATTCTTTGTTAATAAATAATTTATTCCTGCTGCACTTAAAGCACCAAGTGTTAATGCAATAGATTGGAATAAGGTTAAGAAAGTCATGTGTGCAATTAGGTTTTTTCTAATATTTTGATAAAGATAGGATGTTAGAGCAATACCTAATCCAGCAGTTAATACTGCATCAATAAATACAAGAGATATAAGTACATAAAAATTTTTAGAAAATAAAATTAATGTTAATGGATAAAGTGGTAAAAAGAAAATTGTTGCTTTTAAAACTCTTGTTGCGCCAAATTTATCTACTGCAGTTCCCCAGTAAAATAGTGTTAAAATTACTCCAAGGATTGCAACAATCTCAATAGATATATATTGAGTATAACTTAATTTTGCAATTTCAAGTAAATAGAATCTATTATAAGGGGCAGTAACATATAAACTAAAATAATAAAATAAAACAACCACGAAAAAATAAACATAATTTTTATTATTTTTTATTTCATCTCTAAAGGCATTAAGCATTAATCCTTTAGATTGGTGTGTTTCATGTTTTATTTCTTCTTTTGTCTCAGTAATACTCATCTTGTTCAAAGACATAGCTGAAATAAATCTAAATATTCCTGCAAATATAAAAATTATTGTAAAAATAAAAAGAGTATTAGAATGAGATGCTGCATCTAAAATGGATCCTGCAAAAAATAAAGGCAATATTGTTACAAGATTACAAATAATGTTTCGTCTTGCATTATATAATCCAATTTCTTTGATTTTAAAAACCTTTCCTATCCAATCTCCATAGACTGGACCGGGTATTGTCCCTATTATTGAAATTAAGAAATAAATTATTAAAACAAACCACACTGCAGTGCTACCAGTCGCAAAAAAATAAACAAAAGCTAATGGAATCCAAAGTGTTGCTTGAATTATTACAAAAAATACAACGAAACTTCTTTTTGAATTAAAGTATTTTAAAAAATCATAAGAAAAAAAACAAATTATTGATGCAATTAATGTTGGGACATAAGTTGTGAGTCCAATTTGAAAACTATTTGCTCCAAGAGATAAAAGATAAGGGGTTAAAAATACTGCACCTAAATAAGTCATAATTGTCCAAAAAACACCATCCATTACAGAATATTTAAAATCTTTTTTCTGTTGTTCTTCTGTTTGAATAAATGTAGTCATATCTAGTCTATTTTTAAAATTTAAGTACAATATTAAACTTACTTATAAAATATTATAAATAGATGTTTTGTAGTTTTAAACCTAAATAAAAGGGAAGATTTAAAATAACAAATATTTAAAATATTATTATGGAAGATAAGATAACTATAGATAAAGAAACATTAAAAGCAATTGCTTCTGATTCAAGATTAAATATTTTAAAAGCTTTAGAGAAAAGAAAGAAAACTCTTTCTGATTTATCTATAGAATTAAAGTTATCAAATCCAACAATTAAAGAACATCTTGAAGTTCTTTCAAAGGCAGGGTTAGTAAAAAAAGAAGAATCTTTAAGAAAATGGAAATATTATTCTTTGACATTTAAGGGAAAGCGATTACTTAAACCAAATGAGACAAGGTTATTTTTAGCATTAATTTTAACAATAGTTGGGGTAATAGGTTTTGCTTTACTTTTAACAATGACTTCAACAATTGGTGGAATCAATCAGAAATCTAGTAAGAATTTTGCACAACAAGAAATGGCAAGAACTATTGCAAGTGATTCTGTAGAAAGCACAATGGTTTCAGCAATTAGTTCTCCTGCTGCAACTTCTACTCTTAATTATAACACCATTATTTTAACTTTAATAATATTAGGTTTATTTATTTTATTTATTTTTTACTTTAATAAAAAAAATAAATAATTAAATCCCTTTTTTAAATATTTATGTGATTATAATATATATCAATGAGACTTTTTTAATGAAGGAAAGATATACACATGAAAACAATAATTTTCTACCATAATGATCTTGACGGATTAATTTCTGCTTTAGGATTTGCATATAACGATTATTTAGAAAAAATATCTAAATCAATTCCAGATTATAAAGAATTAAGGAAATATTATTATTTTTATGAAGTTCATTATGGAATGGATAACATATTCGAGATTTTAAAAAAGTATAATATTGATATAAATAAATTTGAAAAAGTAGTAATTGTAGACTATAGTTTTAGTAAAGAAACTATGGCAAAATTTTTATCTGTTTTTAAAGAAAATTTAATTTGGATAGATCATCACAAAAATATTATTTCTGAAATGTTTGATTTAGAAATAAAAGGATTAACAGACATTAACTCTGCTGCAAGTGTTTTAGTTTGGAAATATTTTGATAAAGAACCATCTTTATTTTCACAATATATTCAAGATATGGATATTTGGACGTGGCAATTGCCAGATTCTAAAGATGTTTTACAATATATAGATTTCTTATATCTTCAGATTTATGACAAAGACACAAATAGAGATTTTGAAATAAATAATGAGTTTTTGAAATTGTTTGATAATAATTATTTTAAAGATTGTTTCCCAATTTTTAAAGAATATGGTAAATTAATGAATACTTATATTAATACAAAAGTAAAAGATGATGTTTCAACAGGAAGAACAATAGAATTTGAAGGTGTGAAAAGTTTTATTGTTAATTCTCAATTTAAGGCAGGATATATTTCTGAATATATTTTTAATTCCGAACTTTATAAAGATATAGAAATGATAATTGTATGGTATAGATATTATGCCAAAGGAGAAGATCAGAAAGATTTTGATAAAATAAGCCTTAGATCAAAAAATATTGATTGTTCCCAAATTGCTAAGAAATATGGAGGGAACGGACATCCAAAAGCAAGTGGTTTTATAAGTTCTGATTTTTCTAAATTGATTTAATTATTTTGCTTTTGAAGATATTCTTCTTAATTTGCGTTTTTTTGGTTCTGTTCTTTTTAATTCTCTTAATTTAGGTTGTTCTGTTTTTAATTTAGATAAATAATTTATCACGATTTCTTGTTTTAATTCTTTCTTTATTTTATCTAAAGCTTTAATTTTTTGATTAGGTGTTCCAATAAGCCAATCTTGAAAGCAATCATTAATTTTATTTATTAAATTAAGGTCTTTTAAGTAATGTATTTCTAAAAATTTAGAATAATTCTTGAGATTAGGTATTTCATTTAAGAATTCATAAAACTTTTCAGAATTTAATAGTCTTGTAATTTTTTCTTTTTCTGTGGAATTACTTTTATTAATAAGATATTCAATAAAAGATTTGTTTTCTTTTGCATAAAGAAATGATTTTCCATTATGAAAATACAAACAATAATAATTGTTTATTATTTGATTTTTTTTGAAATTGTTTGTTTTTCCTAAAAATATTGGTTTAATTTTTAGTTCCATAATTGTATCAATATAAATGATACACAATAATCTTTTAAAGTGTTTAGTCTTTATATTATTATTGTGAATCTTATGGATAATAACTTTTTTGATATTATAATTGTTGGTGCAGGGCCTGCTGGAATTTTTAGTGCTTATGAATTATCTAAGAATAGTAAACTTAAAATCTTACTTATTGATAAAGGACAACTTGTAGAAAACAGACAAAAAACAGATGTTATGACCGGTTTTGGTGGGGCTGGAACATTTTCAGATGGAAAGCTTCATTTTACTCCAGTTTTAAGCCACGAAAAGATGTTTCATCTTTATACAATCTCAGAATATCAAGAATATTTAGATTATGTGGAAAAATTATTTTTAGAATTTGGAGTGCCTGCAGAATATTATCCAAAAGATCTTAAAAAAACGCAAGATTTGGTTGATCTTTCTCAAAAGCACAACATAAAATTATTTATAAGAAAAACAATTCATGTTGGGACAGATAAACTACCGGCAGTAATTCATAAATTGCAAGAACATTTAATTAAAAAAAATGTACAACTTTTACCAAATACAGAAGTTTTGGATTTGTTGGTTAAAGATAATTTAATTCAAGGAGTAATTTTAGCTGATGGAGCAGAACTTAAATCAAAATATGTAATTTGTGCTCCAGGAAGATATAATTCTTCATGGATTGAAAAAATCTCACAAAAAAACAATCTTGAAAAAATGTATGATAAAATTGAAGTTGGAGTAAGAGTGGAATTCCCTGCAGCTTTAATTGAGGAGCAGGCTGAATTAATGTATGAAACTGTTTATTTGATGTATTCTAAAACATATGATGATGTTGTTAGAACATTTTGTCCTTGTCCTCACGGATATGTGGCAACAGAAGAATATGAGGATTTTGTTTGTGTTAACGGGCACAGCAATCATAACTTAGATGGCAAGAATTCTAATTTTGCTTTAGTAACTGAAGTAAAATTAACAGAACCTTTAGAAAACACAAGACTTTATGCAAATTTTGTAGCACAAGGTGCAACATTAGTTGGTGGTGGAAAACCAATAGTTCAAAGATTTAAAGATTTAAAAGTTGGAAGAAGAAGTACTTATTCAAGACTTCAGCACGCTCATATTACCCCTTCTTTAAAGGATGCAATTCCAGGAGATATTGGTCTTGCTTTGCCATACAGAATTACAAAAAATTTAATTGAAGGAATAGAGATGCTTGATAAGATTCTTCCTGGCCTTGATGGAGATTCCACATTTCTGTATGCTCCTGAAGTCAAATTTAGATCCACAAAAATTAAAACAAATAAATATTTAGAAACACATATAAAAAATCTTTATATGGCTGGAGATGGAGCAGGAGTTTCAGGAAATATTATTGGTGCAGCCATTACAGGCGTTATAGCAGCAGAAGGAATTTTAGAAAAAGAGAAACAAAAAACAATTAAATCATTTTAATTTTTTCTGATATTCATAACAATTAGTAATATACCTTTCAGCAATTTGTTTTAAATATTTCTTATTACAAGAGAGATCAATAATAAATTCATCTCCTGCAGCATCATTTTTTCTATTGTTTAATAAATCTTTTATTTTTAATAAATCTTTTTCGTTTCGGTCTTTAGAATATCTTATGTTTTCAGAGAGCGCTTTTCCAATTGCTTCTAGATATCTATCCACAGTTTCATAGCCATATTTTTTATTAAGAAGGTGCATAGAATCTGCATCAAATAAAATAATAAATCTATTTCTTTTATTATATTTTTTCTTAAGTTCTAATTTTTGCAATTCTATGTAATATCCTAATTTATTTAAAAGTTTAGTTTTTGGATCTTTTTTTAATATTTCTAAATCCAAAAGTTCTTTAGGAGAATTAGATAACTTTTTTTCAAGTCTTAGGTATGCATTAATAATTTCAGACGGAATGATATTTGTATATTTTAATTTTGGGCCATTATAAATTTCTATATTAAATTTTTTATGTTTGTTTTTGTTTGTTTTTGCAATTTTTAAAGCTTCTTCTGCTTCTGCTAAATTTCTTCCAATTCCAACACTTAATTTTATTAAAATTTTATTATTCATAATAATTATGTGATTAAAGAACTATATAAATTCTAAACTCTTGTTTTTTTGTATATTTGTTAAAAAATAAGAGAATTTTAAATTTTAAATAAACCCTCTTACAATAACTACAGGAGTATTTGCATCTGCACTACCAGACACAAGATCAGCAAGACTTGCAACAAGGTTTCTTACTTTTCTTGGTGTTGTTCCTTCACAAGCCATATTTCCTTTGTCTGTTGTGCAAAGTACTTTTTTCTTTTCTTTTTCTATCTCTTTTAGAATTTCTTCTTTAGTTTTTCCTTCATTTAGGTATTTTTGCATTAGATATTTTGTTTTTACCCCTACTCTTCTGTTGCTTTCAATTCCAGGAGTTACTCCAAAAGCACAAACAGGATCAGCAAGTTCATATATTCCACTTTCAGGATCTTTATATGCTCCATCTCCATAGACCATTACTTCTACATTTTTTTTAAATGTTGTTTTTATCATTTTTTGTATTTCTAGACAAACTTTGTCTGAGTCTCTTGGTGGAAGTTTAATTATTCCTTTTTCAGGATCAAGTATGTTTGAACCTAAAAGTCCATATTCTGAGTGTGATTTTCTTTTTTTATCAGAACAGATGTCTTGTAAAGTAATTGTGTTTTTAAACTTTGGTTTAATTTTTTCTAAAATTTTGTTTCTGTCGTGAACATTAGAGATAATTACTCCTGTTGGTTTATATTGTAGAATATGTTCAGGGTTATTTGATAAAAATATTTCAGATTTTGCTCCTTCTTTCTTTATTAAATCTTCATAGAATTTAATATAATCCATTCCAGTCTCTGGATGTATGAATCTATTTTTTCCAATTTTTTCTAAAGTAATTTTATCTTCTAATTTTATTTTTTTCTTTTTTAAGAAATCTTCAGAAATTATTTGATTTCCTTGCTCATCGGATGGAAACAACAATTGTACTATTATTTTTCCTTTTGGAACTGTTGATGAGATTGCTCTTAGAATTAAAGAAAATCTATTTCTGGAAGTTATTGGAAAAACAACACCAATTGTTGAGTTTTCTTTTATTTTTAATTTAGTTATTATATCTGTTCTAATATCTTCTAAACTTACGAAATTATTCTGAGTAATTGCAGTAACTGCTTCTTTAACACAAACAATGTCTCCATTTTCTAAAAGTTTAGGATTTTTTTTAAATGTTTGTTTAACTATTTCAATGATATTATCTTTTGGGGTAATTATTCCTGTTTTTACACCATAGGCAACAACTCCAACTTCATTCTTATTAAAACTCATCTTATCTTTCTCCTTTTATTTTTAAATAATCTAATAAAACATAAATAAAATATGCTTTTAAACATTTGTATTTATCATTTTATTATATTTAATATTTTTGTGGAGAAAAAGGTGAAGTAAAAATGGTATTATACAAATATTGTCCTAAATGTTATTCTTTAAATGTAGGAATGGATCAAAGCACAGGAGGACACAAATGTAGACAATGTGGTTATTCTGGTCCTGTTAATCAAGATAGTATTGATAGAATAAATGTTATGAAAAAATCAAAAGACGGTCAAAGATATGCTGCTGCAACAAGCAGTACAAGACCAACTCTTAATTCTGGTGGAAGAGATACAGAAATTATTAGAAATAAAAAAGAAGATCCATATAATGATGATATTGATGAAATTGAGATTTTAGATTCTGGAAACTATGACGATGAAGAACCAGATGAAATGGATGAACTTGAAAGTAAGCAGTCAAATATTATGAAAAGATCAAGTCAACCTGCAAATTTACCAAGACCAATGCACGGATTAGCAAATAAAGATGGAAAATCAGTAAAAGAAAGATTAAAAGATAAAGGCGGAAAAGACTGGGATCTTTTATAATTTTGTATATTCTTTTTTTAGTAATTGAGCATCCTCATATGGAATAGGACTTTCACAGATGATTGTCCCTTCTGCTTTTCTTTCTTTTAGTTTTTCTAAAATCTTCTTGTAAGGAAAGTCATTTGCTTTGTCTTCAAACATTAGATGATTTCTTTCTCCTTTCTCTGAGTAATTGATTCCTGACATGTGCATATGCATGTTCTTTAGATAATCTGGATAACTATCTAGTTTTTCAAAAAAAGAATTCAAGTTTTTCTGCTCTCTAAAGTAACCATTTTTTCTAGCATGTTGGTGTGAGAAGTCAATAACAGGTAATACTCCTAAATCTTTATATTTTTCATAAAAATAAAAAATATCTTCTAAAGAACCAACTTGCGTTTCTTTTCCGGTTAGCTCTAAACCTATGTGTATTCTTTTATGATTGCCTTTCTTTTCAACAGTTTCAATAATTTTGTCTATTCCTTTTGAAATTGTGTCTAGAACTTCTGCCCTTTCTTGTTTTTGAAAATAGCCTGGGTGAAATAAAGCAATCCTGGAGCCAATTAATTGTCCAACAATAAGTGATTGTGAAATATAACCTATACTATTTCTAATAATTTCAGAATCAAGAGAACTTAAATTAATATAATAAGGGCAATGAATGCTAAGTGAAACATTTTTTTCTTCTGAGGTTTTTTTTATGAGTTCTAGTTGTTCTGGGTTACTTGTTTTAAGATACACTCCTCTAACAAATTCAATCTCCAAAGCATCAAGATTAAAACTAGCTACTTGATGTATTCCTGAAACGGTTGCATCTTTTATCTTAGGTATTGGACCATTAGATGTCCCAGGAATACCGGCAGTTCCAAAATTTAATTTCATTCTTTTTCAATCTTTATACATGAAACCGGGCAAGTATCTGCTGCAACTTGGTTACAACCAATTTCTTCAACTTTAGTTTTTTTAGGTAAAACTTTGTCTTCTTTATATTCCCAATTGTCAGGGCATACAGCAACACAAGCACCGCAACCCACACATTTGTTTTTGTCATGTATTATTTTAAAACTCATTTTTTGTCTCCTATTAAATTTATTTTAATATATAAAAATAGAAAAGGGACATGTATTTAAATCTTTCTTTCTTTTATAAATATATTTTAATTATACTAAAACACAAGATAAAAGATGCCAGACAACTATAAGTATAAGGTTTCAAAGGAAAATCCAGGAGAAATTTATAGTTCTATAGCTATAGATTCAAGAGATTTTTCTAAACCTTCTGATAAACTTTCTAAAAAGAAATCAAATGCTTATGTTACTTTTTGTAAAAAGATTAATGAAAAGTTTTCAGGTCTTGGAAAGAATGCAACATACAACGATGAATATCAAAAAGCAATAGATTTCTTAGATTGGGATTTAAGTGCAGAAGAATATTCTGCAACCGTAAAGTTTGTTTTAATTGTTGGTTTGTTTTTAGCAGTTGTTATTTCAGGTTCAATATTTTATTTATTTGGTGAAACAATTTCAAATGCATTGGGATCTTCAATGCTTACATATTTATTAGTTTTTGGAATTCCAATTGGTTTAGTTTTCTATTTATATATTTTTGTTCAAAAATATCCATTAAATAAAGTTCAAGATGAAAAGATTAAAGCATTAACTTTTGTTCCAGAGATTTTAGGATATATGATAATGTCTATGAAGTTAGTGCCGAATTTAGAAAAAGCAATAGAATTTGCTTCAGAACACGGACATGGAAAGATTGCAGAAGATCTTAAAAAATTACTTTGGGAAGTAAAGGTAGGAATAAAGAATAGTGTTGCTGAAGCCTTAGATGAATTAGCTTATAAGTGGGGAGACATCTCTGTTGAACTAAAAAAAGGATTAATGAAGATTAGATCTTCAGTAATTGAGTCTTCTGAAAGTAAGAGATATCAATTATTAGATCAAACCATGAATGATACCTTGGTTTCTGTTAAAGGAAAATTAGAAGATTATGCAAGAACTTTAAATCAACCAGCAACAGTTATGTTTTATCTTGGTATTCTTTTACCATTATTGTTAATTATTGTTTTACCAGTTGGTTCTGCTTTTTCTGGTTCAGCAATGGCTCAACCAATCTATCTAATAATGATTTATAATATTGCTATCCCTCTTGGTTGTTTCTTTTATGCTAGAAGTGTTATAAAGAAAAGACCTCCAACATATGTTCCACCAGTTATTCCTGATAATTATCCAGGTCTTCCAAAAAAGAATACATTAAAGATTAAAGATTTTCAGATTAATGTTTTTATTTTAATTGTAATAATTATGGGTGTTGGTATATTTTCTGGAATTTTTTTACAAACCACATTAGGAGTAACAAAAGAAAAAATATTAGAAGAAGAATTCAATACAACAACACCTGTTTGGGGATGTACCACAGAAGAATTAAATGCAAAAGCACTTAATCCTAAAGTAATGTGTGCAGAAGAAGCTGCTTTTTGGGCAGAACCAAAGAATATGATTATTCCTTATTATATTATTTTTAGTTTGTTTATAGCTATTTCTTTATCAATTTCTCTTTGGTGTTATGCAACAAGTGTTTATAAAAGAAAAGTTCAACTTCAAACTGAAACTCAAGAAAAAGAATTTAAGGATGCACTGTATATTATTGCAAGTAGGCTTGGAGAAAATAAGCCAATTGAAGATGCTTTTGATCACACTCGTCAATTCCTTCCTAAATCAACTGTTGCTAAAGATATTTTTGGTAAAACTGTTGATAACATAAGAGTCTTAGGTTTAACTCTTAATTCTGCAGTTTTTGATAAAAATTATGGTGCCTTAAAGAATAACCCTTCAACAATAATCAATAGTGCTATGAGATTAGTAGTTGATTCTGTTCAGATGGGTGTAAATGTTGCAGCTAAAACTTTAATTTCATATTCTATGCAATTAAGAAATACAGATGAAATTAACAGATTATTATCAACTTTAATTGCAGAAATTACTTCTACTTTAAATAGTATGGCTAAGTTTATTGGTCCAATTATTCTTGGTGTAACAACAACTCTTCATAAGGTTGTAATTTCTACTTTGTCTTCTGTAGCAAGTAGTGGAGCTTTAGAAGAAATGGCTTCATCTTTAGAAGGAATAGACACTACAGGCATGGGAATGGATATAACTTCTATGTCTTCTTTTGGTAGTTCTTTAAATATGGATGTTATTAGTAAGATTGCAACACCAACAGCATTTACTATTATTGTTGCAATTTATGTTATTGAAATTGTTTTAATTATGACTTTCTTTACTACAATGATTGAACAAGAAAATATGATTCTTGTAAAATATAGAATTGCACAAACTCTTCCTGTTGCTACAATCTTGTTTGTATTGACTGTAATTTTAGCAAATATGGTTTTATAATGAAAATACTTAAACTTAATCAAAGAGGAGACGATTCAAGTTCTGAGTCTTTTAGATTATTAATTGCTTTTGTTTTAGCTGCTGCAATTCTTGTAATTATTATGAATATGATTGCATCTACAAATAAGCAATCAATATTGATTAGTGATCAAAAATTAAAAGAAGGAGTACAATCTGCAGCAAAAAGTGTAGGAACAAGTACAAAGATTCCATTTATTATTGAAGATTTAATGCTTACAGGCACAATAACAAAAAGAAAGATAAGTATTTATTCTGGAATGGACGAAAATTGTATAGGATTAATTGGTGGTCAAGGGATAGAGTATTTAGACAATGGAGATTTAAGAATTAAAGCAGACAATTTAAAGATGAATGTTTGGGCGTATTGTGATTTCTGGACAGCTAGTGGAGATATGCCTGATGAAATTTTTGACCCGATTAGCTTTGCACCAAATTCTGAAAACTGTAAAACCTATTGTGTTTATTTCTTTAACAAAAAACCAGAAAATTCATTATACACAGAAAATAATTCAAATGCAACAGAATCAAATAATTAATATTAAAAATACTTCTTATCTAAATAATATATTCAAGTAACAATGTGATTTTTATGAATCTTTTAACAAAAATTATTTTTTTAATATTAGCAGGTATTATTTTAGTTCTTGGTTTTGTTCTTGGAACTTTTATTTTAACATTTATATTTATAGTTTTATTATTAATGACTGTTCTTTTCATAATAATGTGGTTGTTCAATAACATTGTTACATTATTTAAGACAGGAACAGCAAAGTTAATATTTAAAGCCATATTCTCTGTATTAGTTACTTATGGATTAATAACAATACTATGGATATTTTCATCTAAATACTTTTTAGCTTTAGAAAAATATACTGCAATCATAACACTATGGGTAATTTCAGCATTAATTTTTAGTTTGCTTTGGTATTTATTACATTTAAAGAAACAAACAAAAGCACACACATATTTATGGGATGAATATAAGAAAAATCCTGATGCATTAAATACATGGGATGTATTAGTAATGCTTGTTATGCCTTCATTAATTATTTTCATATTTAATGCAGTGCATCTAATAATTTAAACGCAAAAAACCTAATAAAATAAATAACCTTTTAAAAGGTTATATCTTCTATTTTTTTGTGAAACAAAAATGGATACAAAGAAAGTAGATAAATGGTTAATGATTATTTCTGTAATTTTGTTAATTGTGGGTTTGTATTTAATATTTATTTTTATGGGAAAATTAGAACCCCCTAATACATTAGAACTAAATATTGGAACAATAGGGTTAAGTTTGGTTTTATTCTCAGTAGGTTATTTTATGTTATCTGCATTAACTTTAATTTCTAATATGATATTTAAGAAATTAAGTAATCATTTTATTTCAAATATTTGGTT
>DAOOUC010000009.1:0-26063 GCA_035390665.1 archaeon | reverse complement strand
GTCTCTGCAAGAATTGGAGAAGTCCACCAGTTAGTTGCTGATTTTTCTAAAGCAAATAAATTATTGGGGTGGACTCCTAAATATGATATTGAAAAAGGGTTGAATGAATATACTAAATGGTTCAAAATGTATGACTAAAATAAAAAAAGAAATAATTAATTATTTAGATCAGATGATCTTAATTAGGTGTTTTGAAAACAGAATTGCAGATTTATCTAAAAATAAAAAGATAAAAACACCTGTTCATTTAGCTGAAGGAGAAGAAGCAATAGCGGTAGGTGTTTGTTCTAATTTAAGTAAAAACGATATTATTTTTAGTAATCACCGATCACATGCTCATTATCTTGCAAAAACAAACGACATAAAAGGCATTACTGCAGAGATTTTTACAAGTAAATTGGGATGTTCTCGAGGAAAAGGCGGAAGCATGCATTTAATATATCCAGAAATGGGTTTTTTTGGTAGTTCTGCAATTGTAGGTAGTTCTCCAGCACTAGGAGCAGGAGTTGCGCTTGCAAATAAAATAAAAAAACAAAAAAACATTGCCGTTTCTTTTGTGGGAGATGGCGCAATGAATGAAGGGATAGTTTATGAAGTTCTTAATTTTTCAAAAATACACAAATTGCCATTTGTTTTAGTTTGCGAAAATAATGGATACAGTACTCACATGCCACTAAAAAGTATATTTGCAGATACTGACCTTTGTAAAAAAGCAAGATCTTTTGGGATAATCTCTTTTTTGATTGATGGAAACAATGTAGAGGAAGTGAGTAATACTTTTAAAAAAGCAAAGAAATTAATTGCAAAAGGGCAAGGTCCAATATTTATAGAAGCAATAACTTACAGAATAAGGGGACATGTTGGTCCAAACAACGATTTAGATATGGGGTTAAGGAGTAAAAAAGAATTAGACTACTGGATAAGTAAATGCCCTATAAAGAATTTACAAAAAAAATATAATATTTCTAATAAAGAAATAGATGAAAGATATAATAAACTATATTCAAAAATTGACAAAATTATAAATTGGGCAGAGAAAGCACCAAAGCCAAATCCTGAGGACACTTATAAAGATGTTTTTTCAAATATTTCAAAAATTCCAAAAGAAAAAAGAAATTTAAAACAAATAGAAAAAACTTATGAACAAGCAATAAGAGATACTTATGATTTTCTGTTAAATAAAGACAAAAATACTTTCCTGATAGGTATAGGTATCAAAAGTCCATGGTATGTTGGTGGTTGTGTTAATGGATTAATAAAAAAATATGGTGAGAATAGAATTATAGATTGCCCAATTTCAGAAAATGCAGTTACAGGAATTTGTGTAGGCGCAGGTCTTTCTGGGACAAAACCTATATTGATACAAGCAAGGCACGATTTTATGTATTTATCGTTTGATCCATTAATTAATTTAGCATCTAATTGGAATTATATGTTTGGTGACAGATTAAGTTGTAACATAACGATACAAGCAATAATTAATCGCGGCGGGGAGCAGGGTGCTCAACATTCTCAATCATTACATGGCATGTTTGCGCATGTTCCTGGATTAAAAGTAGTCGCGCCAAGTAATGCAACAGATGTAAGCGGATTGTTAGTTTCATCAGTTGATGATCCAAATCCAGTAATCTTAATAGACGATAAATGGTTATATAATACAAAGTCAAAAGTTCCTATAAACACTCCACAAATTCCAATAGGTTTAGCAAAAATTGTAAAAACAGGGACTGATTTAACCATTATATCGAATTCATATTTAGTTACAGAGTGTCTAAAAGCCACAAATGAATTAAAAAATGCATCTTGTGAAATAATAGATGTAAGAACCATTAAACCATTAGATAAAAAAACAATAATTAACTCAGTAAGTAAAACAAAGAATGTATTAATTGTAGATGGCGGTTGGAAAACAAATGGTTTTTCTAGTGAAGTTGCAGCAGTGATTTCTGAAAGCGAAGTTTTTAAGAAATTAAAAAATCCAATTTATAGATTATGTTTACCAGACACGCCAGCTCCAGCAAATTCAATTTTAGAGAAAGAATATTTTGTTAACTCTGAAAAAATAAAAAATATAATTTTAAAAAAATTTAAAGGAGATTAAGATGTATAAAGTTCCATTCGTAGGATACATAAAACAATATAAAGATCACAAAAAAGAATTTGATAAGGCATATAGTAGTTGTGATGAAAGAGGTGCTTATATTTTTCAAAAAGAATTACAAGATTTTGAAGATAAACTAGCTAAAATGAATGATTCAAAATATGGTATAGGTACAGACAGTTGTACTGGTGCATTACATATCGCGTTATGGGCTAGAGGCATAGGTCCAGGAGATGAAGTAATAACTGTGTCTCACACATTTGTAGCTACAATTGACGTCATCTGCAGATTGGGGGCAACACCAGTTTTAATAGATGTTAAAGAAACAGATCACAACATGGATGAATCTCTAATTGAAAAAGTAATAACTAAAAGAACAAAAGCAATAATTCCAGTTCACTTAAATGGCAGAATGTGTAATATGGAAAAAATAATGAAAATTGCAAAAAAGTATAATTTATTTGTAGTTGAAGATTCTGCACAAGCCGCGGGTGCTAAATTTAAAGGCAAAGGACATTATGGAGATGTTAGTTGTTATAGTTTTTACCCAGCAAAAGTATTGGGTTCTCAAGGAGAAGGCGGGATGGCAATAACTACAGATAAAGAGCTTGCGAAAAAATTATATTTACTAAGAGATCACGGATTATACCCAGGATATGTACAAAGAATGTTTAATATTAAGGCAGACCCTAAAGACATTCATTGTATTGGTGGTAATTCTATTTTAGATAATAAGGATGCGGCATTTTTACTAATTAAATTAAAACATTTTGATAAAGCAATAAAACGAAGAAGAGAGATTGCAAACCGATATAATAAAGAATTATCAAGATTAAAAGAAATAGTTTGTCCTCCTGCACCAAGTAATGGAGATTATTATGATGTTTACCAAAATTATGTGATAAGAGTAAAAGACGGTAAAAGAGATAAGTTAAATGATTATTTAAATAAAAGTGGTGTGGAAACAATAGTTTCTTGGAGAATACCAAATCATAAACAGAAGGCATTAACAGAATTACATAAATTTAAACTTCCTATTACTGAAAAGATATCCAATGAAGTAATTTCTTTGCCAATGTATCCTGAATTAGCAAATAAACAAATAGATTATGTAATTAAGATAATACAAAATTTTTACAAAAAGAAGTGATATAATGGGTTTAGAAGCCGAGACAATTAATCGAGCATATACTAAAGAAGAATTACAAATTATTGGAAAAAGGTATGAATTAATTAAAAGATATTCTAAAGATAAAACTCTTTTAGATGTAGGGTGTGGATCCGGATTAGGATTAAACTATTTGTTAAATCAAAATATTAAGAAAATATACGCTATTGATATCGATAAAGAAAATATATTAGAATCTAAAAAAAATATTTCTAAAAAAAATGCAAATAAAATTGATTTTGAATGTTGCGATTTTCTAAAATTTAAACACAAACGAAAATATGATGTAATTTCAGCAATGCAAGTATTACAGTACATTAAATTGGATAAATTTCTTAAAAATGCAAAGAAAAGGTTAAATTCTAATGGAACAATAATTGTAGAAATTCCCAATGCTTTTCGCGAAGATGGATTTAAAAAAAGCGATTTGGGAAAATATTATTATAATCCTATAGACCTTAAAAAAGAATATAATAATCTAGAAATTTATGGCGTTTTTTTAATTAAAAAAGAAACGATTTTTACTATATTTAAAAATAAGGCTCGAAAAATTTTTAAAACATTTAATTTGTCCAATAAAACTTTAAATATATTAAGAACTAAATTTTTGAATAAAGAAATTTTAAAAGATAAATTATCTTCTCTTTTTTTTAAGAAATATGAAATTTCTAAAATAAAATTAGAGCCATTAACTGAAAAAAATTATAGATATTATAAAATAATTTATTTGATTTGGAAGTATTAATATGTATTCTATAACTACGATAATAGTAACCTATAAAAGACAAAAAGAATTAGAAGATTGTATATATGCAATTTTGAATCAAACAATTCTGCCAAAGGAATTAATAATAATAGATAATGGCAAATTAGAATTTGTTAAAAATCTATGTAAGAAGATTAAATTAGATAAGCGCGCACAAAAAATTAATATCATATATGTAGAATCTGATGAAAATAGTTTAACTGTTGGAAAAAACAAGGGCATACAGTTAGCAAAAGGCAATTTAATATCCATTATAGATGATGATATGATTATTGAAAAGGATTATTATAAATTTATATTAGAAGTATTTGATAAAAACTCGGACGCATTAGGGGTTATGGGGTTTAATACTATCAAAAGGAAAAACGCATTATTAAATAAAATAACAAAGATATATAATCGTATATTCTTAATATCAGCAAATACTAATGATTATTGTAATTTGTGGCCGTCTTTAGGAAATACTTATCCATTAAATATAAAAAATAAGATAATTCCTTGTATGTGGTTATCTGGGCAATCTACATTCAAAAAGAGCATATTGTTAAAAATAAAACCGGATAATAATTTAAAGAAATATTGTTGGAACGAAGATATTGATTTATCTCACAGAATATATAAAAAATATCCAAATACTTTGTTTTTAACCGGAAAGGCGCGTTATTTTCACGAAGGTACAACAAATGTGAGAATGCCAAAAAAAGATTTAATATATATGGAAGCCGTTTACGATATATATTTATTTAATATTCATTTTGGAGGGTATTTCGAGAACACCTTAATATTTATTTGGAGTAAATTCGGAAGAATATTGAAAAATTTTATTATATATTTATTTAATTTTAATTTAAAAAATATTTGGTATCTATTTTGTGCACAATTTTATGTTTTAATTAATTTAAAGAAAATTAAAAATAAAGATATTTCTTTTTTTAATAACACTTTAAGGTAAATAAAAATGAAACTAACAACTAAAAATTATTGGGACGGATATTGGTCTGGGCTAAGTAAAAAAAGAGTAGAAACTGTGCTTTATAGTGACATATTATATAGATATTTACCAAAAACAAAAAAAACTTTTTTAGAAATAGGGTGTGTTCCCGGGAATTATATGATTTATTTTAACAAAATATTTAAATATAAAGTTTATGGTATAGATTATAGTGAAAAAATTAGATTTACAAAAAATAATTTAGATTATAATAGAGTTAAGGATTATAAGTTATATAAATCTGATTTTTTTAAATGGAGTCCTCGTATTCAATTTGATGTAGTGTGTTCTTTTGGATTTATAGAACATTTTCATAATCCTGAAAAAATAATTAAAAAACAAATAGATTTAATTAAAAAAGAAGGTTATTTAGTTTTAGAAATTCCTAATTTCAGATATGCCACATATTGGTTCTATTATCTTTTTGATAGAAAAACACTTTTTAATCACAATTTAGAAATTATGGATCTAGAGAAACTTAAAATTATTATTGAAAAAGAGAATTTAAAAATAATATATGCCAACTATTATAATACCATATATTTTGGAT
Organism: archaeon; assembly: GCA_035390665.1. Taxonomy (GTDB): domain Archaea; phylum Iainarchaeota; class Iainarchaeia; order Iainarchaeales; family CSSED10-239; genus JAKQTP01. The sequence goes on along the minus strand of DAOOUC010000009.1, from coordinate 20,487 downwards.
TGAAAGATATTAAAGATAAAAACATATTAACAAAATTAATAGTTTATCCATTAAGTATAATTGCTAGAATTATCAATTTTTTTATAAAATGGCCTAACAAGTATTTTTCTCCATCAATGATTATTGTTGCAAAAAAGTTGTGATTTATTAAACAAAAACACATAGGTGTTTTTGGTTCCCTATATTTACTTTTATTCCTTTGTCTTTAAATTCTTTTGCAATTTGTTTACTGGTGTTTGTGCCAAGGTCTTTTCTGTAGTGATAACTTGCTATTGCCATGCGTGGCTTTATATCAAGTGGCAAAATATTTTTTAGATAGTCTTCAACAAATTCAATCTCTGCTCCTTCTATGTCTGCTTTGATAAAGTCAATTTTCTGGATTTTGTTGTTTCTTATATAGTCTGATAGTCTTATTGTTCGGATTGTGATTATTGCGTTTTTTGTGTTTGTTTTAAAGTCAGAGGATACAATTCTTGACCCGTGCCCTCTTTTAAAAAATTGGGTTTCTCCGGTTTTATTAGAGATTGCAAATGGTTCTACAATTATGTTTTTTAAATTATTATCTTTAATATTTTTATTTAAGATTTCTAAATTGTCTTTGTCTGGCTCAAAACAATAAATCTTTCCATTAGGTCCAACGACAGATGATGCAAAAATCGAATAGAGTCCGTGATATCCTCCAAGATCAAAGACAACATCTCCAACTTTTAGTTTATAGTGTTTATTATACCACAAGATTCCATATTCTATTTCTTTAAATTGTTCAAAATCAGTGGTGATAGTTTTTCCGAAAAAATTAATTTCAAAGTCTTTTGTTAAATCAATTTCTGTTTTAGAAACAGAATAAGAAAAAAGTTTATCAAAAAGATTAATTGCCTGGTTTAGATTCTTATATTCCACTTTTATTTTATCAAAATTATTTTTAATAGTTAATGGATTTCTCCAAGTTAGTTCTTTTTTCTTAACAATTAATTTTTTGTTATTTTTAATAAGCGTGAAATAATTGTTATTCCTAATAATCTTTATTCCTTTTAAAAAAGAATAAAATTTATATTTTGTTAGATAGTAATTTGAAATTAATTTGTCTATCACTGTAAATCATTTTTATTTAAATTAATTTGACCTTAGGGATTACCATCTCAGGAACAATCGCAGAACCAAAGAATTTCAGTTCTTTTGACATCTCAAGTGTCTTAAACATCTCACTAGCATTTCCAGTAAAGTTAAGGTTAGTGATTGTGTCTTTATATTTCCCATTAATTATTTCTTTTCCAGAATTAATGGTTAATGAGAATTCCCCACTTGTCATGTTGCTTGTGTGTATCCCCATCACGTCATAGACATATATTCCTTTTTTAGTCTTAGAGATAATGTCTTCTTTCTTTGTCTTACCTGGAGAGACAACAAGGTTTGTAAAGTTACAAGTTACTGGAGAATAAATCCCGTCTCTAAAGCCATTACCTGTTGGTTTCTTTCCAGCTAGAATAGAATATTCTTGATCGTAAATGGATGTATTAAATTTTCCGTTCTTTATTATGTCTTTCTTGCTTGTCTTAAATCCTTCATCGTCAATACTTTCTGAGTGTGAAAAATAATCTAAAAAAGGATCTTCAGTAATTGTTAGGTTCTTAGAAAAAACAGATTTACCAAGACTACTAGAAAGATAACTTTGTTTCTTAAACATTAGTTCTCCAATAGTTGGGTGAATTATAAAACTAGAAAGAATACTAGCAGTTGCATCAAAACTAAATATTAAATCATATTCTCCTTTTTCTCCTTGTTTAGGATTTAAAGTAGTTTTTGCTTCTTTTTTAGCCTCATCAATAACAGAAACATAATCAATGTCTTTTACTTTTGTAAAAACTTGTGATGCTGAAGCACTAGATGGCCTCTTATCTAAAGTGTTAACCATAAGCCCAAAGGAAGTAACTGCATGAAGGTCTTCTTTAAAGGTATAAGGGTTAATATAAAAAGAATATCCTTTATTCCAAGTTAATCCGCCTTCATAGCTTTTAATGTGTTTTTCTTTAGTTAGGTTACTTTTAATTTCTTTAAATTTACTAGAGATATCAAAATTAAGAATGTCTTTGTCTTGTTTTGTTTTTATTTTGGAAACATTATTTCCAAAATCAACAATTTTTGTTCCTTTCTTAAGTTTTGCAATTCTCTTAGCCTTATCTATTCCAATTCTTATGTTTTTTTCAGTTATGTTTGTTATTGTTGTAAAACCAGAATAACCATTAACAATAACTCTAATCAAAAGACCAGAAGCTTCTTGATTACTAATCTTTGAGAGACCAAATCCATTTATTCTAATATTCTTAGAATATCCATCACTATAAAGAAACTCAACTTTTTCTTCTCGTGCTATTATTTGACATAAATCAAATATTTCCTTACTCATGTTTGGTTCCCCCTAATACAGCATTATCAATTTTAATATGTGGACCAGAGCCAGAAACAAAAGCAGTCTGCCCATCTTTTCCACAGAATCCAAATCCAAATTCTCCTATCTTGTTTGTTACTGCACTAGCATTCTTTAGATAATCTAAGATATTACCAGAAATTGAGGCTTGTTTAAAAGTTCCAATCTTTTTTCCATTTCTATACTCATAAGCTTTCTTGATTCCAAACATAAAAGTTCCAACACTTGGATCAACTTGTCCACCAGCAAAGCCGTCAAGAAGATAGCCATTAAAGTCTTTTAGTATGCTATCAAGTTTTTCTTTTCCTTCTAAGAAATAAGTATTACTCATTCTAACAATTGGTTTAGAGGAAAAACTTTCAGCTCTGGCATTTCCGTTAGATTTCATACCAAGTTTAGTTGCAGATTCAATATCCAGAAGATAATCACTAACAATTCCTTTCTTAACAATTGTTTTCTCTCTTGCTTTTATTCCTTCATCATCATAAACATAATGCCCAAATTCTTTAATTGTTGGATTATCAGCAATTGTTATTTCTTTATTTTCAGTTAGTACTTGTCCAAGTTTTAAAACAGAAGAATGATTAGTAACAGCATCTCCTTCAGAAGCATGGCCAATGGCTTCATGTGCTAAAAGATCAACCAAGTTAGGTGTTAATATTATGTCTGTTTTCTTAGCAGGGCAAGGTTTAGCTAAAAGTAATTCTGAAACTCCAGCTATGTTTTTCTTAACAAGCCCATCAAACACAGAAAAATCTGATTTTTCAAGACCACCAAAAGCTCCAAACCTCTCCATATTATTTTCAATAGTTTTTCCAGACTTTCCAGTAATCATAGAATAAAAAATAACATGTGGCTGTTCTTGATAAATAAAAGAATTAGGATTTACAAAGTATTTTTGTTTAAGTTTTTCAAGATAAGTAATATTTGATTGTAGTATTTTATATTTGGTTTTTGATTTTAGTGTTTTATTGTTAATTGTAAGTAATCCTTTTGTTTTTTCATCAATAGTCTTGTTTTCAAAATCAGTAAATTTAGTTTTAACTTTGTCTTTATTTTCTGCAAAGTTTTTAAACTTAGTTTTAGTATCAATTCCTTTAAGATTAGAGATACAATCATCAATTATTTGTTTATAGTTATCAATATTATTACTTGAACAAAATCCAAGCTTTCCATTTTTTATAATTCTAATTCCAACTCCACTAACAGAATTAATTCCAATATCTTTTACTATTTTGTTCTCGATTGCTATTCTATTAGACGTAGTATTTTCTAGTCTAATATCATAATAATCAAGACTTTTAGAATCTAAATATCTTTTAATAAGATCAAGTTGATTTTCAAAATTAGTATTCATAATATAAATAGTAATAGAAACCATTTATATTTATTTTTATTATATTTTATATAAATCAAATTTAGAACCAAACCGGGAAAAGCAATGTTTAAAAGAAAAAAAATATCATTTAGAGATACTTTATTAACAAAAAAGAAAACGGATTTCTTTCATTCAGTATATTATCAACTAACAAGTTATTCTATATTTTATAGTAATAAAATGTTTCTTAAGTATGCGACTTTAGGTTTAATAGGAACTTTAGTTCATCTTGTTATTCTTGTAATCTTAACAGAACTTGGATTATTTTATTTATTTTCTGCAGGAGTTGGAATAACTGCAGGAATTTATGTAAATTATCTTTTAAATAAAAAATACATAGTAAAAGAAAGAACGAAAAATCAAAAGAAAGCAAGTAGTTTGTTTACTTTTTTATATTTTAGCATATCTATAATTACAATTATTTTAAATCTAATAATATTAGTAATATTTGTAGAAAGATATAATATGGGTTATCTTTTAGCTAATATTATTTCTTCTCTTTTAATGTTTCTTACAAGATATTTTTGCCATAAGATATTATTTAGTAAGTTTGGACATTAAATGGTTAAGCTTTTATATTCTTTTTCTTATATATATTTTAGAAAAGTGAGTATTTATGATTGTGTCTGAAAAAGATAGAGGGAAACTAATTACTGTTATTAAAAACAACATAAGCTATAAAGGTTATCTTGTAAAGGTTATTGAAAAAAACAAACAACAAGAACTAACTCTTAAACTTTTAGATAATGGTTATAATATTGGAGTAACTACCGATAAAGACACAAAAATAGAAATAGAAAATGAAAAGAAAAATTTAGGAAAAAAACAAAAGATTATAATTAAACAAAATGAAGCACTCCCAGCAATTTCTTTAGTTTCAACAGGGGGAACAATTGGAACTCATGTTGATTATAAGACTGGCGGAGTAAGTATGTCAAGAACTCCTGAAGAAATAATTTCAACAGTTCCTGAACTTCTTGAAATTGTTAATATTAAAAATATACAACCTGTAGCTATGAAAGGAAGCGAAGATTTAGGTTATAAAGATTGGCAAAAGATTGCAGAGAAAGTTTATGAGCAATTGATTAACCCAGAAATTAAAGGAATAATAATCTCTCACGGAACAGATACTTTAACCTGGACAGGAACAGTTCTTTCTTTTATGATTGAAAATATAAACAAACCAATAATCTTAGTTGGCGCACAGAGGTCTCCAGACAGGGCTAGTTTTGATGGAGCAATGAATCTAATATGTGCTGCTCAATTTATTAAAGAAGAAGTTCCTGGAATTTACACAATGATGCATGGTTCAATTAGTGATGATTTCTGTAATGTAATAAGAGCAACAAAATGTAGAAAAATGCATTCTTCTAGAAGGGATTCTTTTAGAGCAATTAATGATTTCCCAATAGCAAAGGTTTATCAAAATGGAAAGATAGAATATTTAAAAGACAAAAGGCAATTGATTGTAAGACCAAGAATAGAGCCAAAACTATTTATTGATTTCTCAGACAATGTTGCAATTGTTAAGGCTTATCCAAATAGTGATCCAAAAATCATAGAGTGGTATATTAAGAAAGGCTATAAAGGAATAGTAATAGAAGGCACAGGACTTGGACATTGCCCAACAGGAATGGGTGGAAACGATAAATCCTTTGATAAGAAGAAAAGCTGGGTCCCATATATTAAGAAAGCAACAGAGAAAGGAATAATTGTAATTATAACCACCCAGTGTTTATTTGGAAGAGTAAATGGAAATGTCTATGCAAATTTAAGATATGTTCAAGAAGCAGGAGGCTGTTATCTTGACCAACATGACATGTTACCAGAAGTTACATATCTAAAACTAAGTGTTGCTCTTTCAAGATTTAAAACAAAAGAAGATATAATAAAATACATGGAAAAAAACATAGCTGGAGAAATTTCAAAAAAAGAAATTCCAGAAAGTTTTGATAATTTTGATATTTAAGGAATGATTCCAATGAATAAAATAAATATTGATGCAATTGATTATAAAGAAGTAGGCCTTTGCTGTGGTTTAGAATTACACCAACAACTAGACACAGGAAAACTTTTCTGTAAATGTAAATCAAAGATGATAAAAGACGGAACAAAGCCAGATAGAATAATAAAAAGAAAACTAAGACCTGTTTATTCAGAATCAGGAGAACTAGATCTAACTGCAGTTTCTGAGCACAAAAAAGACAAAACTTATGTTTATTATTTCTATAATGATTGTAACTGTTTAGTAGAAGCCGACTGTCAACCACCAATCAGAACAAATCCAGATGCTTTAAGAACAGCAATTATTGTCTCAAATCTAACAAACAGTAAATTAGTTGATAAATCTATAATTATGAGAAAACAAGTTATTGATGGTTCAAATGTTTCAGGATTTCAAAGAACAACAATGATTTCAACTGATGGTTATCTTGATTTTGATTTTGGGAAAGTAAGAATTGATAAAATTCTTCTAGAAGAAGATTCAGCAAGAGCTATAGAAAAAACAGAAACTGAAAGCATTTATTCTTTAGATAGACTTGGAATACCATTAATAGAATTAGTTGTTTGGCATGATATGCACACCCCAGAAGATGTTAAAACAGTTGCACGAAATATTGGACAAATATTTAGAATCACCGGCAAAGCCAAGAGAGGCCTAGGATCCATTCGTCAAGATATTAATGTTTCAATAAAAAACGGAAATAGAACAGAAATTAAAGGCTGTCAAGAACTAGACTTGATTCCAGAAATTATAAGAAGAGAAATACAAAGACAATTAAGTCTTTTAGAAGTAAAAAAAGAACTTGAGAAAAAAAATATTAAAAATTTTACCTTAAAAGAAAAAAATCTTTCAGACATTTTCAAAAACACAGAATCAAAAGCAGTTAGATCTTCTCTAGATTCTAAAAAACAAATCTTTGGTTTTTTAATACCAAATATGAAAGGAATTATTGGTTATGAGGTTCAACCAAACAGAAGAGTTGGAACAGAAATCTCAAGTATCTTAAAAGTAAAAACAAGTTTAAAAGGATTATTCCACAGCGATGAACTTCCAAATTATGGAATTACTCAAAATGAAGTTAATGCTGTTAAACAAAATTTAAAACTAACAGAAAATGATGGTTTTATTCTAGTTATGTGTTTTTCAGAAGAAATAACAAAAGTAAAAGAAACAATACAAGAAAGATTAAATGAATTATTAAAAGGAATACCAAAAGAAACAAGAATTGTAACACCAGAAGGAAACACAGAATATCAAAGGCCATTATCAATTGGTGGTGCAAGAATGTATCCTGAAACAGATCTTCTACCAATTTATTTTACAAAAGAAATACTAGACAATGCAAAGAAAGAAATGCCTCTTTCAGTTGAAGAAAGGAAAAAACTATATTCAACATTTGGATTAAGCAATCAGTTGATTGAAAAAATGGTTCTTGATAATTATGCTGTAACTTTTGAAAAAATTATAAAAGTAAATAAGAACCTAAATCCAACACAAGTTGCAGTCTTTATGCTAGAAGACTTGATTACTTGGGCAAGAGAAGGATCAATAATTATAGATAATGTTTTTGCAGAAGATTTAATTTATTTCTTTTCTTATGAAAAATTTAATGAGGTTCCAAAAACAAAAATAAAAGAAGTATTTATTGATTTTATGAATTCTGAAAAATCAATTGAAGATGTTATTGACGATCTAAAGATTTTCTCAAAAATGGAATCATTAGATTTAGAAAAGATAATGGATGAAATAATTGAAGAAAATAAAGACAAGATTATACAACTACAAGAAAGAGCCCAAAGTTTATTAATGGGCAGACTAATGGCAAAAACAAATGGGCTTGTTGATGGCTCTAAAGCAAATGAAGTTGTAAAATCAAAATTAAATGAGTTTTTGGAAAAACAAAAGCTTATTAAACATTAATTATTAATATAATATTAGATAAAATAAAAATAAGTGTGATTAAATGCCTGTAAAAAGAACAAATAAATATCCAAATAATAGATATGATAATAAAAACGTTAAGCGAACAAAAAAGATAACACCACACATAACCAAAAATAAAGCAGATAAACCAAATAGAAACGGATTTGTTAAAGAAACAATTCCTGCTCAAACAGAATATTATTTAAGGGCACCAAAATTAGATTCTCAAAAAAATAATTCTACATTTATACAGTCTATCTTTTCTAAAGACGGATATTATAATTATTTATGGGTTCCTTTTGTTTTATTATTTGTTACATTAATTTTGGATTTTTCTTTACAATTCGCAGTATACAGTAATCTTAATCCCTATTATGTAAACTTAGCAAAAGATAGTTTATTTTTCTTAATGTTTTCAATTGTTTTATTGTGTATAAACATTGGGGCATTTGTATATATGGGATTAGAGTCTGCAAAACACAATCTCCAGTTTAAAAAAGTTATAAAAACAATATTTAAGATAGTTTTAATTGTTTTTGTTATTGAAACTGTATTTACTTTGTTTTCATTTTTTACATTCTTGACTCCATATATTGCACAGATGTTTACAAGTCAAGCATTAAAAAGTCAATATTTATATTATTTACTTTCTTGGAATCTAATTAAATCTATATTATATCTTTTAATGGTTTCCATATCTTATTTATTGTTCTTTAAATTAAAGTTTATATAAATACCATTTCTTTTTTTATTCTTTTGTATTATTAATATATATGATATTTATGAGTACAAGAATAATAACCTCAGCATTACCATTTGTAAATAGTTCTCCACATTTAGGAAACATTATTGGAAGTCATCTTCCAGCGGATATTTTTGCAAGATATTCTAGACTAAAGGGTCATAAGGTAATATTTATAGGTGGAACAGACGAACACGGAACAGCAACTGAATTTGCGGCCCAACAAAAAGGCATAACTCCAAGAGAATTGTGTGATTATTATTATGAGATTCATAAAAAATTATATTCTGATTTCTTAATAAGCTATGATAATTTTTCAAGAACATCTAGAGACATCCATCATAAACTTGTTCAAGATTTTTTCTTAGATCTTTATAAAAATAAATGTATTACAGAAAAGGAAATAGAAATTCCATATTGTAATAGTTGTAAAAAAGGATTAGCAGATAGATATATTACAGGCACTTGTCCAAAATGCGGTTATGAAAAGGCAAATGGAGATCAATGTGAACATTGTGGTTCAGTCTTGGATCCAATAGAACTTGTAAAACCATTTTGTACAACTTGTAAAAGTAAAGAGATTATTTTTAAAAAAACAAAACACTTATTTCTTGATTTACGAGAATTATCAAAAGATATAGAAAAATGGATTGATGAAAATCCAAATATAAGACAACAAGTAAAAGCATTAGCCAAGGGTTGGATAAAGCAAGGGATTCAAGAAAGATGTATAACAAGAGATTTAACCTGGGGAGTCAAGATTCCAATAAAAGGATATGATGATAAAGTATTTTATGTTTGGTTTGATAATGTTATTGGTTATGTTTCAGGAACAGTAGAATTACTTGGAGATGAGGGTTTAAAACTTTGGCAAGATAAAAAAACAGAAACTTATTATTTCTTAGGAAAAGATAATATTCCATTCCATACAATCTTTTGGCCAGGTCAAATAATTGGCCAAGGAAAACTTGTTCTTCCAAAAAATGTAATTGGATTACAATATATGAATTTTGAAAAACAAAAATTTTCAAAAAGTAAAGGCATTGGAATTTTTGCAGATACAGCAGTAAAAAGTAATATTCCTATAGAATATTGGAGATTTTATTTAACATACATTCTCCCAGAAACAAAAGATTCAGAGTTTATGCTTGATGAATTCTTTGATAGAGTAAATAAAGAACTAATTGGAAATTATGGGAACTTTGTTAATAGGGTTCTTAATTTTGTATATAATAAACTAAATGGAGAAGTACCAGAAATAAAAGAAAGAAATCCAGAATTAGAAAAAGAGATATTAGAGTCTATAAGAAAAATAGATGATTTCTATGATTCTTGTGAATTAAGGTTTGCTCTATATGATTTATTAAAATTATCAGATATTGGAAATAGGTATCTTAATGAAAAAGAGCCTTGGAAATCAGGAGATACAGATGTATTAAATTATTGTTTAGAAATCATAAGATTATTATCTATATACTTTAGTCCAATATTACCAGAGTCTTCTGAAAAGATATTGAAATTATTAAACACAGATAATAAAAAAATAGAAATAGATATTTCTTCAAAGAAAATAAATAAGCCAGAAATTCTGTTTAGAAAATTAGAAGAGACAGAAAAGGATCAATTTAAATAAGAAACAATATGAAACCAAAAAATAAAAAACTAACAAAAGATGAAATTTTTTCAATATTTATTGCAATTTTTCTAATATTTACTACACTATTAAATGCGTGGTTTTCTGCTGGTGTTGCAATTGGTGCATTAATTACGGTTTTTATTTACAAATTTAATAAAGAATGAATAATATGATTGTAAAAGATAGATGTAAATCATTGTATGCTCCTTGGAGACAAGAATATGTTACAAAAACAAGCGAAGAAAAAGAAAAAACAAAAGATTCTAATGTTTGTCCTTTTTGCAAAGTAGAAAAAGATTTACAAATATTAGAAACAAAAAAATGTTTTATTCAAGCAAATAAATATCCTTATTCTGCAGGCCATTTACTTATTATTCCTAAAAGACACATAAATCAAATAACAGAACTTACAAGTATTGAAAGAAAAGAATTATTTAACTTAATAGATCTTTCTGTTTATTCCTTGGATTTATTTATGAAACCAGAAGGATACAATATTGGTTGTAGTATAGGAAGAATTGCAGGAGAAAGTATAAATCATCTTCATTTCCATGTTCTTCCAAGATATAAAGGAGATGTTGGTTGGAATAGAATTTGTGATTTTAATGTAATATCTATATCTCCAGAGAAATTAACAACACAATTAAGACAAATTATTAAAAAAGAAAAATTAGTAACTAAGTTTTTGTTCTAAATTTTACCCGAAAACAGAGACAGTTACTGATTTTATTTAAATTTTTACCTATTTTTTACTTAAAGATAAGAATTTAAATCCTATTGCCTAAATATATATACTTTTATATAATATTTATGGAAAAAATAGGTGACTAAAATGATAACAGTTCTTAAAAAAATATTTAAAAAAATTTCAGGTGGCGAAGAAGTAGAAATTGATGAATCAATTGTTAAAGAAACAAAAAAGATGTCTGATTCTGCTGTAATAAAAAGATGTGATTTTAGATCTAAAAACACAGAATGGATTGAAGAACATTTAGAAACAGTAAACAATGTTGTAAATAATAATAGTCTTGGTGCAAAAACAAAAAATTATTTTGAAATAGACGGCAGAAGATTTTTCAAAGACGATACAACAAGAGTTTTATTTAATAGATTATATGAAAATTACACAGCATATTATTATACTTTAAAAGAATATTTAGACTTAAGAAAAGAACTATTAAAATATAATGGCTTAGGTTCTGAAAGTTTCTTTGTTGCAGGGCAAATAAAAGATGCAGAAGAACAAATGAGTTTAATTGAAAAAAAATTAAATATTTATTTAGATAATATTCTAAAAATTAAACAGAGAATAAGAATGTATATTGGCGTTGCTTAAATTCTCTTTTTTATAATTTTTGTGAAGAACTCACACAGTAAAGAGTTGTTATAATCTATGCAAACTATTAGTTATTTATTACTTTTATTTTTCTTAATAATTTTGTCAGCACTATTTTCTGCAGCAGAAACTGCGCTAATGTCTACACACATGGTAAAAGTTAAAGCATTATTAAAAAAAAATAGGCCTGGTTCTGTAATATTATACAAATTAAAACAAAAACCACACAATTTAATTATTACAATTCTTGTTGGAAACAATTTAGTAAACATATTTGCTACAGCAATTGCTACGGCATTATTTATACAAGTTTTTGGATTAGCAGGAATGGCATATTCTGCAATAGTTATGACAATTGTTATTTTAACTTTTGGAGAGATTCTTCCAAAGCTTTTGGCTGTTCAACACCATGAAGATATTTCTTTAGTTTTGGCAGCACCTATATATTATTTGTCTATTGTTTTTTTCCCAATAATTTGGTTATTTACTCAATTATCTAATCTTATAAATAAAGTATTTAAAACCAAAAAGAAACAAACAATATCTGAAGAAGAATTAAGAATTATTCTAACTCTTGGAAAAGAAGAAGGTATAATTAGTAAAGAAGTCGCAAGAATTATGCATAAAGTTCTTGATTTTGAAGACACAAAAGTTACAAAAATAATGACTCCTTTTGAAAAGGTGCATTTGATTGATGGTCAATTAAAAATAGATTCTGCAATTGATTTTATTGTTAGAAAATCTCATTCAAGATATCCAGTTTATATTGAAGAAGAAGACAATATTATTGGAATTGTAGATGTTGATGATGTCTTAAAAGCAATCAAGGATAAAAAAGCAGATTCTTTAATAAAAGACATAACTAGAACTGTTGAATTTGTTTTGCCTGATAAAGAGATAGGCGATCTTCTATATGAATTTGAAGATAAATCAGTGTTAATGGCTATTGTTGTTGATAAAAAAGGAGACGTCTTAGGTCTTGTAACAATAGAAGATATCTTAGAAGAAATTGTAGGAAATATTTTTGATAAAAGTAATAGAAAAATTAGAAGATAATTTCTATTCTAAAAACCAAATAGGTGATTCTCTTTTTGTCCATTTGGCAAAATGACTTTTTTCTTTTTTATAGAATTCTCTATAGGCTTTAACTGCATTTTTTTGTCTATATTCTTCAGGAATTGCTTGAGCAAATGGAGTTAATCCAATATCAGGAATATTTTTAGGATAATTTTCTAATATTTTTTTTATTTCTGTGGTTTTATGTTTCTTATTATATCTATATTCATATTCTTCAATCAAAGCATGAAGGTGTTCTAAAAGCCACAAATAGTTTTGTTTTGATGTACCTGCCCAAATAACGCAAGGATGTCTTTCATGTGTTTTCTTGTAAACTAAATGTTTATGTTTAGAATCAAAAAGATGATGAACTGTTGAAAGAATTTGAGCAGATTCAACAATCATCTTAACAACGTGTTTATCACAAAGCATTTTTGCAGCTTTAATCGGACCTTTATCAAGAATAAAAATTTGCATAATTAAATCATGTCTTTTGCCATACCTTTAACAGAGCGAAGACATTTTTTATGCCAATATTGTCCGCCCCATTTTTTATCGCAGCCCTTTTGACTACAAACAGCACAAGTTTCAGTTGGATATTTAGAATTTGCCATATCAATTTGTGGAGTTTGTTTTTGTTTTAATTTCTGTAATTCTAATTCTTTTGCTTTTTCTTCTTCAGTTTTTTCTTTTTTCTTAAACACATCAAATATTGCCATCTATTATTCCCCCAAATGGTTAATAGCCCGGAGGAGATTCGAACTCCTGTCACAAGATCCAGAGTCTTGTATGCTTGGCCACTACACTACCAGGCTATATATAAATAGATAAATAAAACAAGTTTAAAACTTTGTCTTTTTTATAATTTCAAGAACTTCTTTCCAGTTTTTAGCTTTTTTTAAGTCTTTTGGAATTTTATCTTTTGACCAAGGATAACTGTTATTATAATCCAAAACAATTGCTTTTATTCCGTGATTATAACAATCTAAACAATAATCTGCTCTATCATCAATAATTAAAGAAATACCTTGTTCTTTACAGATTTGTCCTTTTGTTTTCTTGAAGTCTCCTTCTTTTCTATATTGTCCAAATATTATTTTTTTAAAAAGTCCGGGAAAGTGATGAGCAATCCAAATTCTTGTTGTTTTTTTAGCACTTTTAGTTCTTGCTGTAACCAAGTAAAGATCAAAATCTTTTGCAAGTTTTTTAATAGCTGGAATTGCACCAGGCATTGGCTTAAATTTACTAACGTCTTGTTTGTTTATTGTTTTTCTAATATATCTGTATAATGTAAGTTCTTCTTCAAAAGAAAAGTCCTTAATAGAATGATATCCTCTAAATGCAGGATATTTCTTGTCTTTTAGCATTTCCTTAATAAGTAGTTCAACTGTTGGAACTAATGTGTCATCAAGATCAATTGCGATTTTTATTTTTTTCATTGTAAGATCATTTCCACATCTTTTGTGCAAGTATTCCAGAATATTTATATTTTTCAATAAGTGGAGAGTTTTTAATTTTGTTTTCTTGATGTTGTTTTAAGGTTTTTGAAATCTTATCAGATAAATATTTTTTACATTCTCCGCAAAGTATCTTTCCTGATTTACAATCTTTTTTTCTTTGTTCTAGTTTTTCATCACTATCTTCAAACAAGATTTCTAACCAGGAATAAACAACACAAATTTCAGTATTTCCACCTTTTTTTCTTTGTTCTTCTAAAGTTGGTTGTCCACCAGAGAAAGCATATTTGTTTATTTTCTTTTCTATAGTTTTAGAGTCATCATCTAAAAATATTGCTGTATCTCCAACTGAACTTGACATCTTTCCTTCAAGTCCTTGAAGTGGTGGTAGTAGCTTATTGTGTACTGCTACAACTTTCTTATATCCAAGCTTTTCAGCAACATCTCTTTGTATTCTCCAGTAAGGGTCTTGATCAATTCCAGCAGGTATCAAACAGTTTTTATTTTCAAAAGTTGTTGGAACAATTTGAACAGCAGGATAGAAGAATTGGCCTAAGTTACTTTCATTATTAAATCCAAAGACCGCTTTTGCTGTTGAAAAGTTAATTTTTTTTGAAAATTTTAAAGCAACAGGATAAAGTTTAGAAATATATTCAATATCAGAAAAGAAAAAAGTCTTATCTGGATTTAATCCAATAGCTGAAATATCTAAAAAATTATCTTTTGCTGTCTTTTCCATTTCTTCAAATGTTAATTTGTCTTTAAATACAAATTTTTCGTCATCTGCCATTGCGATGTAAACATTACAATCAAATTCGTCTTGAAACCATTTAGATATCATGAAAGGGATAAGATGTCCAATGTGCATCTTTCCAGAAGGGCCTCTGCCAGTATATATGAAAAAATTATTTTTATCAATATTATCAATGATCTTTTCTAGATCTCTATGAGAATAAATAAATCCTCTTCTAAAGAAAGCAGATAATCTTTTCGACTTTGTTTTGTTCTTAAGTTTTTCAAGTAATTGTTTATCAATAGCAGTTGTTCCAAATTGTTTAATTAGTTTTTGGTAATCAACTTTTCCTTCAATTTCCCAAGGCGTAACTTTGAAGTTTTCTTCGCTCATTATTATTCACATTTAATATAATATATTTATAAGGAAAGATATTAAAAGCCTTGCTGGGGGGTACATCATTTACAAAGTTTATATCTTTTTAATGTTTGATAAATCTTGCCTGTTGTTTTAATATAATTATCTTTACTAAACTCAACACAGTCTCCTAGAATAAGATGCAATTTTTCAGAAACTTCTCTAATATAATATATTCCTTTTGAAAAAATAAAAAAGAAAAATAAATCTTTAGATATTTTTTCCAAATCTTTTAATTTAAGTTTTGTATTAATCATAAAGTATCCTTTTTCTGAACCAGAGTATAATAATTGCAATTCTGTTCTTTGAGGTAATACACTTTTTAGTTTAAAATTATTATTTAGTTTTGGTTTTGTCTGATAATCCTTGTCCTTTGTAATTAATTTTTTCTTTTCTAAAAATAGAATACATTTTTGTGTCTCAGAATCTATTTCTTCTTTTGTGTGTCTTGGATGTAATTTTATAAGATAACCAATTATTTCTTCTGTAGTAAAATATCCATCAAACAGATGAATAAGATCTAGATAAATATCCATATATTGATTATCTAATTCAAAGATTGCATTTACAAGATTTTCAAGAGTAATATTTTGTGAAATAGAATAAATATCTAATGTTAGTCTTTTCTTTAGATCTTTAGTTTCAGGTATACAATCTTTAAAGCATTCAACTAATGAAAATAAAATGTTTTGATTAGAACCAGGACATTGATTTTTAGTTATTTGATAATCAATTTTAACGTAATCCAATAAATTTAATACATCAATTAGATTTTTGTTATTTTTACATTCAGGTATTATCTTAAATTTTAAATTTAGTTTATTTTTTATTTGAGAAATAATCTTTATCTTATTTTGCAATTCAATTTTATTTTTTTCATTTAAATTAAAAAGGCAAATTATTTCCACACACCCGGTTTTAGGTAAAATCTCTAGATTTTTAGATATCATGTCCTCAAAGGAGAGTTCAATTCTATATGATATCTCAGATAATAGATCAAAATCAAAATCTGCTGTATAATTAAAAAAATAAAAAAAATCAAGTCCCGGATGTTTATAAGTTTCTATATGATTAGAAAAACACACTAAATCTTGGACAACACACAAGTCAAATTTTTCCTTGACTATATTGTATAAATTAAAAGAACTTTCTGGCAATTTAATCTTTAGATTTTTAAGATATTTTTTGAAATCT
The DNA here is from genome assembly GCA_035390665.1 of archaeon. Taxonomy (GTDB): domain Archaea; phylum Iainarchaeota; class Iainarchaeia; order Iainarchaeales; family CSSED10-239; genus JAKQTP01. Next base: position 4,185 of record DAOOUC010000009.1, on the reverse strand, counting down.
TTACAAATGGTTTTTTCTTTGTCCTTAATATCATAAACAAAGAGGTTTTGACAATCTTTATTTTCCTTATTAGATATGGTTATTATTTTTGTGTCTGGAATTGTTTCTTTAATTTTTTGTACGATTCTATAATAATTATTAAGATAGTCTTCTCCAAGTTCTTTAAAGAAAGAAATATCCATTATTATTATTTCTGGTTTCTTGGAAATAATTTCAGAAAAAGCAAAAGAATCAAGATATAAGAAATCAAAAGCAAAAGAAGAAGATAGAAAAAATGGGATGCTAGAGAATAGCAATTCTTTCTTTTGTTTATTTTTTCTGTTAGGTTTTTTGTTCTTTTCTATTTCCACATTCGGGGGGAGAAGTGGATGATTTGGGAATGCTACAAAAAGCACATTCATACAAGGTCTTTTTAAGTTATTACCTTTTTATAGATAATTTGTGAATTTGCTACTATTTATAACATTCTCACAAAAATTTTGTGAAATCGCTAGATTTATATAGTTTTTTGACAATAAAACAAATATATGCAAGAAATAGACAATTTTGATCTAAAAATACTAGCAGAATTAGAGAAGGATTCACGGCAACCTTTATCTAACATAGGAAAAAAAATAAGAACCTCTCAACAGGTTATGAGCTATAGGTTGCAAAGTCTTGAAAAGAATAAAGTAATCTTAGGTTATTACACAGTAATTAATTTTGTAAAGCTAGGGTATACAAGTTATAGAACAATGATAAAGTTAACAAATATTTCTCCAAAGGTTCAAGACACGATTATTGATTTTTTAAAAAATAATAGAAATATTTCCTATTTAGCAGAAAGCACAGGACAATGGGATTTGATAATTGATTTTATGGGAAAGAACATTGTACAATATTATTGTTTTTTAAAAGAATTAAAAAATAAATATCCAGAAAACATAAAAGACATAGATGTTTTAACAACTCTTGAAAACATTTATTTTGGAAGAGATTATTTTACAAACAAATACAGAGAAATAAAAACAAAGTCTTTTATTTGTTCTGAAGACTTAATTGTTCAAAAGCTTGATAAAACAGATTTAAAGATTCTGTCAATAATTTCTCAAGATACAAGACTTGGTTCTGTAGAGATTTCTAAACTAATTAATGCTTCTCCAAATAAAGTAATCTATAGATTAAAACATCTTCAAGATAGAAACATAATTGAAGGTTATAAGGTGCATATTAATTTAGAAGCCATGGGAAGGCAAGCTTACAAATCTCTAATTAAGTTTAATACAATAACAGAAGATAAAGAAAATGAATTGATTGATTTTTTACAAAACAATCTTTGTGTTTATGATATAACAAAAGTAATAGGTTATTGGGATTTTGAAATTGATTACGAGATAAAAAACAATGATGAAATGGTTTTATTTACTAGAAACATTAGAGAAAAATTTAACGATATAATAAAAGAGTTTGAAACCACAAGAATTTACAAAGAACATATCTTTAATTATTTTCCAGGGGATCTATTAGAGCAAGAAGTTCAAAAAATAAATCTTATTTCTAAGAAACCAAAAACAAAAATTAAAGATATCAGAAAGATATCAAAATGATATCTATTTTTATTTCTTTATTTTCTTAAATATTTAGTGAAATGATTATGAAAAAAGAAACAGAAATTGAATTTATTGTAAGGCTTAAAGGAAAGCAAGCGAAATATCTTTCAGATTTTGTTGATCAAGGATATTATGCAACCAAAAGCGAAGTAGTTAGAGCAGGAATATTAGAATTAGCTCACAAGCACAAAGTTGAAGAAAAACCAAGTAAAGAAGAAGTAATACTTGTTAACAAAGCAATAGCTAGAGAAATGGATAAAGTTAAATCAGGAAAAAAGAAAACCTATACAGAAGAAGAGTTTTATAAATTAAATCCAGATTTACTTGATTAAATATGTTAGATATAATTTTTGAAGAAGATTTTCATAAAGATATAAAAGATTTGGATAAAACAATTAGAAAAGAAATACAAAATCATTTATTAAAAATTAGAGACGAAGGAATGTCGAGGAAACATTTTCATTATGGTCTTCCGTATTTCATAGAAAGAGTAGGATATTCTTGTAGAATTATTTACCAAATTAATGATAATAAAATATATATTTTAAAATTTTTAAAAAGTCATAAAGAATATGAAAAATGGTATAAGAAATGAATAAAAAAGCGCAAGAACTTTTAGGTAAAGCAATAGAAAGGGATATGGAGGAAATCAAGCAAGGTAAATCTAAATTATATTCTGAAAAGGAATTTCAAAAAATGTTTTCTTATCTTAAAAAATCAGATATTATTTTTTAAAGAAGTTTTCAATTTCTTCTTTAGAGTCTTTGCTTATTAAAAATTGCATATCTTTTGAAAAGCATTTTCTATAGTTTTCCCATCTAAAGCGAGCATCAATAAAAACAATAACTCCTTTGTCTGTGTCTGTTCTAATAACTCTTCCAGCACTTTGTATTACTTTTTGAATTGCAGGTTGAATATAAGCATAGTTCCATCCATTCTTAAACTTGATTTCGTAATAGTCAATTTTAGCTTTTGTTTCAATCTCCATTCTTGCAAGAGGAATTCCAACAATTATCGCTCCAATCAAAAACTCTCCAGGAAGATCAATTCCTTCTGATGCTTTTCCCCCCATGACTGCAAATAAAACACCTCCAAATCTTTTAGAATGTTTTTTAAAATCCAAAATCATTTCTTCAAAGTCGTGGCTATCCATTTTTTCTTCTTGAATTATTTTTGGTTTGTTAATGGTTTTAAGTAATGGCAAAATATCGTTCATCACTTCAAAAGAAGGAAAGAACACAACACAGTTTCCAGGAATTGCATTAATGCATTTTTCGACATGTCCAGCAATCTTCTTATACTCTATATCATTTCTTTGTGTAAACTTAGTTGAAGAATCAGTTATTAAAAGATTAAGTCTTTTTTCTTTTTCAAAAGGGGTTGGGTATTCTTTTGTTATTGTTGTACTTTTTGGTAACCCCAGAATGTCTTGATACATTGTAAGAGGGGTTAAAGTTGCAGACATAAGAACAGAAGAATAACAACTTTCAAATGTTTTTTTTGTAATTGGAGAAACATCAAGTGCATTATATTTAACACTAATTACATTTCTTTCTTTTCTAATAAAACGAATATGTGCATCTTTCTCTTTAATCCATTCTTCTAAGAATAAACCCACAGCAATTAAAGCAGAACTACTTTCTTTAAGTTCTTCAATATATTTAAGCCCAGACTCATCAAGTTCTTCAATAAAAGAAATAATGTCGTCTCTTATTTCTTTAATTAATATTTCGTCTTTTTCAATTTTATCTTCTTTTATTTTTTCTAGTTTCTTTTCTGCAATTCTTTCAATATAATCAAGTTGTTTTTCTAAAACATTTTTAAGTTTATTATTTTTAATATCTTTTGCTTCTTTGATTGCTTTGTGGAGCATGTTAGTATTAAGAGATTTAGATATTAATTTTAACAAACGCTCTTCAAGATTATGTGCTTCATCAATAACAATTATGCATTCATCAAGAGTAATTCCAATCTCATTAAGTGTTGATTCCATAACTTTGCTAGAAAAAACATGATAATAATCTGCAATAACAACTCTACAACTTTTAGCATAAATTTTTGCAAGTTCATAAGCACAAACTGGTTGTCTTTCTCCGGATGGACTTTTTAGGTCTTCTGCAATTTTTTTAATTTCTAAATGGGTCAAGACTTCTTTTTCTGATAATTTTTTTTCTAGAGTGTATGCTAAAAGATCTCTTTGTCCTTTGTTTGAGGGTCTAATATTTTCAAAGAAAGGGCATTGTTTTTTCTTGCAAGCCATTAAGCAAATTTCATAAAAGTTAGAATCAGTTCTAGAGATGACAGGTTCAATACACATGTTTTTCTTTCCAACAAAATCAATTGCTTTTATCTTAAGATTATATTTATCATTTAAGTCTTCAATCACTTCAAGAGCAATCTTATGTTGAGAGATCTTTGGGGTCAAAAAAAGAACCTTTAGATTTTTCTCCATAGCAAGAGTAATGGCTGCCGAAAGAGCTGAGTCAGTTTTTCCAGTCCCTGTCGGGGCATGTACAAGTATATTCTTCCCAAGAACAATAGACTCATAAATATCCCTAATCATTTCCTTTTGTCCTTTTCTAAAAGAGTCGTGTCT
>DAOOUC010000008.1:0-27165 GCA_035390665.1 archaeon | reverse complement strand
AATTATAATTTCTCTAGTTTCAATAATTCATTATATCTTCTATCTACTTCTTCTTGAATAGATTTTAAAACTTCTTTGTTTTTTGGTTTTAATACTTCTTTAAACTTGGTTTGTGTTTTTAGAAATTCTTCAATTGGTATTCTTTTTTCTGGTTTGTAATTGATTGTAAGCTTTCCCTCATCAATTTCATAAAGTGGCCAGAAATTACTTTCTGTTGCTAGTTTACTAATTGCAATTGTTTGTTCAGAAGGCGCTTTCATATTTGTGGGGCACGCTGCAAAAACAACAATTACTGCTGGGCCTTTTTTTGCAAATGCTTTTTGTGCCTTGTTATAAAGATCAATTAAGTTGTGAGTATTAGCTTGAGCAACATAAGGTATATTATGAGCGGCAGCAATCTTAACAAGATCTTTACTAAACTCTAACTTACCATAAGAATTACTTCCAGAAGGTGTGGTTGTTGTAGCAGCACCTTTTGGTGTTGCTGATGAACGCTGTGCACCCGTATTTTGGTAGCCTTCGTTGTCATAACAAAGAAAAACAAAATCGTGTCCTCTTTCTAGAGCACCAGAAAGTGCTTGAAGTCCAATATCAAAAGATCCGCCATCTCCAGCAATTACTAAAAAATTAATATCTTTTTTTATTTTTCTTTTTTTCTTTTGAGCCTTGTAAGCAGTTTCAATTCCTGAAATTGTTGCTGCAGAATTTGCAAAAACAGAATGTATCCAAGGAATATTCCAAGATGTCTGAGGATAGATTGTTGTTGTTACTTCTGCACAAGAAGTTGCACTTGAGCAAACAACAGGGATATCACTAGCAGAAGTCACAGTTCTACAAATGATAGCTATAGGACACCCTGCACAAGTTCTGTGTCCTGACACCATTGTATTTTTTTCATTAATCTTTAAAGCTAATTCTTTTGTGTTCATGTTTAATCCTAATTTTAATTATTCCTTTATTCCAATATATCTTTTCTTTATAGGCTTTCCTGAGATAACAGAAACCAAAAGTTCTTCTATTTCTTTTTCTGAAATCTCGCGACCGCCAAGACCAAAGACATAGCTATATATGTTAGGTTTGTCTTTTGCTTTACAGTGATTAAATATTGTTAAAACAATATCTTTGTAAACAGGAGAAAAACTTCCTGTTCCTTCGCTTCTTTCTAAAACAATTATATTTTTTGCTTTTGCTAAAGGTTTAATATATTCTTCATATAAGAAAGGCCTGTAAAGTATTGGTCGTAAAAGTCCAACATTTTTATTTTCTTTTCTTAATTTATCAATAACATTTTTTGCATTCTGTGCTGTTGAACTTAACACCACAAGAATAGTATCTGATTGACTTGCAAAATAATCCTCATAAAAGTTAATGTCTTTTCCAAAGCTCTTTTTAAAATCTTTAGCAACAGACAAGTAATTGTTTTTAACTTCCAAGAAAGCATCAAACAATTCTTTTCTAATCTCAAAGTAACTGTCAGGTAATGCTAAAGCCCCAACAGTTATTGGTTTATCTGTATCTAAAAGATTATATGCAGGTTTATATTCTCCAATAAAGTCTTTTACTTTTTTATCTTCAAAAACATTAACTGGTGTTAGATTATGACTTGTAAAAAAACCATCAATACAAACCATTATTGGTAAATAACATTTCTCGGAAAGCTTTTGAGAGAAGATTGTCATTTCATAAGCCTCTTGTCCATTTTCACAATACACTTGCATCCAGCCCTGGTCAAGTGCAGACATGGAATCCGAATGATCACAATGAATATTAATTGGTGCAGATATTGCTCTGTTTGCAACAGGCATAACAATTGGTAGCCTTAGACCAGAAGCAACAGAAAGCATCTCAAACATATACAGTAAACCTTGTGAAGACGTTGCAGTAACTGCTCTAGCTCCAGCAGCACTAGCCCCAATAGTTGCAGAAAGTGCAGAGTGTTCAGATTCTGTTCTAATAACTTCAGTATCCACCTCCCCGTTTGCCACAAATCTTGAAAAGCTTTCAATGATTGGTGTTTGTGGAGTAATCGGATACATTGAAAAAACATCAATGTCCATTTGTTTAAAAGCATAAGCGATTGCTTCGCCACCAGTTAATCCTAATTTTGCCATATATTATCATTCCATCTTTATACATTTAACTGGGCAAACATTTGCACAGATGCCGCAGCCCTTACAATAATCCAGATTTGTTTTGTCTCTTTTAGCATTTCCTTGTTTGTCTTTAACTAAGAGTATACAGTTCTCTGGACAATTAATATAACAAATCATACAATGAATGCATTTTTTTTCATCCCAGACGGGTGCCTTATCTTTCCAAGTCCCAGTTTTATTAACTGTTGATGTTCCTTTGTCAAGAACTCCTGCAATTTTTTTTCCAACCATAAATTTCACATTTTCATTCCGGCTTTTAGGCAAGCAATGTTTGGTTCTATTAATTCTTTTTTATTTTTCTTTGTAAATTCTTCTTCGATTACTTTTTTTACATCCTCAAATTTAATTATATTTGTAAGTTTTAATAACACACCGATTAAAACCATATTTGGATTATTTGATTTTAATTGTTCTAAAGAAATTTTACTTGCATCAATCAAATAAAGGTCTTTTGTCTTAACCTTAAATTCTTTCTTGTCTTTGTTTGTATTTACAATTATTGGGCAAACATGGTTGTTTAGTTCAGGCATTACAGAAAAAAGCCCAGGATCAATAACTATAACAAAAGAAGGATTAGTTATAGTTGAACTTGTTCTTATAGGTTTATCAGAGACTCTAACAAAAGCCCTAACAGGGGCACCCCTTCTTTCTGGGCCATACTCTGGAAAGGCTTGTATTTCTTTTCCTGCTAATAATGCAGACTCAGCAATAACTTGAGCACAAGTTTTTGCACCTAATCCCCCTCTTCCATAAACAATAATTTCTACATTATTCATATTTTATCACTTATATATTTCTTTTGCTAATATTTCTAAAAACAATTCTCTATTATTTTTTAAAAAATCGCTCATTTTTGTTTTTCCAAAAAATTTCATGACTCTTTCATATTTAGGGTTATTTGTAATGATTTTAAAAAATTCAGAAACTTCCAGATGTCCGATATTTGCAATAAGTCTTTCAGGGTTTCCTCTACTTTCAGAAATTACTTTTTTAATATTAGATTTTGTGGATTTGAATTCTATAATTTTTGGTTTTCTAAAACCAGGAATTCTTACAATTGATTTAGAATGTTTTCCCATATTTTTATGCCTCTTACAATAAAACATAAGAAAGAAAGCATTATATATTTATTTTTTAATATATTATTAGAGGAAAAACGAATAATTATGACTATTGAATCTTTTTTTACACCAAAAAATGTGTGTTTGATTGGAGCATCAGATAATAAGGGAAGTGTGGGTAACACCATTTCAAATAATCTTAACCATTATAAGGGCAAAGTTTTTTTTGTTAATCCAAGACTTTCTGGAAAAAAGCTGCTTGGTAAACAAGTTTTTAAAAGTGTAACAGATATTAAAGAAAACATAGATTTAGCTGTTATTGCAACCCCAGCAGCAATAACTTATGATGTTGTTAAAGAAATTGCAAAAACAAAATGTAAAAATATTTTAATGATTACTTCTGGTTTTTCAGAAATTGGAAGAACAGATCTTACAGAAAAAATAAAAAAATTAATAACTAAAGAAAAAATAAATCTTATTGGTCCAAATTGTCTTGGAATTCTTAATCTTACAAATGGATTAGATGCAACATTTAATTCTAGAGAAAAATATGATCTCCCTAAACCAGGAAAAGTTTCAATAATTACTCAATCTGGCGCTTTAGGTCTTGCAATATTAGATTTAGCAAGTAAAGAACAACTAGATATTAATAAGTTTGTATCTTATGGTAATGCTTTAGATATTGATGAATCAGATCTTTTAGAATATTTTCAAAAAGACAAAACCACAGACATTATTCTTTGTTATATCGAAGGGGTAAAAGATGGAGAAAAGTTTTTTAATATTTTAAAAAAAGTTTCTAAAACCAAAAAAGTAATAATACTTAAAGGCGGAGTAACGGACAAAGGAACAAATGCAGTAAAAAGCCATACTGCCGCAATTGCTGGTTCCTCAAAAGTTTTTTCTACTGCAATCAAGCAAGCTGGAGCATTTCAAGTTTTTACAATAAGAGAACTGTTTAATCTTTCTAAGTTTTATTCATGGTATAAAGAAGATAAAATAAAGAATATTCAGATAATAACAAATGGTGGTGGATTTGGAGTATTAACCACTGACCAATTAGAGTTAGAGAAAATAAATTTAAGCCAAATTACAGAAAACACAAAAGCAGAAATAAAAAATAAAGTTCCTATCTATGCAACTATTGGTAATCCCGTTGATCTAACTGGAGATGCAGACAATAAAAGATTTAATGATATCATTAATCTTTGCTTGAAAGACAAAAACACAAATGCAATTGTAGTTTTAATGCTTTTACAACTACCAAGCCTCTCTAAAGAAATTCCAAAAGAAATTGCAGAGATAAAGAACAAAAATAAGAAACCGGTTTTTATTCTAACAATTGGTGGAATCAAAACAGAAGAACAAGTAAAAGAGTTTGAGAAAAGGAAAGTTTTGTGTTTTAGAGATCCTAAAGATTTAAGCGACATTCTTAGATTATTAAAGTGATTTTTATGTTAAGAGTATTACGGAATTTATTTAAACCAAAACAAAAAATGTTAATTCCTAAACCAGTTATTGAAAGACAAATTGTGGTTTCAAAAAATAAAAAAGCAAACATATCTCCAACAATTACAAAAAGAATGGTTCATAATGGCGGAAAGATAGATGCGGTAATAAAAGCACTTGTTAGAAAGATTAATAAATTACATCAAAAACAAGTGAAATATGGTTTAACAAAAAAAGAAAAAACTCTTCTTGCAGAATATCAAGCAAATCTAGAAAGAATAGCAGCTACAAGAGAAGGCACAAAAAAAATATTTGTAGAAGATTAAAATCATTTTAACAAAAGGGTTTTATAAATTGTTCGTTTTTAATATATTTATGAAAAAAAATATTTATTTTTGTAAACTAATTTTAATTTTGCTTGTATTATTTGTTCCAAATATATTTGCAGACTTTATACCAGAAGGATATAAATCTATAAAATACTGTATTAAATTTAATAATCTGAGCGATTATCAAGATTATGGTCTTTTCGCGGTTTGTGATACTACTATCCCTACAACCTATTTATTAAATGATCCAGATGGTTGTTATGGAATGTATAAATTTTGTAATTTTAAAGTTTGTGTAATAGAGAAAAATAAAGTTCCAATTACATTATTAGATACAAATTATAGAACACAAATTTCTAAAAGTGATAGGCAATGGTTAAATTCAAATATGTCTGATAATAATTTTATTTGTAAAGATCTTAATTATCATCCAATGATTACTGTAAAAGAAGAAAACCCAATAGTTAAAGTTGTAGATGTAATGGCACTCCCAAATTTTAGAGATTCTGCATCTAATTTCCAAAAAGTAAAAATCATTTACACATATACAAATGGAATTAGTGAAGAAATTCCATACACTAACGAAAGCAGGCCAATTTCTAAATATGCCGCATCAGAAGAGATAAAAAATAGTATAATTCCAATAGAAATAACCTCAAATAGTTTAGCAAAAAATAGATATTTTGTAGTTATAATCTCTTTAATTGCAATCATTATAATTTCAATAATTTTGATTATAAGGAAAAACAAAAAGAAAAATTTATGACCCTGCCATATCTTTTTAGTTTAGTAATAACAATTGTTTTAGAATTTACGACGCACTTATTTTTTATAAAGAGACCAATTTTAGATATTGTATTTTATGCAATTTTAATTAATTGTGTGACTCATCCAATCGCAACAATTTTTTATAAACAAACAGGTAATTTAATAATTATCGAATTTAGTGTTTTTATAGTTGAAATATTTTTAATAAAGTGGTTATTTGAAATAGATTATAAAAAAGCAATCCTAATTTCAGCAATTGCTAATTTATTAACTGCGATTTTGGGCAAAATAATATCTATAATTTAGATTAGTTTTATTTTCTTTTTTGGTTTTTCTGCTTTGTCTTTCTTTTTAAGAATTTTGTTTATCTCAAGTATTATTTCTTTTTCTGGAAGTCCATAAATTTTACAAACATAACCAAGCTCTAAGGAATCCATTTCCATTTTTGCCATAGGGCAACTTACACAAGGAACATTGTATTTTGTTAAAATTTTTTCCATTCCTTTCATTTTCATTATTTTTCCTAATTTTGTGTGTTTATCTACTTTCATATATTACCTCCTTTTTTATTACAGTTTTTTTCTTTATTACAACAAGAACAGTTATCGTTGTGTATTATCTTCAAGATTTCTCGCCCTTGTTTTTTATAATAATCATTAATTGCTTCTTGTAAGCCATCTGCGGCTAAATTAGAGCAATGCATCTTTATTGGTGGAAGCCCATCAAGAGAATTAGCAACATCCCCTCTTGTGATATTAAAAGCTTGTGTTAATGTTTTTCCTTTAGCAAGTTCAGTTACCATAGAAGAAGTTGCAATTGCTGCAGCACAACCAAGTGTTTTAAATTTTATATCTTCAATAATTTCTTCTCCCTTGTCGTTCTTTGAAACTTTAATGTATATCCACATGATGTCCCCACACTTAGGATTACCAACTTTACCCACGCCATCTGCATTTTCAATTTCGCCCATATTTTTTGGACTCATGAAATTTTCAATAACTTTTTTTGAATATTCTTCCATTTTTTCAACCATTTAATATTTATAAGGACACATTTTTCTTAGTTTTTCAATTGTATCTTTTACTGAATCTATTGTGTATTTAATTTCTTCTTTAGTGTTATCAATACCAACAGAAAATCTTACTGTTCCGTGTGTTTGCTCTTGTTTTAAGCCAATAGCTTTTAGAACATGACTTGGTTCAAGAGTATTAGACGAACATGCTGAACCTGTAGAAACAGAAATCCCAAGAGCATCAAGATAAAGAAGTATTGCTTCTCCTTCGGCATACATAAAACTAATGTTTGCATTATTGCAAAGTCTTTTTCCACAATCTAAACTTGCTCCATTTAACCAAGAATCCTCAACATCCTTTAAACCATTAACAAGTTGATTTCTAAGAGTAGTCATATGTTCTATTTCTTTCTCTCCAATAATTTCGGTGGCTTTTGAAAAACCAATAATTCCAGGAACATTAACAGTTCCACTTCTAAGTTTATATTCGTGTCCTCCTCCATGTAAAAGAGGCTCTAATTTTATTCCTTCTTTAATAAATAATCCTCCAACACCTTTAGGCCCATAAATCTTGTGAGCATTAATTGTTAAAAGATCAATGTTGTCTTTTTCAAGATCAATTGGAACTTTAGTAAAACTTTGACAAGCGTCTGTATGAAATAAACTATTTTTTTCATGAACAATTTTACCAATCTCTCTTAGGTCTTGCACAGTTCCAATCTCATTGTTTCCGTGAATCACAGAAACTAAAAGTGTGTCTTTAGTAATTGATTTCTCAAGTTGTTCTAAGTTTACAAACCCATTATTATCAACATCAAGATAAGTAACAGAGTATCCACTCTTTTCTAAAAACTTAGTTGTGTTAAGCACACAATCGTGTTCAATCTTTGTTGTGATTATGTGTTTCTTGTTTTTGTTGGCTTCTGCTAGTCCCTTGATTGCAAAGTTATTACTCTCTGTTCCACCAGAAGTAAATATTAGTTTGTGGTTTTTGTTTGAAACTTTTTTAGAAATATTTTCTCTTGCTTTATCAAGTTCCGTTTTTGCAGCTCTACCAACTCCGTGAAGACTAGAAGAATTTCCAAAATATTTTTCTTCTGCTTCAATCATTGCAGCCTTTACTAATGAGTGCATCTTTGTTGTTGCAGCATTATCAAGATATATTGAGTTCATTTCTTTACCTCTTTTTTACAGCATTTGTTTTTACAGAAATCTTTTGTGTGCTGGTTTACAATTTTAACAAGAGGTTTAATTGTTTTCTTATTAAGAGAATAAATTACATTCTTTCCATCCCTTCTTGAAAAAACAACATTACAATCAAGTAAGACTTTTAGGCTATGACTGACTTTTGATTGTTCTTCTTCAAGAGAAACACAGATTTCAGAAACAGTCATGTCGCTTTTGTAAAGTTTTTTAATTATCTTCCATCTCAATTGATTTCCAATAACAGAAAAGAAGTTATATGATAAGCATTTCATATATAATTATATAATCAAACATATATATATAGGTTTTGTTTTAATTATTTAAAATCTCTTTTGCTTTTACCACCTCTCCATTATCTAGAAGCTCGTAAATGCGCTTATAATCAAAGTCTTTAGATATCTTAGTTTGCTCAATCTGTTCAAAGAAGATGTCTTTTGCCAAGTCTTTCGAGTTTTTATTTTCTGTTTGTAGTTTCTTGAGTTGCTCAATTGATTCTTTAAGTTTCTTTTCTTCGATTTCATTTTTTAAAGAGACATAAAAATAATCTAAATATTTTTTCTTAATGTCATTAAGGTTAAGGTTTTTAAGAAACTCTCCATCTTCAAGTTCTCCCTTTAACCTAATTCTAACAATTGCTTTTTTTTCTGAATTTTTTTCTAAAGTTTCAATTTCGGAAATTATTTTTTCACGAATTGCATTTATATTTTGTTTTTGAAATTTAATGTCAAGATAATGAGTTTGTCTGATGCCTTTGATTTCAAAAAACTCAAGTTGTTCTTCTTTTGATTTATCAGTATCAAGAATAAAATAACCTTTTGGTTTTTCTGTTTCTTTCTTTTTAACTTGTGTAGTCACAGTTGAACCTGGAAGAAGAAATCTTGGGCCTTGTGGGAGGTCAACAACACTTGACCAATGAAGGTGCCCATTAATAATTATATTAAAACCACTTGGCAAATCCCCAAGAGAAATGGACGCAACCATCTCGTCTTCAAATGGAAGATATTCCTTTATTGATTGATGAAGCATCAAGATATTGAAGTATCCAACTTTTGGCACAGGATTAAACCTTTCCTTTAAATATTGTAAAGCATATTTTTCAGGAATCCCAGTCATTCCAAATATCGCGACTTTTTCATTTTCAAAAATAAAAGAATCTGCTTTTAGATTTCTAAGAAAGCCAATAGACTCTAAAAGTTCAACAGTACTAACATAATCTTTACCACGATATTCGTGATTCCCAACAATTGCAAGCATTGGTATTTTAAGTTTCTTCCCAAGATTGTTATTAATATTAAGATTATTTGAAATATTTATTTCATTTAAAAGATTAATGGCTTTAAACATAATATCTTGACTAGGAATAGAAATATCGAAAAGATCTCCAGGAGCAAGTATTAAATCTACATTCTGTTCTTCAATTTGTTTAAAAGCACAAAAAAGATTATCAAAACTATCGTCTTTAAGTTCGCCCTCAAAATCATAGCCAAGATGCCAATCACTAATAATTGCAATTTTCATATATAACATATGTAACCAACTTCTTATAAAAAGTTGTTCCTTTTAAAAACATATTTGTTCATAATTATATATTAGAATTAATTTGCCTTGGTAGCAAAACGGTCATGCGTTCGCCTGCAGAGCGAAATAACGGGGTTCGACTCCCTGCCAAGGCTTAATAACATTGGCGCATAACATGAGTAATCCAACAGTAGATAAATATTTCAAAACTAATTTTATTCCAGACCTTAAGGCTGGTTTTATAACTGCAATTGTAGCTTTACCTTTAGCTATTGCTTTTGCAATTGCTTCAGGTGTTAACCCAATAATGGGAATGTACACAGCAATAATTGCAGGGATTTTAGCTGCAATCTTTGGAGGCTCTACATTTTCAATAACTGGGCCAACAGGAGCAATGACAGTCATTGTTCTTTCAACAGTTCAGAAATTTGGAATAGAAGGATTGCTACTTGCAGGTTTCTTGTCAGGAATAATTTTATTATTATTCAGTTATTTAAAACTTGGAATTGTTCTAAAATATATTCCTTTTCCTGTAATTAGTGGTTTTACTGCAGGAATTGGAATCATAATCTTTTTAGGGCAAGTGCCAAATTTTTTAGGAATAACTTTAGCAACACAAGGCACAACTTTAGAAAATTTAATGTCTACTTTTTCTCAAATTTCTTTAATTAATCTTTTTGCTTTGATAATAGGGATATTAACTATTTTAGGTATGGTATTTTTGCCAAAATTATTATCAAAGACAAACTATATAAAAAATATCCCTGCATCAATCATTGCTTTATTATTGTCAGTAACAATTGTAATACTTGGAGTAACTGTTCCAACAGTTGGAAAAATGAGTGCAAGTTTTCCTCTTCCAAGTTTATTTAATATTAATTTAAGTTTAGTAATACATGTTCTTCCTGCGGCCTTAACCATTGCCTTACTTGGCGCAATAGAATCTCTTTTATGTGCAGCAGTTTGTGACAGTATTACAAGTACAAAGCACAATAGTAACAAAGAACTATTTGGACAAGGAATAGCTAATATAGTTGTTCCTTTCTTTGGGGGGATTCCAGCAACTGCAGCAATTGCCCGTTCTGCAGTTAATATTAAAGAAGGCGCAAAAACAAAGATGGCTGCAATCTATCAATCATTAATTCTGTTATTGATTCTGTTATTCTTTGGAAGCTATACAGACTTGATTCCAAAAGCATTTTTAGCGGGAATATTAATGGTTGTTTCTTTTAGAATGGTAAATATTGCAGAAGCAAAGACAATATTTAGACTTGGAAGATTAGAAGTAATGGTTTATTTAACAACATTAATTTTAACAGTAATAACAGACTTAGTATTTGCAATACAAGTCGGAATGGTTCTTGCAATGCTTTTGTTATTTGTTAAATTAGTAAAGATTACAGACATTAAGAATCTAGAAAATAGCGAAGAAGACACGCACTACAAGAAAGAAATAGACAAAGACAAGAGATTAAAAGACAAGGTTCAAATATATACAATCTATGGTCCATTATTCTTTGGAGTAATTAATGTATTTGAAACAAAGATTGATGAACATTTACAAAACCACAGTCAAATAATAATTTTAAGATTTAAGTTTGTTCCCTTTATTGATTCAACAGGACTTGAAAGATTAAAAATATTTATTAAAGACAGACAAAAAAGATTAAAAAGCACAGTTATTCTAACAAGCCTTAGTCCACAAGTTAAAAAAACATTTGAAGAAGATTACGAGATGTCAGAACTAATTTCTAAAAAACAAATTTTTAAAACAACAGAAGAAGCAATAGAATATATTAAGAAAGAATTAATCTAATTGTTTTAAAATTTCTTTTGTATATTTTATTGCAGAGTTCAGGTTATCAATTTCTCTAGTTAGTTTCTGTGAATACTTTTTAACACCAATTTCTTCAAATTCATGAAAATCAAAATCCTCAAAGGTCACAAATATTTTTCTCGGATTTTCTCCATTTACTAGAGCACTATAAATTTGATTAAGATTTTTTTTCTTTTTTTCAAAAAAAGAAATAGAAAATGAAAGTTTCTTTATACGTACAGGTTTTGTCTTAGAAAGAGTAAAGATTGTATTTATATGATTAATGTGAGTGTTAGTTGTGTTTTTGTCTAAACTAATAACTTTTCGTTTAGGTGGAGTTGGCGGGCCTGTGTGTTTTTGTACCGCTTGTCTTTGTCCTTTAATTTTCATTTTATATATCCTTGATATCCTTTAAAACTTTTTTAATTTTTTCTTTAGCAATCATACAAACAGAACCAGGATATTCATTACTTAATTTTGCTTTTTCTGCAGAATTAAATAATTGATCAATAGGTATAACTATTTGTTTGACTTTTGTGATATCAATTTTAGAAAGATCTTTAATATTTATATTTCCTAAAGAATCAACGACACTATTTTTTACAACCTTTTCTTCAACGATTTTCTCTTCAACAGATTTATTAAAGATTATATGTTCTGGAGCTTTTGCTGCTTTTGGTTCTTTCTTATTAATTATTACAGCTCCTTTTTCTCTAAGTTCTCTTTGTTCTTCCCAAAGTTTCTTTACTCTTTGTTCTTTTTCATCTAAAAAATTATCCTCTTCAGGATGAATATCAACAATATCTAATGATTCAATAGAATAAATTTCTCCGGTTTGTCCATTGATCTGGATTTTTTCCCCATCAAGAAGCTGCTCTGTTGCAAATCTTGTACCGACAACACAAGGTTTTGAAAGGTCTTTACAGATTACTGCTGCATGACATATTGAACTACCCGCATTAGTTACAACTCCTCTTGCAATCTTCATTGCTCCAACCATTTCTTGATCAGTCATTGCGGTAACAATTATTGATTCGTTATTTACTTTTTCTAAATCATTATAATTTGCAATATTAACTACAACACCATTAATTATTCCGTTAGAAACCCCGACGCCTTTAATCAATAATTGGTTCTTAAAAGTATTAATCTTTTGTTGAGAATTTTTCTTAGTTTTTTCAATAGTGTTTGGATTTACTGCTTCTGAAGAAATAATATAAATATCGGCTTTATCCATTGCCCACTCAACCATTTGAGGAGTTCCAAAGAATTCTTCAAGTCTTTGAGCAGTATTAGTTAAATCTTTTAAAATGTGAGTATTAATTTTTTGTTTTTCTCTCTCTGATTCTGGAACAGCATCTTTAACAGTCTGTCCTTTTATTCTTTTTAATTCCCAATCTTGTTTTGAAATAGTTTTACCAAGAGTTTGATATGGTTTTTTCTGTGTCTCGTAGTGATCTGGAGTTATTTCTTTAATAACATGTGCTGCACCAAAACCATATATTCCTTCAATAACACAAGTGTTAGGATCAGTTAAACTTTTACTTGAGATTGTTATTCCAGAATATTTTGCTGAAATCATATTTTGAATAATTACTCCAATTCCGAGTCTTTCAACATTAATTCCCTTGTTGTGTGCATATTCTAAAACATCAGGGCTATAAAGAATACTCCAGGTTTCTTTTATTGCCTTAACAACTTCTGGTTTTCCTTTAATATTTAGAAATCCGCCTTCTTCTTCAATAAACTTATTATCACAAACTTCACCATCATCACAAACAACAGAACATCTGATAGCAACAAATGCATCAGCACTGCTAGGAAGCCAACCGCCACCAACATCTCCTAATTTGCTATAGTATTTATAAATTTCAACTTCTGCTTCTTGGTTAAGTTTTCCTTTAAGAATAATTTGTTTAATTTCATTTGATTTTTTTTCTATATCTTCTTTATTATTATAGTCTATACTTCTTAATTGTTCTATAATCTTTGATTTAATATTATTTGTTTGTAAAAAATTAAAAAATTCTGTTGCAGTAACAACAAATCCTCTTGGAACAGTAATTCCTGCATTAGCAAGTTGAGCAAGTCTAGCTGCTTTTCTTCCTATTACTCTTGAATCAGTAGAACCAAGTTCTTTAAGCCATCGAATATTTTCGTAATCCATTCCCATGTTTTTTCACATATTTTTAGTTTAATCCCAATAATATAATATATATTCTTTTTAAAACATTTTTGGTTAAGAAAACCAAAGATTTATTAATAAATTTGGATTTTCGCACTGGACAGCTACCCCCCCGAAAATGACCCCCTTTTGAAAGTCTTTATATTTATTGTATGTTAAAGCATATACTTTTAATAATAAAAGGAGAGTAATATATATGAAAAAAACAAAGAAGGGAGAAACAATGGAAGAAGAATTTAGTAATGAAGAGTATGTAGAAGAAACAGAGGAAATAAATGGAAACTCTGGAAAAAATATGACAATTACTGATCTTCCAGGCATTGGCCCAGCATCAGCAGAGAAGCTTTTAGCTGCAGGTTATGATTCTTTAGAGGCAATTGCTGTAGCATCCCCAAGTGAACTTGTAGCGGTTGCAGGTCTTGGCGAAGGCACTGCAATTAAAGCGATTAAAGCAGCAAGGGATTCCTTAGAAATGGGTTTTGAAACTGCAGAAAAGATCTTAGATAGAAGAAAAACAATAGCAAGATTAACAACTGGTTCTTCTGAACTTGATGATCTTTTAGGCGGAGGTATTGAAAGTCAATCAATAACTGAAGTGTATGGTATGTTTGCTTCAGGTAAATCACAGTGGTGTTTTCAACTATGTGTTTTAGCTCAGATGCCTGTGGAAAAAGGGGGGTTAAATGGTGGTGTTCTTTATATAGATACAGAAAATTCATTTAGACCAGAAAGAGTTTCACAAATTGCAAAATATAGAGGAATGAACCCTGAAGAAGTTATGAAAAACATTTTTGTTGCAAGAGCATTTAATAGTAATCATCAGATGTTATTAGCAGATAAGGCTCAAGAAATAATTAAAGAAAAGAATATCAAGCTTGTAATTGTGGATTCTCTGACAAGTCAATTCCGTTCAGAATTTGTTGGAAGGGGTCAATTATCAGACAGACAGCAAAAGCTTAATGGTCACATGAGAACTCTTCAAAAGATTGCTGAACTTTACAATGTTGTTGTGTTTGTTACAAATCAAGTAATGTCAAGGCCAGATGTTTTGTTTGGTGATCCAACTGATGCAATCGGCGGAAATGTTGTTAAGCATGCCTCAAAGACAAGAGTTTATTTAAGAAAAAGTTCTGGTTCAAAAAGAATTGCAAAACTTGTAGATTCTCCAAGTCTTCCAGATGGCGAAGCAGTTTATCAAGTCACAGAAAATGGAATCACAGATTAGATTCCATTTGGACTATATTTATAAAATCGTTGGTTCTTAATTTTTATATAAGTAAGAAAAGTAAGAAAGGTAAGAATATGTTGATTAAGACCGCAACGATTAGTGATAAAGGGCAAATAAGTATTCCAATAAGTATTAGAAATCAATTAAATCTTAAAAGGGGCACATCTTTACTGTTAGTTGTTGATAAAAAAAGAATAATCCTTCAAAAAGCCGACAACATAATTAAAACAAAAGAAGATAAGGAATACTATAAAATGCTTGATAAATCATTAAAAAGTTGGAATAATAATGATGACAAAAGATGGGACAAGTATTAAGCAAAGGGAAATATATTTAGCAATGTTTCCATTTACTGATTTATTTAGATCTAAGAAAAGGCCAGTTCTGGTTATTTCTAACGAATATCACAATAATAGAAATCAAGATATAATTTGCTGTTATATAACAACCCACAAACCTAATTTTAATAATTGTATTGAAATAAAAGACACAGATATTGAAAACGGGAATTTAGAATTTAAAAGTGCAATTAATCCCACAAAAATTTTTACGATAGATAAAAAGTTATTTTATATGAAATTAGCCACTTTAAGGTTAGAAATCTATTCTAAAATAAACAACAAATTCTTAGAAAGTATTGAAATAATTTAAACAGATTTGGCATACATTATATAATTAAAGAAAAATAATTATTTTTTTCTATTTATATCTAATCCAAAGGCATGTATGAATTTACCGTAGTTTCCATCCGGTTCATAATATCTGGATTTGTCTTTGTAATCCATTAGCTTTTGTGTTCTGTTATCTATTGTGTCTTTATTAATTATTCCAGGGCCTCCAAGGCAACCGCCCTTACAAAAAAGAATATCTACAAATCTAAATTTTTTAAATTCTTCTAAATCTTTTATTGCGCGGTCTAAGGTTTCTGGGCCATCACAAACTATGATTTCATCTTTCTGTAATACTTGCTTATTTAGCATGCTTTCTGCTACACCTCCACCAAGAGGATAAATTTTTGTGATATCATTATAGAATTTATTAAATTCTCTGTTTTCTTTATTGTCTGTTATTTCCTTAAGTTGTTTATTTTCTTCTAAGTAACAATAAAGTTCACAAAGTTCTTTAAAGGTCAAAGCAAAATCCACACAATCTGAGTTTTCTTTAGCTTCTTGTTTTTTAGCAAAGCAAGGTCCAACAAATACAGACTTATAATCTGTCCCAAATTCTCTTTTTACAAATCTTGCCATAACTACCATAGGAGAAGCCACATCAATAATTTTGTCTTTATGTTCAGGATATTTATTTTGAACCATTTTTACAATTGTTGGGCAGTTTCCACAAATATATTGTTTGTCAGGATTTTCTTTTAGAATTTCAATATATCTGTAATTGATAAGTTTTGCAGCATAAGTTAGTTCTAATACTTTTGAAAAACCCATTGCTCTTAGATCCAAGATAATGTCAGGAAAAGAAAAATCCACAGGAAAACTTGGAGCCAAAAGACAAATTGTTTTTTCTGTTTGTAAAGCTTTTGCAATTTCTTTTAATTCATCATTCATATTATTTTCCCTTCTTTAAAATAAAATTATCATATTTGCTATTTTTGTTTTTCAAAAGAATTATTCGTGATGGTTTACAGGTATCAGAGATTTTAAAATCCTTTGAATTTTTTTCAAATTCTTTAGCATAATCTAGGCATTCATCAAAGCTTGGCATATTGTCAATGGTCATTGTTTTTCTAGAATACCCGAGATACATATAAGACTTAATCTCGATAAAATCAGCTTTTGATTTTTCAAAGATTTTTACAAATTCAGGAATCAAATCTTTTTCATCATTCATTCCTTTAATTAATGTAAATCTAATAACTTTACGGCAATTAAGTTTTGGAAATAGATTAATTGTTTTCATTAATGTTTTCCAAGTGTCTTTTACTTTTGGTCTATTAATCTTTAAATGTAGTTTTTCATTAGGTGCAATAAAAGAAAGATAAAGTTGTGTTGGCAAAGCGTTTTTGTCCTTTAATTTTTTTAAAGTGCCGGGTTCTAGTCCATTTGTTACCACAAAAATAGTTTTAATTTCTTTTCTTGATTTAAGTTCAAGAATCAATTTATCAAGATCTTTGTACATTGTTGGTTCTCCAGAAAGAGATATTGCCACATGACTTGGAACCTCTGCTTCTTTAAGAAGTTTTTTATCCACATTTTTAAAACCTCCAAAGCCAGACAATAGTTTTTTTCTTTCTGCAAATAGCCCGTCAATTATTTCTTTTGGCTTATCGTATTCTTTTTTATCAAGAGATCCAACCATATACTCTGCAGGCCTCCAACAAAAAACACAATTGTTATGACACCAAAGAACGGTTGGTGTAATCTGCGCACATCTGTGGCATTCAACATTATAAAAATGTTGTTTATAGCATACGCCCTCTCCTCTAATTGCTTTTTTATTCCAGCTACAGATTTCAACAGCAGAGTGGTTACCATAAACTCCATAATGTTTATGTTTTAAATCGTCTATAACATTTTTATCAATTTTCATAATAATACTTATTTTTAATTGTTATTATACTATATATATTATAAATACTATTTTTATAGTTAAGCTTAAACATCAAGCAAAAATCAAAAGGTGATAATTTTTGAAAAAGAAAACTGTGCCTAAAAAAACAGCACAAAAAAAAGGAACAATAAAGACTAAAACCGTTCCAGAAAAAAAACCGAAAAAAAGTTTTTTAAATATTAAAAAGAATAAGTTTTTAATAATTGGAATTATTGTTTTAATTATTTTAATAATTGGAATAGTTATTGCAACAAAAATGATGGATAAAAAACAAACAGTCCCAGAAATAAAAGAAGACGCAAATGTAACTATTACTCCACCAATTGAAGAAACACTAACAGAAGAACAATTGCAAAAAAAAGCACAAGATTTACAATTAAGGATTACTAAAGACATTATACAGACTCAAAAAACCATTTTTGAAGGGTGGTACCCAGAATTAGGTTTAAATAAAGAACAAATGGATCAATGTTACGAAGAAAACGACTTTACAAATGAAGAAATAAATATAGAAAATGCAAAACATTTATCAAAATTAGTAGAAGATTATCAATTAGCTCAAGCATTTGGATTAACAGGAACTCCAGGAATCTTTGTAAATAGTTATAAAATTGGAGGATATACCTCTTATGAGAACATAACTAAATTGATAGACATTTCCATGAATGAGGAAGAAATTTCATTTGATTTAAATTCTGGAAATTATGTTGCAGATACAGTAGGTACACCAAAATTAATAATAATCTACAATAATTCAAATGAATTAACAAATACAATTGTGGATGAATACATTAAAGGATTAAAAGAAGGACCATATGCTGATTTCTTTAATGGATTATTTTCAGAAGTAGAAATTCAAAAAATAGACTATAGAGAAGAAAAAGCAAAAGAGATTTTAGAAACAACAAAGACACTAATCTTACCTTTGTTTTTCTTTGAAGGAGATATAAATTCCACAGAATTTTCTAAAAATGAATTGTTTACACAAGCATTTCAGCCAATAGCTGGAGGATATATCTTGCCACTTCCAGAGCAACAAAATCTAAATTATAAATATTTAGAACAACCAAACGATTATGTGATTGGCCAATCAAATGCACCAATAACTTTATATTTATTTACAGATTATGATTGCCCTTACTGTAAGCAATTTGATAATGAAGTAATTGATAACTTAAAAACAAATTACATAGACTTAGGTCTTGTTAAATTAGTTGTTAAAGACTTTGTTACTCATCAAAATACAGCATTAGTTCCTGCAATCTTTTCAAGATGCGCACAGGATCAAGGCAAGTATTTAGAAGCTCACAGAAAATTATTTGAAAATAATGATTTATATGGTAGTAATGCATTAGAATCATTATATGCAAAATATGACTCTGAAATAAAAGAGTTAGAAGAAGAATACAAGAAACTAAATCCAGAAACCCAGTAAAAAGAGTTTCTTTTTATTTATTTTCTTTCTTATTTATATATTGATTGTGGGTCCGTGGCCTAGTGGATAGGGCAACAGCCTTCTAAGCTGTGGGTCGAGGGTTCGAATCCCTCCGGACTCGCTTTAAAGGTAAAAACTATGATTAACTTTAAAGAAGAATTTGCTAATTGTTTGTCAAAGACAATAGATAGAGATAAGCAAGAGATTATTAGATATATAGAATTGCCACCAGATTCTAATTTAGGCAATCTTTCGTTTCCTTGTTTTAGTCTGGCTAAAGATTTGAAAAAATCTCCTATAGATATTGCAAAAGATCTCAAAGATAAATTGCATTCAGATATTTTTATATTTTCTGAAATTAATGGATATGTTAATGCTATGATAAAACAAGAAATACTTTACAAAGAAACAATTACTGAAATTTTAGAAAAGAAAAAAAATTATGGAAGGATAATTAAGGAAAAGAAAGAACAATTTATTATTGATACTTTTAATGCAAACACATTCAAAACCCTTCATGTAGGCCATTTAAGAATGATTGTTGGTGGTAATGCAATAGACCGATTATTAGAATTTAGTGGAGAAGAGCCAATCTCTGTTTATTATGGCGGAGATGTTGGTACACATGTTGCTAAATGGTACTGGTATTATTCTAAGTTCCTTTCGCCTGTTGAGCAAAAGATTCCTAAAAAAGACGTAGCAAAATGGTTTGGCCAAATATATTTAAGAGCAGGAGAAAAAGCAAAAGAAATACCAGAATCAACTAAAGAAATAAGCGATATTCAAAAACAGATTTTAACAGACAAGGAATTAAAAGAAAAAATAAAAAAATTAAGAGACGAAAGTTTCAATGCATATATGCAAGTTAAAGACGAATTAGAAATAAACCTTAAAGATAAATTTTTTGAAAGTGAAACAGAACAAAAATTTCTAGAAATAAAAGATTCACTTTTCCAGGAATATAAAGCTTTATTTAAAGAAAGTCAAGAGGCCGTTATTGCAGACCTTAAAGATCAAAAACTTGATGTTGTTGTTTTAATAAAGCATAACGGCGCGCCATTATATGCTGCAAAAGACATTGCATTAGTAAAAGTAAAAAAAGAAAGATATCCTAATGCAAATAATTTTTTGTATGTTGTAGGAAGCGAGCAAGATTTTTATTTAAGACAAATGTTTTATCTTTTTTCTAAAATATACCCCCAAACTAATCACAAACACCTTTCTCTTGGTATGGTAAATCTAACTACAGGAAAAATGGCATCTCGTGAGGGAGAGATGGTGCTTTACGAAGACTTTAGAGATATGTTAAAAAAAAGAGCAGAAGAAATACTAATAGAAAATAATTTAGAAGTTGACGATAAAATTGTTTCAGCAATAGTCTATGGAACAATAAAATTCGAAATGTTAAAAATTAATTTTAATAAAACCTTTGTGTTTGATATTAATTCGGCTTTAGATTTACAAGGAGATTCTTCTGTTTATGTCCAATATAGTGGAGTTCGTGCAAAAAGCATTTTAAGAAAAATAAAAGAGGAGAATTTTCCAAAAAAACTTAATTTGTGTACTGAAGAAAAAAAGTTATTGGATCTTTTATATCAATTTCCAGACAAGGTTAAATTTTCTGCACAAGAATATAAACCAAATACCATTGCAGGTTATTGCCTAGAACTTTCACACGCTTTTAACAAATTTTACGTAAATTGTCCTGTAATTTCAAGCGACTTGGATTTACAAAATCAAAGAGTTTTTCTTATAAGAGGCTATCTTGTGGTTTTAGAAAATGCATTAGGAATATTAGGAATAAAAATACCTGAGAGAATGTAAAAATGTTTGATATAATTAGCGAAGAACTATTAAAAGAGAAAAATATTGAAGAAATTTTATTATCTTTAGGTTATACAGATATTTATGTTTATAAAAAAATTAAAAAAAAAGAAGACACAAATTTTGATTTGCCTAAATTTAAAAACATAAATTTGAAAAAAGCATTTATTTTAGAAGACACAAATCTAATTAAATCAATTAAAGAAAATGATGCAATAATTCTTTTTGAAGGCGGAGACCTAAAAACAAATACAAATGCAATAAGCACAAAAGGCGCAATTGATTTACTTAATCCAATAGGTTCAGAACTTTGCTTTGATGAAGGCTTAGCAGAAATTGCGAAACAAAACAAAAAAACAATTTATTTTAATATTAATGAAATTAGAACAAACCAATATAGAGCAATAAAGCAAATGGCATTTATAATTTCTCTTTTAAAATCCAAAAACATAGAAATGAGATTTGTAACTCTTTCTAAAAAATCAAAAGATTTAATTGATGATGAGATTTTAAATAATTTTCTAAAAAACTTTAATTTAGAAAAAGAAACAATTAATAAATTTTTAAATTCAAGAGAAATAAAATGAAAAAAACAAAACTAGGAGTAATAAGGCCAACCTTAAGACACAAGAAAAGATATGTGCTAATAAAATTGATTAATCCAGAGATAAGTCTTGAGTCAAAAAAGATATATTCAGTTTTAACTCAAAGTTTACAAAAAACTTGCGGAATATTTGTTCAAACAGAATGTAATATTACAATTTTAGAAATAGACACTAAAACACAAACCATATTAATAAGAATAAACAAAGAATATTTAGATGAATTTATTGGATCTTTGTTTTTCGCACAAAACGAAACAGGATTAATAAAAGTTTTAGAAGTAAAGAGTACAATAAAAAAATTAAAAGGAGAATTCAGATGAATAAAAATAAAATAAAGCCATTAGGCGTAAAGGTAATATCAACATATTATATAATTGTTTCAGCACTTACTGTTCTTTTGGGAATAATAATGTCAAGTTTTCCTTCAAAGATAAGAGAATATGTATTGCAATCAACTCCAGAATTTGCAACAATTGAACCAAGTATTGCAGTAAAAGCAATTTTAGTAACAGGTATTTTCTTCATAATATTTGGACTTCTTGGAATTATTCTTGGAATCGGGTTATTTAAATTAAAATCTTGGGCAAGATATACAATAATTTTATTTTCCTTATTTGGTTTCTTTTTTGCAACAACAGGATTAATTTCAGGGCAATGGTCAAACATTGTTGGTCTTTTAATAAATGGATTTATTGCTTGGTATTTAATATTTAATAAAGAAGTAAAAAAAGCAATTAAAGGTGAATAATTCTGAAATTAAAAACGCCTATTGGAATAATACTAATAGCAGTATACTATTGGTTTATTTCTTTACTTTATTTATTTTTAGGAATAGGGGTAATAGTTTATCCTAAAATTTCAATCAATGGATCTCCTTTTGTTTCTTTGCCAATTGGTGCTGCTTTAATATTTGCCGCAATTATGTTAATTATTTCTATTGTTCATTTTTGTTTAGGTCTTGGAATATGGAAAAAAAAGAATTTATCGAGATGGGGAATTGCTACAATTTCTTTAATTTCAATAATTTTAGCAATACTTGCAATGATAAATACAACAACAATTAATGTAATTTTACCAAATATAATCTTAATTCTAATATCTGGAACAATAATTTATTATCTTTTATTCACAAAAATTTCAAAAAGGTATTTTAGGTAAAATTTAGCCAAAAATTACCTTTTTAATACTTCTTATATATAATATATATTAGATAGACTTTTTTATTTATAAATATCTATAAAATTTAAAAATAGGTGAAAAATTGATTCCAAATTCTCTTGGAGCTGCAGCAGCAGGTTATGATCGTTCAATAACAATGTTTAGTCCTGAAGGACATCTTTATCAGGTAGATTATGCCTCAAAGATTATAGAAAAAGGAAGTCCAGCAGTGGCTATAATCTATAAGCAAGGAGTAATAATTATAGCAGATAAAAAAATACACTCTAGTCTAGTAATTCCAGAATCTGTAGAAAAAGTATTTAAAATAGACAATCACATGTGGACTGCTTGTGCAGGATTAATTGGAGATGGGAGAAGACTTGTAGATTATGCAAGACAAATGGCTCAAGAGAATAGAACATACTTTGATCAACCAATAGAGGTTGAAACTCTTGTTAAAAAAATCGCATCAGTTATTCAATATTTTACACAATATGGCGGTGGAAGACCATTTGGGGTTTCTTTAATTATCTCAGGATACGATTCATTAGGCAAACACATTTTTGAAGTAGAACCAAGCGGTGCAATAACGGCTTACAAGGCAGTAGCAATTGGTCAGAACAGACAAAAATTAATGGAATTTTTAGAAAAAAATTATAAAGAAAATTTATCATTTGAAGACGCATTAGAAATGGGGATAAAAACAATATCTTTAAACCTTGAACCAAAACAAAAACTTAATCCACAAAGTTTAGAAGTAATTAATATTGTTGAGAATGGAACTAACGGTTCAATTGTTCCTTTAGAGAAATATTCTAAATTGTTATAGGGGGTAAGTAATTATGGTAAAATTAGAAGAAGCAGTAATTGCAAGATTAGATAGACAATCTCATCATTTTGAAATATTAGTTGAGCCATACATGGCTTGGGATTATAAACACGGAAAAGAAGTTAATTTAGATAATCTTTTTGCTATGGAAGAAATTTATTCAGATTCAGCAAAAGGAAAATTAGCATCAGAAGAAGTATTAAAAGAAGTTTTTCAAACAACAGATTTTCTTACAATTGCAAAAAAAATAATTGTTGATGGAGAAGTACAGTTAACGACCTCTCAAAGAAATGAAATGCTTGAAAGAAGAAAGAATGAAATTATTGATTTCATTGTAAAGAATGCACACGACCCTAAAGACATGACACCAATACCTCCTCAAAGAATAATTAATGCATTAGATTCTGCAAAATACAAATTTACATTAAACAGAAAAAAAGAAGACGAAATCAATGAAGTATTATTGATTTTAAAAAAAGCAATGCCAATATCTTTAGAAAAAATAACAGTGGTAATAGAAGTAAGTGCAATATATTCTGGAAAGATTACTTCACTTATACACAGATATGATTTGATTGAAGAGAAGTGGTTACCAAGCGGAGGATTAACTGCAAAAGTGTCAATCCCTGTTGGGTTAAAATCAAAATTAATAACTGATCTTAACAATGTAACACACGGTTCAGTAATTGTTGATGTCTTAAAACAATAAAATGTGAAAATTTATGAAAAGAATAGTAACACCAGGAGAATTAATAACAGACAAAAAAAAGAAAGTTGGAGGTAACATTTTTATAAAAGACAATTGCATTTACAGTTCAGTTCTTGGAATACTTAATGAATCAGAAGATTATGTTTCTATTGTGCCATTAAATGGCCCATATGTTCCAGAAGTAAACGATGCAGTTGTTTGTATAATAAAAAATGTTACAAATAATGGATACATCATAGACATAAACTCTCACAGTGATTGCTTCTTGCCAAAGTCTTTAGTAACAAAGGAATTAAAGATTGGGCAGATGTTATTTGCAAGAGTTAAAGTTGTTGATGGTGTAGATGTAACAGAGCTTGATAATATTAATATCTTGCCAATTGGAAACATTTTAGTTGTTCCTTCAGTAAAGGTTCCAAGACTTATTGGAAAAAATGATTCTATGTTAAATGTTTTAAAAAAATACACACAATCAAATATGCTTGTTGGAAGAAACGGGTGGGTGTGGTGTGTTTCTAAAAATTTTAGTCTTTTAGAGGATGCAATTAATTTAATAATTACAAATTCTCAAAAATCAAATTTAACAAACACAATTGAAGAATACTTAAAAAAGAATTCATAAAAGGAGATGAAAATAATTTATGTCGCAAAACAAACGACCAGATGGAAGGTCTTTAAATGAGCTAAGACCAATTAGTATAAAATTAGGAGTAAATAAGAATGCAGATGGTTCTTGTTTTTTAGAATGGGGCAAAAATACAGTTATTGCTACAGTTAATGGGCCAAAACCAATTTTCCCAAAACATTTAGCAGACCCTACAAAAGCAGTTATTGATTATAAATACAGAATGGCAAGTTTTTCTGTAACTGAACGAAAATCACCAGTCCCAGGGAAAAGAGATAAAGAAATTTCTTTAGTTTCAGGACACGCTCTTGAAGCAGCAGTAATGGTTGAGCAATTCCCAAATACTGTAATTGATGTAAATGTTTTAATATTATCTGCAGATGCAGGAACTAGAGTTGCAGCATTAACCGCCGCAAGTCTTGCTGCCGCAGATGCAGGTCTTCCAATGAGAGGATTAATAAGTGCTGTTGCTGCAGGAAGAGCAGACGGTTCCTTAGTCTTAGATCTGGACAAAAATGATGAAGATACAAAAGACGCAGTAGACATGGCTTGTGCTTTTTTAATGCCACAGAAGGAATTAGCATTATTACAAATGGACGGATTTGTAGATAAAAAAGATTGTTCAAAAATCTTAGAAACAGCATTAAAAGGAGCAGAAATGGTTTATGAAATCCAAAAGAAAGCACTTATAGAAAAGTACCCAATGGAAGGTGACATACAATGAGTGATACAGACATAATTAAAATTATAAATTCAGAAAAAGCAAAGAAACTTTTAGATGAATCCAAAAGAGCAGATGGAAGAGATTTATTAGAATATAGAAATATAGAAATCCAAAGAGGAGTTATGAAATCAGCAGACGGTTCTGCATGGGTAAAACTTGGAGATACAGAAATTATTGCTGGTGTTAAGTTTGCTGTTGGAACTCCATACACTGATTCTCCTGATGAAGGTTCAATTGTAATTAATCTTGAAATGTCAGGAATCGCTTCAGCAGATATAGGTACAGGCCCACCAAGTCTTGAAGCCATGGAATATGGAAGGGTTGTTGATAGAGTTATAAGATCAAGTGAATGTATTGATTTTAAAGACCTTAATATTGTTACAGGAGAAAAATCATTCATAATCTATGTTGATTGTTACACAATGAATGCAGACGGTAATTTAATAGATGCTGCACAATATGCTGCAATGGCTGCATTACTTGATACCAAGATTCCAAAACTTGATGAAAATAACAATATTATTTTAAAAGAATATACAGACAAGAAATTAAATATAGATTTTGACAAAATTGCTGTGTCTTTTACTTTCGGTAAATATAAAGATAAGATAATTGCAGATACAACAGAAGTTGAAGACCTTGCAACAGAAGCAAGATTTACATTAGGTGTTTGTAAAAACGATGTTGTTGCATATCATAAAGGCGGAGGAAAAGGAACCTTTAAGATAGAAGATATAAATAAGATTATGGATATAGCAACAGCTAAATATTTAGAAATAAAAAATAAAATATGTGATAAACAATGAGTACAAAAAAAGTAGGTAAAACCGGAAAATATGGAGTTAGAGGCGGAGTAGGAATTAGAAAGAAATTTCTTTTAGCAACAGAAGACAAAAGTAAGAAGATTTGTCCAAATTGTGGAACAAAAGATAAAATAAAAAGAGTAGCAACAGGAATCTATAAGTGTCAAAAATGCGACACAAAGATATCTGGCGGAGCTTATAAATTTAAGACCGCTGCAAAATAAAGGTGACTGGAAATGTATTATTGTGGCAAATGTAATGAAGTTTATGAAGATATGCCAGAAAGCAAAAAATGTAGAAGTTGTTCTGGTAGAATTTTCTATAAAAAAAGAATACCAATTGTTAAGAAGGTAAAAGCAAATTAGATATGTTTATAACAACTTCAAGAAAAGCAGAAATTACAGAAAAAAAGTTTTGTAAGTACATGGGGCTTTTCTTCTCTGATATTAAGCATATTCCAAGAGGAGAAACAAGTTTAAAGAAGCTTTTTGAAAGGTCTGCATATCTTGGTTATAAGCAATTTTTGCTTATTTCAAAAAATAAAGAAAATTTGATTTTAGAAGTTTATGTTTTAAAAGAAGACAGTTATTTCCTAGAAAAAGCTTTAGAAATTAAAAATCTTAAAACAAAATTAAATTTGTCCTTGTCTAAAATAAAAAACACAGCGCTAACAGAAAAACCAAATATTGAAGAATTATTTAAAACTAAAGAAACAGACAACCAAATTAGAATTTTAAAAACCAACAATAATTTCAGTTTTCTTTTAGAAGAAAAAGAAACAGGCTTTTCTTTTGATTTAAAGAAGGTTAAAGAATTATGATAGGAAAAATAATTTCAAGCAGTCTTGTAATAGAAACAAAGAACCCAAAGAAATTAAAGGAACTATTAGAACTAGAATTAACAAGAAAAAAATATGATCGTTCAGAATCAAAAATAAAAATATCAAAGAAGCAATTGATTATTGATATTGAATGTAAGGATATTGTGGCATACAAAGCAACAATCAACCATTATATTAATCTTTTAGAATTGATTAAAAAAACTTATGAGGTGGATTTATGAGTGAAAAAGAAAATGCAGCAAACATGTATAGGCAACAATTAATGTTTTTGTCTCAGCAAAAACAACAAGTTCAATTTCAAATAAATGTTTTAGAAAACACATTA
>DAOOUC010000007.1:0-44727 GCA_035390665.1 archaeon | reverse complement strand
TTTGATTAGCTGTTGGTGTTGCAACAGTCCCAGTTATTGTGTATGTACTTGACATAATGTCACTTATATAATAATCATTTCTTTTTGCTATTGCTTTTATTGTTGTTGTGCCTTCAGTTACAGTTATTGGAGATGTGTAGATTAGACTGTTTGTTGTTGGATTTGTTCCGTCTGTTGTGTAATAAATTATAGCATTAGGTGTTGTTGTATTTATGGTAACTTGTGTAGTTTGAGGATATGTTCCTGGATTTGGAAACAATTCAGGATTTGCGGTCTCTTGCCCAACAAGCATTTTTGCATTCATTGTAAATTGACTTGCAGGGCTAATTGCTTGAAATCTAACAAAAGTATTATTTACTCCAGTATAACTTCTTGTTGTTAAATCTAAAATTGGAAACCAAAATGGTCCTGGACACATATATTGATTTTCATCAAATCTAGATAAATTACAATTATTTATTTCACTATTAAAATATAGATCTGTTCTATCTACATTTATTGAAGTACTACAAGATGTAACATAATTTTGTTCATATAAAAGTCCTGGGTGACTTATGGTGTCTCCACAATAATTGCTATCTGAATCATACATTATAGAATTTGTAGGATAATTCTCCTCTATATATTGTTCATCAACATGATAAATTGCAAATCCTCCAGTATCGTATGTAGAATCACTAAACATACATTTGTCTAAATTATTTGGATCTGTTAAACTTCTATATCTATTTTCTATTATAAAAAATTCTCTTGTACCAAAATTATTATTTTTTAAAATTACTGCGTCTGGATAATCATTTACACTTCTAAGACTTATATTTTTATTACTATCTGTGGTTAAGATTTCTGGCTCGATCCAACCAAAGAAATAACGAGACCAAACGTCTAAGTTAATTGGCTTAATTGCACAAGCAAAACTTGGAACACTATGTGCCATCATTGTCATTTGCCTTACAGCACCATTACTTTGTGCTCCTGTTGTTGGGTTGATTGAATAAAGATCCATTAACCCTAAAACATGTGCAAACTCATGAGCTA
Organism: archaeon; assembly: GCA_035390665.1. Taxonomy (GTDB): domain Archaea; phylum Iainarchaeota; class Iainarchaeia; order Iainarchaeales; family CSSED10-239; genus JAKQTP01. The sequence continues at coordinate 43,689 of DAOOUC010000007.1, read as the reverse complement.
CAGTAACTACAGAAAAAGCATTTAAAGAACCTGTAGATTTCTCAGGAACAAATGCAATATTTCCTAAATATTTTCCATCCATTGGATTAGAATTATATTGTCTTAAGATTCTAGCATGTGGCCAAATACCATTTGGTGCATTCGTGCCAACTCCAGGATAAATTATTATCATACCATCTAATCTTCCATCATTATCATTATCATATTGTGTATAATCAATATATGGATTAAATAAATTAACTGTATCAATTCCTAATTGAAAAGAAGTTGTATTATTTTGAGAATAATAAGAATAGGTGCTTGGTGCGGTTCTCCAATCATAAACATCAAATACTAAATTAAGGTCTCCATATGATTGCTTATAATAATATTTACTTAAACTTATTCCTGAAATATTATTTACCAGATAATTACTACTATTAAATGCTTCATTTAATTGAGATTGAGTATAGGTTGCTTGATTATCTGAAAATTGAACTAAAAGAACAGGAATATGGACAGTTCCAGACAATGGACTTGTTCCCCAAATATTTGCAACACTTGAATTTCTATTTATTGATGCTGTATCTCTTAATTGTTGTTTATAAGAACTTAAATTTAATCCTTGTTTTCTTAATTCATTTTCTGGGGGATATAATACTCCTCCATGATCTAAGTATATTTCTTCTTTATTTTCTGTTATTCCTAAATTAGTAAATATCTTTTGAGTAATAGAAAAATCTAACTCTTCTGCACATATAAAATTAGATAAGAAGATTAATAAAATTGATAAGATTAATAAATAACTTTTTGTATTCATAAATATTTCTTCTATTAATTATATTCAATTAATAAATATATTTAAGAAAAGAAATAAATATAAAAGGTAAAGTAAAATTAATTTGGGAGTGGCATTTGTGTATTTTGCCTTAAATATGGATATGTGCTTCCTGCGTTAATATTCCATAAATTATCTCCTGGATTAAAATTAAAACCAACAAATGTTGCTTGTTGTTTCATTTCGGCGGTTGTTTTTCCTGTTCCTGTTGCACTTGTTGTTTTACCTGATGTTTGTGTATTCCAATAATTAAAATTATAAAATCCAGCAGATATAGATCCAATAAATCCACCTGCATTTGTAGTACCTGTTACTGCTCCTGTAGAATAATTTTTTTGAACACCACAATTTTCTGAATATCCTATAAATCCACCTACATTATTACCACCAGTTACTGGACTTACACAATAATTATTATAAATATTGGATGCAACATATTTACATTGCCCTACAAGACCACCAACATTATTTACATTTGATCCTGCAGTTACATTTCCTTTAGAATAATTATTAAATAAATAACTAGATTGATTAAATCCTGCTATTCCTCCAAAATTATTTCCAGAACCAGAGCTTGTTATTGTTCCTGAAAAAGAAGAATTTGATATTAGTTGAGAAGAACTTTGTCCAGTAATTCCACCTACATTATTTTTACCTACTATGTTTCCATTAGACTTACATCCTTCAATATTTGTTTGATTACTATATCCTACTATTCCTCCAACATTTGAATCGCCTGTGATTGTGCCATTTAGTAAATTTGAATTTATAATTGTTCTAGAATAACTACCAGATTGTGTTGCCTTTCCATAACCTAATATTCCGCCAATTTCTGAAATTCCTGTTACTGTTCCATTAAAATTGCTGTCTTCAATTATAGAAAAAGTACTTTGTCCTAAAGATATATTTCCTACAATTCCGCCTATTTTTGTTTGTCCATTTATTGATGCAATATTAGTACAATAACTAGACATTATTTTTGCTGTTTGATTTGCATTTCCAGAGATTCCTCCAACAACTGTATCACCTGTTACTGTTCCATTAAAATAACTGTTATTTATGTTTCCTGTTGATAAAGATCCAGAAATACCTCCTATATATTCATCTCCAGAAACATCTCCTTCAAAATAACTATTTAATATTGATCCGCCAGCTATTCCAACTAACCCGCCTATTATTTCTGTACCTGAAACAGAAGCACTAGAATTACTATTAATTATTGAAGAATATTGACCTGTGGATCCAACTAATCCACCTACAACCATTACCCCAGTTATGTTTCCTGTAGATGTACTATTTTGTAATACTCCTCTATAATTTGCACCAATAATTCCACCTGCTGATAAATTATTTGAATTTAGATTAATATTTGTAACTGTTATATTATCTATAATTGAATTAACATTATTTGGAGAAACTCCTACTAATCCTCCAACATATCCATATCCTGTAATATTTGCATTAACTAATTCCAAATTTTTAATTGTTGGATTTGTTCCACCAAGATATCCAAATAATCCAAGATATTCTCCATTATAATTTGTAGGTCTATTAATATATAGATTTTTTATCTTATATCCGTTACCATCTAAAGACCCAGTAAATACATTTGTTTGTAAACCTATTGGTGTCCAACCATATGTTGAACTATATCCCCAGCTTAAATCTAAATTTGAAAGAATTGAGTGATTAAGATCTATATCTTGACCTAAAACATAATATTTTCCTAGATTAGCTCCAAATCTTATATCGTTAAGTTCCTCTGGAGTACAAATGATTTTTGGATCAGTTATTGTTCCTGTTCCTCCGCCAACTCCGCTTGCACATAACACAGAACCACCTGCTGTTATTCTATAGTTTTCTTTTTTTGATGGTCCTGAAACTATGATTCCAGATGAATTTCTTGCAAAGACTTTTGCAGTAATATTTTTATCTACAGAAATATTTATTGATTTATTTCTCCCAGCAATTGGTGATAATGTTGTTGGTTCTGTATTGTTTGTTGTATAATGAATATTATAATCTGAACATGTTGCGTTATTATAACTTAAACTTAAATATACTGGCTGATTATATGTTCCCCCTACTGGATTAAATGTTGGACGTTCTATTGTTCCATCACAACCATTTTTATTATAAGTATATATTTCAGTTTTTGGAAGTCCATAAACATAAGTTCCTAAAGAATTTAAAACTCTTACACGTGCAGTAATGTTTTTATCTTTATTTGCTATTATTATAGGTGCAGAATATATATTTTCTATTACTGGTGGAATACCTACATCACTTATTGTATACAATATATCATATGTTGAACAGTTTTTTTCATAATATTCTAATTCTACCTTTAATGAAGAATTATAGGTTGTTCCTTTTGGAATAAATGTTACAGTTCCTGGAATTTTATTACAAACACTTGGATTTATTTCATAATATCTAGTTGCAGTATCTCCAGATAATGTGTTTCCATTTCTTTCTGCAAAAACTTTTGCTTTAACCGTTTGTGTACTTGTTATTTCTATTGGACCAGAAAATGGAACAAAGATTTGATCACTTGTTGTTGGTTCTGCTGGAGTTGTTCCTATTGTATAATGTATTTCTGCATCTGGACAAGACTCATCAATATAATTTAAATTTAAATTTACTGTTTCACTAAATACTCCACCCTCTGGACTAAATGTTGGTTCTCCTAAATTTTCACAACCATACTCTGGTGTTCCACATGGCGTACAATCTGAACCTCCACAATCTAATCCATCTTCATCATAATCTGGGATATTATTACAACAATGCTCAGGATAAGGTGAACATTCATTTGGATTTGGTGGCTCTGGTGGTGTTGGTGGATTTGTAATTGTTTCAAAATCTCCTGAATAATCAATATTATCAATTGTTCCTAAAACTCTAGATTGATCTTGTGCAAGTTTATTTCTTTGTCCAAGATAAACTGTTGCAAAGATTATTCCTCCAACAATTAAGACACTTACAATAATTAAAGCTTCTATAGAAATTTGACCCTTTTTTTTAATAAACATTTAATCCACCTAAAATATTTTTTTATATAAAAATAGTAAAGCATTATCTTTATAAAATAATGTTAAAGGTTTTGATTTTTAAACTTTTTTGGGTTTAGATTTTTCTTAATCCACCCAATTCTGAAGAACTATATTAGTTTTTAATAATTTCAATTATTTTAGAAACAATTTTGTATGTTTTTTCTGCTTTTAATATTCCTACAGAATTTAGTATTATGTTTTTATCTAGTGTGAATATCTTATCGCAATTAACATATGAATCTATATGTAGATTTCCTTTTTCAAAGTCTTTGATTTTAATATCTAATGAGTATTTTTGCGTTCTATATCTACTTGTTATTTGTGCAAGAATAAGATTATTTCCTTCAAGAGAACTAATAACCATTGCTGGTCTTTTTTTTAAATCGGTTAAATCTGAGAAAGGGAAAGGGACAACAACAATTTGTCCTTTTACAAATTCTTCCATGCTTCATCTTCTTCTTTTGTTAACCAAGACTTTGCAAGTTCTGTTTCTAGTATAGTTAATCTTGGCTTATTTTGTCTTGAAACAAAATATCTTAACTTTCCACTTGACTTCAACTTAGATTTCATAAATATTTATTACTCTTAGATATATATAAAGCTATTTTTGAGATATTTTGTGGATTTGAAATTTTAAGTTAGTAAATTGCAAAAATACAAAACCGCAATTAATGGTCACAGAAATAAAACACATTTATATTTATTTTTATTATCTATTTTATCTATGATTACAAATACTATGTTAGTTTGGCTAATACCATTAATGATTTGGGAACTTGTTTGGAAAGGTATTGCTTTATGGAAAGCAGGAAGAAATAACCAACTTACTTGGTTTGTTTGTTTATTAATTTTTAATACAGTAGGTATTCTACCAATAATCTATATCTTTTTCATAAATAAAAAAACTAAGAAAAAATAAAAGAAAAAGAAAAGTTAAAAATTACTTTTTAGCAAACTTTTTATATAAAATAAAACCTTGCACTGCCAATAATACTACAATAGCTATCCACCAGATCACGTTTGTTGTTCCTATTCCTGAACAAGTATCTAGTCTTGAAATTAATGGCTTACTACATTCTTGAATCTTTTGTACAAAAGATATATATACTTTCCCAAGATCTCCAAAATCTATTACTTTAAAGAACTTTATATATCTTGCAACAAATAATAAAATTGCAAGAACGCCTGGTATAAAATCTATTATTTTTATTTTTTTCGACATTGCATTTCCCTCTTTTTATTTTTTATTAATACCCACTAATTTTATATTAAAATTAGAAAAAAATAATTAATTTTATTCTGTTTTTGGTGTTAACAATTGTTTCTTGTATTCATCTAAACATTTCTTTGAACAGAACCATTTGTCTTTGTATGTTAATCCTGATGTTATTACTTTCTGTTTACATTGTTCACATTCTATTTTTACATCTGCTGGCATATATACCACCTCTATTTGATATATATCTACTACAAAGATAGAGCTTTTAAAGCGATTGTTTATAACCACAGAAGTTAAGACTTTAGTTTTTAAATTAAATTAGAAAAAGAAAAAATGGAAAAGACAAAAACTGTCTTTTCTTTTGGTGTATTGTTTGTGATTTCTCACTTATAACATGTCTATTCCGAAATCATCGTTGTATCTTCCAGATCCTCTTCCAGAATTACTTGCTGGTTGATTGCCACCTGTAAATTTCTTACTTCCTTTTATGAATGGTGACTTTACTCCTGTAAAGATTGCGATTACTTCTAATTTGTTCTCGAATGTTGGATCAATTCTTGCACCCCAAATAACTTGAGCGTTAGGATCGATTTGTTCTGTTAACATTTCACCAACTGCGTTTGCTTCACCTAATGTTAATTCAGTTCCACCTGTGATGTGTATTAAACATCCTGTTGCTCCTGTAATATCAACATCAAGTAATGCGTTCTTTAATGTGTCTTCAACTACTTCATCAACTTTGTTTACTGATTGTGATTCACCAACAGCAATAACAGATAATCCTTTACCGCCCATTACTGTTCTAATATCTGCGTAATCCAAGTTAATTAATGATGGTTGTGTTATAGTTTCAGTTATTCCTCTTACTGCTCTTGCGATTACTTCATCAGCAACCTTGAATGCGTCTTGTACTGGTAAGTTTGGAACTAATTCAACTAATCTGTTGTTATCGATAACAACAACTGTATCACATATATCTTTTAAGATGTCTATTCCTTCTTCTGCTTTCTTCATTCTTGCTCTTTCTAAAGCGAATGGGTATGTAACAATTGCAACAACGATTGCACCTTGTTGTTTAGCTATTTGAGCAACTACTGGAGCAGCACCTGTACCTGTTCCACCACCCATACCAGCTGTAATGAATAATAAATCAACACCATCTAAAATTTCTTCTAATGCTGCCTTGGATACTTCAGCAGCCTTTGCACCAACTTCTGGGTAAGCACCTGCACCAAGTCCGTTTGTTACTGATTTACCGATTAATAATTTTGTAATATCATCTGAGATAATACCTAAGTGTGCTCTGTCTGTGTTAACAGCAATTAATTCAGCACCTGCAACTCCCATTGCTGAGATTCTGTTTACGGAGTTATTACCTGCACCACCGACACCTATTACCATAATCTTAGGAGCAGCAAATTCGCCGTCTTTTGCATATTCGGCACTATTATTACTTTTTGCGCTGACTGCGTTGTTTACTAATGACTTCATGTTTTTTACACCTCATTTTTTCCTTTTTCCACAATAGAACTTCTCAAACAGAAATCCTTTAAAAGAATAAAAAGAAGCTCATAATACGCTCCTTTTGCTTTATTCTTGGAAAAATACATTTCAATTATATCTATATGAACCAAAAGGTTTTTAAATACTACTTTTTTATATATAAAAAAATACTTTTTTAGAAACAGAAAAACATTATTGGACACCTAAAGCTCGAAAAACAGTCCAACATCTTGTTGAACTCTATAAGATCTCGGATCCGCGCCCCAATAAGCAATGGGTGTCTAGCTTACTGCTGCTTCCTTCCGGACCTCACAGAATTATCTAAATCATCCACTCTTACTGGACGAATCGTCGGCAACCTTACAAAGGACAAAATATTGCTTATTTCCCTCACTTTAGGCATAACCCCTGCATATGCGGATTTCAGGTTACAAGAGACCGCAAGCCCCCCAGTCTGTCCAATATAATTAGGGATAAAACTCTTTATATAGGTATTCTTTTTTAGAAAATACTTAAAAATGGCTGAAAATAACAAAAAGCGTTATTTTAACTCTAATTTAAATAATAAATGTTATTTTTGCTTTAATTTTTACTAATAAATAAAGATATATTGTATCAGTTATTAAAAAATACCAAAAATTTCGAGAAATCAAAAATGCTTCTATTTTAAAAGCCTTTCTAATCATAGATATGTTTGTATATGATATACATATACTATTATTGTATAAAGAAAATTCTTCATACATAAGATAAGTTAGTTTTTCGGAGGAGAAAAAAAGTATGAGTGACGACTATAGAGGTCCAAGAAGAGATAATAACAGAGGAAATTCAAGAGGGAATTTCAGTAGAAATACAGGACCTAGAGAAATGCATAAAACAGTTTGTTCTAAATGCGGTAAAGAATGTGAAGTACCATTCAAACCAGTAGAAGGAAGACCTGTTTATTGTAAAGATTGTTATATAAGTATGAAGAATGAATAAAGTAAGAACTATAATACTTAAGCAATTTAATTGATTTTTTTAAAAATCAATTTTTCTTTTTCTTTTTTTAACATTACTATTTATATTATATTTGTATTTATATTATTATTACTAATTATTTTAGAAATGTGACTATATAATGATAACTAGAAAAAAAGCAATCACTCCAATTATCTCTGTAATTTTATTAATTTCTATTGCAGTAATATTAACAACAATTATTTTAACTTGGGGAACAGATTTTACAACAAAAGGAACAGATAAAAGTGAAATTATATTTGAAGAAACAAATGATTATATAATTGGATCTACAAAAATACAAAACACTAATTTATCTTTTAAAAATATAAGTCCAAAAAAAACTGTGACAATAACAGGATATAAAATATTAAGTAATTCTGAAGATTCTAATTTTAATATAGATGTAATATTAGAAAATCCAATTACTCTTACCCCTGGAGCAACAGGAATACTTTCTTTAAATAAATTGCCACCAGAAAATAAAATAGCAATTGAATTATTGACTTTGGATAATAAAAAAATAACCTTAACTAATATCTTAAATAATAATTCTAATATAACAGAAGATGGTGGACAAGATACAAATACTGAAGAGCCACCAATAATATCATCATCAGAAAAAGAAATAATTTATTTTACAATTAATGATACTAATGGAACAATTGATATAAATAATAACACAATTACTTTTTCTTTTGCTTATGGTACAACAATTACAAATCTTACACCAACAATAGTTATTTCTGAAGATGCAACAATTAGTCCTGAATCAGGTGTTGCTCAAGATTTTACAAATCCAGTAAATTATACTGTTACTGCAGAAGACGAAAGTACAAAAATATATACAATAATTGTAAATGTCTCTGAAGTTCCTGACGGAATTGGTTTAATTCCAACAAACGGAGAAATATGGTATCTTGAACATCTTGATTATATAGATACAAACTCAACAACTCTTGCAGGAGCATACACATTAATGAGAGACTTAAATTTTAGTGACGATTCTAGTTATTATGATACCGCTAACAAAATTACATGGACAACAGGAAATGGATGGACTCCACTTGGAAATTCATCAACAAAATTTACTGGAACATTTAATGGAAATAGTAAAAAAATTAGTAATTTATATATCAATAGATCAACTACAGATTATGTTGGATTATTCGGATACACAAATGGTTCTGCAGTAAATATTAGTTCTCTTGGATTAACAAATGCAAATATTATTGGCCAGAATTATGTTGGAATCTTCTCAGGATATATTAGTTATGGAACATATAATACCAATTATGCTACAGGAAATATTACCGGAAATAATTATGTTGGTGGACTTGTAGGATATATGACCTATGCTACTGTTTCAAATAGTAAATCAGATATAACAATAACTGCAAATGATTATGTTGGTGGATTAATTGGAGAAATAAAAGGAACTACTACTGCAGGAACAATAAATTCAAGTTATTCTAATGGAACAATAACTGGAAATCTAAATGTTGGTGGACTAATAGGTATAATGGAAGACAGTACTGCAGTAAATAATTCATATTCTACAGCAATGGTTATTGGAAATTATAGAATTGGCGGGCTTGTTGGATGTTTATCTGCATATAGTTCTATGTCCTATAAAACAACAATAACAAACAGTTATTCTTCAGGTTATGTTAGAGGATCTTATCCTGCAGATGTTGGAGGATTAGTTGGATTAAAAGGATCTTATTATACCTTAACTGGAAATTTTTGGGATGTAAATACCTCTGGACAAACAACAAGTGCGACAGGAACTGGAAAAACAACAGCAGAAATGAAATCACAAAGTACTTATACTACTTTAAATTTCACAACAACATGGAATATTACAGAAGGAGAAAGTTATCCATATTTAAGAACTAATACACAATCTCCTACACCAACACCAATAGATCCACCTGCACCGATTATGATTTATACTGCAGAAGATCTTTATAATATGAAAAATGATATAAGTAGAACTGCTTATTACAAATTAGCAAACGACATTGATTTGAATGTTTCACCATATAACACAGGAGAAGGCTGGACACCTATAGGTACTAGTTCATCTAATGCATTTGCCGGAATATTATATGGTAATGGGTATAAAATTAGGAATCTATATATCAATAAACCAACAACAGACTATGTTGGATTATTTGGATATACAAATAGGTATGCGAGATTTGAAGATTTAATTATTGAAGATGCAAATATTAGAGGACAAAATTATGTTGGAATAATAACTGGTTATCAAAATTACGGGTTGGTTACTAGAAGTTATACTACTGGAAATATTTCTGGAACAAATTATATCGGAGGAATCACTGGCCTCTCTTCTTACGCAGAAATTTCTTTAAGTCATTCAAGCACCACAATTACTGCAACAGACTATGTTGGTGGAATTTCAGGATATACAAGTACTGGATCCATTACGACAAGCTATTCTGATTCAAATATTTCTGGAGACGATTATGTAGGTGGATTAGTTGGAGCTGCAACAGGAACACACAATGTAACTGCCAAAATTTCATATTGTTATTCTAAAGGAAATATTTCTGGAACAGGATCTTATGTTGGAGGGCTTGCAGGACATATAACTACTGGATTTAGAATTGAAGACAGTTATTCCACAAGTTCAGTAATTGGCTTAGGTCGTACTGGTGGGCTTGTTGGATATATGTATAGTGATGTTTCATCTCTTTATACAACAGTAAATAGAAGTTATTCTTCAGGATATGTTTATGGATCATATAATAATAATGTTGGAGGATTAATAGGATATAGTTCTGGATACACAACAATATCAAATAGTTTCTGGGATATAAATACTTCTGGACAAACAACAAGTTCAGCAGGAACAGGAAAAACTACTACAGAAATGAAACAACAAGCAACATTTACAACCTATAATTTTACTTCTCCTTGGGCAATTACAGAAGGCTCAAGTTATCCATATTTAATAAATAATACGCAGTCTCCAGCACCAACATCAGTAGCACCACCAACACCTACAATGATTTATACTGCAGAAGATCTTTATAATATAAGAAACGATATAAGTAGAACAGCATATTATAAATTAGCAAATGACATAGATTTAGATATTTCACCATATAACACAGGAAGTGGATGGACACCAATTGGAACTTTAGCAAGTCCATTTAATGGAAGACTAGAAGGAAACGGATATAAAATTTATAATCTTTACATAAATAATTCGGCTACAGATTATGTTGGATTGTTTGGAGCTACAGATAGATATGCTCAATTATCTGATATAATTTTGGAAGATATAAACATTATTGGAAAAAACTATACTGGTGGAATTACCGGTAATCAAAATTATGGACTAATTACAAGAAGTAACACTACAGGATATATTACAGGATATGATTATGTTGGGGGAATTGCAGGAAAATCAAATTATGCAACAATATCATATAGTAATTCTAATTTAATAATTTCTGCACACGATTATGTAGGAGGTTTTGTAGGATATATGGGTTCTGGATTAATTACCACAAGTTATTCTGATTCAAATATTTCTGGAAACCAAAAAATAGGAGGAATAATAGGATCGGCATCTGGATCATACAATACAACTGCAAAAATTTCATATTGTTATTCTAAAGGAAATGTTTCTGGAACAAGTTCTTATATTGGAGGGATTGCAGGACACATTACTACCGGATTTAGAATTGAAGACAGTTATTCTACAAATTCAATAATTGGTTTAAGTCGTGTAGGAGGACTTGTAGGATATATGTATAGTGAAGTATCTGGTCTTCCTGCAACAGTATATAGAAGTTATTCTAATGGTTCAGTATTTGGAAGTGGATCTAATATAGGCGGACTTATTGGATATAGTTCAGGATACATAACAGTCTCTAATGGATTCTGGGATATGAATACCTCTGGGCAAACAACAAGTGCAACAGGAACTGGAAAAACAACAGCAGAAATGAAAGCACAAAGTACATTTACAAGTTGGGATTTTTCAACCATTTGGAATATGACCGAAAGCACAACTTATCCATACTTGAGAAGTAATACTCAAAGTCCTCTTCCACAATAACTTTTTCTCTTTTTCTTGTTTATTTATATTTATTTCTGTTTTATATAATATATTATAGACCTTACCTAAAATTAACTATGTGGTAATAGGAAAATTTAGGTGTCAACAAAATGGAGGAATCAGAAATGAAAATAAATGTAAAGTTTCCTGATGGTAATATTAAAGAAATAGAATCAGGAAAAAAAGCAAAGGAAGTTATCCTTGAAAATATTGGAGAAGGACTACTCAGAGTAGCTATGGCTGCTAAAATAAACCAGAAGTTGATAGACTTAGAAACACCTATTACCACAGACACAGATTTTTTAGTAATAACTTATAAAGATAAAGAAGGTAAGGAAATCTTTTGGCATAGTTCTTCACATATCATGGCTCTTGCAATTAGAAGATTATTCCCTGAAGTTAAATTTGCTATTGGGCCAGCAATTGATGAAGGATTCTACTATGATGTAGATATCAATAGGGCTTTTACTGAAGAAGAATTACAAAAAATAGAAGAAGAAGTAAATAAAATTATTAAAGAAGATATTAAGTTTGAAAGGTATGAAGTTGATTTTAACAAAGCTTTAGAGCTTTTCAAGAACCAACCTTACAAAACAGAAATGATAAATGAACTTAAAGATAAAGGCGAGAAATTATCCTACTACAAGCTTGGAGAATTTATTGATCTTTGTAGAGGACCACACATCCCATCAAGTGGAAAAATAAAAGCATTCAAAATATTAAAGGCATCAGGAGCCTACTGGAGAGGAGATGCTAAGAATAAACAATTACAAAGAATCTATGGTGTATCTTACCAGTCAGCAACAGAACTAAAAGAATACTTAACTAGATTAGAAGAAGCAGCTAAAAGAGACCATAGAAAGATTGGAAGAGAATTAGATCTTTTCAGTTTCCAAGAAGAAGCACCAGGTATGCCTTTCTTTCACACAAAAGGAACAATTATATGGAATAAACTTGTTGAGTTTTTAACAGAAAAACTTTATGAAAGAAATTATGAGATTAACAAAACACCAATGATTCTAAACAAATCATTATGGTTACAATCAGGACATTGGGATCACTATAAAGACAACATGTATTTTACAAAAATAGATGATCAGGACTTTGCAGTTAAACCAATGAACTGTCCTGGTAATCTTTTAGTCTATAAAGCACATCAATACTCTTATAGAGACTTACCAATAAGAGCAGGAGAATTTGGATTAGTTCATAGACATGAACTTTCAGGAGCACTTTCAGGAATGTTTAGAGTAAGATGCTTTACTCAAGACGATGCTCATGTATTTTGTACAAGAGATCAAATGAAAGACGAGATTATTGATTTAATTAATCTTCTTGACGAAGTTTACAAGGTCTTTGGTTTTTCTTATCACATGGAACTTTCAACTAAACCAGAAGGAGCAATGGGAGATCCAGCACTTTGGGATTTAGCTGAAGACACTCTTAAAGAAGTTCTTGAAACTCTTGGTAAAGAATACAAGCTTAATCCGGGAGATGGAGCTTTCTACGGACCAAAGATTGATTTCCATTTAAAAGATGCAATTGGAAGAGACTGGCAATGTGGAACAATACAACTTGATTTCCAAATGCCTGAGAAGTTTAATTTAACTTATGAAGGACCAAATAATGAAAAAATGAGACCAGTAATGATACACAGAGCAATCTATGGTAGTGTTGAGAGATTTTTAGGAATCTTAGTTGAAGAATTTGAAGGAAAGTTTCCATTGTGGCTCTCTCCTGTCCAAGTAATTGTGCTTCCAATCGCTGACAGACATAATGACTATGCATCTTTTGTTTCTAAGAAATTAAAAGAAGCAGGTCTTCGTGTTGAGATAGACGATAATGCTTTAACAATGAACAAGAAGATAAGAAATGCAGAGCTTTCAAAGATCAATTACATCCTTGTAGTCGGAGACAGCGAAGCAAAGAATCAAACAGTAAACATAAGAACAAGAGACAATGAAATACTTGGAGAACAAAAAATTGAAGCGTTCATAAAAGAACTACATGAAGAAATCAAAGAGAAAAGGATATCTAGAAATAAATAAAAAAAATAAAGGTGTTAGAAAATGGAAAAATATATAGCAAGAGGTTATGTCTCAGAGATAAGAAATTTTGGAAACTTAATGTTTTTTATCTTAAGAGACCAATACAAGAAAGAACAAATTACTTTCTTTAAGAAAGATAATCCTGAACTTTTCAACAAAGCAAAAGAGGTTACTAAAGAATCAGTTGTTGTTGTCTCTGGAACTAAAAAAGATTCTGAACAAGCAATGAATGGCTATGAAGTGATTCCTGAAACCTTAGATATTCTTTCCATTTCTGATGCTCCTGTTCCTCTCGATATCTCTGGAAAGATTGAAAGTGGATTTGATACAAGAATCAACTACAGATATGTGGACTTAAGAGTTCCAGAAAATCTTGCAATATTTAAAGTTAGATCAAAGATTGTTAGAGCAGTTACTGATTTCTTTGATAATCAAGGTTTCATAAATATGAACACTCCTAAAATGGTAAGTAATGGTGTAGAAAGCGGAGCAGAATTATTTGAAATAAATTACTTTGGAAACAAAGCATTCCTTTCACAATCTCCTCAAGTTTATAAGCAAATGATGATTGCTGGGGGATTTAATAAAGTTTATGAGATTGGAGAAGTATTTAGAGCAGAGAAAAGTCACACAACTAGACATTTAACTGAATTTACTGGAATTGATATGGAAATGGGATATATCAAAGACCCAGAAGAAGTAATGGTTGTTCTTGAAGAAATGTTAAAATATACTTTAACACAAATAGATAAAGAATGTAAACAAGAACTTGAAATATTAAAGGTTGAAATTAAGATACCAGAAAAAATTCCAAGAATAACAATGAAAGAAGCAAAAGTTATTCTTAAAACAAAAGGAAAAAACTATCCTCCTGAAGAAGATTTAGATTCAGAAGGAGAAAAAATGCTTGGAGATTATGTTTTAGAAAAATATAATTCTGAATTTGTTTTCTTAACTGATTTCCCATTCACTAAAAGACCATTCTATCATATGTGTAAAGACGAGAAAGAAGATGGATTAAAGATAACAAAAAGCTTTGATCTTATTTGGAAAGGTTGTGAAATATCAACTGGTGCTCAAAGAGAACATAGAACTTCTGTTCTAAAAGAACAAATCTTAGAAAAAGGAATGTCCTTAGAAGACATGGACTACTATGTTAAGATGTTAAGTTATGGTGTTCCAAGTCATGGCGGTGCCGGTTTAGGGCTTGATAGAATCACACAATTAATGTTAAATCTTGCTAACGTCAAAGAAGCAGTACTTCTTCCAAGAGATCCAGAAAGATTAACTCCTTAAAGGATGAATAATATGGAATATTGTTTGTTTTTTTTGCATAATAAAGAAATAGATAACTATAGAAGAGATTTAGTATGCGCAATCGCTAATGAATTTGGTCTTATGCACACTAAGAAAGCAAACAATTATGCACACTTTACTTTAAAATACAAATTTAAAGCAAATACAAAACAATTAGAGAAATTAAAAGAAACTCTTTCTAAATTTTCAAAAACACACACTAAACAAAAAATAAAAGTTGGTGGATTTGATAATTTTCATAAAAGAGTGGTTTTTGTAAAAGGAAGTCAATCGCAAAAAATAAATAATATAATTTTAGAATTACACAAAGAATTAAAAAAACTAAAATGGCTAACTTGGCACAAAAATATTGAAGACAATGGAATACATTTGCACACAACTATTACTGAAGAATGTAATGAAAAGCTATATCCCAAAATTATGAAATTCTTAAAAGGAAAAGAAAAATACTTTGATTCATATTTTGATAATATTACAATTATGAAATATTCTACAGCTAAAAAACCAACAAGAAGATGTGTTATAGAAAAAACCTATAAATTACAATAAGGTCCTGTGGTCTAGCGGTTATGATGTTGCCTTCACATGGCAGAGATCCCCGGTCCAAATCCGGGCAGGACCACTTCTTATTTTAATTTTTTAATTACTTGCTGATTAGTTAAAATAGTCATTTGCTCAATTGCTATAATGTTTAATTTTTTCAATCTCTCTAATTTGTCCATTCCTTCTTTAATGAACAACGCATTTAAGTTTTCAAGATTTGAAAGACAAACTAATTGAGAAATATCTGCATAATCTCTAATATTCCCTTCTAATTTAGGATTATTATTTTTCCATTCTTTTGCAGTTAATCCGAAAAGAGCAAGATTTAAGATATCTGCTTCTGTTGCATAAATTAAATATTCTTTTGTTTTAGATATCTTTTCAGGAATCAAATTGTTCTTTATAGCGTCTGTGTGTATATGATAATTAATTTTAGCAAGATTTCTTTTAATGTCCCAATCAAGTTTTAACCTTTGACTTTCATCTATTTTTAATCTTTGAAATTCTTTAATAAGATATAATTTAAATTTAGGAGATATCCATGAAGCAAACTCAAAAGCAATATCTTTGTGTGCGAAGGTTCCGCCATACCTTCCTGCACTTGCTTTAATTCCAATAGCATTTGTTCTAATTATCCATTGACTTACAGACAATGCAAATCTATTTGTTCCTGCTTCATTTTTAATTCCCCCGAATTCGGGGGAATTAAATTCAGGGTTGTTCATTTCTTCCCAAATCCCTATAAATTCAATAGTGTTTTTATTTCTTAACCATTTTTCTATTAATACTAAACCATTATTTAAATTTTTAACCATGTCTGTTAAAGAAATATAGTCGTTTTCCTGTTTTGTATAATATGAAATATCATTTCCTAATACATTTACTTTATTCATAATTGTTCACAAAATAATATAGTTATTAGAAAACGGTGTCATTTTCGGGGGGGTTGCTGTCCAGTGCAGAGTATATAAATGTTATTTGGGAAAATGCAAAAATTTTACGAAAAATAACAAATTCACAAAATTAAGAAAATTATCTAACTTCAATTTGCTTTAATTGTTCTTGATAAAAATCAGGAAGAGAACAATCGCTTGCACCTTTTACAAGTGTTTGCTTGTAACTATTACTTGGTTTTGCATTTACATCAGAATTGTTTGTCTGAATATAGATTTCTGCAGATACTTTTTTACCTTTTGGAGACAAAACATCTATCCATTCTCTATTGTAACTGTTTAATGATTTATTTCTATCTTCTCTATATCCTTCAATAATATCCAGTTTTGCTATTTCTTCTTTTGTTAAAAGAAAAAGACAACCATAGACATCTGTAGTTTCATCAGGAATAACAGAACCTACTCCTCTTGGAAAGATTAGACGATAGTTTTCAAGTTTAGCATAACTTACTGGAACTATAGAATTATTATCAATCCTTTTTCTTAAAAGATCAATATCCATATTACTTCCGTAACCGAAATAATAGGTTTTGTCTGTTTCTGTTTTGTTATTATTTTCGATAAGAACATAAAATAAAGTTCCTAAAAATAAAACTAAACACAAAAATATTAAAATTCTTCTAAGCATAAAAACAATAACACAAAAACATTTAATAATTGTATTGTTATATTATTATTTGTGAAAAAGCTATGAATACTATACAAAAAATATATGATGTTTTACTTACAAACTATGGACCACAGGGTTGGTGGCCATTATCTGATATTGGTTATCATCCAGGGAAATATTATTTAATTAAAACACATTCTCAAATATTTGAAGTATATGTTGGGGCAATATTAACTCAGAGTACTTCTTGGAAAAATGTTGAAAAAGCAATTTATAATCTTAAGAAAAACGATTTACTGAATCCTAAAGCAATAATAGAAAAAGATGAAGAAATTATCAAACACGCAATTAAATCTGTTGGCTATTATAATCAAAAATATGAAAGACTTGTTGATATTTCTAAATTTTATTTATCTTTGA
Source organism: archaeon (assembly GCA_035390665.1). Lineage (GTDB taxonomy): Archaea > Iainarchaeota > Iainarchaeia > Iainarchaeales > CSSED10-239 > JAKQTP01. The sequence continues at coordinate 26,108 of DAOOUC010000007.1, read as the reverse complement.
AAGACAGAATGCCTACAAGACACGAACTTCTTTCAGTTAAAGGAATTGGAAAAGAAACAGCTGATTCCATTCTTTTATATGCACATAGAGAACCAATCTTTGTTGTTGATGCATATACTATAAGAATATTATTAAATCTTAAAATTATTAAAAAAAATGCAAAATACGAAGAAATACAAAAACTATTTATGGATAACCTTCCAAAAGATTTCAAGATATACCAAGAATATCATGCTCTTTTAGTGGAACATGCGAAAAGACATTACATAATTAAATCTAAAACAAAAATAAAGAAAATAAAAGATAAATTATTAGAATAAATTAAATTATCCCTGCATTTATCATACTTGCCAATAAATCAGAATGATTTCCATTTATTATTCCATATTTATACATATAATATTCTTTTTTAAAAGCAAGATAATTTGCAAGCTTTAATGCAATTGTTTTAATTGTGTCTTCTCCGCCATCTAATCCAGAATATCTTTTTATACCATCATACATTCTTTGAGTTCCTGTATATTTATATTTATAAATTACAGCAAAATTAAAATTAATTGAATTTAAATGATCGTATGTCGTTCTATGAGCATGCCAAAACGGCTCTCTTATTGTTCCAGAATTGTAATTAATTTGAGAAGTTGTAATTATCTTTCTACCAATATATCTTTTTAATCCTGCAGAAAAAACAACAGATGCATATTTACTTTTATTTGTCCAAATTAAATCTAATAAAGCAATTATTTCTGTTCTACTGTCTATTTTATTATTACTGCCTGTAACGGTTCCAATTCTAGGGTCTCTTTCAATAATACTAGATAAATCTACAGAATTAAAATCTTGAACCATTTCGTCAAATGTGTATCTATTTGCATTATATTGTGACCATGGTGCTTTTTCTATTTGTGCAATACCATATGCTGGTTTTCCTGTAAGAGAATTACCATATTGTGATTGTGATCCACTTATGTTTGTTGAAGTTCCACTCTCTTGAGAAAGACTTCCCCAAAATTGTGCTGTTTCTTCTAAAGTATAACCAAAAGCTTTAGTTACTCTAAAAACAATATAATTAAACTCAGAAGATTGTGGATTTATTACATGTGCATCATATTCTACATCTAAGGCTTCTTTTAAAAAACAAGGAAACTTCAAGGTTGTTGTGTTACATTCTCTACCATAACTTAGACTTACTCCTGTTGTATTATCTAACATTCTAAATGTATTTATTCTTTCATCAATATAATTGTCAACATCTTGCATTGTCTTCGTTGCTGTAATTCTAGAATTTGATGGTTTTCTTGCACTAGTTAATGTGAATTCTAAGTTGTTTCCTGAATTTGTTAATTTGTTTTCTAAATCTAAAAGACTTGAATAACTTGTTTCAGAATTATAAATATAAACATACGTTCCGTTTTGCACATTGTTAAACAAAGTAATAACATCATTATTTAACATTCTAATACAACCATGAGATCTTTGTTGTCCCATTGAGTTTTCATAATTTGTTCCGTGTATAAATATCCCTCTATATATTGTGTTTCTATTACCTGTGTCACAACCAACACCAATATTTTCTTTTTCAAGACCATCAAGAACAAGTTTTCTGGTTACAACTTTAGCTGTTCCTGAATTATAACTTGCAAGTACGGGGTTTCCGTTTTGATATTGACAACCATTAGCACCTATAACTTGTAAAGGACTACAATTTTGTCCAACTTTTTGTACAATTTTAAATAGCCCAATTGGTGTTTTTAAACTATCGTTCACACAACCAAAACCATTAACTCCTGTTGCTATTGGATATTCAGAAATAATATTAGTTATTCCATTCTCTTTATTAACTAAAAATACTTTTTTATATTTGCCAAGAATTATTATCATTGGCTCTCCTGGTGTTAATCTTATGTTTTGATTTACTTCTGGTGTTGAATTATTAGAATAGTTTGTTTTATAATAAATACTAAAGTCCTTATTTAAAATTCTATTATAAACAACCTCTAATTCCTGATACATATTTTGATTTAGTGTGCTTCTCTGAGTTGTTGAAACCATTTCAAAATTGTTAAATGAATCTAATATGTAATTAGAAACAATGCCTTGATAAATAGAAGAATCAACAGAACCAAGAGAAATTCCTTCAATTCTAGCTTTTGTTCTTAATTTCTGATAAAGGTTATTTGAAATCATTACTTCTTTTATTTGCCCATCTTCATAATACCCATATGCATTTTTTCCTCTGGCTGTTGTTTTTAAGAAAACATCTAGTTTTTCAATTTTTAAGGTATTTAACCAAGAATGAATAATATAATGACTAGAACCCATTTTCCCTAAATAAACAACAACATGACTATATTCTTTATCCCAATAACTTGTATTATTGTGCTTAATTCCAAGAACAGAACCAGGAATTAAATAATCATAACTACTTTCCGAAAGAGAGCCGGTTGTTGCCTTCCAAATACTTTTATTATTTTGTTGTTTAGCTAAATCCCAAGCATTTGCAGAATCAAATCTATATCCAAAATAATAATTATTAAAATTTCTAATAAATGCAGAACAATAACTTACTTTTGGATTTGACCAGAAACTTACACATTCTGTAGGAGTATTGTCTATGCACACATTTTTAAATCTCTCAAAGAAGGAACCCTCTGGAGTAAATCTTGTTTTTGAAATCCTACAAATTAAAGTTTCATTACAATTTAATAAATTTATAAAGTCTTTTTTTAATGCAGGCTCACTTTCTAATACTTTTTGATATACTTCATTATAACTTTCTAAAATTTTTAAATTCCTTGTCTCTGTTTCTGTTTGAATATAAGAATTAACTGCTTGTACTTGTTTGTAAAGATTTTGAGATTCATCAATTGTATATACTGCAAAGGTTGTATTTACTTCGGGGTTTTGATTTAAAGTTGTTGCAAGACTTTCAGAAGGACTATTTTCTTCTGATTGTAAAGCACTTGCAAATTCTTGATAACTATAAGATTTTGTAACATCTAATTCTTGATCAACATTTATCCATAAAGAAAAACTATTATCTATAACTGAAAAACAAGTTTGATTATTTGAAATATTGTTTATTAATTCAGAAAAGCTTAAATTCTGAGTTTCTGAATTTAATCTATATACATATTTTTCTTGCTCTTTATTTTCAATAACTTCTTTATTAAAAATTAAAGGAGTTGATGATTCAACAATTAATGGAAAATTTACAAATTCTGACTTTGGCGGATAAATAACAATTGTTTCTTTAGTTGGAAAGTCTTCTCTTGAATTATTTACTTTTATTAAATTATTAGAATAATTAACATATTCTCTACCATTATAATACTTTACTAAAATTTCTTCTCCAGTATCTTTAGTAATAATTATTGGTTTTGTTAAATTAATTACAAAATCAGAACTTGTTGTATCTATAGAAACAATTTTGCCTTCTTGGAGATTATTATAATTGTTTATGATATCTGGTTGCTTTGAAGTAACAGACGTAGTATTCTCAAAAAAGTTTCCACGATTGTAACTTAATACATTTAGTGGCATTAAAAATAAAGGATTATTAGAAAAATATTGATTTCCTGAATAATAATTAACATATAAATCTGTAGTTGGATCATTAAAACTAATATTTGCTTCTTTTCTTTCAGGAACAATCTCTGAAAGATTTACAATAACTGTTTTTGGTTGTGTGGTTTGGTTATTATCTAAAAGATTTAGTTTCCAATAGTTTCCAAACAATTGTGTGTGCTCATTATTTAGAATTGCTTCTATATCTTCTCCAAATGGTTTAATATTATATATAAAATAATTTAATCCTTCTGATAAATAAACATTAGAATAACCTTGTGTTTTATATTCTAGGCCATATAAAAGTTTAGAATAAATATCGTTATTTGCTCTTGATATTTTAAAATTACTAATTGAACTTAAATATTTCTCAAGAGTTATTTGATAATGTGTGTGATAGTCTGTTACTTTATAATAATTTGAAACTAAAATCTCTTGCATTATTCTATCAAATTCAGAAACACTTACAGATGGTTCATTATTTGTTAAATCAATTATTGTTAATTTTTTATATTCTTCGGGAATTGAATTTAATACTGCAATAGAAAAATCCAATGACTCGTTTATTGAACTGTTTGTTGAAAGTTCTGTAACTTCAGACAAGTCATATTCTATATCTGTTCCAACTTTTGAAATTAAGGTGTTTTTTCCTTTTTTGTATTTTGTAGTTTCAATTTCAACATAATTATTATTACTTATCTCATCTAATTTTTTAGAAACTGCAATTCTTAGTTGATCTTGATCTACATAGTATTCTCCATAATCAAAGAAATCAGAAGGAATATTATCATTCCATTCAAAATATAATCTATTCAAACCAAATAATTCCAAGGACTCATTTGTAAAACCAGAGATCCTTGAACCATCTGGTAAAAGACAAACATTTTCTTTCGCACTTAAATATTCCGTTATTGATTTCTTCTCTTGTTCAAAAACAGACTTGCCACAAGAAGAAAAACCATTTTCATTTATCCCATAGTCTTTAAGATGACAATAAGGACAATAAAATTCAATAAGGTTTCTATTTATCTGAAATAAAGTATATTTGTTAAAAGAATCATAATCTAATTGTAAAATATTTGTACTATAAACTCCACTAACTTTTTGATTATTATCCAATTCTATTATTTGTAAAGAAAAATTAGGAATATTAGCTTTAAGATTTAAAAGTAGTTTGCCATTTACAATTGAACTTTTATTTATTTTTAGATATCTTGGAATGGTGTTAATCTCAATTGTTGAAGAACTAATATTTACAAATTGAGTCATAGCTGGTATTGGATTTGATTGCGCTTGGTCAATAATTAAATAAACTTTTTGTGTGGTATTAGACAAATTTAATTTAAGCTCTAAGGTTTTGTCTTTTGCAATTTCTTGCGAAGAATTATTTATTACATAAGTTCTTCCTTGGTTAAATGGATATATTCTTTTTTTAGTATTTTGATTTTCTTTTAAGAAATAATGAGGAATATTAAGAGATTTATAATTAACTTGAGAATTTAAAGAAAATGATGAATTCTGATCAAAAGAAGAAAAACTTGTAATTAGGTCTTGAGATTCATCAAGTTCTATTTCTGGATAGTTTGTTTGTATTGTAAAAACATCTAATTCTCCTTCTGTTCCATTTATTGCCAAAGGAACAATAATAGAATTGCCTTCATCTTCTGCAAAGATAAAAGGCAATATTAAAATTATAAGAATTATAGATAGTATTTTTGTATATTTCATAATCTTTTCACTTCTTAGAGATATATAATATATAAGATATAAAAATATATAAACATTTCATAATATCTTCCCTAAATTCCAGTATATTTCTGTAGTTTTCACTAAGTTTCACTAAGTTTCGCTAAAAGTATTTAAATAGAAAAAATCATAAGTTTTGTATAAACAAACGATTTAATGACAATGCCATTAAATCCCCTTTAAGAAAAAAAAATAAAGCGAGGTGAAATAAAAATGAAAAAATTAAGTTGTCCAGCAAGAAAAATTAGACAATATTTTTTGGCTATTTTTATTTACCTTGCTATTGTAATAACATTATTATTTACAATACTAAGAATAAAAACAAAAATTTAAGGAGGAAAAATATGAATGAAAAAAAAATAATAAATTATGTGGTTGCAATATTTGCATTAACAATCTTTGCACTTGCTGTTGTTCCTAAACTTTATGCTCAAGAAGCTATGAGTTATGAACTTCAAATTCCTTGTGCAATAGACAGAGCACAAATTGTTGTACCTGTGCGTTTTGATCAAAATTATACTGGGCCATATAAAGAAAGATGTAATTCTAGTGCTTATTTTAATTCTGAAACTAATACCTATCATTTAAAGAAAAATGAAGGCTATTATTTAGATTTAGAATTATTGCCTATTGCTAATACTAAAACTATTAATCTTTCAGAAATAGAATTGGTAGTTCTTGAAATTTTTACAGACGGACAAGAACAAGCTTGTTTTACAAGAAAATTAAGCAAAAGCTCAACAGATTCTTTATTTCATGGAAAGATTGGTTATGTAAAAGAAAACGATACAGAAGAATTTGCACAAGAAAATATGACTGGATTTATTAATTCTTGTGGAATAGATAAATTGCTTAAATTTAAAGCCACAATCAAACTAAATGATGGAACCGAAATTCAAGGGAATAATCTTGGAAACATACATTATTTAATTATTGATTCTGACAATTCTGGAATTGTTGCAGAAAATGCAAGAGCCAGAAATCAAAATCAAATACAAGCAAACCCTAATGCACAAAATTCTAAACCAAACAAAGAAGAATTAACAACTGCAGAAAAACCAAAAGAACAATTAAGAACAAGATCTCAAATGGAAATAAAGGATTCTGAAATTTATATAACAAACAATAACTCTACAAAAAAGATAATACCTGTAACACAAATACTTCAAGAAAACAAAATTGATTCTGAAAAGATAATCGGAGAAATTATTTTAGAAACAGAATCAGAAAATCCAGAATATGTTTTTGAAGTTAAAGAAAAAAAGAAATTCTTAGGGTTTATTCCTTTCGGAGAAAAGATAATACAAAAAAGAATATCTGCTATAAGAGAAATTAAAGAATAAATTTCTCTTCTTTTTTTATTTTTTTTAAAAAAAGTAACTTTAAATATATGATTGTAATATAATATTAGTGAATAATTATGATTAAGAAACAAATATTAATATTTTTTGTTTTTATTACAATAATTAATTATAATTATGCATACAATGTTATATCTCAAGACACAGAAATATTTGCAGATAAATTTGATAGTTATAAAATTTCAGAAAAATTAATAATTACAGACATTAATTCAGAAAAATTAGAATTACCAATTGTTCCAAGCTATGATGTTGTTGTAAAGATTAATAATCAAAAATATTCTAATTTTTCATACACAACTGAATTATTAACAATTAACCTAAGCAACATACCAGAAACATTAAATATAGAAATCATCTCTCTTACTGATTATTACACAAATAAAAATAATGGACTTTGGAATCTAAATTATAAATCTAGATATTTAGACACATCTAATAACTTAAAAATAACTCTACCCAAAAATTCAGAAATAAAAGAAACGCCCATCTCTTCTTCGGTTCAAGTAATCAATGGACAAATTGTTATTTCTTTTAAAGATATCAAAGAAATAAATATTAATTATGATTTAAAGAATGTTGAATCTAATAATTATTATTATTATTTATTAATTATTCCAATTATTTTAGTTGGGGCATACCTATTAATTAAAAAGAAACCAAAAACTAAAAAAGAAATAAAAACTACAGAAAAAGGAAAAGATTTACTTTTGGGACTAAATGAGAATGAACAAAAGATTATGAAGATAATTATTGAAAACGAAGGACAATCTCAAAAAATAATAACTGCTAAAAGTTTCTTGCCTAAAGGCACAGTTTCAAGAAATATTAAAAAACTAATAGATAAAGGATATATTGATATAAAAAAATACGGAGTAAGTAATAAACTTTTCCTTGGAGAAGTATTTAAAAAAGGTGAAAATAAATGATAAATAAAAGAATAATAATAGGAATAATTATGGCAATTGTTTTTGTATCAGGAATTGTTGCAGGATTTTTAATTTTTTCAGAAAAGAATACAACTGAAATTGCAAACCCTGCTTCTGTTTATTGTAAAAATCTTGGAGGTACATTAAATATTGTCAATTCAGAACATGGAGAATATGGAATCTGTACATTTGAAGATGGATCTCAATGTGAAGAATGGAAGCTTTATAGAGAAGAATGTTTTAAAGGGCAATATCCTCCAACAGAAGGAAAGGTTTGTACAATGGAATATATGCCTGTTTGTGGAGTTAATGGAGTTACTTATGGAAACGCATGTACAGCAGACAATGTACCAATATTAAAAGAAGGAGAATGTTAAAATTATCTATTTTATTCGTGGCCTATAAACAGGAATTTTCCTTTTTTGTTTTTTTATTGTAATTGTAATCGGCTTATTACTTTCTGGATTAAATTTTCTATTATTTATAGAATACTTAAAATCAGAATTAAATTTTCGTCTTGATTTCCCAATATTTGATTGGCCAGTTATTTGTTTTAATGGCTTATGTAATGCTGGTTTTGCAGTTAAATCAATATAAGTAAAACCCTTTACTCTTAATTTTGCAACAGTATTAATCAATAATTTCTTTCCAAGACCTTTACCTTGATATTCTTTTCTAATTGCAATTCTTCCAATATATGCTCTTTCTTTATCTTCTTTATTTGATATAGAAAAACCAATTATTTTTTTATTTTCATGTAATAAATTAAAATAAACGCCCATTTCTTTAGAATTAAGAGTTTCAAGATATAGGTTTTCTTTTAATCTTTCAATAAATTTTTCTTTCGAACTATAAGTCAGATTGGTAGTATATTCTATTTCATATAGTTGATTAATCAAATCTTCTCTTTTTAGAAAAGACACGACATCTTCTGGTTTATTTAGAATAATATTTTCAAATTTCATAATATTCAAATAGATTATAATCTGCTAAGGGCAGGATTCGAACCTGCGAAGCACTAAGCACCAGATCTTGAGTCTGGCTCCTTTGACCGCTCGGAAACCCTAGCCTGACCTATTACGTTCAAGCTTGATACACAATCAATTTATACTGTTTTCATCTAATATATTCTTGAGATAAACATTTTATAAACATTCATATTATTATATTATATGGGGACAATAAATGAATAAAAAATTAAACTCCATAATTGCAATTATTATTTCTATAATAATTATCTCTATAATGTTATTTTTATCAATATCTAAAGAAAAAACACAAGCAGATATTATTAATGAACAATTAAGAAAACAAAATGCATCTTGGGTTGCTACAAATTACTCTAAAGAAATTATGAAAATTCCAATCACTCAAAGAATTGATGAAATTGATTCTTATTCAAATGCAAATCCTGATCCATCGCCTATTTTTAATACCGAAAATAAAAATAATTTCTTTCCAGAAAACTACAAATATGATGACTTAAATTCTATGAAAAAAGAAAAAAATAGGAATACTGGATTATTCTTATTAACCGATGCCACCATTTCTGCTCCAATTTATGAATTTGAAGACCAAATAAATTGGGCAACATATATGACGCTAGGTAAAAATCAAACAACTTGTGGTTCTTGTAACACTTTTGCAATTCTTGGAGCTTTAGAAGGATACATAAATAGAAAAGATAATCTTTCAGAAAATAATAAATTAAACTTATCTGAACAATATCTTATATCCTATTCTAATTTCATTGGCTGTCGTGGTGCTGGATTAGATTATTACATTAAATTCTTATCTTTAGCCTCTTATAATCAAAATAGTGATTTTAATAATTATTTAAAAAATAAAATAAAAGGAGAATTAGGTTTAGAAAATAAATTAATTGCAGGCACAGAACATTTACAAACAAGAACCCAATTAAGTTTAGCTGCTGGAGAAGTTCCTTTTGGTGTTCCTTTAGAAAATCAACTAAATTATTTGGCATATGATTCTTGTGAAATTGTTAATTTAAATAGAACTACTAAGAAAACTACAACAAATATGAATATTACCCCTCTTTTAATTACTGGTCAAGGCCGATTAAATATTAATAATATAAACTCTAATTTTTGTCCAGATACTTCTGATTCAGATACTGAAAATTCAATTTATTTGCCTAGAAAAAATGACAACTATACCAAGTATTTTATAGAATCTCATTTTAGAATTGATAATTCTGATTGTAGAACTATAAATAAAACTCAAACAATCAATAATATTAAAGAAGCACTTAAATTATCTCCTCTAGCAACATCTATTTATTTTTATCCGTCTCTTTATAATTTTGAATCTGGAATTTGGTCTAAAATATCAGACGAAGACCCTCCAACCCTTGCTCACGGTGTTACTATTGTTGGATGGGGCACAGATAAGATTAGAAATAAAGAATACTGGATATTAAAAAATAATTGGGGAGAACACTGGGGGAATAATGGATATTTTAGAATATGGATAAAAGATGAAGATGCTAAATTAGAATGTTCAATAATTTATGGATATTCTGGAGAATTAATTTCTAAATCAGGTAAAGAAATAAACGATTTACTTCCTATTGCTAAACAAGAATTAGAAAGACAAAATCAAGCTGAAATACAAAGACAAGAAAATGAAAGAATTAGACAAGAAAATTTACAACGAAGAATTGAAAATATGCCACAACCAATTACTCCTGTTCCTGATTATCCAAACGATATTGATCCATTAAATGAATATAATATTATCAACATTAATTATCAAGACACAAAATATATTTCAGATACAGATTGCTTAACAATTATGAGTTGTATGAGTAATAAACTTAATAGCTTTTACGGGAATAATACTTCAGAAAATGAATTTACTTAGACTTTTTTTTTAACCAGCCAATTAAAAATAATATTCCTATCAAGAATGCTGGTCCTGAAATAAATAAAATCCAAGATAAATAAAACCATTCAAATGGTGGTGTCCTAATTATAGTAATCAAAACATTTAGAAGATATAATAATCCTCCCAAAATAAAAGCAATAGCACCTACAATTTCATATTTCCAAGAAATTATTAAAATTGCAGTTAAAATAAAAACAGGGATATTATGAATTAGTAATCCGCCCACAATCTCCAAAAAACTTGCCTCTGGAGTAATAACATCTAAAGAAAACATTGCTAAAAAGAGAATAAATAATATTGATAAAATTCTTGGTATCCAATAAATAAATTTATTTTTTAACATTAAAAACCATCAATACCTTTTCTTCTTTTAAAACCATTGCCTGAAAAAAGATTTTCAAAAAATCCTGGTTTTTTTGGCTTTCCTGGTGCAGGCCTTACAACTTTTCTTGGGCTAAATAATCTCTGTAAGAAATTTTGCTCATTTCTTCTTCTCTTACTTGCACCGACTGAAACTGCACCAACCTCTGGTTTAGGTATTCCGCCTGTTCCATAAATGGTTTCTTGCAGTAATCTATCTGAATCAACTTTTTTTTTAAACATAATATATCACATTTTAGTGTATCAATATAGTAATACATAATATATTTAAAGATATTCTTAGAAAAAGAAAAACGCAGAGGACGGGATTCGAACCCGTGTAGTCTTTCGACTCTAGCTTAGCAGGCTAGCGCGTTTGGCCACTCCGCCACCTCTGCACGAGACCCTTTTCTTGAAAGAAAAGTTCCTTCACAAGACAAATCACTTTGTGATTTCTCTGTGCCAACAAAAAATAACTTTTGTTGTGCATACCCAAAAGAACAAAATTTAAGAACTTAGGTAAACATAATTGTCTCAAATAGATATAATATATTTTAGATTAAAAATATATATAAATGTGTTTGTTGACGAGTTGTCCAAGAAATGGTGTTTTTTACTTGTTTTTTCTGTTTTTTTCTATTTAAATATATTTCTATATATGTAATATATAGTAAATTTACTAACTATTTGTGTGAGTTAAACATGACTATAAAAGATAAAGCTGTTGTGGAACTTAAAGATATCTACAAAATCTATTGTATGGGTTCTGTTTGTGTTAATGCCTTAAATGGAGTAGATTTAAGAATTAATACTGGAGAATTCGTTGCAATTATGGGCCCAAGCGGTTCTGGAAAATCCACAATGATGCACATTATTGGAGCCTTAGATCTTCCAAGTAAAGGAAAAGTACTTTTAGGTGGAACAGATGTTTCTAATTTAGAAGAAGACGATTTAGCAAAGATTAGAGGACAAAAAATTGGTTTTGTTTTTCAAGATTTTAATCTTATACCAACTTTAACTGCTCTAGAAAATGTTATGCTTCCAATGCTTTTTCAAGACACAGATAAATCAATAGAACTTCAAGAAAAACATTGTAAAGCATTATTAACTCTAGTTGGTCTTGGAGAAAGAGTACATCATAAACCAACTGAACTTTCCGGTGGACAACAACAAAGAGTAGCAATTGCACGTTCTTTAGTTAATGACCCCGAAATTATACTCGCTGATGAACCAACCGGTGCTCTTGATTCCAAATCAAGTGAAGAAATAATGGATCTTTTAAAAGATTTAAACAAGAAAGGAAAAACAGTTATAATTATTACACACGATAAGACTGTTGCAAAAGCTGCAAAAAGAAACATAAATCTAAAAGATGGAAAAATAATTGAAGATAAACTAAACCATTGATAATTAATGATTGGAATACTAAGTTTTGTTCTAAGAAACCTAAGAAGAAGAAAATTAAGAAATTGGTTAACTATAGCTGGAATTATTGTTGGAGTTGTTGCAATTGTTTCTTTGATTTCTCTTTCAGAAGGACTTAAATCTGCAATAACCAGTGAATTTAATAATTTAGGTTCTCAAAAGATAACAATTACTTCCAAATACCAAAGTTTTGGTGGTGGCCGAAGTTTACTTGGATTAACAGATGAAGATATTAAAACTATAGAAAAAATTACAGATGTTGATTATGCGACTGGATCATTAAATGGATATCTTGAAACTAAATATAATCAAAAAACACAAATGCTTTCTTATACTTCTTATGAACCAAAATATTTTGAAAAAATGTTACTACAAGAAAATAAAGAAATATTAACTGGAAGTTATATATCTTCAGATAAAGCAAAAGAAATTGTTGTTGGTTATAGTTTTTATGATATAGAAAAAGAAGATGATCTTTTTGGAAAAATTCTAGATCTTGGAAAGAAAATTAAAATTGCAGACACAGAATATACAATTGTAGGAGTTCTTAAAAAAACAGGAGACGGAAGAAAAGATAGTGCAATTTATATCTCTAATGATAATCTTAAAGAAATTACACAGAACGATACCTTTGATGCAATTTATGCAATTACCAAAGAAGGAAAAGATGTAGAAGTTACTTCCGAAAAAATAAAAGATAGACTTGAAAGAAAAAGAGGTTCAGAAGATGTATTTGTAACAAGCCCAATTCAAGAAGCAAAAAACAGAGAAGAAACTCTTGGAATGGTTAGTATTGTTATTATTGGAATTGCTTGTATTTCTCTTCTAGTTGGAGGAATTGGAATATTAAACTCCATGTACACTTCTGTATTTGAAAGAAAGAAAGAAATTGGAATATTAAAAGCAGTTGGTGCTAAGAAAAGAGACATTCTTTTAATATTCTTATTAGAATCTGGAATTATTGGTTTAATTGGAGGAACAATAGGGGTATTACTTGGATTTGGTTTAGCAAGTCTTGTTAAATTAGTGGCCGCTCAAGTTGGAATAACAATAAACATATTAATTAGTTTTAATATTGTTATATTAGCACTTGGGTTTTCTTTTTTGATTGGAATAATATCAGGAATGATTCCAGCTTATATTGCTTCAAGTCAGGAACCTGTTGAAGCACTTCGCGAAGAGTAAAATTTAAAAAATAAAAAAATGGTGAGATTAAAATGAATACAAAAAATATGATAACTTTGCTGTTTAGTATTCTATTGTTAAATGGAATATTTGCAGCAACAACAAACTTTGATAGTGTTAATTTAACCGCAAACACTTACAATTATAGTCCAGTTCCAGTTAACCCAGGAGATGAGTTTGAATTATGGATTCAATTAACAAATAACAGCAACGTTACTGCTGAAAATGTAACCTATATCTTAGAAGCAAAATATCCATTTCAGATTTCTGAATTTGATAATAAAGAATATACAATTAAACTTGCTCCATATCAAACAACAATAATTAAATACAAGTTAACAACAGATATTAGAGCAGTAACAGACAGTTATGAATTAGAGTTTAAATTTAAACACGGTAGTAGTACAATCTATAATGTTAAAAAATACACAATTGATGTAAGCACAGACACTTCTGTTCTTGATTTAATTGAAGCAAAAATTTCAAATGTTTCAATTGGTTCAGAAGGTAGTGTTGAATTAACATTAAAAAACTTGAGTTCTCAAAACATAAAAGATGTTTTTGTAACTGTTGATAATTCTTTAGGGGATTATATAACAGTACTTGATCTTAAAACCAAATATTTTGATAAAGTCATAACAGAAGAAAAAATAAAAGCAAACTATAGAATTAATGTTTCTAAAGAAGTTACCCAGAACAGTTATACTTTGCCTATTACTATTAAATATACTGATTCTACTGGAGAACACACATTAACTAGAAACCTTGGAGTTAAGATTAATGATGATCCAAAAATTATTTTTAATCTTGTTTCAATTGGTGAAAACAAAAACAACAAATTATATTCAAATAATAAAGAAAAAATAGATTTTGAAATATATAATGTTGGTAATATTGATGCAGAAGGAATTTATGTAGAGATGGCTAGTTCAATAACAGATAACTCTCCTAAATACTTTATTGGCTCAATTGAAAAAGACAATTACGATAGTGTAAGTTTAGAGTTTACAACAAATGATATAAAACCTGGAACATACCCTATTGAATTTACAATAAAATACAAAGATTCTAGTCTTAAAGAACAAGAAATAAAAAAAGGAATAAATGTAGAAATTGTAAAAAATCCAACACAAAAATCTGCAATTTCAATTATAATAAATGCAATTGTTGGAATTGTTATTGGAATTATAGTTCTTGCTTTGTTTATCTTAGTATTTAAATGGGCATACAACAAGATATTAATTCCAGCATTTGGTGGATTTTTAGAAAGATTTAAGAAAAAAAGAAAATAACACATGAATACAGAAAAATACAAGAAATTAATTAATCTCACTATAAAAAATATATTTAGAAAGAAGTTAAGATCAACCTTAACTATTCTTTCTGTAATCATAGGCATAGCTTCTGTTGTTGCACTGATTGTATTAAGTGAAGGAATGCTTAATGCTGTTAGTGATCAATTTAACAAAATGGGCGCTAATTCTATTTTTATAATGTCTGCTAATTTTCAAGGAGATCCTAATACTGCTGGGAGAGTCTCAGAAGAAACAATGTTAAAGATACAAGATGCCGAGAATCTTGAAAAGATTGGAGAAGTCGATGAAGTATATCCAATGAATTTTTTCACTGTTAGAGCAGAATACAAAGGAGAAGAGCAATTCCTTTATGTAGTTACATCTCCATCTAAAAATTTTGACTCTATGCTTGAATTTATGAGTGTAAAATTAGATAGTGGAAAAACATTTAATAAAAAAGAAGGAAACTTTGCGGTTATTGGGCCATATGCTGCAAAAGAAATATTTAAAAGAGAAATAAAGATTGGCGATTCTCTTAAACTTAATGATATTGATTTTAAAGTTATAGGAATTTTAGAACCAGTTGGTAATCAACAAGACGATAGTTCCGTTTACATTAGTAGAAAAGCAGGACAAGCAATTGATAGTTATGGAGATAATGTAAATTATATGATACTTAAATCAAAGAAAGATGCTGATGGAGACCTTGTTGCAAAAAAAGTTGAAAAAGTTCTTGGAAGAAACAGAGAAGAAGATACTTTTTTAGTTATTACTGCGGAATCCTTTCTAGTATTAATAAAAAGAGTTATGAATATTTTAAGATCAATATTAATATCAATTGCAGGAATTTCATTAATTGTTGCTTCCCTTGGAATAATCAATTCAGTTTACACCTCTGTTCTTGAAAGAACAAGAGAAATAGGCGTCTTAAAGTCTATTGGTGCTAAAATTTCAGACATTACTTTTATTTTTGTATTTGAGTCTGTTGTTCTTACACTTGTTGGAGGATTTATTGGATTTTGGGCTGGAGTTGGGATTGCCAAACTGGTTGTTCTTTATGCACACGCACATAACTTTACAATGCTTACAATAACAATAACTCCTCAAATTATTATAGCTACATTCTTATTAGCATTAACTGTTGGATTAATCTCTGGATTTTTCCCTGCTAGATCAGCAGCAAAACTTAATATCGTAGATGCTTTAAGACAGCAATAAAATCCATTTATAAATATTTCTTTAATAAAATATTATATAGACCTAGATATTATCTTTTTAAAAAATATAAAGCTTCTATAGCTCAGTGGTAGAGCGCTGGTCTTGTAAACCGGAGGTCGAGGGTTCAAATCCCCCTAGGAGCTGATTTCTAATTTTTAAATTAACAAAAATACTAAGCCTACAGAAAAGATGTATAGTGCATTTAATGTGCCTTCTCCTATTAATACCCCTATTAAGCATTTTCTAAATGGTATTTTTAAAGAACTACACATGTATATTACAAGATCTGTTGGAAAGATTGGAATAAAACCCCAACCAATTATTATAAACCATTCTTTTCCTTTTAATGCCTTTCTTATCTTTTTAATGCTTTCTGGATATTTCTTTTCAAAATATCTATCAAGTCCTAAATATCTTGCAAAATAATAAGTTATTGTTGAATATAATATAATGATTATAATACTATAAATAAAAGTTTCAAGAGGAGAAAACAATAATAACCCAGAAAGAACAAAAGGAGTGGATGGGATTAAAGTTAAACTAATAAGTGTAATTATAGAAATGAATAGAAAAACAACTAGTAATTTATTTTCTTTAACAAAACTATTCAAAAATTCTAAATTTAATAAATTTGGTGCAAAAAGATATATAATAAATAAGATTATAACAATTGCAATCCATGCAATCAATACTTCTTTCTTTAATATTTTTTTTTGTTTAAACACATATAATATTAAAAACAATTAATTAATAAATGTTTAAGAAACTGAAAAGATTTATAATTAATTTGGAATATTAATTAATAATATGAAAATAGCAATTTTTACAGAAACTTTTTTTCCACATATTAATGGAGTATTAACTGCAATTATTAATCTTTCTAAAGGCTTAGCTGATAAAGGACATCAGGTTTATATAGTCACCCCTAAATTTAAAGGAGGACAAGAATTTAGTTATCCAAATATTACTGTGCATTATATAAAGGGAGTAAATGCTTTTATCTATGAAGACATAAAAGTCGTTTCCCCAGTAAGCATAAGAACACTTAATTTTTTAAAGAAAGAAAAAATAGATATAATTCACTTTATGTCTCCTTGGACAACAGGAAACAAAGCAATATTTATTTCTAAGTTTCTTAAGGTGCCTTTAGTTGGAACCTTTCATACATTAATTGGAGATCCTGAAAATCTTAAACACGTTCATCTAAACTATCCTTTTGTTAAGAAACATGTTTGGAAATATATAAATAGCTATTATGATAAATGCGACCTTGTAACTTGCCCTTCGGATTTTGCGAAACAAGAACTTATAAAAAATAAATGTAAAGCCCCAATTAAAGTAATCTCAAACGGAATAGAAAAACAAGATATAGATAAAAAAGCACTTTCAAAACTAAAACGAAAATATAAGAAAACTCAAATTCTTTTATTTGTTGGAAGAATTGCATATGAAAAGAATATTGAACAATTAATTGATTGCTTTAAATTAATATTAAAAGAAAAACCAAAAGTTAAATTATTATTGATTGGTGGTGGGCCACAAGAAGATATCATAAAAACTAAAATAAAACAATACGATTTAGAAAAAAATATAATAATGCTTGGACCTATAGAACATAAAAAATTGCTAACTGATGGATATTATCAATTAGCTGATTTATTTGTAAGCACTTCTAAAACAGAAACATTTGGATTAACAATGCTTGAAGCACAGATAAATGGAGTTGTCTGTGTAGTGTCTAATGCAGCTGGTGTCGGATATCTTATTAAAAATAATAAGACAGGAATACTTGTTCCTCCAGATAACAACAAGGCATTTGCAAAAACAGTTATAAAAATGCTTTCTGATAAGAAAAAATGTGCTAAAATTAAGAAAAATCTTAAAGAAAGTGTAAAGATACATTATATTCCAAATATCATAGAACAATGGGAAAAAGAATACTCTAGATTGATTAAAAAAAATAGAAATTAATCAAATATTTTTGCTACAAGTTTTTTATATTCTTTATACATTTCTGTGTCTTTAATTTCTTCAAATTGCTCTAAGACTCCTTTGTAATATATCTTTTGCTGTTCTTTTCCAACCTTAAAATTAGAAAATACTTTGTCTTCTCCAAATTTTTTAGAATCTCTAAAAATATCTCTTATGTTTGATAACTTGTCTGCACATTTTAATATTTTTACTTCTCTGCTTGCAGTTTTTAAATGTTCAATACTTGTGGTTTTTCTTTCAAGCCAAGAAAGAGACTTGTCTGTTTCTGTTACAGCCATAACTAAATTTGCTATTTTATCTCCAAACTCTTTTTAATCTCTTCTCCTGTAACTTTAGTATATTCGAAATATTCAACAGAATCATGCAGATATCCTGCACAAATCAAATCTTCACTTGCTCCTTCTTTGTAAAGAATAGACACAACATCCATAAGATGTACAAAATAAGGGCAACTATTTGTTTTTCTCTTCTGGGTCTTGTGTCTTTCATAAGCAAATATCATTGCTTTTTCTATTTTATCCATTTTATTCACATCTAATTTGTTCTTTCTATTTCTACAAACACACCAACAGGGTGCGTTTTTATATCTCCTAGAATCTTAAAATTATATTTGTTTTGTTTATTGCTTTTTTTATTATATATCGAGATAAATCTATTAAATAATTTTTCCAATTGTGGTAATTGTTTTTCTATTCTTTGGTTTCCTGCTAAGGATGCAGAATTTAAAGACCTTACTTCCAAATATGCTTTTCCATTTTTAGATAACATTAAAGCAGATTGATAAAGAGCAAAAGCTGGATAATTTGTTTGATAGGTTACACTCATTGGAGCCATAATCAAATCATATTTACCAATCATTTCTAATAATAATTGCCTGTGATTTGGATTTCTTGGATCTAATGATTCAAAAGCAGTTTCCATAGAATAATCTTTAGTTATTTCTTTTCTTACATTTTCAGACAATGTTTCTTTAAACAATCCAAAAACATCAATTTTTGGACTTTTGCCTTTAGATATTAATTCTTCTTTAAATGGAATAATATATTCCCCTTTTGCTGGGCCTAAAAATAAGATATTTGGATTCTTTTTATTTAATTGAAGTATGTGATTTATAGGTCTTTTAGCTAGTACCCATGAAAAAACATCAGTATATCTATGTAATCCACCATCTGAATATTCATGCCAAGCTTTATTTTTATTTTTTGCATTTGAATCAGAATATTCTTTTGCTAGAACTTTCTTAACAAGAAATGTTGGTTGTCTTATTCTTCCAATCTTTTTAGGCATGTTTGATTGTCTCCCATAAATATCTTTACTCTCAAAAGAGTTTATAAATTGTATCTTAATAAATTATATTTATGCTTACAATTATATTTTATACTTTAATTAGTATCTTACTTATTAGTATTATTTCAATCTTAGGAATAACTATCTTCTTTACGAAAGAAAAACATTTACCTAATCTTTTACTCTTTTTAATTAGTTTTTCTGCTGGTGCTCTTTTAGGAGATGCATTTATTCATCTTTTACCTGAATCTATGGAATCAGGCATAGAAACAATACCTTTAGCAATAATTGGAGGAATCTTAGCGTTCTTTATCTTAGAAAAAATAATACACTGGAGACACTGCCATCAACCAACATGTAAAGACCACCCACATCCATTAGCAACAATGAATCTTGTAGGAGATGCTTTTCATAATTTTTTAGACGGAATAATTATTGCCACAAGTTATATTGTTAGTATTCCTCTTGGGATAGCAACAACATTAGCTGTACTTTTACACGAGATTCCACAAGAAATCGGAGATTTTGGAGTGTTATTATATGCAGGATATTCAAAAAAGAAAGCACTACTTATGAACTTTTTAATTTCTTTAACTGCAATATTTGGAGGAATCGTTGGTTTAGTTTTAAGCAAAAACATTGAATCCTTTTCAAGCATAATGATAGCAATAACTGCTGGAGGATTTATTTACATAGCAACAGCTGACTTAATACCAGAAATGAAAAAAGACATAGGGTTAAAGAAGACAGCGATACAATTTTTTGGATTAATACTAGGAATTGGAATAATGATGCTGATGTTATTGTTAGAATAATATCAATTCAATATAATAATGTAAGAATAACTGCCTCTCCCATAATTAACCATTTTTTGTTTTGATTGAAATCTATAATATACTTTAGGATATTTATCGTCTAATAATTCAAATAAATCACAAGTTTCAGAATTTTTAATTCCAACAGAATCATTAAGAGTCGTTATTTTTAAAACTTTATCACAAGAAATAACAGTTCCATTTTCTACAATATAATTTAAGAAAATTGTTCTATCTCCGCCACTCGAGGAGAATTTTTCAGAAAATTCAACCGTAAAATTTTTTATTGGCATCGTAAAATAATATCCTAAAACTGAAATTACAATTAAAATAAATATTCCGATAATTAAATATAATTTCTTCATAAATTAAAACCTCAATTGCATCTTATATCTTTAAAGAAATCTGATTCTTCTTTTGTTATATCATAATATACTTTATTTTCATAATATATTGCAGGACCATTTCCAATATTATAATCTAATATTAATTGATTAATAATAGGAATTTCTTTTTGATATGGTAATGCAATTACATTTAATGAACAATTATCTCTATAATATTTTAATTGATTTTCAAAAAACATTGTTTTTACATCTTGTTGTATTTCTTCTGAAGTATTTCCTCTTATTTCAGGATAGAAAAAAAGTGCAACGTTTTGTTTCATATTACAATTAGTGTTTAATTTGTTATAATATAACCAAATTCTAACATTAGTTAAAACATAAGTAAATTTTAATTTATTATCACTGTAAACAATTCCATCTTTATTGATTTTCTGTAATCTAGTAAATAAATTTTCTTGAAAAACAAATAAAGAATCTATCTGTTTAGTTAATACTCCACAACCTAGTTCTTTAGAATTACTTTCTTGTAGATAGGTATTATATAAATCATCAAGCATTAACTGATTTTGAACTAAGAAATATTCATCTGATAGTTTATTTCTACTATAGGTATCATAAAAAACAACCAATGTAAAACTAAATATCACTATCACTATTAAAACAAATAAAGTAAACAATAAAATATTGTTTTTAATCATATTCTTAACCATTTTTTCACCATTTATAACTTATTCCTAAAAATTCTAAAACCAAGGACTCTAGATACATTAAAACAATAGCAAGTCCAAAAAACATAACAAATATTAAAAATACTGGAAGTTCTTTAAATTTAAGCTTATAATCTAAAAAATTAAAAGAAAAAATCAAAAATAATAACGTAATCGACATACTAACTAACCAAAACAATAATGTTGGTGGGAAATATAAATTATTCAAAGATGGTAAACTAAAATGAATATAAAATGACTTACTTACAATTAATTCTACAAGATAATAATAGATATATGTTAATTGTTGCCTAATATTTACAATTATATATTTTAAAAATAAAGCAATACCTACAATATTTACAAACAAGAAATAAGGTAAGAAAAAAGTGCCGAATGCATTTAATTTAGAATTAAACCAAAATCTTTTATATTTTAACCAGGTATAAAATGCCCCTCTATACCATCTAATTCTCTGTCTTTTAAATTTAGAGAAAGTACTTGGAACATCTGTTTCTGCTCTTGCATCAATTGTGTGTTTTATATTATAACCTCTTTCGTGAAATTTGAAAGCCAAATCTTCATCTTCAACAATATTATAAATATCAAAACCGCCAACTTCTAGAAAAGCTTCTCTTTTAATTAAATTAAGTGCACCAACAACAACAAACATGCTGTTCATTAATGAAAGCCCTCTTGCCCATAATCCAAAATTTAAAATATACTCATATACTTGAAGTTTTTCAATTAAATTGTTTCTATTTGATGGCAAAATACACCCAATTACTGCCTTTGTATTTCCTTCTAAAAGAGGAGTCATCTTCATTAAAACATCTTTTTGTGGAATTGTGTCTCCATCCATACACAAAATATTTTCTTCTTTTAATTTTTTAAAGCCAATATTCATTATTTGCGCTTTAATATTTCCACTTTTAAAGTATTTTTTATCAATATTAATTAGTTTTAAACCTTTTTTATTTTTTAAATGCTCAAAAGTACCATCATTAATTAAATAAACATTATATGGAATAGGATAATCTAATTTTAATAAAATATCAATTTGAGATTCAATGCCTTTAAAATTATTATATGCATAAGTAACAACAGCAACAGAAGGAGGGGTTTTAGGAAATTTATAATTCTTATGTTCTGATTTATAAAATAAATTGACAATAAACAATAGGACAATAGTATATAAAAAAATAATTAAAATAATTATCGAAACAAGCAATTTAATTGAAACTAACGAACTTAAATAAATTAAAACAGATATAATTACAAAGATACTAAATAAAATCAATCTATCTTTTACTGAAATCTTTGAACTGTATTCGTCTTTCAATTGTAATCTTCATTTTATATATTATATATAAGATTAGAATCATTTATTTTATAAATACTTTTATTCTTAAATTCTATAAACTTATGTTATTCTAACAAAATAATGTGATTTCATGAAATATCATCTTGTTATTAATAATTATTGTAACTTGGATTGTAAGTATTGCTCACAAATGGCATTTGATGAAAAGATTAATTCTAATTATGAAAGTATTCCTAAAATCAATATAGATGAAAATGTGCCTTCAAAGCTTAAAATATCTATTCCAGAAATAATTGAATTCTTAAGAAAAGATAACGACTCTCCTGAAAATAAATGGCTAATCTTCTATGGTGGAGAACCTTTACTTTCCACAAAAGAAATAGAAGAAATAATTGAAAGAATTGATTTTCCAATCAATTATGCTATGCAAACTAATGGGACTTTATTAGATAAAATTTCAACAGAAAAACTAAACAAAATAAAAACTATTCTTGTTTCAATTGATGGGCAAAAAGAAAATACAGACCATTTTAGAGGAATAGGAACTTATCAAAAGATAATAAATAATCTTAAATTTATTACAAAGAATGGATACTCTGGTAACATTATTGCAAGAATGACAATTATGGAACCAACAGACATCTATAAAGAGGTAATATTTTTATTAAATAACCCTGAATTTAAATTTAAAGAAATACACTGGCAACTTAATGCTAATTTCTATCCTGATTTTGAATTTCGTAATTGGGAGAAATGGATTAAAGAAAACTATATTCCAGGAATTGAAAAACTTATAGATTACTGGATTGAAGAAATGAAAAATGGAAAAGTCATAAAGCTATATCCTTTCTTAGGAATAATTAACAGAATATTTGAACTTGAAGAAGGCACTTATGAATTTGAAACTAATAAATGCTATCTCCCATGTGGTTCTGGTTTTGCAAACTACAGTATACAAACAGACGGAAAGATTATTCCTTGCCCAATAATGGTTGGAATGAAGGACTTTTATCTTGGAGAGGTAAATGACACCCCTGACGTCATTAAAAAAAAGCAAATAAGACCATCAGGAAAATGCCAAACTTGTGATATCTTAAAGATTTGCGGAGGCAGATGCCTTTATTCTAATCTAACAAACCCTTGGAAAGAAAAAGAATTTGAATTACTTTGCCAAATTACAAGAAAAACCATAGAAAAACTAGAAACTAAGATTCCAGAAATAAAAAAACTAATAAAAGAAGGAAAAATAAAAAGAAAAGACTTTGATTTTGAAAAATATATTGGTCCAGAGATTATTCCTTAATTGTTTTATTCAAAGATTGGATCAATTAATTTCTCAGAAACTTCATCAAGTTTTGCTCTAATATATTTGGCAGTATTTAAATCAATATCTGCTGACATAGAAATATCTTCAACACTTGATTTTAGTATCTCTGCAATGCATTTTTTAGATTGTATTAGTTTATCTATTGTCTTTCTTTTAACTTTTGAAATCTTTGAAAAAATTCTATAACCTCTTGGAAACTTCATAATCTCTTCTGGAGTTTTTGATATTGGAATGTCTGCTATTGTTGCTAGTTTTTTGTTGTCTGAAATTGATCTTAAATCTAATTGTTTTAATTCCAAGACAAGGGCGTCTGCTTTTTCTTTAGTTGTTGCACTTTCTGAATAGTCTTGAAGAATCAATGATAAGATATCATCTAAACCATACTCATACTCATACATACTTTGAACAATATCTCTTCCTTGATCTCCAAGTTCAATTACCATTCTATCAAGTTCTAAGACATGTCTATAAAAATAAAGAATCTTTTGGACTACAGATACAGCTTCCTCTAAAAGAACAAAAGAAGAAGGATTATTTAGTTCATTATAGGTTAAAACATCTAAAACAGAATCAATTCTTTCCCTATATCCTCTTAAGGCATTAATACTATGGTTAGCTTTAACAATCAATAACCCTAAATCCTGAAGAACATATTTTTGTTCTCTATAAAAAAGAGAAATCAAACTTCTTCTTTTAGAAACTGCAATTACAGGTAGGCCTGTTTGTTTAGCTGTCTGCTCTGCACTTCTATGTCTAATTCCTGTCTCTTCTGTTTCTATTGTTCTATCTGGCATTAAATGACAATTTGCATATAAGATTTTAGATAAGTCATTTGAAATAATTATTGCACCATCCATTTTTGCAAGTTCAAACATCTTTTCTGGAGTAAATGGAACACTTAAGTCAAAGCCTGCTTTTGTTATCTCTTTTAAAGAATCATTAAAGCCGATAACAATTAACCCGCCAGTCTGGCCATCAAGAATATTATCTAATCCAATTCTTAGATCTTGTCCTGGAGTAATAAGTGGTAATATTTCAGAAATATCTTTAATATTTCCATTTCTTGTTTGAGTTATTAGCTCTGCTTGCCAAGTATTTTCTGTTGGCTCTCTTTTTATTCTTGTAGGCATTTTTTATCTTATATTTAAATTAGTAATAAATATAAGAACAATTTATTTTTAAATGGTTATTGTCTTTTTGTAAAAAAGTTAGTTATTGGAATAACTAAGAAAGACAATAAACTAAAACCAAATATATATGTCCAATCCATTAAAGACAAAGCCATTGTGTTAAAGGCAGTCTGCATAAATGGATTATAAACAAAGAACAATTGTAGCCCAAAGACAATTAAGACACTATAGTTCAAGAATTTATTTGAAAATAATCTTTTTGGATTTAATGAACCATCAGAATTACAAGCAAAAGCAAATATTAATTCAAACATTACAATTGCTGTAACTAAAAGAGTTCTAGCATAAGAATTTTGAGAAATATCAAAAGAATTAATCCCTAAAGATGTATCAATTCCTAAACCATATGAAAACAATATTAATTCTCCAACAATCTTGATAATTAAAGCAACAATAATAAAAACAGTAAAATATCTAAAAGTTTCTTTCTTATCTACTTTTGGAGACCTTAACATAATATTTTTTGCAGCTGGTTTTCTGCCAAGAGCGATTGCTGGAAGAGAGTCTGTTATTAGATTTATCCATAATATCTGTAAAGCAAGAATAGGAATTGGAAATGCAAGAATTGTTAATAAAGAAACAGTAAACAACAAATCAAAATTAACAGCAAGCATATATCTTACAAACATTAAGATATTATCATATATTTTTCTTCCCTCTTCAATTGCAGAAATTATTGTAGAATAATTATCATCTTTTAAGACAATAGAAGAAACTTCTTTACTGGCTTCAGTCCCCTTGATTCCCATGGCTATACCAATATCTGCTTTCTTAAGAGCAGGAGCATCATTAATACCATCTCCAGTTACTGCAACAATTTCTCCTGATTGTTGAAGCAAGGAAACAATTCTGTATTTGTGTTCAGGTCTTGCTCTTGCAAAAATGTCTGTTTTATAAATTAATTCTGTTGCTTCTTTGTCTGTTAAGCCATCAAGAATATCAGTTTTTACAACCACAGGATTCTTTATTCCAATTTTTTCAGCTATTGCTTTTGCTGTTAATGGATTATCTCCTGTTATAATCTTTGTTGTAATTCCTGCTTTTTTTGCAATCAATAAAGCATCTTTAACATCTGCTCTTGGTGGATCCATCATTCCTACAAGACCTACGAAAATAAAATCACTTT
>DAOOUC010000006.1:0-49687 GCA_035390665.1 archaeon | reverse complement strand
ATTTCAAATATTTGGTTTAAATTGATATTTTCAATTATCTTTGTGATTTTAATTTTGTTAATAATTGGTGGATATTAGTTTTTACAAGATTTATCCAAAATACTAAAAATGTGAAAAAAATGAAGGATCAAAAAAAAGAAGATGAAGAATATTTAGATTCTGTTATTGAAAAACAAAATAATATATCTAAAACTGAAGAAAAAGAAGATCCTAAAGAATCTCAAGAAGAGTATAACAAATATAATACTAAAATTATAATTGGAATTTTAATAATGGCAAGTCTACCAATATTATTTCTTATTATATTGATTCTTGGAATTAATATTCCAAATGGATTAAATGATTTAGTTCCTTTTGTTTTTTATCTTGGAAGCATATGTATTTTATTTGCTATAGTAATTCTATTTATTTCTGTAATTTATGAATTTATTGCTTTATTCAATAAAGACTTAGAACAAAAGTTAGAAAATAAATCAGTAAGAGTATATAAACACAAAGTAAATTTATCTTTAATAATTACAGCATGTTTATTACTTTTATTTATTATTTCAGCTCAATTGCCTGCACCAAGTAGACGTAGTCAAAATCCGACAGTATATACTGCACAATTATTAAGACAACAAATTAATTATCCAGGTGTAGAAAATTGTACAGACAAAGTAACTTTTAAAAGAAATAGTTCTCTAATAGCAGAAAGCATTATTAAAAATACTGGGCTGGATAACACACAAGTATATTTAAATAATCTAGATAATTTGATAGGATTTGAATCAACCAATTCACAAATATTAAAATATACGGGATCTTCAAACAAGAATGTGGAAGTATGTATTATTTGTTCAGATAATGGAAAAACCGGATTACAGCAAGCAATGGAGGAATATGGAATAACTACGGTTATTGATTCAAATATAGAACGAGAAACCTTGTGTTTAGTTTATCCAAAGAAAGCATAAAGATAAGCTTTAAATATATTATGGTAATATATTTTTGTTATATATAATATTTATAAAAAATAGAAAAGGTGAAAAGAAAAATGTTTAAATTAAATAAGAAAGGACAAGCATCCTCAACATTTCAGTTATTAATTGCTGCAATTGTTGCTTTAGCAATACTTGGAGTTTTAATATCTGTTATTGGTGGATTAGATATTGGTACAGATAAACCAGATCAAGTAACTAATAATTTATTAAAAAATCAATTAAATTATCCAGGTGTAATTAATTGTACAGATGCAATCAAATTCAAAAGATCTACATCTATTGGTGCAGAAGCAATGGTCAAGAATACGGGTTTAAGTCAATATCAGGTATTAGTAAGCAATGAATATGATAATGTAGAGAATTTTCAAGTAATAGGTAATTCAATACTTACATATACAGGCGCATCTGATAAAAGAATTGCTGTTTGTATTGTTTGTTCTGAAGAAGGATATTCTGGATTAGAAACTATAAAAGAAACATATGCTTCAAATAATTCATATCAAAGAATTAGTAATATAGACATTTCATCTAAATCAGAGATAACAGACGAAACATTATGTTTAATCTATGCAAAAAAATCAGCATAAATTTGAAAAACTATGAATAAATTAAAGCAAGAGTTTAAAAAACTTTTAAGGGATAATAGGGCTCAAGCAGATGGGGCTTCTACTCTATATATGCTTATTATTGTTGCAATAGTGGGCATAGTCCTTATTGCTTTAATTAAACCTATGTTTAACAAGTCTATGAAGTATCAACAAAATGTTGCTAGTCTTCCTAATCAAGGAGTTGCTACAAATAATAATACGGTAGCAAATACTCCAACAACTTCTACACAATAAAAAAACAATTCCTTTTTAAATTCTTTTTCTATTATTTCTTCTAATATGAATATATTTAGCATGAATAATAAAGGCCAAGCTAGTGCTCCTTTTGAAGTTTTAGTCGCTGTTATACTTATGGGTTTTGTTATTGTTGCAGGAACTTGGGCTTTAACTAATCTTTCTGAAAATACTTGTATCGGAGATAAAAGACAAGAACTAAGTGAGTTTAAAGAAGCAATCAAAGATGTAGTTTTAGGTTCTGATTTAACAGTAAAAAATCTTAGTTTTGATGTAAGACCTTGCTTTAATCAAAAGTTTGAAAAAATAACACTTAAAACATATGCAAGTCCAACAAGATGTGCTGCTTTTTGTGGTGGTGGACAAACATGTACTCTTCTAGAATATGTTTATGATGATGGCAAAACTAGAAATATGCCAATACAACCATTGTGTGTTGAATTACCAACAGCCATAGAGTATGAAACATATAAAGATAATTGTATAATAAGTACAGATTCAGAATATGAAAATTGGTCTTTAGTTTCAGACACAAATATCTCAACAAATATAACTTCTGGAAAATACAGATTATATATGATTGGATCTTCACAAGATTATGGTGCGTCCCGTAAAATGTGTTTTTTAAAGAAAAATAGGATATAATTATGATTGAATTTGCTCTATCTAAATTAAATCTTTTAATTTTTGTTACTGCTGTTGCAGCAATTGTTGTTTTCTTTATGGGCGCAGTAAATTCAAATATGAAAATAAGACAAAGCTATGAATTAGTTTATAAAATCGGGAAAGAATTAAAAGTTGGAATAGAAAGTAATAGCTATTGTACAGTAAAATTTATTGATATTCCTAAAAAGATTTATACTAACTCAGGTGGATCAGATGCATTTAGTATAAATTATAAATTAAATGTTTCAGCTCATAATTTTACTACTAATACAGACATAGGAAGCGAACAAAAAAAAATAGTGTTAGCAATAATTGATAGAAAATCATACAAACCAAAAATTTATGCTGCTTATGATATAGATTATAATGGAAATGTTTATTTTTATGAATCTGATTGTACAAATAATACCGGTTGTGAAATAAAATTAAATGATACCAATTTTTCTGTAAATTATGATCCATTAAAAGCAAGTTCAATTGATACAACTATTTTATTTATTAAAAAAATAGAAAATGGAATTCCCAATATTTATTTAATTCCATGTTTAAAGAAAAATGGAATTTATCAATGTAAGAATTTCTTAGTCGAAGAAGATTTAAAACAAAAAATACTTTGTCTAAATGCAATTCCTGATTTGTTTGTAGAGCCAAACACTATACCCATAAGTTGATAATATGTTAAATAAAAAAGGATATATAGGAGCAATAGGAGATGATCTCCCTAGTTTAATTCCAATATTTTTAGGTATAACTATATTTTTTTCTGTATTTTTAAGTACATATAATGTTTATAGAAATAATACAGATTATTATTCTTTAAAAAATGATGCAATAAATATTTCTGGAATAATAAAAGAAGATCCATTATTTTCAGACTATAATGCATTTTCTAAAACCTGTACAAAAGTGGATACAAAATACAATTGGACAGCTTTTGCTTTGCCCTTAGATTTAAACACCGAAAATTATGACGTTTTTGAGGTAAATGACATTACAGAAGATGCATTAATAATACATTGGGAAAGTCCAGATAAGGTTTTCTTCTGTGGAAATACAGATATTGATACTTTAACATCAGTATTAATGACAAAAGAAGTTATTGTTTATAGATATCCTATTACAGTTCAACAAGAATATTATGTAGAGCCAGCGTGGTTATATGTTACAATTTGGAAATAAATTAAAAAGTAAAAAAGGCCAAGCCGCAATTACAGATGCTTTATTTTTCTTATTAATAATTGTAACTTTATCTGTATTGTTATTTAGATATTCATCAACATACGGAACAAGAATTGAAAAAGCATCAAATGATCTTTATTTTAAAGATTACACAAACTCAGTATTAAGAACAATCTTTTATACATCTGTTCCTTTAGATTTTAATTTAGATATTCGTCAAGCAAGAGAAACGGATTATTTAATGACTCAAATAAAACAGGATTTTTATGCTGATGGAAAAATTGGATCAACAGACATAAATACTTTAGGAACAACCTATAATGATATTGCTAAATATAATTTATTCCACACAGTGAAAGCAACAATGTATCCTTTAAAGTCTCACGATTATGTATTTTATCTTTATGATCAAACACAGAATAATGATACTTTTTTTTATTTTATGATTAAGTTAACAAATTTTCAATGTACAAGTATTTCTGGTCCGACAAAAACAATGAGTTGTTCTGTAAATCCATATGAACCAGAAACTTATTATCTTTGTGATCCAGAAGGTGGATATTCACAAGTTAGATCAATAATTTCTAAATCTCCGACAATTTTTTCTTCATCTGTTCCTTTAAGTTTTATAAAATATACATCCTCTGCTTCAGAACAAAGAGAATTTTTAACAATTGCAACATTTGCAATCTGGCCAGCAACAACAGATATAAATCCAGATGATTTAGATTTATTAAATTGTGAAGAAGTAACTAATTAAAATTTAAGTCCTAAATCGTCATCTGATTGATCATCTACTTCAGAATCTTCATCTCCAAAATCTAATTTAAATTCTTCTTCTTTTTTGACTTTGGTTTTTGTTTTAGAAGTATCTTCTTTTTTCTTTTCAGGTTTCTCTTCAACTTTTGTTTTTTCTTCAGGTTTTTTATCTCTTCTAGAATGAGTTTCTGTTTTTTTCTCAATAACAGGTTTTTCAATTTTAGGTTTATTTTTTTCTCTTGTTTGTTCTTTTATATTTTCTTCTACAATATTATCTAAAACAAGTTCCATTTCTTTTCTATCATTTAAATAATCAAAACCTTCTTTTGATTCGGCCTTGTCTTCTTGTCTTCTTGATCTTCTCACATGAGCATTTTCTTCAACTACATGTTTTACTGTTTCTTGACTAACCTCAATATTATTATTAGTTAATTGAGAATAAATGACTTCCGAAATTTCATCAATATTAGGATTTATGCTTTTATTCATTTCGAAAAGTATCTTATCTATTATTTCTTTTTTGTCTTGAGTATTAATTTCCTTACTCTTTTCTTCTGTTTGTTTAATTTTAATATCTTCTGATTTTTGTACAGTTACTGATTCTGGGGTTTTTGTTTGTTTATCAACATATTTAATTTCCCCATTATCATTATAGGTTCTATAGAATCTTCGTTCTCTTCTTTTGATATTTTTTAAATCTACGTCCATATTTTTCACTTTCTTACATAAATGTAGTAGTATATAATATTTAAAAATATAATGTTAATATATATATTATATTTTAGAATTAAAAAGTGATAAAATGGCAGGATTTTTTGCAACAATATTAAATTATGTTTGGGTTTTTATTAAATTATTTTTATTTTCAGCAATAATCTCTTTGCCATTTATTGGCGTAACTTATGCTTTTAAGGGTTTATTTTTAAGGTTTAATAAAAAATATAATTTTGTATTGTCCTTGTTTTTGTGTGTTTTTATCCTAAATTATGTTATTTTAATATTTTTATATTTTATCCCAATATTAAGTAAATTTTCAGAATTTACATTTTTAGATGCTATTGGTTTTATTTTATTCCATTTAGCTAGATTAATTATTATTTCTGCATTATTCTCTGCAATAGTCTTAATTATAGGAATGTTCATTTCTTTGATTTATGATAATTTAACTAAATCCAAGAAAACAAAAATAAAAAAGAAAAAAGAACAAGGATTGTCTTTCTTTAATCTTTGGAAAAGTTTTACATTTGTTTTATTTGTAATAATTGCATTTGTATTACTTGTTTTCCCCAAATTACCTGTTATAATTTTATATTTAATATATATGTAAAAGTGAAATAAATGAATTCAAAAACAAAAAACGCAATAATGATTTTCTTTTTAATACTTTTTTGCAATAGTATATTTGCATCTGGTGTTGATTTTGATAGATTAAATAATTCTGATACACTTTATTTTGCAGATTCACAACCACAAGAACAAAAAGAAATTTTTGATCGTGGAAATGGTTGTGCAACTGTTGAACTTCCAGAAAGTTCAGTTAATGCTTTATGGAAAGAGATATTAACTAAAGGTTTTTCTGCAGATGAAATAACGTCTGATCAAGCCGCAAATAATAATAGGCAAACACTAGATCAAAATAATATTCTTCTTACAGATCCTAATGCAAAAGCAGGAGATCTTGCAATAAAGCAAGAAATTCCATCAAAATTAATGAATCCATTAGAAACACCAACAATATTAGGACAGTCTTGTTATGGCCCTTATGAAATGGGTTTAAATTTAAAAGATACATTAAGAGTGGGAAGATGTACTGGAAAAGATAATGATAGTCAATGTTATTTAACAGATGTTGGACAATATAGAAAAAATGACATTACCGGATTTTTTAAAGAAGTTGGAGTTGTAGGTAAAGATGCAATTCAAGCAATTAAAGAAACAATTAATATTGATAGTAATAAAGATGAAAATAAGTCATATACTGAAAATTTAGGTGCATTTTCTGATATTACAAATACTGAACTAAACACATATTTAAGTACAATGGAATCAAATGATCAAAATGCAATAGATACAGAATTATGGACTGCTACAAAAGATAAAGCAGTAAAGAACACTACAATAACTAATAATTTTTCTGTAAGTATGCAAACAACTTGTAGAGGAGAAAACTGTTATATTAATACCTATACTTTATTTGACAAGATGTTTAATCAATATTTTTCTGTAGACATGGTTTATAGTGCAACAAGTCCTTTTATTTATAATGGAATGGCAAGAATTGCAAATCATCCTTCAATAAAAAAAACATTAACAAAACCTTATGATTATTTAAAGAAGAAAGGAATAATTAAAGAGGGTGGATTTTTAGATACTTTAACAAAAGATCCTGCGTTGTTTGTTCAAGATCCTTTTGGTAGAATAAAAAAATCATTAGATGCTGGAAGATTTGCAAAAAGTGATGTTGATAAATTTATTACACAGAAAATGGAACCTCTTTCTAATCTAACAAAAAGAGATATTCAGAATTATAATATACAAGAATTCACAACAGATTTATTAGGTAATACTCAAAAAGGTATGGGAGAGACTTCTGGCTTTGCATTAAAAAGCATTGCTAATGATAGTTATAAATTATCTAAAGCACAAAGAAGAGCAGCAACAGATGTTGCTCAAATTTTTGGAGACAGAGTATATTCTGCTAATGCATTATTAAAATCTAAAATGATTACTCCTGATTTTTTGGCAGCAAAGAACACTATTGATAAAGTTGTTGCTGATGGATTGCCAATAACTGAAGCATATAAGAAATTAACAAAAGCACAATTAGATGCCTATACTGATGCAGCATATACTGCTTCAAGACTTGCAGATTCTTATGATATTGCAACATTTAAGACATTTAAATGGAAATCCGGATATGAAGATTCTTCTGTAGTAAGTGCAAGAACTTATGGTGATTTTGATAACTTAAATGTTTATAAATCAACAGACGGTCACACCACAGGAAAACTTATACAAGAAAATAAACCATTTGGAGAAGATTTTGATGCTTTTAGATATAAGAAAACAGCAACAGGTTATGATATAAAAGGATCAGGAGGTCTTCAAACACAAAATGTTACTGTTACTTTAGCTGATGGAACCCCAATTTCTGCAAAAAGAATAAGAACTGTTGTTCAAGGTCCAGATCCATCTAATGTAGTAAAGAAAGTAAAATTATCTGATGTACAAAATTATGTTGATAATTATCCAAATGGATATATAAGATATTTTGATGTAAGTGATAAAACATTTAAAGAAATAAGATCAATTGATTGGGATCCAGCAAAATATACTGGTGTTGCAACAGACATTGATTTTTATCCAAAAACTACAACTCAATTTGTTGATGATTATATTGATAAAGCAACAGGTAAAAAGATCAGTGATGTATATGGTAAAGGATATTATGATTTAGATCCACTTGAAACAATGAAACAAGTAATGGATAATGTTCCAACAAAGTTTGATAATACTGCAAAAAGTTTCAATGAAGTTTTTACCACAATGAGTAATAAAGAATGGGTGAGCGGAAGAGGAAGAGATACTTTAAATCAGTTTATGAGAACATATAATGGTGCTGCATATCAAAGATTACTTACTCAAAATCCAATGGCGTTTGGAATTAATTTTGCATATTGGGAATTTAAAACCGGTGGTGCAACATTATTTGGAGATACGTTTGGATTAACCAAATATTCTATGTATCAATTACCTGAAAGTTATTCTGCTTTCCATATCAAACACGGAGCTACTCAAAAAATTTATGAAGATGCGTATGTTGATTTCTTTGCAAATGAAGGATCAGATCAAGGAGATCTTTTTATGCAATTTTTAAATTCAGGACTTAACTGGTCTAATTACTTAGCAAAAGAAATTACAGGGACAATTACAGCAGATTGGGCACAGTCTTTAAATAATGTTTTAAAGAAAGTAACTGAAGGCCAAATTAGAAGATCTAAAACAGACGATATTGTTCTTGTAACTAATAATCTAGATAATGCATGTATTGATCAATGTAATTATGTTGTAGGTGCAGAATATATTAATCAAGAAACAAGAAATGCTTCTATGTTAATGGAAGTTGGAATGATTGAACCAGAAAAAACAGATGCAGAAAAAGAAGTTGAAAATTCGCCAGAGCTTCCAACAATTGTTACAGAAGAAACACCTATAGAAACAATAAAAGAAGAAACTACAGAGGATGGCACTTCAAAAGAAGCAGAAACAGCAAAAGAAGAAACAACTGTTCCAGAAACTAAAAAAACAGAAAATTATCGACCAAGTATTTCTTTAAATCAAATAACTATAACAACATCTACTCCACCAAGCATTAACACTTTGAATTATATTTTAGAAAATACTTCTGAAGAGAATTATAAGAAGCAAGGGCAAACAATTATTACTTTTTCACATCATACAGATTATGATGGAACCTTTTCTAATCAAACAACAGATAAAGCAATTAACCTTTTAGCTGCAAGAGAAAATGAAGAAACTTGTTCTCAAAAAATAGAATCATTAACTTTAGCAGGTATGTCCATTGGTAAAGCAGTTCCTAAATCAATGAGAAATCATAGATTTGCGGGTGCTTTAGTTACTCAACAACATTTAGCATACTTAGTATTTCCAGCATCAGGATATTTTAGTTCATTTTTAGCACCAGCACTTGCAAGTGATGTTCCTCAAATGTTTTTAATTATGCCTGAATTACATAATTGTGTTGATGACGAAGAAGGAACATATGCACACTTCTTTGTTTCGTCTGTAGAATCAGAAAGAGTTACAAAAGATTCAAAAAATAAAGTTGGTGAAGCAGTAAAAGACGGAGTCACAAAAGTTGAAGAAGCTGTATCTAAAGTAACAGAAGGTACAGAATTAGAAAAAGGAGTAAAGTTTGGTGCAGAACAAATAAAGGATTTTGCAGAACAAAAACTAAAAGAAAACCCTATTGTTCAAGCAACATATAGAACAAGTGGACAAACAGATTCCACAATAATAGGACAAATGTTTTTCTTTGAGATGGGTCCAAGAACCAAGTGTAATGCTATTGGTTATAATGACAAAGGTGTTGAAAATCTAGTAGATAAAGACACAAATATAACTCTTACAATCGATAAAGAAAAAGGAGAAATGACTGTAGTTGATGCAAATGGAAATTTAAAAACAATTATTGGACAAGAAAATAAAGATTTTGTGAGAATTATAGGAACAAATCTTGCAATTCCTGCTAAAGTTGTTCCAAGAAGTTTAAGTTATATTCCTGTTCCAAATAATACAGAACCATTATTTGAAATTGATACCTTTGGTAATCTGTCTGTAAAAAATGCAGACTTCTTTGATTGTCTAAGAGCAGGTTATGAAGCACAGACAGGACTTACAATACCATCTAATGCAGCAAATCTAACAGAATATTTAGGTGCTGTAAAATTAGGGAATACAATTCATCCTGCAACAAACTATATGTTAAAACCTCAAGGAACACAGATAATGGCCGAAGGAATACCAAGATATATAACTAACGGAAGTAATGCTAAAGCAGTAATTTTAGGAAATAGAATGACATCTATTAGTCCAGTAGATACTAGAGAAATAACTATTGGACAAAATGTTGCTTTGCAATTTGAAAGAGGACAATTAGTTTATGTTGAAGAAAGAAAGGCATATATCATGTGGGTAGAAACAACAACGGCAACACATGGAAATGACATTGAAAAATTAAAAACAGAATTAATTAAAGAAAAAGCAACAAATGGTTGTGATGATACTGAAGAAATAGGATTAAAATTTAATGTATCTCCTGAGAAAGACAATGATCAAGCAAAAGCAAATACTGATAAACTAAACAAAGCATTTGAAAAAGTCGGACCATTTAAAATGTTTGATACTGAAACAAAAACATTTATTTTCTATGTAAGTGACCCACCAGAATGTGAACAAAGATTAAAGATTATTGATAAAGTAACAGGAGAAGTAACAGATACAAAAATAACCTCTGTTCAACAAACACCAAATGGTTTAATTGTTAAAACTGATGATGGAAAAACACATGAATTTGGATTTAGTGCTGAAGAGGGAGTTCCAAAGGTTACTTACAATGGAGAAAAAGAAACCTTACTTTCTGCTCAAGGAAAGAACGGGTCTTTTTGGTATGATCCAGAAACAGGTAATTGGTATACAACAAATGGTAATTTAATTCCATTTAATGATCAATTTAAAGATGGGGTAACTTTTGCTGTTAATCCAAACGGGCAAGTTACAGGAAATCCTGGAAACAATGTATTTAATATAGGCTCAGGAAGTGGCGGGGCTAGTGGAAATGGTCTAAATGTGCCTTTAACTCCTGAAAATAAAATACTGTTTGTAATGTATATAAGCATAATATTAATTGGATTTATGTTAATCTATTCTAAGAAAAAATAAATCCATTTATATTTATTTTTCTTTTTATATTATATATTAAACGTGATTAACCATGGGAAGATTAGAAGAATATCAAGAAAATAGAAAAAATAATTTTAATAGTGTAGTTGAAATGGGTATTACTGCTTATCCTTACACTTTTAATAAAACTCACAATTCAATTGACATTAAAGAAAAATACAAAGAATTACCATTAGATACCTTAACAGAAGACACAGCGTCAGTTGCTGGAAGAATTCTTTCTTTAAGGTCTCTTGGCAAAATTGCTTTTATTGATTTACATGATACTTACGGAAAGATTCAAATTGTTGTAAAAGAAGAAGGAATTTCTAAAGAAAGTTTTGACCTATTTGGAAAACTTGATACTGGAGATATTATCGGAGTTTCTGGAAAGGTCTTTAAAACAAAAAGAGGAGAGCTTTCAATTGATGCAAAAGATATTGTTTTCCTATCTAAGGCTTTCTTACCACTTCCTGAAAAATTCCACGGTATTCAAGATGCTGAATTAAAATATAGACAAAGATATCTTGATTTAATGACAAGTCTTGAATCAAGAGAAATCTTTATGAAAAGAGCTAAGATTATTAAGATAATTAGAGAAATATTAGATAAAAGAGGGTTTTTAGAAGTTGAGACTCCTTTACTTCAACCACTTTATGGTGGTGCTAATGCTAGACCATTCATTACTGAAAGCTTTGTATGGAAAAGAAATCTTTATCTTTCAATTTCTCCTGAACTTTATTTAAAGCGTCTTTTAGTTGGTGGTTTTGATAAGGTTTATACAATTTGTAAAAATTTCAGAAATGAAGGAATAGATAAATCTCATAATCCTGAGTTTACAATGCTTGAGTGTTATGAGTGTTATAAGGATTATAATTCTGCAATAGATTTGATTGAAGAAATCTATGAAACTGTGGCTTTAAGACTTTATGGTACTACCGTTATAGAGTATCAAGGAAAAACTTTTGATTTTAAAAGACCTTGGAAGAAATTAACCATGAAAGATGCTTTAAAAGAGCTTGGCGGAGTAGATGTTGATAAATTAAGTGATGATGAGTTGAAGAATCTTCTCACAAAGAACAGATTAGAATTAGAAACCTATAAGAGAGGTCTTGCCATTGCTGAGCTTTTCGAGCATTATTGTGAGGAACATCTTTTAGGTCCTGTTCACATTATTGATCATCCTAAAGAAACCACTCCTTTATGTAAGCTTCATAGAGAAGACTCAAGTCTAATAGAAAGAGATGAACCATATGTTAATGGTATGGAGGCTGGAAACATTTATAGTGAACTAAACGATCCAATGCTTCAAGAAACATTAATGATTGATCAAGCAGACCAAGGAAGAGGAAAAGGAGAGAATCATCCAATAGACACAGACTTTATTGAGTCTTTAAAATATGGTATGCCACCAGCCTATGGTCTTGGTCTTGGAATAGACAGGCTTGTAATGATATTTACCAATTCTCCAAACATAAGAGAAGTAATACTCTTCCCACTTTTAAGAGAAGAAGGGGATAGTCAATAAAAAGAGAAAAGTATTTAAATATATTAGGTTACATATTAATATCAATTAAATAATTAAAAGAAGGTAATAGAAAATGACACAAAAATGTATTATTTGCGGAAGAATAATAGGAAACTTTGGAATCTATTGTCCAAAATGTCAAGAAGACTTGGAAAAGAAAATTCAAAAAAG
The DNA here is from genome assembly GCA_035390665.1 of archaeon. GTDB lineage: Archaea > Iainarchaeota > Iainarchaeia > Iainarchaeales > CSSED10-239 > JAKQTP01. The sequence continues at coordinate 37,097 of DAOOUC010000006.1, read as the reverse complement.
AGATAGATTCGAAGAAGTTTATAAAAGTGCTGATTTCTTTGAAAGACAAAGATTAAGAGACGTCAAAGAAGCTTTAAAAGAAAAGCAGAATAGACAGGCACAAGTACCTGCAAAAAAACCTACTGTTTCTAAAAAATAAAGAAAAATATTTTTTTTCTTTTTTTATAATAATTTAGATTGTGGGAATAAAAATATTGTCCAACAAATAGTGATTTAGTTTAATTGACTATCAATTGCTTGCTTTATTTCTGTAATTGTTTTTTCAGAACCACAGGATCTTAAGATTTGTTTGCCATCTTTATCAAGAACAACATAAGCTGGAACATAAGAACAATCGCCCATTATCTTATCATATTCTAAATTAGGATTATATCCTTGTGCAATATCTTTAACATCGAATCTTTTACCTGTTGAACCGTCAATAACATTTACCCAAATATTTGCTTCTAGTCTATATCTATTCCATATTTCTTTTTCAAGTTCTGGAATCATCTTTACACAATGTCCACAATAAGTGCCTGCAAAAACAATTAATGAAGGTTTACCATAGAAGTCTTCTAGTTTTGAATCCACTCCAATTGTGTTTGTTTTAATTTCTGGTGTTTCTGTAATATCGCTTTCTCCAGTAATTATTTGATTATTCATTTCTAAATTTTCTGTAGGTGTAACAACTTTTGATTTATTAGAGATTACTATTGCAAAAACAGAAATCATTAATAACAATATTAGAACAACAAAAAACACTTGTTTTTTATTAATTTTAAATTTGTTTTCTTTTTTTATATTGTTTTTATTACTCATATATTTCACTACTACATTATTTCTTTTTCTTAATTTTTTTATTTGTTTGTTTTTTTGTGTCTTTTAAAAAGTACACATCGATTGGTGGAAATCCATTAAAGTTAATAGAACAATAGCTTTTTGTATAAGCCCCAGTAGTCAAAATGTAAAGTCTATCTCCTTCTTTTACGTTTTTAGGCATTAAGTATTTATATTTTTCATATAAGACATCAGCAGAATCACAAGTAGGGCCTGCAAGTATTACTTCTCTACAGTCTTTTTCTTTTGGTGGAACTGTGTAATTTTCTGTAAATATAGGAAATTTAATTGATTCATCAAGTGTTTCAATAAGTCCTCTAAATTTACCGACATCTAGATACACCCAATCGTATTGATTAGATAATGATTTCTTAGATATCATTACAATTTCAGTAACTAATACTCCTGCATCTGCAACTAAAGAACGCCCTGGTTCAATTATAATCTCTAAATTATCAGCAAAGTCTTCTCCAAAGTCATCAGAGATAAATCTTGTAATTTCTTTAGCATACATTTCTAAATCATGTGTAGGGCTAATATAATTTGCAGGAAATCCTCCTCCCATATTTATTAATTTCAATTCAATTCCTTCTTCTCTTGCAGCATCAAACAAATATCTACATTGTGATATTGCTTGATCCCATTGCCCAATATCTCTTTGTTGAGAACCAACGTGGAAAGATACCCCGTAAGGTATTAGTCCTAATCTTTTAGCTTCAACAATTAAGTGATAAATCATATCTGGATGAGCACCGAATTTTCTAGAAAGTGGCCAGTCTGCTGAACCCCCTTCCATAATTATTCTAAAGAAAACTTTAGATCCTGGAGCATTTTTTGCAATCTTTTTAACATCACTAATTGCATCTGTTGCAAACATTCTTACTCCTTTCTTGTAAGCATAAGCAATATCTCTTTCTGTTTTTATGGTATTTCCAAAAGATATTCTTTCAGGAGAAATTTTATGTTTTAAAAGTTGATCTAATTCATAAACTGTTGCTACATCAAAATTAGATCCTTTTTTATCAAGTAAAGAAATTATTTCGTCTTCTGGATTTGCTTTTACTGCAAAATAGATTTTTGCATAAGGTATATGTTTTGCAAGTTCATCATATTTGTCTTCTATTTTTTTAAGATCTATTACTACAAAAGGAGTTTTCTTTCCTTTTGAGAATTTCTTAATTCTATTATGGTCTACTTTAGATATATAATCATATAAACTTCTATTTGAATACATGTTTTTTCTATCCTCTTTTTTGTATGGTTTTAAATAATTTTTAGAAATGGAATAAAATTAATGAAAATTAAATTCATCTTTTTTTTTACTTTTAGATGCTTCAAATAATCCTGCACCTAATAATAAAGATATAAACACACCTAAACTAATGGTTCCTTCATATGTTTTACTTAATTTTTCATGTAGTTCTTTTAATTTTTCTTTAGGTATTTTATTTAATTCTGTCCTTATTTGTTTTAATTCTTGTGGAGTAAATACTTTTTCAAGTTTTTCCATAGGTAAAGATAAAAGATATCTTCTATAATTTTCCACTCCGATTCTATCTTCTATGATTTTTCTTAATTTTGGATTTCTTTTCATTTCTAGATTAACAGTCTTTATTTTGTTATTAATAATTGTATTAATATTTGTTCTTACACTATCAGGCAATAATCTTGTAATTTGGCCTAATTTTGCTACATCAATATTTATTTTTGATACTTTTTCTCCTTTATAAAAGTAAATTTCTGATATTTTTGCTTTTCGGTTATATTCGGCTATAGAATCTACAGCATCTAGTCTGTCTCTAGGTTTGATTTGCACTTTTTCGGATTTAATTTCATTAAATACTTTTTGTCTAGAGATTCTATCTGCAACATTATAGCTACCAATACCGACAGCCCCAGATATAGCTAAAATCCCGGCTGTTTTAGCTGTTGTTTTTAATCCTTGTTTGATTTTTGCTCTATTTATTCTGACCATATTACTTCTTTTTTGTTTGAGATTTTTTAAAAATTATTTTTGAAAGATAATAACTTATTCCCCAAAATCCTAATGTTATTGGTATAACCACCCACAGATATTTAGGGCCAAATATTGCTAAGAAAAATATTACTAAGATAAAAACAAATAATATTGCAAATAAGAAAAATATTACCAAAGTATAATATTCAAAATATTCTGTTTTTGTAATTTCTTTATTAAATATTTTTATTTTTTTTTCAATTGGTGCTTTTTTTACAATTTCTTTTTTTTTAATTATTTTCTTTTTTTTCACAACCATGTTTAATCTCCTTAATTATATTATTACTTTGTATTATTTAAGCTTTTCTGTATTCTTTTAATTTCACTTTTTAATCTTTCTTTTTCTGTTTCATCCATTATGTTTAGTTGTAATTTTTGAATTTCTATTAATCTTTCCCATTGATGTTGTACAAGATTGTCCATTTTTTCATGAAGTTGTCTAATCTCAAGTTCAGATTTAAGATTAACCATATAATCATTTTCTGCTCTTTGCCTATCTTTTTGTTCTTTTCTATTTTGACTCATCATAATTATTGGGGCTTGAATTGCTGCAAGACAAGATAAAAATAGATTTAATAAAATAAAAGGATACGGATCGAATGGTTTAGATGTTAATAAGAAAAAAGTATTTATTATTATCCAAATTAAAAGAAAACATCCAAAAAAAATAATAAAGGTCCAAGAACCGCCAAATTCTGCAACTTTGTCTGCTAATTTTTGCCCAAAAGTAATATTTGTGTCAAATTCATTTGTATTTTTTACTATTGATTCTTGGTCTACAAGACTATCTAAAACTTCTTTATCTAATTTATTTAATTTTCCTTTTTCTGCTTTTAAAATTTCTTCGAAATGTTCTTTTCTATATTCTTTTAATTCTCTAAGAGAAATATATCCTGACTCTAATACTTGTGGATTCTTTTGTTTAATTAGTTTTAGAATTCCAGGGCGTATTGTTTCTATAGGCACTAAATGCGTATTAATGTCTATTATTTTTGATTTATCTGTATTTTCGGGCATAAAATTATTTCACATCTTTGGTTTAGAATATTTAAATAATACTCCAACTGCAACAAGCATTGCAAGTGCATTAATTATAGCTAAATCTAATTTTTTAGAATTATATGCATCTACAACTAAGAATAAAACACCAATAATGTATGCCAATACAAATGGTTTAGAGATTTCTCTTCTTTTATTCATTGCAAAGAATTGAATAATCCATGCAATTAAAACAATACATAGTCCTAAAATTGAAAAATTTATCATATTTTGTTCACTCCTTTTTTGCTTTACTAAATAAATTTTTTGCAGTATTTTCTGAAAAATCTAAAGGCATTTTGCCTGTTTCAGAATAAACATAAAGTGTTGTATTAAACACAGCATTAGCAATATTAAAGTACATTATTAAAAATACAAAATATATTCCTATTATACAAAAGAAAATTGTTAATACTAAAGTACCCAATGGTGCAAATAAAAAATATCCAAGAATCAATGCTGCTAGACCAATTACAACAAAGATAAATTCAGCAATTCCAAATCCTATATTTCTAATTAGGTTCTCTCCCCATGTTTTCTTTATTCTTTGAGAAGATTCTGATATTGCTTTAAATGGTCCAACATTCTTATACACCATTACAGGTATTACAAATATTGTTAAAAATGCCCAAATTCCACCTATTAAAGATGTTGTAATTTTTATTATAATTTCTCCTATTCCTCCAATTCTTTCAGCAATTTCATCTAATAATCTTAATATTAAACCAACGGTAGCAGAAATTAAACTCCACCCAAATATTGGCCCTATTCTTGAAAAAGCAAAACTAATTGCTTGACCAACTGTTGTTTTTTTCTGTTCTATTGTGTTTTTAACAAGATAAACTACACAAACATTAAAGAATGTAGCAATAAAAGCTAATCCAAAATATAATATAAAAACAATAAACCAAGAAAAATTATTTCCTAAAAATAAAGCCGGAAATATTAATGAAAATATAAACAGTATTGAAAATATTCCTGAAAATATTGGAAACAATAATAGTCTTTTATCTTTATTAATTACTTTAAATGTTGCTTTTGTTAATTCCCAACTGCGTGTAAAACTTTCAAACATAGTTTATTCCTCTATTTTTTATTATAAATATAGATATAATAGTATTTAAATATCTTTTTATATCTTTTTAAATCATTTCTTTTTACTCATTTTTGATAATTTGTAAGTAACATATACTACAATTATTGTAACAATAATTGCATATACTAACATCGCCCAGAAAGTTTCGGCTTTTCCAAAAAGCATAACAAAAAGTGCTTTAATTGTATCATTCCATGCAAGAGCTGCGACTAGACCAAAAGCAGCAGTAATAAGTGCAGTAAGTCTTGTTAGGGTTTCTTTTTTAAGTGCTTCTTGTTCTTTTTGTAATTTCTTTTTAGCACTTGTTATTTTCTTTTTAAGTCTTTTATTATCTATTTCTAATCTAGTAATCTTATCTAACATAAATTTACACCTAATATATATATTTTCAATTTATTTAAAAAACTTTCTTTAATATTCTTAGGTATGCAACCAATACATTCTAGATTCAAAGATATAAATTACAAGAAAATAACCTGGGAAGAATTTGATAAATTAACTCCAGAAATTATAAAAGATATTAGCAATATTGATAATTTATTTCAAAGAAAACCTGATGATTTAAAAAATTATTTAAATGAAAGAAAAAAAGAAAAATCAAAAACGATTTTTTATTTAATGTATAATGGCAAAGAACTACTGGGATGCACTATGGGTCATTTAAGAAAAGCATCAGAACTTTATATTAAAGAAAATCCAACAGCTAATTTTTTTCATTTAACAGAAACCTTTATCAATCCTAAATATCAAGGACAAGGATTAGGAACTTTACTTATGGAAAGGGTAATTGCTGATCAGAGAGTAAAACACAAATCTAAATTTATTTATATGAGTGCTTTTCCTGAAACCCAATCCGTAAATTCAAAAGTTGTTGGAAAAAGACCACTAATTGTTCCAATTGAAAACAGAATAAAAACAAAAGAGATTTTTAGAAGTTTTGAACATTCTAGTTTTAAATATGATTTAATTACAATTCCTGAAAGTAAAAATAATCCCGGACCTGCTAAAAAACAATTTATATTAATTAATGAAAATCCAAATTATAAAAAAAAAGTAATAAGAAGTAGAGCAAAATAAAAAGCTCTTTACTTCTTATCTTTATTTGTTTTCCTGTAGATAAAAATTACCAATAAGAATTCAACAATTATTACTAATGGCAACATTTTATCTAATAAATTCATTGCAGACATTGTTGCAATAAATAATGAAACTAATGATGCTGATAGTATTGAATATCTTATGATTTTGTCTTTAATGGTTATAAATGCAAAAGCTAAAGCTAACAAGAAAGTTAGAATCATTCTGCCAAGATTTATTCTGTTGTTGTAGGTTTCCATAACTTTATTAAAATCTCTATAGCAATAACTACATTCCATTTGGCAGTTTTTTCTATATATTATATTTCCTTCTGATTGTACACAAGAGGAGATATAATATTCATCATAGTTACAGTTTTGGTCAAGATTTACTACTGGCTCTGCCTTATAGTAAGTATAGTCTTGTAAATAACATGTGTCTTTTGGTTTCTCTAAGATTAATTTATCAATAGTAAATACAAAACTAATTACTAAAGCAAAGATTAATGCAAACATTATAACATTATAGACTATATTTTCTAATTTCTTTTGTTCTGTTTTTTTAATCATTATCTTCTTCCTCCTTTAGAGTATTTGTTTTGTCTAATTTTTCTTTTATGTCTGAAAAAATCTGTTTTTTGTTTCTTGATTTCTTCTTCTGTTAATTCTCCTACGAATTTTTTCTTAAAATTTTCTTTTTGCCTATCTCTTGGTCCTTTACTAAAGTGTTCTCTTCTTTCTCTATATCTATTTCTTCCATCTTGATTTCTTTCTTCTAGTCTTTTTTGTTCTTCTGTTGTTCTTTTTAGAGCAATTGGTACTAATGCCGGTAATTGCTTATGTTCAACGGAAAATCCAAATTTCTTACACATTCTTAAGAAATCTTCTTCTTCTTTATTTGTAATTATTGCAATTGCTTTTCCTTTTTTTCCAGCTCTTGCTGTTCTACCAATTCTGTGAATATATTGTGTATTGTCTTTAGGTAAATCATAATTATAGATATATTCTAAATTATCAACATGTATTCCTCTTGCAGAAACATCACTTGAGATTAATACTGCATCTTTATGATCTTGATACTTTTCAATTGTAGCACTTCTTTTGTTTTGCTCTAATCCACCATGTAATCTAAAGCATTCAACCCTGTGTTCTCTAAAATTATTATATAAAACATCAACTTCGCTTCTTGTATTACAAAAAATAATTGATTTTTTATTGTGTTGTTTAACTAAATGTAAAAGTAATGAAAATTTTTGATTTGATTTAACAATATAATATTCTTGTAAAAGATTTTTAGGATCTACATTTGTTTGTACTTTTATTTTTTGTGGTTTAGGTATATAATCTCTTTCAAGTTTAGATACATCATCTGTTATTGTTGCTGAAAAAAGAAGAGTTTGTCTTTCTTTTGGAACTTGCGTGATTATCTTTGAAATGTCTTCATAAAATCCCATATCGCACATTCTGTCTGCTTCATCTAATACTAGATATTTGATATTGTCTAATCTTAGGTTTCCTCTATCTATTTGATCAATTAGTCTTCCTGGCGTTCCAATAACAATATCTGCATATCTTAATTGTTTTGCTTGATTATTAATTGATGCACCACCAAAAACAGCACATGCTTGTAAATCTTTTACTTTTCCAATCTTTTTTGTTTCTTCATAAACTTGATTTGCAAGTTCTCTTGTTGGAACAATAATTAAACATTGCACTTTTTTTATTTTATTAACAGAAGGTAAAATTCCTGCTAAAAAAGCAATTGTTTTTCCTGTTCCTGTAGCAGATTGAGCAATTACGTTTTTCCCCTCTAAAATTAATGGAATTACTTTTTCTTGTATTTCTGTTGGTTTAGTAATACCGATATTTGTTATTGCTTGTAATATTTGTTTATCTTTGACCAAGCCATCAAAGCTCTCATTAGAACTAGTCATATTTTTTTCCTTTTTAAATTATATTAATAATATAGTAATATATATTTAAGAAACAATTAGTTTATAAACAGAAATTAGTTAGTGTCTTAAATTATTTATAATTTTTATTGTATTCAATCCACAATTAAAAAACGGATGATTCCTTAAAGGTGGGCTTTCTTTTCCATGGTTAAAGATTGCAATTCTAGATTCTATTATTTTTTCCCAAAGTAATTTTGAATCTTTTTTTATTATTGCTTCATTTAAATCGATGTAATTATCTCTTTCCAGACAAGTTTTTATTTTTAAATCAGAAGTAATTTGAAGAAAATGCCATTTATAGCAACTACTACATTCTCCACTAAAGCAAGGACAAGATGCAACATCTATTTCTTGATTTAGATTATCATTAAAATAATATCTTTCCAATTGAGAATATTCATCTTGATTATGCCATCTCACTTTATTGGGGGATTTTTTTAATTTTAAATCATTCAAATATTCTTTATTAATTTCTTTATATTTATTATACATATTTTCGGTATATGGAAATAACTTAAACAATCTTAAATGAAAATTATTATTTTTTGAAAATTCAAATAAAGAAAATAGTTCTTCATTACTATCATTTATTCCTTTATGAATTACTACATTAATGTTATGTACTTGTTCTTTGTTCATTTTTTCTAAATTTTTAACAAGGTTATTGAATTGGATTATATTTCCTTGAGTAATCTTATTCCAAGATTTATAATCTAAAGAATGAATAGATATTTGTGCTTTTTTTCTATCTGTGAAGAAATTTTCTTTGAATGGGATTGTGCCATTTGTTATTACTTTTATTGTATTTTTGTTGTTTTTTAAAATATATTCAATCAATTCATAAAAATAAGAATAAACCATTGGTTCTCCGCCAGAGAAGGTAATTTCTCCAGAATAATTTATTTCAGATAAAAGATCCACTAATATTTTTGCTTTCTCTAAATTCATTTCTTTTGATTGATTGCAATTTACTTTTCCTATGCCTAATCCATCAGCACTACACATGTGACATCTTAAATTACATTTTTCAGTTAACATAAATCTAATTGGGATTTTATTGAAAATATATTCTTTTGTAAAGTAGTTGTCTTCTAACATAGATTTGTTATGTGTTTTATTGTTTATTTTAATTGGTTTTATTTTATTAAAATATATATTTAAATATTTCGGGGCTAAATATTTCTATGATATCACAAGAAAAAGCAAATGAAATAATTAAACTTGTAGAAGTTGAACCAAGAACTATACAGGAAATTTCTAAAGAACTAGGAATTAGTTGGGTAACTGCAGAGAAATATGTAGACGAGTTTAGAAAGAATACTGGATTAATTGATATCAAGAACATAAAAGCAGGATATAACATTATAAAACTGGTTTATTCAACTAATAAAGTTTCTTCTACTGAAATAGAAAATATTTTATTTACAAAAATAAAAAGTACAAATTATAAGAAAGATTTCAGTTTTATGGAAATTTTTCAATATGTTTCTAAAGAGAGATCAAATGGACATTTATATAAGGGAGAAGATTTTGATCCAAAATTAATTTTTGAATATCTAGACAAATCTAATTTTGTATATTTTCTATCTGGAAATCTGTCTTTTCTTAAAATTAAATATAAGAATGAGAATCTTATAGATAAATTAGAGACCAGAATAAAAAACGGGTTAAAAGTTAAAATTATTGCAAGAATAGATATAGATACTTTAAAAAATATTAATCTTCTTTTGCCTTTATTACAAAAATATCCTAAATCAATAGAATTAAGGCATCAATTACAACCATTAAGAGGTATTATATTTGATTGTGGGCATTCTATCTTTAAAGAAAGCAAAGAAGAGAAAAATTTTAAGCTTCATGAATTAGAGAAAGACATTACTTTGATTTATGATATATACGATGATACTTGGATTAATTTCTTTATGAATATCTTCTGGTATAATTATAAAACAGCAATAGATTATGATAAGAAGATAGAAATAATAAATAGAATCTATAGAACAAAATGATTTATTTTAATATTTCTTTTAATGTTTCTGTTATTCCTTTTTTATAATTTCTAAATTGCATGGTTGCTTTTCCATCTCTTGAAATATCAACTTTTAAAGATTCTAATTCTTTTGGTAAATCCTTAAATTGACTATGATATTTCTCTCCAGACAATCGTTGAAACAAAGCAGCTATAACAATATCGTGTGTTATGTTTTCAAAGATTATTGATTTTTCTGTGTTTTTTACTCTATTAGGTAATCTAAATCTATCTCTTATTATTTCATCAGCAATAACTTCTGGTCTTGGAACAATCTTTTTTGGAACTTTCCCAGATAGCCACACCTTAATTAGCAATTTGTCATTAATTCCAATCTTTTTAGCCAGGTCTTTAAATAAAGTTAGAAAATTATCTTTTTTAGTGGTTTTAATTCTTTTTCCTGCAAAATATTTATGTCCTCGTAAAATATTTCTTACTCTTATATTATATTCTGAGTGAGTAAATAATTTTAGATATTCTGCGGTTTCTATTGTTCTATTTTCAGGAGAAGAATATAGTTTTGTAGTAGTTGATAATTTATTTGATAAATCTTTAACATCTTTTTTTCCATTAGAAGTAATACTATGCCCATTTCTTGTCTTTTGAGCATGTCTTCTAAAAGATACAGATACTGGAGCCATAAAAGAAAGAGAAACAAAAAGAATATAAAGTTAATTAAAAATAAATCTGTTCATTGTTAGAAGTTGGTAGATACTTTCCTTTCATTCTTACCAACTCCTTTAATTATTTACAAAGTTATTAATAATTTAAATTAATATTATTTATTAATTTTAGTTTTTAATAATCCCCTATATTGTTCTATTTTTCTTTGCTGTTGTCGTTGCATTTCACTAGCTGCTTCTGCTTTTTGTGCTAGTCTTTTTCTTTCACTTTCTTGGAACCTTTTAACATCATCTCCATTTTAAGTTATTTAATTAATAATTTATACAAAAGTATAAAACATAATATTTAAAAGAGTTTCTTTTTAGAAATAGGAGTCGGATTCCCTCTACTAAGATATTAAAAGATTTATAGTTCTGAAAAAGCATTTTGATATTGTTTTTTAAATCTTCTAACTAATCTTTGTGCTAATGGTTTTCCATTGCTTGTATAATTACATCTTTCAAGTGCATTAAAATAAGCTTGCTTTTCTTTGGTTTTAATATCAATTAATGCATATTTGTTTTTGTGAAGTACAAAGTTCATTATTAATCTTGATATTCTGCCATTACCATCTTGAAACGGATGAATCTTAACAAAAGCCCAATGTGTCCAAGCTGAAAGCTCTATTGGATGTAGTTCTTTTTTTAGTTTATTATAATTATCAATAAATATCTTTAAGTCAGTTAAAACAAATTCTTTTGGGGTGGTATCAAATTTTGAGCCCATTATTCTATTGTTTAATCTTTTTAATTTACCTGCAATCTCTGGAAAGCTTTCTTTAAAGTAAATTTTATGTAATTCGGTTATTAAATCAATAGATAAATCTTCTTTATAGTCTAAAAGATAATCAATTGCTCTTTTAGCAGATTTTGTTTCTAATACATCTTCTAATGGTCTATTTGGAGAAATGTTTTCAGATAATAATAGTTCAACTTCTTTTAAGGTTAAAGTAGAACCTTCTATTGAATTGGTATTATATACAAAAACACTAATGAAGTTATTCCAAAAGCTTTCTTTTTCTGTTTTTGTTAAGGTATTGTATTTCTTCCAAAAATTTGAATTAATCTCATCAATTTCTTTAATTTCGTCTTTAGTTAAATATGTAAATCCTTGCAATTGCTTTTTCTTAGGGCTAATTTCGTTTTCAAATTTTGATAATTCTAAAGATAACTGTTGCTCTGTTGGTTTTGCAGTTCCTATATATTTTCTTATCTGCTTTCTTTTTCCTTTTGACACAGGAATATTCTCTACAAGATAATAATACGTTTTATTATTTCTTTGTAATTTAGATAAATAGCTCATATAAATTGTATTACTCAAAATATTTAAAAAGGTATCGAGTAATACACTTTAGTGAGTAATACACTATTTAATTAAAAAATTTAAGGTAACACTATTTAGTTAATATGTTACTCCAACTTAAATAGAAGGTTTTAGTTGAAGTCGGATTCCCTCCTCCCAGATTTGGACTGGGGATCTTCCGGTCACTGCCTTTTGATGTGGATTGCCACAATCAAAAAAAGAGTGTAATCTTTTAGTCTACAGCCGGACGCACTAACCGCTATGCTAAGGAGGGATAATTTTCCTTTTAATCAATTGCTTGATATAATAATTAAGAAAGAAAAATTATATAAATACCTACTGTTTATTCCATTTATTTGTCTGACTCGTTGATTCTTTTAAAATGTTTAAGGAAAACAAGAATTAGTAATATTGTAACAATTAAAGATAATCCTGAGGCTATATAAAACCAAAAATTTACTATTGCACCTAATATTAAAAATAATAAAACAATAAAAATTGCAACAGATACTATCCAATAGATTACTAGACCTTTGACAAAAGGCGCAACTGATGATTTAATTTTTATTAAATTTGTTTTTGGATTTTCTTTTGTTTTATTCTTTACCTTATATTTCAAATAGTCGTCTTTCATTTGATGTATATAGTTATGACTATAAATATCAACAATTGCTTTTAATATTAAAAATATAATTGATAAAAAATTAAGTAAAATACCAAAGAAACTAATTATAATGATTGGTATAATTCTTAAATACGGAGCAATCATTAATTCTTTTAATGTTTCTTCTTTTTCTGAATCTATTTTAAAATTAACTATAAATGAGATTAGATGATTTATAAAAAAAATAACAATACCCACAAAAGCAGTTGCCATTTTAGAAAGGTTCAGTCCTGGCATTGTAAAACTCAAGAACTGAGCAAAAAAATAAACAATTCTCATAACCAGATAAAAACCACCATAATAAAGTAATGCTAAAATTAATTTATTAGTAATTGTCGGATTAATTGTTTTCTTATTAATTGTTAATCCATAAGTTATTGTGTTTTTTTTAAATATTATTTTAAAGAAATAAAAGAAAGCAATTATTTGAGTTTGTGCTATATATACTGAAAACAATATTGGAAAGTCCCATTTCTGAATAATAGCTATAACAATTACAATTATATTTGTTATAACAAGAGAGAAAAGAGATAAATCCCATCTTAGTTTTAATTTTTCTGAAAAATTCATTTTATTTCTTCTTCATTAACTTTTTATTTGCTGGAAAGACAATATGGTGTGCCCCGATGACTATCTTTTTTTCTGCAGCATATTTTTCTATCAAGTAAACTTTTAAAAGTTCAATATATGCATCTTTTTCTTCTTTCTTTTCCATTGTTGCAGGTATAAATTCTTTAATTATTTTCTTTGTTCCATTTGAATTAACTTCTTCCATAAATTGTCCAAGATTTAGTGCATAAAGTTTTTTGGTTTTTTCATCAAAGCTTTTAACATCTATTATCTTACCAATATAGTCTTTTATTTTTTGAGATGTAGTAAACTGAACACTTGTAAGAAATTCAATAACTTCTTTTGGTCCAACTTCTTTGTCAATTGTTAGTTTCTTAATAGAAACAAATTTATCAAAATTTGCTATAAATTGAATTGATTCTTCTGCCATATTTTATCTTTCTCCTTTTTGTTTTAAATTTATAAGTCCCAATAATTTATAAATATAATTATTTATTCCAACAATTTTTACATCTTGCTTGATACAAGTCTTGCCCACCAACAATTACTGTTTCTTCTTCCTTTCCTTTCCTATATGTCTTTGTGGCTTTGTTTCCACATTCATTACAAACAGCATCAATAGATATAACATAATCACTTATAGCCATAAGATAACCTATGTCTTTTTCTCCATCCTTAAACGGGAATGGTTCTCCTTTAAAGGTTTGATTAAGTCCACAAGTATATATGTCTATTCCTAAATCATTAATTTTTTTAATAACATCAGTTATTCCTGAATCAAAAAATTGAACTTCATCAATAAATATGTTTTCTATATTTTCGGTTTTTTCTAATTCTAAAACTTTATTTAAAATATCTTTAGAACAGCAAGCAATTAGTGCTTTTCTTCCAATACCGTTATGGTTAACAACCTCTTCTTTTGAGTATCTATTATCTATATTTGGTTTAAATAGAATTGAACTTCTTTTAGCAATCAATTCTCTATCCATCAAACGCAAAAGTTCTGTTGTTTTACCAGAAAACATTGGCCCAACAATTGTAGTTAATATTCCACTCATAGATATTCTTCTCTCTTTCTTTTATATGCTTCTTCTTCCCAATAGATATCAGTAAAATATAGTTTTAATTTACCATTAGATAATCTTTTAATAAAGACGTTCTTATTAGGAGAAACCCTATATGTAAATGTGTGAAAATCATTTAGATTTTTTAATGCAGGAGATTTTACTAATTTAGTAAAAGTTTCTTCTATTTTAAGTATTTCACTACCACTTATTTTTCTTTTTATTACTGCTTGAGGATAAGATAATAGATTAGTATAATCATAAATAATAATATTAGGTGTTTTTGCTATATCGGTAATTGCAAATTGTGGTTTAATTATATTAAATCCTAATCTTTCCATTTCTTTAACCGCGAGAAATTCAGCTTCTGCATTACCCCAACTTGTAAGATTCGGATATCTTTTTATAAAATAAGTTTTATTTGTGGTTGTTTTTTTATCCATATACCATAAACTAAATGTTCCATTATTTGTTAAACCATTATTTTCAAAATCTCTTAAGATAAATATTCCATTTCTTGTTTCTAATCTTGCATCTATTCTTTTACCTTTTTGAGAAAGCTCTTGTTTTAGAAAATTAGGTAATTCTGGATTTTCTTTTAATATTCTATGGGCTTCAGGGGTCATGTGTGTGATTCTTGAAGGAAGATTAAATTGGTTTTTTTCAACTTTAGTATAAAATCGTGTTTTTGTTTTTGGATCAACAGTTATTGCTACTTTTCCATTATCTTTTGTTGTTATCTTTCTAATTGTTCTTACTTTGGATCTTAATCTTGAGCCTAAAGTAATATTTCTTAGTGGCATAATATAAAAATTAACAATCAAAACAAATATAAAATGTATAATAAGATAAGATATTTATGACAACAGCAATGTATGCATTTTCTGGAGATCCAATTACTTTTGGACATATTGACATAATTAAGAGAGCTTCTAAAGTTTTTGATAAAGTCGTTGTTGGAATTGGAGTAAATCCCAGTAAGAATTATTTGTTTACTCTAGAAGAAAGACTATCTCTTGCTAAAAAATCCTTAATTGATTTAAATAATGTAAAAGTAGTCTCTTTTTCTGGACTTTTAGTGGATTATGCTTACGAAAATGACATAGATGTTATAGTTAAAGGTGTAAGAAATTCTGCTGATTTTGATTATGAAAATATTTTACATCAAGTAGGAGATAGTCAAAAATTAGGTATTGATACTTTTATTCTTTTTGCAAGACCAGAACTTGCTCATGTAAGTTCAAGTGTAGTAAAAGGAATTCAGAAAGAACAAGGATTTGTACATGAATATGTACCTTTAAATGTTAAGCAAGAGATTGAAAGAAAATTATCTAATCAGTTTATTATAGGAGTAACTGGAGAAATTGGAAGTGGGAAATCTTTTGTTTGTGAACAAATTTTAGAACTATGTAAAGAAAAAGGAATAGAGGCACACAATATTGAATTAGATCATTTGGGGCACAAGATTCTCTCTGAATTAAAAGATGAAAAATATGAGAAAATCAGAAATCAATTAATTAAAACTTTTGGAGAAAATATAAAGAAATCTGATGGAACAATAGATCGCAAAATTCTTGGAGAAATTGTATTTAATAATAATGAAAAATTAAAGCAATTAAATGAAATAATGTATACTCCAATATTAGTAAGATTAAGAAAAGAAATATATGGTAAAAAAGGACTCATAATAATTAATGCTGCATTAATTGCAGAATCTAATCTTACATATCTTTGTAATAATAATGTATTAGTTGTTAAAGTAGATAAAGATATTCAAAAACAAAGACTATTCTCTAGAAAACTAACTAGTGAACAGATAGATAGAAGATTAAATAGCCAATTTGACTATATACAAAAGAAAAATAATTTAGAAGAAATAATAGTAAAAAATAATTACGGAAAATTGTGGATTTTTGATAATTCTGAAGAATTTAATAAAAATAAAGAAGTTCTAAATAAAATAATCGACAATATAATAAAAGAATTAAATCTAAAATGAAATCAAAATTTATTAAGTTATGGAAGCAAATTAATGCGAAAAGTGATCCAATTATTGAATTTAATAATTTAAATACACTTTATTCCAAAAAAAGATATTATCATAACTTATCACATATAAAAATGTGTTTAAAAGAATTAGATAATTTTAAAAAAACTAAAGACAAATATGATTTTGATTTAATTGAACTTGCTATTTGGTATCACGATATAATCTACGATACAAAAGATAATGATAACGAAGAAATGTCTGCAAAATATCTTGTAAAAGTTTTAAAAAAAGCAAAATTATCTAATAAATTAATAAATAAAACGACATCATTAATACTTTCTACAAAACATCAGAAAACATCTAGAAAAAAGGAAGAAAGATTATTACAAGATATTGACTTGTGTATTTTTGGGCAATCCAAAAAAGAATTTGATAAATATGAAAATAATATTAGAAAAGAATATTATTGGGTTCCGTTAGAAAAATACAAAGATGGAAGAATAAAAGTATTACTTTACTTTTTACAAAAATCAAATATTTATAATACTGATTTCTATAGAAAAAAATATGAAAAAAAAGCCAGAATTAATTTAAAAAGATCTATAAAAAGATTAGAAAAAATATAGTAACTGGCTATAAGCCACTTTCTGTACTAATTTGGTTTATTTGTCTAAGCAGAAGTTTGACTTCCTTGCACTAGAATTGTCTTTTGCAATTTTTCAGCCTCTCTTCTTGTCCATCAGTTTAACACATCATCTGTTGAATGACAAGAAGCCGTGTTCCTTTCTACTCAAAAAACAATTTTAACCTAGTGAGTGGACTTTCCTTTTTGGATTAGAAACCCAAAACAACCAAAACACCAGCTACTATATATAAATAAAGAGAAAAAGAGAATAAAAAGCTTTACTTTTTATTATAAAGCTTATCATAAACTAAAGAATAGTGTATTATTATAACAATTAAAGCAATAATTATCAAAAATGCACTTGTAATTAATCCTGAAATTGTTTCATTAAGGATTAATGTAAGTAAAAAGAAAATAATTGATATTTTTATTATGCTTATAAATATTATTCCAAATAAAAATATAATTATTGTTAAGTAGTCTTTAGTAAATATTTGTTTTAAATTATCTTTAATATCAAATATTTCTACAAATTTTTCTGTTTTAAAATATCTTGTCATTCCGAATATTTTAAATAGTTCTAAGATTATTGCACCCATTACAAATATCAATAAAACAATTGCTGCAATAATTAATTGCCAACCAGGTGTAGAATATAATAATACTTCAAAATCAGAAGGGTTAACTAACATACTTGGATCTTTAGCAATTAGTAAGAATGGAATCATTCCGATTATCATTAATACATATTGAGCAATCAAGAAGATTATTGATATTAATAATAACATTCCTGAATTTTTTAAGATTGGGACAACTGTTTTTTTTGGTGTTTTTAATTTATCTGTAAGTTTTAAACCAAAAATAGATATTCCAAATATCAATGTTAGCATTAAAGAAACAATAGCCATTGTATCATTAATCAAAGAAAGGCAAGCAATTGCCAATATAAAAACAATATAATACCATTTAATACCAGAATAAAAACTAGTTAATGCTTTTTTAAAATCTATCATATCTTTTCACTTCTTAGATTGTCTTAATTTTAGTCCGTTTCTTGGAACTCTATTATTTCTTATTGCATTTTCGTCCAATCTTTTTTGTAATTCCGGATTTGGTTTCCCTAAATTATCTACTAACTTTTTTAAATCTGTCATAATTGCAGTTTTTTTTCTCATATTTTCTAAAGTTTTAGGAGCAATTCTTTTTGCTGGCCTTTTTACTTGCTTTGGTTTAATTACAGGCATAAATTATCACAATATAATATAGAAATATATAATTTATAAAGTTATCTAAAAAATAGAATAGCAAAATAAGTAGTTTCTTTTCCGCGTGTTTCTTGAAAGAAAAACGCATGGACTCCGCGAGACTCGAACTCGCAACCCCTTCCGTGCAAGGGAAGTACTCTACCATTGAGCCAGGAGCCCATCTAAGAATTTAAAACAAAAATTGCTTGATTACTAATATATATAATTAAAGAAATAAATATAAATGAATCTTTTTTTTAAAAGTGGACTCCGCGAGATTCGAACTCGCAACCCCTTCCGTGCTAGGGAAGTGCTCTACCGTTGAGCCAGAAGCCCTTTAATATAATTAACCAGAGAAATAAATATAAATTAATCATTGCGGATAACCGCGAAATCCATTGCGCACGAACCGACACCATTGGGCGCGAGCTCAAGAAAACTATAAGTTTTCTGGATGCCAAGAAATCACAGATGCGATTTGTTTAGCACGACCGAAACCGGCTCTCATGGACTTCGCGAGACTCGAACTCGCAACCTTCTCCATGCGAAGGAGATATTCTACCATTGAACTAGAAGCCCATAGATAGATTAGTTAAAGAAATTATTATAAATTGATATTTGTCCAATAAATAATGTTTATTTTAATTATCTTAAGAAAGGATAAGTAACTCCTTCTGTAATATTCCAAACTGTTGAAAAATCCCATCCAGAGAAAGTACTTTGAGTTTTCATTTGTGCTGTAGTCTTTGCAACAGCATTACCTGCTGTGGAAGTTTGTAAAGATATTGTAGTATCATAAAAATTATTTGTGTCTGCATAATTGCCACCAGTAGTTATTGCCCCGACAAAGCCTTTATCTGTTGGCGTCCAACTGTTCCCTGAAACTGAACCCGTAGAATAAGAATTTATAATTGCTCCTTTTTTATTAAATCCTACAAACCCTCCAATATTTTGATCTAAACCAGAAATTCTAGTTACATCTCCAAGAGAATAACTATTAGAAATATTTAAAGTACCAGCAGCAGAATCTGAACCATCATTATAGCCCGCAAACCCACCTACATATTTTTTTCCATTAACATCTCCGGTAGCATAACTAGACGAAATGGTATTAAAATAATAGTAACCCACTAATCCTCCGACATAATCCTGCCCTATTACATTTGCTGTAGAATAACAATTAGAGATATTACCATCGGCATATCCTACTAATCCGCCAGTTTGACTAGATGGTGAAGTTACTGTTATTGTGCCTGTAGAATAACTATTAGATATGTTAGTCCAATTTTGCATACCTATTAATCCACCAATACAATACCCGACTGCATTAGTATCTATAATGTTTCCTGAAAAATAGCAATTATCAATATAGGCTTCATTATATCCCACCAAACCTCCAACAATATAATTTCCTGAAATATTTCCAGTAACATAACTATTATTTAAAATTAAAGTGCCTGAGGTTTCATAATCTCCCACTAATCCAGCAGTTATATGTCCCCCAGTTATATTTACGTCGGTTAATCCAATATTATCAAGTTCTCCATTAATAATCCCAAATAATCCAACAATATCTGTTGCAGGTCTATTGATATATAAATTATTGATTATATGATTATTACCATTTAATGATCCCGTAAAATAATTTCCACTACCGGTATTTCCGATAGGTTCCCAACCATTTTCATCTCTTCTTGAAAAGCATTGTAAATCAATATCTTTTCCTAAAGAATAATTTGCATCTAAATCATTTCTTATATTGTTTAAATCTTCTGCATCACAAATGATAATTGGATCAGCTTCTGTTCCTGTTCCTCCAGGAGAACAAACCATTCCAGGGTCTTTTGTTTTTATATTAATGTATGTATTTTCTGCTGTGATAAGTTGTATTGTAAGATCTGGTGTTATTGTGCTGTATTCATAAAGACAAGGAAGTTCTAAAATATTTGTGTTTGTTAAAATTGTAGGTTCTTCTAAAGCAATTGGTTCAGTCATCTCTGTAATATTAAGCACACGATAGTGTGTGATATTTATGTCTTCTGTTATTTGACTTGGTGGAGAATAAGTAAATTGCATTATTCCATTTTGTGCAGATTTTGGATAAATGAAATTTGTTGCATCTGATGCTTTTAAATCTCCAAAATTGTTTGTTTTATTTAAGCTGCTTGTTGAAAATTCTTTTCCCCAAGTTAGAATAATTGTTATAAGAATTACTGCAACTACTACTAAAAGAATTGTTGCTATTATTGGAGATAATGCTTTTAATTTCATAATTAAAAGAACTACCATAGTGTTTAAAAGAATATGGTCTGATAGTAAGATTAAAATTTAACGATTAAAAAATAAAAAAAGTTTTTATTTTGTGGGGCGTTAGGAAAATTCATAAAGCTAAACAAATTTTATGTTTCTTGCTTAATAGTACACACAAATTTAATTTGTATATAGGAGGTGATCCGTCCGCAGGTTCCCCTACGGACACCTTGTTACAACTTAGTCCGTCTCGCAAAATGTAGAATTACTTTAACCTGTAATAGGCTAGAGTTCATCCACACTCTACTCAACTGGCTTGATGGGCGGTGTGTGCAAGGCGCAGGGACATATTCACCGCGCGATAGTGACACGCGATTACTGGGGATTCCAGCTTCATGTGGGTGAGTTGCAACCCACAATCCGAACTTCGGCTAGGTTTCTGAGATTGCCACCCCCTTTCGGGTTAGAGACTCATTGTCCTAGTCATTGTATGCCGCGTGTTGCCCAGAGCAATCGGGCTATACAGACCTGCCTTCGCCCATTCCTTCCTCATTGTTACCAATGCAGTCTTATTAGAGTGCCTCTCCTTATCACTAAAGAAAGTAGCAACTAATAACATGGGTCTCGCCCGTTACCTGAGTTAACAGGAAGCTTCACAGTACGAGCTGGCGACGGCCATACAGCACCTCTCAGCGCATCAGGTAAGCCCTTTAGACTGACCATCATCTTGCTGTCTGTTCTGGTAAAATATCTGGCGTTTCATCCAATTAAACCGCAGCATCCACCCCTTGTAGTGCACCCCCGCCAATTCCATTAAGTTTCTGCCTTGCGACTGTACTCCCCAGGCGGCGAATTTAATGGTTTCCCTTCGGCCCTGAGTTAACTCGTAGTTAACCCAACACCTAATTCGCATCGTTTACGGCTGGGACTAACCGGGTATCTAATCCGGGTTGCGCCCCCAGCTTTCGTGTCTCACTGTCAGACTAGTTCTCGTCTGGCGCCTTCGCCACAGGTGGTCTTCCTAGTATCTTAAGATTCTACTCCTACTCTAGGAATACCCCAGACGTCTCCCTATCTCTAGCCTACCAGTATCTTTTGCAATTCAATAAGTTGAGCTCACTGCTTTCACAAAAGACTTAATAAACCAGCTACACACGCTTTAAGCCAAATAAAGCTGGATACCACTCGAGGATTGCGTATTACCGCGGCGGCTGGCACGCATATTGCCCCCCCCTTATTCACATAGCTATCTAAGCTATATAAAAGCCAGTTTTTGCTGGCACTTAGAGTCTCTCTATCACGGTTTCCCGCATTGTAAAAGTTTCGCGACTGCTGCACCCCGTAGGGCTAGGAACCTTATCTCAGTTTCCTTCTCCGGGCACCCTCTCTCAAGGCCCGTACAGATCTTCGGTTTGGTAGGCAGTTACCCTGCCAACAGCCTAATCTGACGCAGTCCCATCTTTCCGCATCTTACACGCATGAGTGCAAGACCTTTGAAAAAACAATCATTCCAGATTTGTTTTTCTATTAAGCATTATCCTCAGTTTCCCAAGATTAACTTATCAGAAAGGTAGGTTGACCACGCGTTACTGAGCCGTCTGCCAAAGTCTCTCATGGCCGAGACTTTCAAACTTGCATGTCTTAGTCAAACTCTAATAGCAGTATCCACCAGCAGGATCAGCTGGAATTGGTTTTATAGAATGCACACATAAATTTTAAACAGTTTATGCATTACACATCTTTTTCCTAACATCAGACTCAAATATCTTGAACCCTCACAAAAAGTATAGAACTGCAAAATTGCTTGAAACTTTTTTACAGTTATAATAAATATAAGTAGAGAAAGATTTATAAATAGATGTTTAAAAAACATGATTTTTCTATCAACCACTAGATAATTTTCTGTGGTCTTTAACTAAAATAATTTATACATTAAAGAAAGAGCAATTAATTTATAAATAGATGTTTTGATTCTAAAATTAAAGAATTAGAACTTGATTTAAAGAAAAAAATATAATAAGAATAAAATAAAAGAAAGTCAGCTTTATGTAGCTGCTCTCTTTCTTAAATATCTTCTTTCTCTTTGCTTTTCTCTCATTTTCTTCTTTTTCCATTTCCATCTTTCTCTGGATCTGGTTTTTTTAAATCTACTGCTATCTTTTTTACGTGTTCCCATTTTATCACTTTATTGTTTCATTTCTTATAATATTTATGTCTCTTTAAGTTTTTAAAGTCATCTTAAATTTAAATCTGCTCTGAGCGGGATTCGGACCCGCGTTACTGGCTTGAAAGGCCAGTGTGATTACCGGGCTACACTATCGGAGCATAAAGGTATCTTTCTATTTATTTAAGGTCGACTACTTAAAAATAGAAATATTATATATAAATAAGAACAAAAACATTTATATATTATATGGGTTTCTATTTATTTTTTTATTACTTATATAAGACTTCTATTTATAAAGTTTATTTATTATAATTATTATATAGTATTTCTTATTTTATGGAAGTATATTAACATTAATAATTAAAAGGTGTAAAAAGAATATGGATGAAGCAGCAAAACAAAGAAGATTAAAGAACATGTGGTGTTGTATGGCATGTAATGCTACAATGAGATCACCAAAGAAACCAGAATGTTGTAGAAAATGTAAATCAGTAAAGATTAGAGTAAAGAAGAAAGGTAAAAGAGCTAAGTAGTTCTAATTTACTTTTTATTTTTCTATTTCTTATTTTATTTTTTCAAATCTTATTTTCTTTTTATTAAATCTATAACCTTTCGCAGGTATAAACTTAAAATGAATATCTAAGTATTTTTTT
This sequence comes from archaeon, assembly GCA_035390665.1. Taxonomy (GTDB): domain Archaea; phylum Iainarchaeota; class Iainarchaeia; order Iainarchaeales; family CSSED10-239; genus JAKQTP01. The sequence continues at coordinate 13,875 of DAOOUC010000006.1, read as the reverse complement.
ATTGCATTATAATCATGTGTTTTGCCTTGGGCTAAACTACCAACCGCCCATTTAAAATTCGAAAATGAGTTTGGATTTAATAATTGTTTAAATTTCTCAAGGGCATATTTTGGATCATTAGTTAAATTGCCATTTTTATCTTTAAACTTTGGTATTGTATAATATGTACGCCCAATTTCTTCATGAGTTTTTGAATCTTTAACTGAAATAACCGTCATTGGTAATGATGCCGGTTTATTTTTGTCCTTTTTATAAATATCTATTAATTCATATCTATAGATATCCTCCATTAAATCAACAGGACTTGGGATTGGATGATCATTAGGGTGTGTGTGAATCATAATATCTTTTTGATTATTAAAATCTGGATGTTCAACTCCACTATCATAAGCATTACTTTCATCTACTTGTCCTTTTAATCTTCTTACGGAAGTATCAACATATGTTCCCTTTTCTTTACCTGTTTTTATTTTTCTTATAAGGATTTCTAAATCTTTATGTGGGTCATTATCTAAAATTTCTTTAATTGATTTACCTGTCTTTGGAGGAACACTCTTATCTCTAACCCATTGTTTCGGTTTTAATGCATTACTTACTTTTGTAATTATTCTTTTAAACATTTTCTAAAACCATTTACTTAGTGTTTTTTGTTTATCTACTTCGTTTCTTTTCTTTTCAAATTCGTTAAGATAATTAATTGTTCTTTTTTCTTCAAATCCTGCTTTGTCAATAAGTATGTGCTCTATCTTTGAACGGTTGAATGTTTGTTTTTCATATTTTGGTTGTTTGTCTATATCTGGATTAAGAAAGATATCTTGTATCTCTTTGTAATCAAAATCAATTTCTACATTTTTCTTTTTTATTTCTGTTAAAATGTCTTCAAAGGAGTTATTTGTTTGTACGAGTTTAAGAGCAGTCTTAGGGCCAATGCCTTCAACCTTGTTATTAAAGTCTGTTCCTATAAGCATAGACATCCAGATTAGTTTTTCTCTTGTGATGTTTAGTTTAGAAAACACTTGTTCGCTTTCAAGGATGTATGGATAAACGTCAACATATACTTTCTTGAAAGGAACCTTTCTTTTTCCACTTACTCCGATATTCTTAACAAGATTTGGAGAACCAAATAAAAGGCAATCAAAGTCTTGTGATACACAATAATCAACTTGATTGTTTGAAGTCATGTAAGAAATTTGTGCTTCTGCTTCTCCAGGAGCTGTAAAACAAGATACTCCCATAGCTTGAAGAAGTTCTTGTGATTCATCTATTATCTTTTTATCAATAGTTGCAGATTGTCTAGAAAACTTATTCATGCTTTCAAGGTCTTCATCTAGGATTGCTTGATCTAGTTTTTCTTTAGCTTCTGCTCTTTTGTTCCTTCTATCTTGTTTTGTTTGGTTCTTTAATTCGTTGCTTTTTCCATCATAAACAAACACAGGTGTAATTCCATTACTTAAAACATTAGATATTCTATAAAATATTCCAGAATAGTGACTAGTAATTTCTCCTTTTTCATTTTTAAGAGGTTCTCCATCTATTCCTCTTATCGTTGTAACAAATTGATATAGCATATTATATGCATCAAAACCAAATTTTTTGCCTTTAAACTCAGATAGCTCTATTCTTTTCTTACAATCTTCAACTAAAGGTCCAATAGCAACTCCCATTTTTTCACCAAGTTTACTAATATAGATAAGTAGCATAACTAATATAAATATAATATAACATAAATATTATAACAATAATAAAATGAGAATCAATATGACAACCTATTTATGGATAATTTTAATTTTTTTAGTTGCATTATTTTGTGCAAGCGTTGCAAGAATTTTCTTTAAAACAAGAACAATGCTTTGGTTATTTATTTTATTGGAAACAAAAAAATTAACAAAAACAATAGATAAATTATCAAAAAAATATGAAAAACAATTAACTTGGTTATCTAATTTTGGAATAATTGCTGGTTTTGGCCCTTTTGGAATTGATTATTTAATTAAAGATAAAGCAAGTAAATTAAAAAGAACTATAATATTTATTATTTCTCTAATTGTCTTTACTGTTGTTTCATATTATCTTGCGGGAAGTTTATTTTTTAATAATCCTCTAATCCCTAAGTTTATTTCATATTTCATTGTAGGTTTAACTGGTTTAATGGGACTATCTGGTTTTATTCTTGGTTCTTTGATATTTTCAGCATATGATATTATTGCAAAAATGTTTGTAGGAAAAGTTGCTTGTCCAGGTGTTGGTTTAGTAATTCCAGGCGTAAAGGTTCCTAAAACAAATTTCTTTATTCCTTGGTATGGTTGGATTATTTTAATTATTGCTGCATTTATTCATGAATTTTGTCATGGAATAATGCTTCGTGTTGCAAAAGTTAGATTAAAGTCAGTTGGGGTTATTCTTTTTGGAATACTTCCATTAGGTGCATTTGTTGAACCAGATGAAGAACAATTAAAAAAAATTGATAAAAGAAAGGTTACAAAAATGTATGCGGCAGGGCCAGCAAGTAATCTTTTCTTAGCTGTTGTTTTTGGTTTGATTCTTTTAATGATTACTTCTCCAATTTCAAAATACACAACATCAATAGATAATCAAAGAGAGATTGGTTTAGTTGTAAACAATGTTACAGAAAGTGCAGAGATCTGTGGTTCTTCTTTTGAAAATCCTGCATATGGTAAACTTGTAAAAAATGATAAAATCCTTTCAGTTAATAGTAAAACAATTAAGACTCAAAGTGATTTACGTAAAGCTGTAAAGAACGATTATGAAAATGTTTTTGTTGTTCAAAATATTGATACTAATATTACAAGAACAGAATATATAAGAACAAATGAATTAGGAAATATTGGTATTTCTGCTGATATTAAGATTGATGAAAGTGTTCCTTTACCACAAAAATATAAAAGTTATAAATTAATTTACCAAGTCCTTCTTTGGTTTGTTATGCTTAATTTTATAATTGCAACTACAAATTTCCTTCCAACAATTCCGTTTGATGGTGGGTCTCTTGCACAAAACATTTATTCAGGGTATTTAAATAAAAGACATGATGAAGAAAAGAGAATGAAAATGGTTAAGAAATTTTTTGGATATATGATATTATTATTATTAATACTAAATATCATTCCATATTTCTTATAATTTTTTATTCAATTATTTCAACAGAAAATTTTTGAAATTTTGTTTCTTTTTCTTTGTAACAGTTCCACTCTAGTCCTGCTTTCTCACATAGACTTGCAAGAAATTGATCTTTATCAGGTAATTGTTCCCAAACTTGTGGAAGATAAACAGCACTAGCTACCCCTTGTCTTATAATTACTCCTTCTCCAATCTTGATTTCTTCTAAAGTACAATCTTTTGGTTTAGAAAGAATTGATATTTCAATATCTGTTCTCTCAAATTCTTTTTCAGTTAATTCATCAAAACGTGGGTCTTGAAAAGCAGCAAACTTGGAATTAGAAATTATTCCTTCAAAAACTGTTTTTGTGCTTGTAATGTTACCAATACATCCTCTTAGTCTTTTTCCTATTGTTAAAGTTACAAAACTTCCTTTCTTTTCTAAGTATTCTTTTGGAATTGAGGTTTGTAAGTCTTTAAAGTTATCAGCTCTGGAATCAAAAACATTTTGTATTGATCTATGTGCTAATCTTATCAATAAATGTTCTTTATTTTCTGTATAAGAAATACTTGCATAACCAACAACTGCTTTTTTGTCTTTTGTGACATCTCCAGAGGTTGTTTGTTTTAATAGTTTTGGCTTATTCCATTTTTTTATTTTAGCAATTTCTTCTAATACCAATATAGGGTTTTTACCACAGGCATCTATTTTGTTATTTGTTGTGTTGTCCAAGATTTGCTGTATTGTTTTATTATCAATTTCTTTAGCTTTTTCTTCAGGTAGATAATGTGAAAGATCACTTGAGACAATCACTATTGTATTTTCTGTAATTTCTTTGTTTATATCTTTAGCAATTTCTGATATTTCTTTTTCATTTACTTCTCCAACAATTATAGGAACAATTGTAAATTCTTTTCCTGCCTTTTGGAAAATATATTGTAAGAAAGGAAGCTGAACTTCAATAGAGTGTTCTTTAACATGTGGAGAGTTGTTTATTTCTGCTTTTATTTTTGTAGAATTAATTTTAATATCTCCAAATGGTGTTCTAAAATAATTATAGTCAGATATAACTATATCTTTAACATATTCTGTGTGCGCAGGGGCAATAATAATAATTTTAAAATTATCTTCTTCTCTAAGTAATAAATCCAAGTAAAGTTCTTTATAGCCAAACATTGCTGTTTTTCCAGAATATATATATCCTGCGTGTGGAACAATAAGTGCATTTACTTTTTCTCCAGAATATTTTATTTCTACTTTTTCAAAAAAAGTATCTAATTGACTTGTAAGTATTGCTTTATTTTCAGGATAGAAACTTCCAGCCACTGTTGGTTTTCTAAAATTATTATCATTCATATTTCCCACAATTGTTTGTAATATTATTATTAAGAATATTATTGATGAAAATAATATTGCTTTAATTATTTTATTCATATCTTTCTTACATATTCTGTATTTTCTAATAAAGGATCAAATAAAAATACCTTATCTTTTTTACTATCATAATAAATATTATCGAAATCTAAAATATCTGTTATGATTCTATTATCCTCTATTCCATATTTGTTCTTATTTTTTAATTCTTGATAAATCTTATCTTTTGCATCTTCAATATATTGTTTTATTTCTTGTATCTTTGACATAGGTATTTGTTTTCTTGAGATTAATTTCTTTAAATGTATTCCATTTAATAATTCTGGTACAAAATCATAAACAATATAGCTTTTTTTTCTTTCTAGATCTTTAAACGCAAAATGATGAGTAATTATTTGAATCCCACAATCTTGAATCAAAGATAAAGCTCTTGCTTCACTTATTCCGTCTATTCCTCTATTTACATAATCTAAAAAAGAAGTAGTTTTGTTATTTCCACTTGTTCTTTCTAAAATTCCTGAATTATTTGTTTCTTTTATAAAAAATCTCTTTATTTTTCCATTATGTTTAACAGACAAGACATAAGCAACGTTTGTTGTTCTAACAGACGGCAACATCAAGTGTCTTTTTATTTCAAATCTGCCTTCTGGGTCTTTATATTCTTTTAGTCTTTCTTTTGATACTCTATAAAATTCTCTTAATAGTCCTGGGGTTTCGTGTATTATTTGTTTTGCTAATTTAGAATATCCTAATTCTTTTGTTTCTGATTCTACAAATCTAAATCTTGGATTTTTTACTTTTTCTTTAACTTCAATCTTTTGTCTTTCGTTTAGAAATCTTAAGAAGTCTTTTTTACGTTGTGTTCTTTCTTCGGCAGTTAGATTTAATTTAGTTTGATAAATAGTTTTTCTTTGTTCTCTTCTATTCATTGATTTATTTAGATTTATTTGTCTATTCTTTACCATTTTCTTCAAGTTTTAATTTATTTGTTAAACTTTCTAAATCTTCTTTTTGATATCCTGTATTTGGCCAGGTTTTATAACCATCTTCATCAAATCTTGGAATTATATGAAAATGAATATGATATACTGATTGTTCTGCTGATTGCCCAGAAGCATTTAATACATTTACTCCAGTACATCCTAATTTTTCCTTATAATTAATTGCAATCTTTTGAGCGACTTTAATAATCTTTTCTAAAATTTTATCCTTACAATCAAAGATATTTTCATGGTGTTTTTTAGGTATCACAAGTGTATGTCCTTTAGTTATTGGATTAATATCTAAAAAAGCAATAATTTTTTTATCTTCATAAACCTTATAGCAAGGCATCTTCCCTTTTGAAATTTTACAAAAAATACATCCTTTTACCATTTTATTTATCCTCCATTATAATTAATAATCTTCTGCTGCAAATCTTTTATTATATTCCAATTTGTTTCTTCTTAAATCTATTTCTGGATTAAATACTACAAATTTTCTTGTTGTTGGGTTAAATAAAATCTCGTGCTCCTTATAGAAACTAAATAATAGTTTTTCTCTTGTTGGTTTTGTTTTTTTTAATTTAGATAATATCTTGTAGTAATATTTAGCATTTATGTTAAAAACATTACCTTCAAATTCTTTAATTTCAGCTTCAGTTAATGTTCTTGCTTTTTTTGCTTTCTCAAGTGTTTGTAGTTTTTCTAATTCTTTGTAATCATAAGCAATATAACTTTCTCCTTTTTTTAGATTACTATATGCAAATTCAACAGGTACTGTATTAACCCCGTGTGCTTCTAATTCGGACATAATTAATGCAGAATTATATGCGTGATTTCCCCAGGGTCTTTCTTTATTTACTTGTTCTATCTTTCTAACATATAACTTTTGTTCTTTAGTTTCTACTAAAAAAGAATTAGATTGTTTTGATCTTTTAAATGAAAACAATTTTGTTGTAGAAGAATTTTTACCTTCTCTTACAAATTTTAAAAATTTAAGAAGAATCCCTGGATTTTCTTTTAATGTTGTTCTTGTCTTTGGAGTAATAGCTAAAGCTACATTAGTTTTCTCATTAAACTCCAATCTTGGTTTTCTAAGTGGTTTACCTACCATTTTTCTAAATATTGGATTCTTAGAAATATCCAATCTTTTTCTCATATAAAAATAGTAAGAGATAACTCTTTAAAATGTTTTTATTAGACAAAAATAGACTATAATTAAAAAAGTGCAACTACCGGGATTCGAACCCGGCTCATCAGCTTGGAAGGCTGAGATCCTAACCGCTAGACTATAGTTGCAGAGCCTGTTTCGCTAGGCTCGCGCGCAATTGTTTCCGCAGTTATCTGCGGTTGCTCGCACCTAACAAAAATCGCAGTATTCTATTAATATTAAGTAGGAAAAGGATTATAAATATAATTAATTAAGTTATTTTCCTGAACTTCCAAATCCTTTTTCTCCTCTTTTGCTTTCTTGAAGTTCTGTTACTTCTACTAAGTTATCTTTATAGATTATTGTTGGAATCATTTGGGCAATTTTGTCTCCTTTGTTTACTTTAAATTCTTCTTTAGAACTATTAAACATACAAACTACAAGTTCTCCTGTGTATCCTCTGTCAATTACTCCACCAAAGATATCAATCCCAGATTTAACCGAAAGACCTGAACGAGGAGCAATTCTCACATATATTTCTTTATTTTCTTCTTGAAGGTCTGGAAGCTCTATTGCAATTCCTGTGTGTATTGATTCTCTTGATTGTGCAGGAATAATTTTTTCTTCATCTGCATAAAGATCATAACCCGCATCTTCTTCATGTGCCTTTGTTGGAACTTTTGCAGTTTCTGTTAGTCTTTTTATTTTAATCATATTTTATCACATTTAAAAATATTCGGTTAAAAATAAAACAATTATTCTCTTCCTGGTTTTTCCCAATATCCTGTATATTTTTCTACAGGAAATCTTTTATCATTTTTTTCTAATTTCTTTAATAATGCATCTTCTAAATCAATATTATTTCTTTCTGCAAATAATAATAAAAACCACAATACATCTGCCGCTTCTTCAGCAATGTCTTCTTTTCGTTTTGAATTTTCTAAAATTTGTTTAATATCATCATCAGTTTTAAATCTAAAATGATCTAGTAATTCTCCAGCTTCTGTAGAAATCCCTATTACTAAATCTTTTGGTGTTTGATATTTTTGCCAATTCCTTTTATCATTAAATTTAATTATTATTTCTCCAAGTTCTCTTAAATTTCTTGACATAATTTTATCTCCATTTTGATTGTATTAAAACCACCCTAATAACATTCCAATACCTATTAATAACATTATGATTCCTGCTATTAAATGCATGTACTTTGTGTTTCTTGCTTTCCATTCTGCTACTTGATCAACTTTTCTTACTCCAAAGTAAACTGTAAAGGTTATAGCAAGCATTGGAAGTATGAAAATTATATTGTACAATAATAACTGTGGAAGAGCTGCAAGGATTGTCTCAGATGCTAGCAAGTTTCCTAAAATCACATATGGCCCAATAGTGCATGGCATCAAGAAAAGTGTTACAAATGCTCCAACAATAAACGCACCCCCTGGTGAAGTTATACTTGATATCATCTTTTGGACCTTTGGTCTAAACGACATTGGCATTTCTGTTAAAAATCCTCCTGGCTTATAATCAAAGAAGTCTTTTAATTGTAATAGTCCAATCAATATTGCAATACAAGCAATAATTGTATAAACTACAGTTCTAATTGAATCAATTCCTGGTATTAATTTAAAGACATTTATTAATAACACTCCATAAATAAAATATAAAATAAAAATTGCAGCAGTAAATGCAAGTCCTGCTTGAAGTGTTTTTTTCTTATTTTTTGGATATGCAGTCATTATAGCAATCAATAACATAATTAAAACTGCAAACTCACAAGGATTAACAGCATCAACTAAAGCTAAAGAAACAACTGTAAGTAATGGAATTTTTTTCTTTTCTGCACAGTCTTGTTCTGTTACTTCTGTGGTTATTGGACAAGCAACATAACTAAGTGTACTTTCCCCATTATAATATATTTTCCAACCAGGTAAATGTATTGTGTTATCAAAAACAATTTCAGTTTGAGATAGTTGTATTCTTTTATCATCTATTGTGTGGTAATCATATTTCTTTATTACTTCTTCAATCTCTTCTGGAGTCTTTGCATTTAATATTTCATGTAATATCTTATCATCAACTGGGGTTTCTCCATCATAGAATCTTGAAATTACTTTTCCATTATACCAGATGACTGGTTTGCCTTTTAATTTACTAAATTCTATATTTTCAAAGGCTGTTGTTCCTTTTTCATAAACTGTTGCTGGGAAAGGAACATCGTTTGTTTTTCCTTGTTCTAGTGATCTTTCAACTTTAGGGACTATGTCTCCTGAAACAAAAGAATCATATTGACTTAAAATAATTAATGGATAACCAAGACCTGATTCAAACTCATTATTATATTCAACCATTAGTTTTGCATTTTCTTGATTTAATTTGACTTCATATTCAATTATTGCTAAATTATTATTTTCAAATGGCATTTTCTTTAATAAGATTGGATCAACTTTAGCACAATGAGGACAACCAATTCCTGTAAAGTAAACTAAACCAAATATTTCTGTTTTTTCTGTTTGGTTAATTGTGTCTTTTGTAAGTAATTTTCCAAACAATGGTTCTCCAGGTTCAATAGTACAAACTGTTGTGTTTTCGTCTTCACAATTAGAATCTGCGGCAAGCACTAACCCCACAGACATTAATAATATTAAAATAACTAATATTTTCTTAAACATATTTTTTCACTTACCTATAATATTTATATGCAATTATTTTATAAATCAGTTTTGAAAGAAGATAGCTTTCGCAGAATACTGCTTTTTCTTTAGGCTGTGGAGAAAACTCAACTAGGTCTACTCCAATTACTTCTTTTTCTTCAAAAATCTTTTTTAAAAGATTATTTACTTGTGTCCAGTCAAGACCTCCTGGTTCAGGAGTGTCTGTGTATCTTATGATTGATGGATCAAACACATCAACATCTATTGAGATATAAACTTTCTTTGGTAATGGTCTTAACTTTTCCTCTAATTCAAAACAGGAAGAAAGATCCCAGTTATGTTGTTTCTTAGAAGACAATAGGTCTTTTGCAAATATTAGTCCAGTATTGTTTCCTTTTTTTGATTGTAAGAAATCTATGTCGTTGTTGTCCATTGATCTTACACCAACAAGAAGGGTTTTATGTTTCTTTGATATTTCTCTTGACACGCAAGCATGCCACCAAGTGTCTTTTCCCCACTGCTCTCTTAAATCTGAGTGCGCGTCAAACACAATTACTCCAAAATCTTTTTCTTTTTCTTCCAATGCTTCGATTACTGGAATTGTTGTTGAGTGGTCGCTACCAAGGATTATTGGAAACTTGTTGTTTATTTTCTTTGTCTTGTCCAGGATTTTGTGTTTAATCTTTGTAAAGTCTGTTTCTTTAATTGTTAATTGTTCTTCTGTGTAAATGCCTTTCTCGTGAGGCTCACAAAGTAAATCTTCTTCAAAGTATTCTAGTTCTTGGCTTGCCTCTATGATTGCCTTAGGCCCAAGATGACTTTCGTTCTTTCTTGTGGTCTTTGTCTTAAAAGATATTGGAAGTATTACAACCTTTGACTTGTTCTTGTCCCTATATTCCTTTGGAAGATTCATAAAATTATTCATAAAGTTCCCTTCTATGTTTAGGTATCTTGCCTTTAATTTTTGCAGGGTTATCTAATAAAGAAAACAACTCTTTTTTTGCCTTAGTTTTATTTTTTATTTCTTTATTCATAATTTATTCCTCAAAAACTATTTCTGGTCTTTCAAGATTGAAAAGATCTGTGTAGTAAATGTATGCCCCTGCGTTAAGAAAGACTATTTGGTCTCCTACTTTAGGATTTTTAAGATATACTCTATATCTAAAGATGTCTTCTGAAGCAGGAGTTAGTCCTTTAATGACATAAGCTTTAGCTCCTTTATCTGTTTCCTCTAGTTCTCCTTCCACAAGAAGTTTAACATTAGCTACAATTAAATCCATAGCTGAGTTAAAGACAGAGGCATCAATAAATATATTATCTCCAACAATGTTTTTTATAGTAGCAATAAGTTTACCGCTAGGTCCAGCAATTGCTCTTCCTGGTTCAATTATTAGTTTTATGTTTTTTCTATTGATATGGCTTTTTAGTTCTTTTATTTTCTTGTAGATGTCTTTAAGGGTTTCTGCTTTGACGTTTTTGTAATCTATTGGTATTCCTCCGCCAATGTCTAGGTAGTTTAGGTTTTCCCAAGTTTCTTTAGACAAAGACTCCTCTAGTTCTTCAACTAGGTTCCATTCTGAGAGGTTTTGTGTTTTTCTATGCACATGTATTCCTAGTTCTTTTATGTTATTATTAGTTTTTAGTTCAGGTATTAGTTCATTTATGTCTTTTGAGAAGAAGCCATATACAAAGTATCTTCCTGTTTGTACTGTATATTCTTTTAATCTCATTCTTAGAAGTAAGGTTATTTGTTTATTTTGTGTTTTTATGTATTTTTCTAAGAAATTTAGGTCATTAATATTATCCACTATGAATTTGTCTATACCTTTTTTAAAAAGAATATCTAGTTCTTCTTTTTCTGGGCAGTGTAGCATAAATATTATTCTATTTATGTCTTTGATATAATTTAGTTCATTAATATGATGTATTAGAAATAAGGAGTTTGTTTTTTGTTCAAGTGTTTCTGTTAGGTAAGGATTTGATTTTACGCTATAGGCTACAATGTCAGTTAATTCTTGTAATTTAGAATAATTATCTGTGATTGCCTTTTTGGAAAACACAAACTTTGCCTTAGAAAACATAAATATATATTAGCTCAAAAAGGTTTTAAATGGGTTGCTTAAAGAAAATTAGAAAGCTAAAGGTCTGATGGTTGAGATAGATTTCTGTGGATTAAATTTTATTTTTTCTTAATTTTGTTAGGTGCAGACTCTATTACTTTTATATCATCAGTAGAAATTCCTTTCTTTTTCTTAATATATTTCAGTGTATTTTCAGAATCTTCTGAAATAATTTTTTTAATATTGTTTGATTCAATAGATAATTGCTCTGAATTAAATCTGTATTGCAATTTATTAAATAATGCTGCATTTCTAAGTACTACCGGTTCTTTAAATTCAGAGAACGATATACTAGAATCTGCAGGATATACATTTTTTAAATCAGATAATGAAATTGTTTTCCAGTAACAATAATCATTTTTGTTAAATAAACGAAATTTATTCAACGGATTCTGCTTTATAAATTCTATAAAGGTTTTATTGGGTTTAAATTCTTTTCGTTTCTCCCCAATACTGTCTAGCCCTAATCCAAAACCCAATATGTCCTTTGCTGGGATTGTATCCGTAATCTTATTAACTCTCATACCTACATTGTGAGCATGAATATACGATGTGTCTAATAATTTCTGCTTGTTTAATGTTCTCAATATTTTAAATATCTTTGTTGAAGAGCTAACTGGATTCCGACCATCTAAATCCAAAGCAAATGAGTTTATTCCTTTATCGTGATAAAAATTTAGAAGATCAAGGATATTTTTACTTGATAATCGCGGAATAATTCCCATAATTGGCTTATGATTTAACTGTTCTATAATTTCTATCGTTAAATCTAGATATTTTTTATAGTCTTCATAATTTATTGGAGAGGATTTTGAATCGCTAAAATGACTTAGTGTTGGAATTACTGAGATGTCTGAATTACAATAACCTATTGCGGTTAAAAATCCAATTTCCTCCTCTGTCGGAATCCTAATTTCATTAAAATCTAAAATACAAAGTGTTGCTGTATTCTCTTTTATTTTATTCTTCTGAGAATTAAAGAATTCATTAACTTTGTCTTCTTTTTCACAATCTTCATTTGCTTCTTTTATTTGACTTGCCGTAAATCGTTTAAATACTTCATTTAATTGCAATGCTGTTGGATTTATGTTTTGTTTTAAATTGAATTTATCTAATGGTATCGTTTTAGTTGGGGTGGTTATAATTTTCGATGAAGAAAATTTGATTCTCTGAGATCTATATAATGAATCGGGATCAAATTTGATTGTCTTAATATCAGTAGTGGTACTCATTCTAACTGCTCCCAATTAAATCTAAATTTAGAATTTTTCATTTGTGTCACACAATCTGTATATGTTTCTTCAGAAATACAATTTTTTTCTTTTAATTTTAGTAATAAACCCACTGTACCTGTTAAATTAACCCCCATTTCCTTTGCAATTTTTCGTGCATCTTTATCGTCTAATATAGCATAATATTTTTCTTTCTTTTGATTATATTTCAATGCTGCGAGAATTATTGAACATTCGCCTTTTCCCAATCGTAGATATCTGTATCTTAATTTATCTACTTCTTGTGAGGAAATTAAATGTTCAACTTCTATATTCCCATTTTTAATTTCTGAAACAATTTTATTGTAACAATCACCACAAATAATTTCATCATTTACTTGGTCTGTAATTACTATCCTGTGTCCATTTCTTTTCCAATCCAATAATACAAATGGCTTATTTATCTCCCCAAATAAACAAATTAAACAAGAAGAATCCACTAGTTTCATATTAAATACTCCTTATGAATTTATCTAATGGAATTCCGGCGATTTCGGATGCTTTTTGTAAACTAATTTTGTCCTTTTTGTATAATCTAATTGCTATCTCTTTTCTATCTTTTTTAATATTAGCAATTACTAACGATTCATCAGTATAATCCGGAAAAGTAAAATATATAATTGCTAACACTTCTTCATTGTCTAAATCGTTTAATAGTATTTTGAAATCAGAAATCATATTTAAAATTGGCTTAGCAATATTGGATTCAATCTTTTTTGCAATTTCTTTGCCATAATTAGTTATTGCAATTTTAGAACCATCTTTCTTAATTACATCATCTAATTCCAATTCTTCTAATTGATTATCTGCATTTTCACTATATGGCCCATACATATCAGAACAAAATGATGCTTCTTCATCTATATTTTTCAAATTCTTGGCAATCAAAAAAAGCTCTTTTTGAAACCAAACATCTCCTCTTATAGGTACATTATTGTTAGAAGCTAACAATAAAATAATATATTTTTGTAATTCAGATAAATCACCTAAATAATCATCTATTTCGCTCATATATTAAACCTAATATCTTTCAAACTTATATAATTATATTTAATTATAAATATTTATATAGGTTTTGGAAATGGTATATTTCAACCATTATATCTGTTGCTTACTCCAACTAAACTTAACCGCGCCTAAATTAACCTCAAAACCAAATGTATTCTTAAATTGTTTTTGATTTTCTATTAAATTTATCGCAACAGGATATG
>DAOOUC010000005.1:0-55874 GCA_035390665.1 archaeon | reverse complement strand
AAAAATGACGTATTTAAAGGAGAGTATATTCAGATTGATTATTCTCAAGGATCACTTATTGGTATTGTCACAGATGTTATAAAAAGAAATAGATATTTTGAAAATTCGGATTCTGTTAAAGATTTTGAAAATAATAATGTAGATATTAAGAAATTATTTCCAAGTGATGAATGGGAGTTTCTAGAGGCTGTTGTTAAGCCTCTTGGTGTTTATTCTGTTGCTAATGGTTTTACAAGAACAAACCTTCCAGTTTCTCCAGGTCAAAAGGTTTATCTAGCAGACCCAGTAGTTCTTGGAAAATTTCTTCACTTTGATAAGTCTGGTGTTTTCTTAGGAGCAATTGAGCACCCAAATCTTGATGTTACTCTTAATATGGACAGGTTGCTACAAAAGCATCTAGCAATACTTGCACAATCAGGTGCAGGAAAAAGTTATTTAACTTCTGTTATCATTGAAGAACTTCTTGATAGAACAAAAGAGCAAGGCAGAATTGCTGTTGTGTTATTTGATACACACGGAGAATATTCTTCTTTTGCAAATCCCTCAACCGATAAATCCAAAATTGATTATTCAAATAAGGTAACTTTAATTGATTCAAAGGATGTTAAGATTGGGTGCACCGGTTTATCTGCAGGATTCTATTCCACATTAATTCCTGAATTAACTGCACCACAAAAAATAAAGTTATCAAAAATAATAAATAAACTAAACGAAGACAAAAAACACGGTGCTGGCCCTTATTCCTTACAAACAATTGTTAAAGAAATAGATAATTCAGGAGAAGAAGATAAAACTATTAAAAATCTAAAAGATAGACTTCTTGATTTAGAGCATTATCGTTTGTTTGATAAAATAGATTATCCTTCAATTAATGATGTAGTTTCTCCAGGAAAATTAACAATCATAGATCTTTCTAGAGAGATAGATAAAAAGAAAAAACAAATTATACTTTCTTATTTTGCAAACAAACTGTTTAGAGCAAGAATGGAAAACACAAAAGTTCCACCATTTACTCTTGTAGTTGAAGAAGCACATCAATATGCTCCAGAGATGGCAAGTAGAGAAAATGCTCTTGCAAAAACAATTCTTGAAACAATAGCTAGAGAAGGGAGAAAGTTTGGAGCAAGTGTTTGGTTAATTTCTCAAAGACCAGTAAAACTTTCCACAACCATATTGTCTCAAGCAAACACACATATAATTCTTAGAATCACCAACCCTTATGATTTAAAGCACATAGGCGAATCAAGCGAAGGT
Source organism: archaeon (assembly GCA_035390665.1). Lineage (GTDB taxonomy): Archaea > Iainarchaeota > Iainarchaeia > Iainarchaeales > CSSED10-239 > JAKQTP01. The sequence continues at coordinate 54,620 of DAOOUC010000005.1, read as the reverse complement.
CTTGACCAAAATTCTATTAATATGATAACATCTCTTCGTGTAGGTGAAGCACTAATTGTTGGAGAAGCAAGTTCTTATCCTGTTTTCTTCAAAGTAAGAAAAAGAAAATCCCAAGAATCTCATCTTGATGTTTCTTTATCAGGTCTTGCAAAATCCTTTGAAGACAAAAAGCAAGAAGCCAACAAAGATCTTGAGGATTTAATTTAATATCAGATGTTGATTTCAAAGCAGATTTAAAAATCTGTCTATTTATCATTAATATATTAATTTTAATAAATGATAATTCGGAGGAATAAAACATGCCAGTAAAAGGAAAAGCCCCATTAACACCATTACAAAAAAAGATATTTAAGAAAACAACATCAGTAAATGGAAGATTATCTTTAGGGGTTGCAAGAGATGCAAAAACAGGAAGATTAGTAAAAATAGATAAATTAAATAAATTTGAAAAAGCCGTAGTTGAAAGTTCTAAAAAATACGAAAAGCCTCAGCCAATATCTAAAGAATCAATAAATAGCCGCGTATTGCAGCAAAGAAATTATCAAAGAAAAGAAAGGCAAAATGTTGAAATGGTCAAAAGAATCAATAAAATATTGAATCTCGGAGGATTAGTTTCTTATTCTATAGATGATATCATAAAAAATACATATCGAACTTTTATAAAAGTTGCAAGTGCAAGACGCGGAGAACCTATTTCTAAAGTAAATACTAGAGCATATTTTCAGAAGTTTAAGGATAGGTTTGTGCAAGAATTAAGACAAGAATATATTAAAACAATAGGTGAGAATAAAACTTATGGTATTGATTATGGAGATTGTATGGCAATATTACAGGAGACAACAAGAGCGGTATTTAAATATAGCAATCTTGGTGAAGAGTTTTTAGAATCAGACTATATTCATAAAAATATTTTAAGAAAAGCTAAAAGAATTTAGAATTAATTTTCTAAAGATAATCAAGGGTTGTCTTTTCTTTTTCTTTTTTATTTTGTTTTTGTTTTTCAAACCGAAAATATATTTAATAGATTTCTTCTTATCTTTATTTACTTTTTTGAAAAAAAACGTTTCTTTTAAGTTTCAAGCACTAAAAAGAAAAATTTTTGTTTTTAGTTAGAGCATAACAGTTATAGGGATAACTATTGATTTTAAATCCCGCAGCCTAAAATACAAAAATCTTTCCTTGGCTTAAAAGAATCAAAGAAAACCTAACAGCGGAGGAAAAATATGGATAAAAATACAGTCTATCTAGGGATAACTATTGTTGCATTAGTTTGCGCGGCAGTTTTCTTAGAAGGATATATACAAGAAAGAGAAATAAGTACAACTACAACTCTTGGTTTCTTAAGTGTTAAACCAATAATTTTCTATACTAGACCAGATTTTTCGCAAGCAAATAAATGCGGAAATGGCTTTTGTGAATATGAAATTGGAGAGACCCCACTTAGTTGCCCAGAGGATTGTCCTGTATAGTTTCTTTATTTTTTATTTTTTCTAATAAGTGTTAGTATTTAAAAGATTTAGTTTTAATAATATATCATGTATTCAATGTCTTGGAATGAATTTGAAAGTCTTTCTTTAGATCTTGCAAAGAAAATAAAAGATTCTAAAAAAGATATAGATATTATTATTTGCATAAGTAGAGGTGGGCTAGTTCTGGGTAAAATCTTATCAGAAGTGTTAGATAAACCACTGGCAGTAATTTCTGCAAAATATCTTGGTGCAAGATATACTGTTGATGATAATATTTCTTCAGTTTATCCAGTTAAGGGAAATGTTTTATTAGTTGATGATATCTTAGAAGATACAGTTAATGATATAATGCTTGTAATTAAGAAAAATAAAGCAGTAAAAAATATAATTCTTGCAAGTGTCTTTTATAGAAAGAAGAAAAACAATTTCAAACCAGATTTTTTTGTAGGGGACATTAAAGATTCATTGTGGATTACTTTTCCATATCAAGCAGGGTGCTTAAAAGGACATTGTTTATGAATATTGCAATTTTTACAGATAACTTTTTACCACAAATTAACGGAGTAGTTACTGCTGTACTTAATCTTGCAAAAGGACTTGCAGATAAAGGGCATAAAATTTATTTTGTTGCTCCAAAATATAAAGACAATATTGATTTTAAATATCCAAATATTCAAGTAAGATATGTAAAAAGTAAACCAGCTAATTTCATATATACTGGATTAAAGATGGTTTCTCCAATAAGTGTGAGAACAAGAAAGTATATTAAAGATAATAATATTGATGTAATTTATTTTGTTACACCTTGGACTGTTGCAGCGAAAGGCATAATTATTGCAAAAATATTAAAGATTCCAATTGTTGGAACTTATCACACATTTATTTGTGAAAAAGAATATCTAAAACATTTAAAGTTAGATCACGATTTTGTTATTGATCTTGCATGGAAATACACCAATATGTATTATAATACTTGTGAAGTAATCACTTGTCCTTCAGAAATAACTAAACAAAGATTAATTGAGGGGGGAAGTAAAAGGCCAATAAAAGTAATATCAAATGGTATAGAAACAAAAAATTCTCCAAAATCAGAAATTTTAAAAATTAAAAAGAAAATAAAATCAAAAGGCAAAACTCTTCTTTTTGTTGGAAGATTTGCATATGAAAAAAATCTTTTATATCTTCTAGAGTGCTTTAAGTTAGTACAACAAAAAAGACCAGAAACTAAATTAGTGCTAATTGGAGATGGGCCTCAAAGAAAAGAGATTGAAAGAAAAATAAAAAAATTAAAATTGAAAGACTCTGTTGTTTTATTGGGTGCAATAAAATATGAAGAATTAATAAATAAAGGATATTATGGAGCATGTGATATTTTTGTTATTACTTCAACAACTGAAACCTTTGGTTTATCTGTCTTAGAAGCACAAGCAAATGGATTAGTGTGCGTTGGAGTAAATGAAAATGGAGTAAAATATTTAATTAAAGACAATTACAATGGATTTTTAGTTGGTGTCGAAGATAAAATTGGCTTTAGCAATTCTGTTATAAAATTAATTGATGATGAAAAACTATATTCTAAATTTAAAAAAAATAACAAAGAAATGTTAAAGAAACACGATATGAAAAATGTAATTTCTGAATATGAAAAGACATTTAAAGATGTTATAAAAAATTATAAGAAATCTTCTTAATTTATATTTATTACTAAGCTTATATTATATAAGTACTTTTTTTAATTTGTGAAAAATATGGATGAATCAGAATTATTATTACTAAAAAAGAAACTTAAAGAAATAAAGACCTACAAAGGAGATGGAACACAACTTATTAGTCTATATGTGCCTCCAAATGCGGATAGGTCATCAGTAACTAAGCAACTAACTGATGAAATTTCACAAAGTTCGAACATTAAATCACAACAGACAAGAAAAAATGTACAGGCAGCATTAAGGCGACTTACTAATTACTTAAGACAGATTGATTTTAAATTGCCTCAAAATGGAGTAGTTTTATTTTCAGGAAATGTTTCTGAAAATCCTGCAAAAAACGATGTTGTTCTTTTAGTTGTAACTCCACCAAAGCCATTAACAACAAAACTTTATTGGTGTGATTCTGAATTTCACACAGCACCCTTAGAAGATATGGCACAAACAGACGAGGTTTATGGTCTTGTTACTATTGATAAAAGAGAGGCAACAGTTGCTGTTTTAACAGGAAAATCATATCAAATAATACTTCACGAAACTAGTGGAGTTCCAGGAAAAACTAGAGCAGGTGGACAAAGTTCTGCAAGATTTGAAAGGCTTAGAGAAAAGGCTGCTGAAGATTTCTACAAAAGAGTAGGAGAGAAAATGAATATTAGTATGGTTGAAATCCCAAAACTTAAAGGAATAATTGTGGGTGGCCCAGGAATGACTAAAAATGAGTTCTTGGAAGAAAGTGAATTAGATTATAGATTAAAAAATATTATAATGGGAACAGTTGATACAAGTTACACAGATGAATCAGGAATAAAAGAAATGCTTGACAAAGCAACAGACATTTTAAAGGATGCAAGCATTGTTAAAGAAAGACAAACAGTAAATAAATTTATTGAAAAAATAGCAACAAACGGACTTGCAACATATGGTTATCAAGAAGTAATAGAGGCAATAAAGCAAGGAAAAGCTGAAACCGTTTTAGTTTCTGAAAAACTAGAATGGATCATACACAAATACAAATGTGTTTCTTGTGGTCAATTTACTTATAAAATAATAAGAGACAAATTAAAAGCAGACAATACGCCAACACTTTGCCAATATTGTGATGGAAAAACAGATGATGAAGAAGTAGAAGTTGCAGATATTTATGATTACTTAGTTGATCTTTCTTTAAATTATGGAACAAGAGTTATCCTTATTTCAATAGATACGCCAGAAGGAAATCAATTCTATACAACCTTTGGTGGACTTGGTGCAACACTACGATACAAATGATTAATAATGAACTTTGATTACATAACCACAACAAAAGGCACAGGCGGAAGAATTAAACAATTCTGTGAAGACTTTATTGTTGAAGAGATAGGAAGAGCTTATGAAACTAAGTTAACATATCTTCCTGATAAGAAAGTTCCAGAAATTGATTGGGATTCTATTTTTGAAAAAAAAGAAGATAATGATCAATTGCTTGTTGATTTAGAAAAATTTAATTATTCTACAACTTCTGCAATTAATGAAATTTCAAGATTTCTTAGAACAAGCAAAAGAAGAATTGGTTATGCTGGATTAAAAGACAAACGAGCATTAACTGTTCAAAGAATTTCAATCTTTGAACCAACTAAAGAAAGAATATCTAAGCTTTATTTTAAAAATATAAAAATATATAATCCGGTGTGGGCAAAAGAAAGAATAGACATTGGAGACTTAAAACAAAATAGGTTTACAATTACTGTAAGGAAAATACAAGGTTTTTCAAAAGAAGAGCTAGAAGAACTTTATGGGAATTTCTCAAATCAAATAAACAATACAGGTTTAATTAATTATTTTGGAGAACAAAGATTTGGTGGATTAAGAGATATAACTCACAGAGTAGGAAAACTAATTCTTCAGAGAAATTATAAAGATGCAATTCTTTTATATTTGACAGAGACACAAGAATTCGAAAGCGAAGAAATTACAAAAGCTCGCCAAGAGTTAAAAGAAGATTTAGACTTTGGAAAACATGCAAGAGCATTTCCTGCAAGATCTGGTTATGAAAGTCCGATTTTAAATTATCTGTCTAATCACCCTGATGATTATTTAGGTGCATTTCAAGTTTTACCAAAAGCAATCCAGTATCTTTTTATTCATGCATATCAATCATTTCTTTTTAATGAAATAATTACTGAAAGAATAAAACAAGGTTTTGGAATTTCAAAAATAGAAGGAGACACGATCTTAAATGGAGAAATAGCAATTCCGTTGTTTGGCTTTGCATCACAATTTAGTGAAGGTATTGCAGGAAAAATAGAGCACGAAATCTTGGACAAAGAAGGCATAACCCTTCAAGACTTTTATAACAAAGACCATTCTGTTTTTTCAAGTAAAGGAGAATACAGGCCAATAAGAATACCTGTTTATGATTTAAAACTTATAGAAATAGAAACAGACGATAAGAATCAAGAAGAGTTTCCAGAGTCTTTGAGATTAACAATGTCATTTACTCTTGATAAAGGAAATTATGCAACAAATCTTGCAAGAGAATTAATAAAACCAACAGACCCTAAATGGTGTTAGTCTTTTATTTTAAATGCATATTCTGGCATATCAATAAATGCAAAATAATTTTCATGTAATCTACCTTTAGAATCAGTATAAATTATTGTTCTTTTTTTAAAATCTATACCTTTTATTCTTTTGTTTTCAAATTTTTTTTCAAAAAGGCTCGATTTGTCTAAGGTGTGATCAGCAAATAATTCTAGATTATATCTTTTTTTAAAATAAGTTTCAATTTCCGGGTGCTCAAAAAAAATCCACGTACTAAATGTAATTATTTTAATGTTTTTTTCTTTAGCAATCTTTAATGTCTCTTTTATCAAAGTGTCCATTTCTTTTAGGTTTTGTCTAGTTATTCCTTTAGAAGAGAAGCCCAAATTTCTTAAGTAATTAATTCTTAATGCTGAATGTTCTACAGCGTTTCTACCTAATCTGTCGTAGATTTTTAATTTAATGATATTATAGTTCCCTTCATATACTGTGTTGTGTTTATTTGCAGTTAGTGGTATCCCTGTTAATTGCTCTTTAATTTTTGAAATTCTTTCTGGAATTTTTAATTTAGGTTTCATCAATAATCAAAAATGTTAGTTTGTGTTTTTATATTTTTCTTTTGTTCAGCAATTTTATGATTTTCAGAATATTCAATCTTAAGTTCTTTAAGAGTCTCAAGTCCAATACGCCCAACAATAGAGATAAACTTATCTGGTTCTTTCTTGATATCAGAAACTCCAGTTATTCCATTATCAAATAATTTTCTGGCTCTTACCCTTCCAATATTTTTTAGTTCAACAAGAGGCAATAATTCTTTTCTAACCCCATACTTTAATTGTGTTTCTAAATCAAGATATTCTTTATATAGTTTAAAATTATTCTTATTAACTTTTATTAACTCAAGAACACAATGATTAATCCATATTGCCTTATTAACAAAATCTTGAAGTTGCCCGGGAGTGGTATTGTGTTTTTCCACAATTTTGTCTTCAGGCATTTCATCTAGCCAGTCACAGAAAAGTTCAGATAGACCAACTTTTTCAATTAAGTTTAAGTCTTCATAATCAAAGAACACATTTTCTTTTATTTTTTCAAAAGTTTCAAATAATTTTTCTTCTTTGTCTTTTTTTATTGTAAGATATGGATGGCATTCGCTTGTATTACACAAAGTAAATAGTTTTTCAAGCATTGTTATTTGTTTATTGTCTTTAATGTTTATATCATTAATAATATTATTTGCAGATAAAGGATCAATATACAAGAGACACACCTTCTTTCCAAGTGTTGTTAATTCTATATTGTCTTTTTCTTTTTTAATAAACCCAAAATCTTTAAACTCGTTTACAATTTCAGTAATATTTTCTCTAATGGCCTCATCGTTTCCAAACACAAAAAAGTAAAAGGTTTTAGACATATATTTTTGTAGTTCTTTTATTGTTTTGATATTATTAATTAAAATTATTGACAATAATTGCGTTCTAAGATTATTAATCTTAGATAGTTGTGATTCAATGTCTGTAGCCTGGGCATTAACAAAAGAGTTATACACTCTTTGTATGTCTCCTTCTTTGTTTACCATAACTACTGCTTCGCCTTTACTATCGTATTTTGGTCTTCCTGCTCTTCCACTCATTTGATGGAATTCATTAACAGGGATTAATACCATAGACCCGTTTGAAAACCTATAAACTGTAGTTATAATTACTCTATAAGCAGGAAGATTAATTCCTGCCGCAAGTGTCGGTGTTGCAAAAATAACTTTTAAGTTTCCTTTCTTAAACTCTTCTTCAATAATTTCTCTTTGTTTATAGACTAGCCCGGCATGATGGAAAGCACAGCCTTCAATAACAGAAGAATAAAGAGACAAACATTGTTTTGTTGGGGTTTCAAGAGCAGAACCAATTTCTTTTGCTTTATTTCTTAATTCTTCTTGTTCTTTACTGGATAGGTATTTCTTAACAATTCCTTTAAACTTAGAAGAAAAATTCATTGTGTTATTTCTAGAGTTACAAAAAACAATTACTTGTTTGTTTATTTTTAAAGTATCATTAATTAAGGAAGCAAGATATTCTTCTTTACCAATATCTTCAATTTCTTTTTTTCCACTATCAAAATAAATTGTGTTTTGATAAGATATACCGATATCAAGTGGTATTGGTCTATAATTGCTTTTTACAAGTTTAGCACCTAGCCAACTAGAAAGACTATCAGCATTTCCAATAGTCGCAGAAAGTCCTAGAAAAACAATAGAAGGATAATTGACTTTAAGTTGAGTAATTAAAACTTCAAGTGTTGTTCCTCTATCGCTTCCAAGTTCATGTATCTCATCAACACAAACCATTCCAATTTCTTTTAACCATTCGGGTTCATGTCTAATAACGGAGTCGAATTTTTCAAATGTTAAAAACAAAACATCATAATTTGAAAGATTCTTAGAACTATTATCAAGATCTCCTGTTGATATTCCAATTTTAAGATTAAGTTCTTTGTATTTTTTCTTAATATCATTATAGTGTTCAAAAGTCAAAGCTTTAAGTGGAGAGATATAGATTATTTTTTTCTTTTTTGTGGCAAAATAAACAAGAAACATCTCAAATATTGTAGTTTTTCCAGAAGCAGTAGGCGCACAAACTAAAAGGTTTTCCCCCAAGTGCTTACTTGCCTTCTCTTGAACAGGGTTAAGATTATTATAACTATTTGCCTTAATCACAACATCAATAATCTTAGTAGTCATAAATAAAAATAGAAACAAAGCATTTTTATTTTGGTTTTTTTCTTCAAAGAATAAGCTTTATAATAGGATTGGTACTAAATATATATACTATTTTGATATTCGTTTTTTTAAAAGAAAATAATTGGTTTTTTTAATGTATAAAGGTTTAAGAAATCTAAAAGTATTAGAAATTAATTCTTATTTATAAAAGGAGTGAAATATATGATAAATAATAACGACATAATAGAAATTGACCTAGTAATCAGGGACAAAAACACAAAAGATGTACTTGACACAACAATCGAAAGTGTTGCAAAGGAAAGTAATATCTATAATTCTAAAACAAAATATCAACCATTAGTTGTTATCTTTGGTAAAGGAGAATTACTAAAAGGTGTTGAAGAAAATATTAAGGATTTAGATTCAGGAAAAACAAAAGAGTTTTCTTTAACAAAAGATAAAGCATTTGGAGAAAGAGACTCTAAGTTAATACAATTAGTACCATTATCTGATTTTAAAAAAGAAAACATAGATCCTAAACCAGGAATGTATATTAATCTTGGAAACAGACAAGCTAAAGTTCTAAATGTCTCTGGTGGAAGAGTACAGATGGATTTAAATCATGAATTTTCAGGAAAAGATTTAGATTACAAGATAACTTTAAAGAAAGTTTGTGCAAACGATAAGGATAAAGCACAAGCACTTTATACAAAATATTTCTTTTTCATGCCAGAAGGCAAAACGAAATTAAATGTTTCAGATAAGGAATTAGAGTTAGTAATTCCAGGGACATTACCAAAAGAAATTGAGTATATTAAATATACTTTTATACAATCAGTATTTGAAACTTGTAATTTTTCAAATGTAAAGTTTTCAGAAAATTATGAGAAAAAACAATAAAACAGGTGAAAAATTGGAAACATATAAAACAGGAACAACAACTGTAGCAATAGTTGCAAAGGATTCCATTGTATTAGCTGCAGATATGCAAGCAACTATGGGTAATTTGCAATCAAATAATGATATGACTAAAATCTATCAAATAAATGATCATTTAGCAGTAACAATTGCTGGTTCAGTTGGTGATGCCTTAGTTTTAGTTAGATTTTTAAAAGTTCAAGCAAGTTTATTTGAATTAGAGCATAAAACTCCAATGAATACAAAAGCTTGTGCAACATTATTGTCTAATATCTTAAACTCTAATAAGATGGTTCCATTTTTTACTCAATTTATTTTAGCTGGTTCAGTAGGCGGATTATCTTTGTATAATCTTGATATTGCCGGAGGAATTGTTGAAGAAAAAGAATTTTCATACTCTGGTTCTGGTTCAGAACTTGCTTTAAGTGTTCTTGATAGTCAATACAAGAAAGGATTATCAACAGATGATGCCATAAAACTAGCAAAAGAAGCAATAACTGCTGCAAAGAAAAGAGACATCTACACAGGCGGACAAGGAATGAAGATTGTTGTTATTAAGAAAGACAAAATAGAAGAACTTCCAATAGCAAAGTATTAAACTAATTGTATATTTACACAAAAACATTTTGTGTATTTTTATCTTTTTTTAAAATAGAAAAATAAGGAAAAATTATGGAACAGGAACAATTTAAACAAATAAAAGACTATATTGAAAAATTTTTAGCAAAGAAAAGAATAAATGTATCTAAGATTGAAGCAGAAGGCCCAGAGATTGGAATTTACACAGACACACCACTAGTTTTTTTTGATGAGAAATCAATTATTGGAGAAATGGCTGAAACTTTAAAGAAAAGAATCAATATAAGATCTGAAAAAAATATTTTAATGGATCCAGCTGAAGCACTTAAAGAAATAAAAGAAATAATTCCAGAAGATGCAGATATCAAAAGTATTTTCTTTGATAGTTCTTTTAGTGAAGTAGTAATTGAAGCAATAAAACCAGGAGTTGTTATTGGTAAACAAGGAATGGTTTCAAAAGAAATTATTAAAAAAACAGGATGGGTGCCAAAAATTATTAGAGCACCAATAGAACCTTCTGAAATCTTAAAAAGAATAAGATTAACTTTATTAAAAAACAGCGCAGAAAGAAAAACTTTTTTAAAAAGTGTTGCAAGTACAATTTATAGTCCACCAGTAAGCACAAACGATTGGATAAGGGTAACAGCTCTTGGTGGTTTTAGAGAAGTTGGAAGAAGTTGTATTCTTTTAGAGACACCAGATACCAAAATCCTTCTTGATTGTGGATTAAATGTTGCAGATAAGAATGAGGAAGCACCATATCTTGATGTTTTAAGATTTCCATTAGATGAACTTGACGCCGTTGTTATTGGTCATGCACACGTAGATCACTGTGGATTTTTGCCATATCTTTTTAAGGCAGGATATAACGGCCCAGTTTATTGTACGGAACCAACAAGAGATTTAATGGCACTTTTACAATTTGATTTGATAGATGTTGCAGTAAAGAGTGGAAAAGAACCATTATATCTTGAAGAGCATGTTAAAGAGTGTTTAAAGCACACAATTACAAGAGACTACAGAGAAGTAACAGACATTGCTCCAGGAATAAGACTTACATTTCACGATGCAGCACACATATTAGGTTCTGCTTCTGTTCATTTACATATAGGCGAAGGAAAGCAAAATCTTGTTTATACAGGAGATTTTAAGTTTGGTTTTACAAGATTATTCAATAATATGGATATTAACTATCCAAGAGTAGAATCAATGATTATGGAAAGCACATATGGTGGTAAAGAAATAACTCCTTCAAGAATGCATTCTGAAACAAACCTTATTGATGTTATTAATGAAACAACAGAGAAAGGAGGAATAACTTTAATTCCGGTCTTTTCTGTAGGAAGAGCACAAGAAGCAATGATTATCTTAGAAGAATATTATAGACTTGGAAAACTAAAAGTATCAAAGATTTTAGTAGATGGTATGACAAGACAAGCTTCAGCAATTCACACAGTTTATCCTGAATTTTTAAAGAAAAATATTAAGACAAGAGTTTTACAGAACAATTCTCCGTTCCTTTCAGATATTTTTGTAACTGTCGATGATGCAAAAGATGGAGAAGAATTGATAACTCCCGGAACAGTAATTTTAGCTTCTTCAGGAATGCTTACAGGCGGGCCATCATTAAAGTATTTTAATAAATATGCAAGCGATCCTAATAATTCTTTAGTGTTTGTTGGTTATCAAGGTAGAAATTCATTAGGATATAAGATACAAAAAGGTTTAAAGTCTATGCCAATTATGGAAGATGGAAAAACCAAAACATTAGAGATTAATATGAGAATAGAAACTATTGATTCTTTTAGTGGTCATTCTTATAGAGCAGAATTATTGAATTTCTTAAATAATCTAAAACCAATGCCAAAAACAATATTGATTAATCACGGAGATTCCTGTCAAGAGTTTTCAAAATATATTTCTAAAAAATATAATGTAAATACAATGTCTATTCAAGACTTAGAAAGTATAAGGTTAAGATAAATATGAATATTTTAATAACAGGAGTTCCAGGAACAGGAAAGTCAGAAATTTCAAAAGAATTAGCAAAGAAATTAAAACTAAAAGTTATAAATGATAAGGAATTTGCTAAAAAAAACAATCTTGGAAAAGAAAAGAAAATAGATTCTTCTAAAGAATATGTTGTTAATCTAAGAAAACTTAATACTTGTTTTAAAAATAAAAAAGAAGATGCAATCTATGAAGGGCACTTATGGAGCGAGCTTTCTAAAGAAAATCTAAATAGTTTTGATTACATTTTTATTCTTAAGGCTTCTAAAAAAATACTATTAGAAAGACAAAAGAAAAGAAAGTATCCAGAGATAAAGATTGTAGAGAATATTTTTTGTCAAGATATTAATTATATTCCTGAGCTTTTAAAAGAAAAAAGCACTTCATTTAAAATAATAAAGGTTGATAATAATTTAAAAGAAAATTTATCAAAAATAATGGTGAAGATAAAATGGTTAGAGCATTAGCAACAGCACAAGTGCAAAGTGTAAGAGAAATAACTAAAAAAGCAGATATTAAGAAAACAAATAAGAAACTAACTGTTTTTGTTCTTGCTTTCTTTATTAGTTTAATTGTTATATATTTGACATATCTAAGTTATAATTATTATGTAACAAGTAGATTTGAATACAAAGAATCAGAACTTGGGATTAATTTTTATTCAAAAGAATTCGGGGTTAGAAATTCTCTTAATTTAGTCTTAAATGATTCTAATGTTTTAGTGTTTGCAAATCTTAAGCAAGAAGACACTAATAATACTGAAGTTATTACAGATACAATTGTTTTATTAAATACAGTTTATCCTGCAAAAAACATCCCCATTATTACAACAATAAATTATTTAGACAATAGAGGCAATCTTATTAATTGTTCAACAAACAAAGGAGATGTCTACACTAACGAGATATTATCTAAAGAAGATTGTTTAAATTATCAAAAATCAGAAAATACTAAAATATTTATTGAATATCCTAATTCTAATTTAAAAGAATCAGCAGTATTTGTATATCCTAAAGAGCATAAAATCGTAATTAAAGCAAAAAATAGCGAAAAATTAATTACTGCCACATATTTAATTCTTAAATCTAAATATTCAGATTTGGAAAAGATCTTATCAAAGGTAGAAGAGATTAAGAAAAAATTAGGAGAAACAGTTTTATCTGATTTAAATAAAACAGTTGATCAAAATATTTAATTTATTTGATCAATTTTTATTTCTTTTTTTATATCTAATATCTGCTCAATTTCAGTTGCGCTAATTATTGGTTTTTTAAAGTTTCTAAAATCATCGTATACTAATCTTGGGCAAGCCGTATTAACATAGCAATCTACATCAATTCCAAGAAGATAATTCTCGTTAATGTAGTCGCTAATTAAAATGTAAGTTGTTTTTCCTATTTCATCTAATTTCTGTTTAATCTTTAAAGCAAGTTTTAATCTATTTTGTCCAATCTTTGTGCTTACAAGTATTCCAAAGCTTTTGCATTCTATGGCTTTAGCGATTGCAGCATATCTTTGTCTTAAAAGTAATTCGTCATATATCTTTTTCTCAGAGGTTTTAGATAATGGATTTATTATGTAAATTTCTTGTTTCTTGTGAATATAACTTATATTATTAACATGGAAATATCCGTCTCCGATAAAAATTATTGGATTTATTTTATCTATTATGTTTGAGCAATCACACCCGAGTATCTGATGCTTTTGTAACCTTTTGGTTTCTTTTGATTCTATTGTTTCTATTCCGTTTGTTTTAAGTTCTTCTTTAATTAAAGAGATTGTAGAAAGATATTGAGCAGTAGTTACAATATTTACTTTCTTGTAATTAAGTTTTTTAATTTCAGTAACAATAAAATCCATTTGTTCTTTATCCAATTGATAATCAAGCGGAACATAGATTGTTTTAATTTTTGTTTTTTTAAGACTAGGTAATTCCTTATGTCCGAAATGTAAAAGCGTTTTATAGCCTAGAGCTTTTGCTTCTGTAGCCTTAAGATCACAAGCCCCAAAGCAAGGATCCACAAAAAGAGCAGGAGAAAGCCCTTCAAGTTCTTTAAGAATCAAAGTAGAAAATTGTTTTAGTCCTTCAGGAATCTGTATAGCTACAGGGCAATCTTTTTTTGTTAATTCTTTTTTAAGAATTTCAAGTTCTCTAATAATTGTTTCTTTTAATGACATAATTTTTTCTCCTAAATAATATAATTGGCATAATTATTATAAAATGAATCTGTTTTTTAAATAAATTAAGTTTATAATAACTTTGTTATCAAGTTATATATTCTATTTTTAATTTGAAAAGAGTTGTGAAAAAATATGTATGTTGGAATTGATAAAACAAGAATTGATGATTATAAAGAAACTAAAAAGAAATTAATGACTGTTATTAAACCAACAGATGATCAAATAAAAAAAGAAAAAGACTTTACAAGTGCATTAATAAAAAAAATAAAAGAAATGCCTGGAAGTCATATAGATGTAGTTCTTGCTGGCTCTAGCGCAAGAGGTACAAATCTAAAAGAAACAAAGGATTTTGATATCTTTGTACTTTATCCTAAAGATCTAAAAAAAGAAGACTTTACAAGAGAAGCACTTGACTTAGGTCAAAGTTTCTTTAAGGGTTATTTTTCTGAAAAAGTATATTCTGAACATCCTTATGTTAGAGGAGTAATTGATGGCTACAAGATTGATTTAGTTCCAGCATATAAAATAGAATCCACAGAAAATATGATTTCTTCTGTTGATAGAACTCCTTTCCATCTAGAATATCTTCTTAAAAATTTAAAAGATTCTCAAAAAGACGATATAAGGTTATTAAAGTATTTCTTAAAGTATATTGGCTGTTATGGAGCAGATCCACAATATCAAGGTTTCTCTGGTTATCTTTGTGAATTATTAATTCTTTACTATGGAGATTTCATAAAGACTATAGAAAAAGTAGGGAACTGGCAAACCCCAGTTAGAATAGTTCTAAATCAAGAAGATATAGATTATTTAGCACCATTCAATGATGCCTTTGTTGTAATTGATCCGGTAGACAAGAACAGAAATGTGGCAAGTGCAGTAAGTTTAACACAACTTTCTAGATTTATTGCCGCTTCTAGAGCTTTTTTACACAACCCAACAACAGAGTTCTTTTCTAAAAATCCAAAAGAACAAACATACCATCAATTAGTAACTTGGGTAAATAATGTTCCACTAGTTGCAATTGAATTTGAAGTAAAAGATATGTTAAAGGACATTGTTTGGTCAAAGCTAAGAAAATTATCCACAAAGTTAAATAACTATCTAGATACTCAAAAGTTTACTGTTTTAAAATCAAATATATATTATGAAGAAAAAGACGAATATGCTTATATCTATTTAATGTTAGATTCTTTGTCTCAACCAAAATTAGAAAGAACAACAGGCCCATATGTAAGTGATATGACAAACTCTCAAAAGTTTATAGACAATTCCAAAGCAATCTATGGTCCATATGTTAAAGATGATAGGTGGTATTGTGTAAAAGCAAGAAGATTTACAGATGCTAGAGACTTAATTCAAGATTTCTCCCAAAATAATTTCGATCTTAAATCTCAAATATTTTTAGAACAAGAGATAATTAAACTTTACACAAAGAACACAAAGGTTTTAAGCTATTTTACTGATTTTTTCTTCCCAAGAGAAAATTTCTTATAAAATTCCTTTTTCTTTCTTATATCTTGCAAGTTGATTTCTAAGTGCAATCATAAATATTTCTGCATTAGCTGGCTGTGATGGCGCACGTGTACTTGTTTTTGTTTCTTTCTCTCTTTTTATTCTACCATTTTTATTTATTTCAAGCAATTTCCCATTAAATTTAGGCACACCTTCAATGGTTTCAATACCATCTGCGGACTTATCTCCTAAGAAATAATCTATGTTTGATTTAGCAAATTCTGTTGCATAAAACATAGCAGAATAGGATTTAATTCCTGGACTAATATCTGCTAATAAAAATTGTATTCTTTTTACAGAGGTTCCATTATACCCGCTATCTATTACTACAATTGGTTTTTTAAGATCTATATTTCTTTTAATCCATAGTTTTAAATGTTCTGTGGTCGGAGTTAATGGTAATTTATGGCCTATTGTTTTTAATTCTGTAGAGTTTGATCTTAATGCAACATATTCTTTAGGTGTTATAATATTATGTAATTTTGTATCTATGTGATTTTCTGCTTCTCTGGTTATAAGCATTGGTTTAAATTGTTCTTTATTAAATCCATATTCTTTACAAAGTTCCCTAGCAATATGCATATAAGGCAAAGCATCTCTATCTAGAAAAACAAATTCTGCATTTCTTAATGTTGGTTCTTTAGACAAGATAGAAAGCATATTTTCGGTTTGTAATATGATTTTTTTAGAATTAATTCTATATTGACGATATTTTGTATTTATTCTTTTTTTCATTTCTGGAATTGTAACTACTTCTCTGAATTTTTTTTGTTTTCTAATTAAGTTTTCTAATAATGTTTCTCTTTTGGTTCTTCCAATTACCTTTAAAGTTTTAGTAATTGCCATATTAATTTATTCCTTTTTCTTTCTTATATCTTGCAAGTTGGTTTCTAAGTGCAATCATAAATATTTCTGCATTAGCTTGTTCAGGATAACCACCAATTAAATTAATATCTGGGCTACTTTCTTTTTGTCTTTTAAATGTAATTGTTTTTCTGCGTTCTTCTGTTTTTAATAATTTTCCTGTAAATTTAGGTGCGTTTTCAATTTCTTTAATGCTTCCAAGATGATCATTCTTATCAAGTATTACATATTCTGTATTAAGGCTTGCAAAATAATTTGTAAAAAACATAGAAGAATATGTTTGAATATCAGGATTAATTGCTTTTAATAATATTTGATATTTCTTTACTGCTGTTCCTTGATATCCACTATCTATAACAACAACAGGTTTAGTTAAATCTATTTCTTCAGAAATAATTTTTTTCAAATTTTTTATTTCTCTAGTTCTTTCAATTTTTCTTGCAATTTGTCTTATTTCTTCTCCATTAGAACTAATTGAAATAATAGTTCCTTTGTGTTTATATATTTTATCAAGAATGCTACCAATTTGTTCTTCTGCTTTTTTTGTAATTATTGCTGGTTTAAATTGTTCTCTTTTTAAGCCATATTGTTGACAAAGTTCTCTAGATATATGCATATATGGTAATGCATCTCTATCTAAGAAAACAAATTGTGCATCTTTTAATTTAGGTTCTTTTGAAAATCTTTCAAGCATTTTTTGAGTTTGTAGTATTATTCTTTGAGAAGTAGTTCTATATTGTTTATATTTTCTTGTTATTTCTCTATTGGTAATGATTTCTGAAGAGTTACTTCTTTTTAATTTACGGTTAAGGTTATCCAAAAGACTTTGTTTTCTAGTTTTTCCAATAACTTTTAATGTTCTTGTTATTGCCATAACTTTTCCTCTTAAAAACGGGTTTGGGAGGATTTGAACCCCCGTCTACAGGTCCGAAGCCAGTTGCACTATCCAGGCTATGCTACAAACCCATTTATAAAAATATTCTTTCTATATATATTTATATAAGACTTTAATTATTAAATAATTCGTTTTTTAAAAAAGGAGTGTTAAATTATGGATAAATGTACAGGATGTAATAAAGAGGTTACAACAAACTACACACAATTTAAATGCCCATCTTGTGGTAAGACAAAAGTAATTAGATGTAATAGATGTAAAGCAACCTCAAAAACATATAGATGTAAAGAATGTGGTTTTATAGGACCATAAGTTAGGAGAGATATTAAATGGGACATGTTTTAACAGTTTATAAATTATTTCCAGAAGAAGTTGAAGATACAGAAAAAATTCAAGAATATCTAAAAAACAATTCTCCAGGAGAAGAATTTAGATTAAATTCAGTAGCATTAGAGCCAATAGGTTTTGGTTTAAGTGTAGTTATGGTTTCTTATGTATTTTCTGATAAAGTAGATGGTCTTTTAGAGAAACAAGAAAATTTCTTAAAAGCAATACCAGGCGTAAATGAAATTGAAGCTATTTCTACAACTTTAGTATAAACACAAGTTTAAAAACTATTTCTTTCTTTCTTTTATTAGATAAATATGTTTAAGAAAGGTCAAATATCTATAGAATTATTAATTGTTGTATTATTTCTTATTGCATTTATTTATGTTTATAATACTTTAGCAGAACAAACAGTCTATAGTTTAGAACTTTCTAAAATTAAAGAACAAGAACAAGATATTGCTTTGTCTTTAAATGAATTTTTACAATTACAAAAAAATATCATTAATTATCATCAAAATGAAATAATTAATTATCAATCTAGTTATAAAATTCCCGCAATAGATTTAGCAAGTAAAAGGATTCCATGTAAGATTTCTTTGTCTGAAACAGCAATAAGAGTTGATGTAAATAGTGATTGGGTTGTTTCCTATAATTATGGAGTTTCTTTACCGGTGGTAACTTTTACCTTGCCATCAGAAATAATGTGCGGTAATGAGATTGTTTGTACATTTAATACAGCAAATAAAAAAATCGTATGTAATTAAAGAGAGTAAATAAAATGAGATTAAATAATAAAGGGCAGATGATTGTCTTAGATGTTTTATTTGCAGTTGCTTTAATTATTTTAGCATTTTTAATTGTATTTAAAATTTCTGAAGTTGAGATTTATAATTCTAATTCTCAAAGAGAAATAGAAAAATTAAATAGAATTGGGAATTTATCCTATACTATGCTAATGAACAATGGTCAAAATGGATGCTATGTAACAGATGGACCTCAACAGAATTTTTTTATCCCAGGAACCATAAAAACAAATTCTACAATAACTAAAGAGAATTTAGCAATACCATCTGATTATAATTGTAATCTTTCAGGTATTACATTATCTTCAAATCAATGTAATTCGGTTGTTCCCACAACTGGAGACATATATGAGATTGATTTTACAATTGGATCGTGTCCAAATACCGAAGAAAGCAAATCAGAATATCTGGATTGTATAAAATCAGGATGTTCTTGGTTAACAGAAAAAGAAGGGACATTAAAAATATGGAGGGCAAATTAATATGAAAAAAGGTTTTATTTTCTCAATGACTGCCATATTTTTTGTTGCTTTAGTAATAATGTTTTTTAGTTTATATCTTTTTGTTTATAATAAACCAGCATATACAGAAAAAATAAATAATTATGGACAGAATATTATAAAATTCATTAATGGGCAATCAAATGAAACATCTTCTTCAGAAACAAAATGGTGTACAGTACATTTAATTTATGATCCAGATCAAGATAGTGCTTCTCAAAGCGCAATAGGAAAAAAAGAATACTGTGAAGGTTATGGAACAAAAAGGTTTATTTGAATTATTTTTTGTATTGGTAATGCTAGTGTTGTTATTTCCTGTAGCAACCAATAAAACCACAGTTTCCACACCAAATGTTTTAGTTCAAGCAGATCAATTAGCACTTTTAACAGAATATGCAGTTTCTGATGCCTTAGCAGATCAGGCCTTTGTTAATTGTAATACAACAAACATTACTTCTAGAATTGAATCCTATTTAACAACATTAAAAATGAAATTTAACAAAACTTCTGGAGTAAATTGTTCTTATGAAAACATAAATATAATCTGTAATTCAGGGGTTTGTAATAGTGGGCAAATAACAATAATATGTGATTCTAATTCAAGTAACACAAGCACAAGAGTAGAGAGAAAATTAAATTTAGAAAAAAAAACAGTAGATACAATCCCATCTTCCGGATATTGTAAAGTTACAGTAAAGAGCGGCACCCCAGGAGTTAATCAAATTGATTATAACTTGTCGCACCCATAATTACATTGTGTAATAATATTTATTTTCTTTTTTCTGTTCTTTGTCTTTTTGTGAATCTGGTTTGTTTGCTCTTGGTCTTTTAGTTTCTGGATCTTGTCTAAATGTTAGTTCTTCTTCTTTTAAAAATCTATTAAATGCTTCTTGAATATCAAGTATTTTTTCAGCATTTCCTGTTTTTCCACACTCACCTGTAAACAGAAGTATTCTATCAGAAATATAATCTAATAACAAAAGATCATGATCAACAACAAATGCACATTTCTCTGTTTTTGTTATGATGTTTTTTATTGCAGTTGAAACAATAAGTCTAAGTTCAACATCTAAAAATGCACTAGGTTCATCAATAAGATAAATATCAGCAGTTTTTGAAAGACAATAAGCGATTGCTACCTTTTGAAGTTCTCCACCACTAAGTTCAGATATCTTTTGATCATAAAGTGGTTCAAGTTCAAATTGTCTTTTTAATTCTAAAGATAATATTTCTTGATCAATTTCTTTTTCCATAAAGATATCTCTTACTGTTTTTTCTTGATCAATATCTATATATTGTGATTTATAAGACACTTTAAGTTTAAGATCAACATCTGTGGTATCTGCCTTTTCAATTCCAGCAATTGTTTTAATAAATGTGGTTTTGCCAATAGCATTTGGGCCGAGTATTCCAATAACTTCTCCTTTTTTTACAACCCCTTCTTTCGCAATTAGTTTAAAACTTCCAAGAGTTTTTGTAAATTCAGGATATTTGAAGTATTCTTGATTTTTTGTAATTCCCTTGTCTTGTGTGTTATTAAAAACAATATTATATGTTCTGATTCTAATGTTTTCTTCTTTTAAGAAACCATCTAAGAATTCATTTATTCCTTTTTTTGTGGTCTTTTTGTTTGAAGAAATACCATAGGCTTGTTTTTGCCCAAAGAAGACATGTGTAAAATCACTTATGTAATCTAAGATTGCAAGATCGTGTTCAATTAAAAGCATAGAATTGTTTTCATTAATCTTTTGTCTTAGAATTTTAGCTATTCTAAATCTTTGTTTGATATCTAAAAAGGTAGTATATTCATCAAAGAAATAAAGATTTGCATTCTTTAAAAGAGTGGAAGCGATTGCAACTCTTTGAAGTTCTCCACCAGAAATTTCTTTTGGTGTTTTATTTAATAATTTGTCAAGTTCTAATTCTTTTATTATTTTTTCTTTCTCTATTTCATCTTTTGATATTGTATTAATAAGTTCCCCAATTGTTTTATTAAAAACTTTAGGGATGTCTTCTACTTTTTGAATCTTATATGCAACATTAATTTTCTTATCTTTTAAGTCATCAAAATGATTATAGATTGCTTTACCTCTAAAATATTCAAGTGTTTTTTCCATAGATCCTTTTTCATTATAATTTCCAAAATTAGGAATAAGATTTCCTGAAAGGATATTAAGAGCGGTAGTTTTACCTGCACCATTTCTTCCAATGATTCCTGTAATAAATCCCTTTTCTAGAGTTGGTAAAGAAAACAATCTAAATTGATTTTTTCCATATTGATGAAGTGGATTATCAAGTTCCATTCCAATATTAATAATTGAAATTGCTTTTTGTGGGCAACGATTCTGGCAAATTCCGCAACCAGTACAAAGAGATTCGTCAATTATTGGATAGATATTTGGTGGTTCAAGAACAATTGTTTCTTCACCCATTCGTACACCAGGACAAAGATTTTTACAAAGATAATTACAACTCTTTGGTTGGCACTTGTCTTTATCAAGTATTGCGATTCTAATGTTTTTTGCCATATCTCATCACTTTTTTATAAAATCAACAGTTTTAGGATCAAATCTGTATCCTCTATATTTATTAGGTACAAATCTAAATTGTATTCCCAGCAACTCATACATTTCCATTGTTTTTTTATTATCAAAAAACAAATGTTTATATTTGAAATAATTAATAATTTCATCTGGATTAAATAATCTGTTTCTTAAACAGAAATCCATAAATTCAGAATTATATCTTGTTGATTGAAGAGTGGCTTTCTGTCCCTTAAAATAATTTCGCCCAGTTTCTCTACTTAATAATTCATTTACTAAATCAACTCTATACGCCTCGTGTTCAAAATGTTTTTGTACTTCAGAAGCAACATGATTTCTTCCACCAATTCCAAGTTCTCTCAATTGATTCCTTGTTTTATTAATTTTTTTTGTAAAATTTTCAAAAGAACTGCGTGCTTTTTTTTTTAAATTAAAATGCACTTGCCCCCCAATTTTTTTACCTTCGTGAACATAAATTACATTTGATCGCTCAGAAGGAACGATGTCGATAATACTTGGAAGCATATCTAAAATATTTGTTTTTGGATGCGTGTGTATTGTGTAAAGTGATCCGCCCATAATTAAGGTCTTTAATTCATATTCTATCATTTTTTTTTTGTCAAAATATGTTTCAGTAGGTGTATTATCTCTAGTTACGTCTTCTATTTCACATCTACTTCTTTTTATAAAACTGTGTTCAAGATGAGGATTTTTACTTATTGTTTCTTCAACTACTTTAATTGGTCTTTTTCTGGGTTTGATTGGCATAATCTATTCCATTAATTTTTCAAATTGTTTCTCAGTAATCTTTGCACCAAGGTATTTAATTTCTTCGTGTGTTAAATCAAAGTAGGTGATTAATTCTTTAGTGCATTTGTTTGTTTTTGCAATAATAAAAAAGAAAGGAAGATAGTCTCTTAGAACTATTCTTTTAGAACAGTGTGTTTTCTGCTTAATTTTTTCAACAACTGCTTTTTGTAAGTTCTTTTCTTTTGTTGTAAACATTCTTAGAACTCTTGGAAATTGAAAAGGAGTATAAGTGCCACTTTGTTCTCTTTCTTTTTTAGAATAAGCAACACCAACAGTTAAATAATCAAAAACATATTTAAGCATTACCCAGTTATTTCCTCTAATTCTTGCATTACTAATATCAGCTTTACTTAAGTTTTCAAAAGCTCTTGAAAGATTATTAGGGTTTCTATATTGTCTAGGGGTATTTTCTTCAATCCATGCAAATAAAAGATCCCAATCAATCCCAAGAGTATCAATAACATTTCTTGTTTCATAGAAATCTTTAGGATAGAATATTTTTTGTAATCCCTTAAACACATCTTCGTTTTTCTTTCTATCTCCAAGTGATTCTGTATCTTCTAAAGTTATTTTTTTATCAAAAGAAAGAGTATAGATATCAATCATTAATGCTCTAATATCGTTAGCACAGTTTTCAACAATTGCGTTTAGAGAAACAACATCGTATTCAATTCCTTCTTTCTCACAAATATCTTTTGCAAATTTTAATATTGATTGCTTGTAAGGAAGATCAAACTTAACTTGTTGACATTTCTCAAACAAAGGCCTAATTTTTTTATTTTCATAAGGGTCGTTAGCAATAAAGACAATTGGTTGAATTGATTTTTCAATAATCTTTTCAAACTCAGAAAAGAAACCATAGTCTTCTCCTCCTCTTTTGTCTGCAATAGAATCAATTTCATCAACAATAATAAGTCTAGTCTTAGAAAAAAGAGTATTACTTGTACAAGCCACACTAAACAAGCTTTTTATAGCATCTTTGTCTCTTAAGTCAGATGCATCTGTATTTAATATCGCCCAACCAAGCTCTTTAGCTAAGAGATTAGCGGTTAAAGTTTTACCAATACCAGGAGAGCCATAAATAAATAAAGGTTTTTTATGTTCTTTACTCCATTCTTTAATCTCTTCAATTGCTTTTTTATTTCCAACAATTTCATCAAGAGATTTAGGAGTATATTTATCAAAAAAGCTCTTCATAATATAATATATTAGAGATAAGTATTAAAATACAATTTATTGAATTGTTTTATCTGCTTCTTTTTTGGACTTTAAAATATCTGCAAAGCTTTGTTTATTCTTTTCTGCTTCTTCTAATAGTTTTGCTTTTTTAGTCTCCCATTTCTTTCCAGTCTTTGTTTTTGCAAGCCCGCCTCTAGCAGTTTCTTTAAGTTCATCGTCCATTCTTCTTCCAATTTCATCCATTGCACTAGCAACTTCATCAAATGGAATATAAGACTTAATTCCAGAAAGAGCCATTTGTGCAGCAACAAAAGCTATACCAATACTTGTTGCATTTCTTTTTCTACATGGAACTGAAACAACTCCGGCCACAGGATCACAAACAAGCCCAAGCATATTTTTTAAGGCAAGAGCTGCAGCATTTTCTACCATTTCAGGATTTGTGTTATCTTTGTAAAGAAGATGAATAATAGCTCCAGCAGCCATTGCAGTTGCTGAGCCGCACTCTCCTTGACAACCGTGAGCAGCTCCAGAGATTGATGCGTTCTTTATTATTGAAAGTTCAATTGCTGAAGCTGTAAGTAAAGCATTTTGTATATCTTTTTCTGAACAGCCATAATCTTGAGCAACAGCCAAGATACACCCTGGCACAATACCTGATGAACCTGCAGTTGGGCAAGCAATAACTGTTCCCATATTAAGATTATTTTCTGTTATTGCTAAGGCATATACGCAAGCCTTATGTAAGGTATTTCCTAAGATTCTTGTTTTTTTATTATTAAGTTTCATTGAGTCTGAGGAGAACATAAGGTTCTTGAATTTGTAGTTTCCTTTTAGTCCAGTATTAACTCCTGTATAAAATGTTTTAATTGAATTATTTAATTTATTAACCATCTCTTTATCTGTTCTTTTGAAGTTTTCTTTTTCATATTGTTTAACAATTTCAGCAATTGTAGTTTTTTGTGTTTTTGCCTTTGTTACAAAGTCTCTTAAGATATATTCAGTCATAATGAAGCAACCTCTTTGAATTTTATTCTTCCTCCACCAATAGAAGTTCCACTAAAGTATTTTATTTTCTGATTTTTATCAGTTACAGCAAAAAAAACGGTATTTGGGTGATATTTTTCATTAATGTTGTGGTGCCATTCAATCTTTATTCCTAAATTTTCAGCATATTCAAAAGAGAATGGAATTCTCGGGTCTGTTTCTTTAAATCCCAAAAGTCCAGCAACAAGTGCGCTTTTAGTCATGTGTGCATCTCCTGTGTCTGCTAAAGAATTATAGAGTATTATTTTAACTTTAGAAATATCTTTAACTTTCTTATAAACATTAAGTCCTATTCTCATGGCGCCGGCAGTATGAGAACTAGAAGGGCCAACGATTTCAGAAGTAACTAAGTCTAATAGACTAATCTTATGTGGCATATTTTATCACAAATTAAAAAATTGTTTGTCGAAACAATAATATCTAAGACAATAGAGCTTTTAAATATATTATTTCAAAACATCAGTAATTAGCTTTTTAAATCATTTGTTGTTTTATTTTATTTGTTTAATTAAAAAATGTGAATAATTATGATATCAACAAAAAATGTGTCTTTATTTAAAAAATGTTTAGAAACAATAACACCAATCATCCCTGAAACAAATGTTAGATTTAAGGATGATGGAATATACATTAAAGCTATTGACAAGACACAAATACTTTTAGTTGATTTCTATATTTCTAAGAAAGCATTTGATAGTGGGTATGCAATAGAACCAACTCTTGTTGGTCTAAATATTCAAGAACTAAAAAATATGATTTCTAGAAGTTTTGAAGGAGACAAATTGTCCTTAAACTTAAAAGATCAAGGAATAGATGTGTTATTATCTGGAAGACTTGAAAGAAAGTTTCATTTACAGTTTATGGATCTTTCAGAGCAAGATATTAATCTTCCTGAATTAAAATACGAGGTTGATTTTAATATAAATGCAGGGCTATTAAAAGAAATTCTAAAAGATGTAAGTCTTGTTGCAACAACCCTTGTTTTTAAAATACAAGATAGCAGACTAATAATAGAAGCAAATGGAGACAAAGGAAACATTAAAACAACACTTTCAGAAATAAAAGTAAAATCTAAGAAAAATTTTGCAGTAAAGTATTCTTTAGCATTTTTAAACAATATTACAAAAGCAATGGACAACGACAAAGATTTGATAATAAAACTAGGAGAAGACATTCCAATCTATTTAGAATATAATCTAAGTAAAGAATGTACAATTAAGTTTTATTTAAGTTCTATGTTAATATAAATGAGGCAACTTGATGGAATCATTAAAACGTTTTAATTTCAAAAACAAAAATGAATTTCATCAATTTGTAATTAAACATCCAAATTTTCTTAAAACCCTAATAGATATACAAAATTCTTCAGGAATATTTGGGTTAATATTAAAACCGAATGATGTCTATGAATATTTTATGAAAAATGCGAAAGGTAAAAATCAGATTTTTTTTTATTATTTAGATAAAAAGCCAATAGGTGTTATTTATGGTTACAAGGCCCCATTTGAGAAAAATGAGTTTACAGTTAGTATGATTGCCATAAAAAAAGAATACCAAAAGAACGGTCATGGAAAAATTTTTATAAGAAAGGCATACGATAATCTAGCAGAACAAGGATTTACCCAGTTTGGGATGGTTAGCGAAAAAGGGACAAGAGTTATAAATCAAATTATTTCAAATGGCAGAAAATACAAATTAGAAAGCAGTGGTACAAGAGACAAAGTTATTGTTAGACCAAAACTAAGACACATTTTAAAATAATTAAATAAATAACTTATGCTAATCTTAAAGCATAAGTCTTATTTATTCTTTGTATTAGATTTTCTTTTTTTGTTGTGTCTTTGAAAGCGTGAAGTATTACTTCCCAGATAGTTTTTACTGGAATGATTTCTAAGTCTTTTGCAACCTCAGGAGCTAAAACCAAATCTTCTTTATTAGATTCAGGAATTATTACTTTTTTAATTTTTGCTCTTTTTGCTGCATTGACTTTAGCTGTAACTCCACCAATTGGTAATACTTCTCCTCTAATTGAAAGAGAACCTGTCATTGCTATATCTTGCTTAATTGGTATGTCTTCTAGAACAGAAATAATTGCTGTTGCAATTGATATTGAGGCAGAATCGCCCTCAACATTGTATGTTTGAAGAAATTGTACATGTATATCGTAATTGGAAATGTCTTTTCCAGTTAATTTCTTAATTATTGCAGAAACATTCTCAACAGATTCTTTTGCAATACTTCCAAGTTGTCCTGTAGCAATAATTTTGCCTTCATTTTTAGATGATGCAGGAGTTATTTCACATTCAATTGGTAATAATAGTCCAGCGTCGCTCTCGTTCATGACAGCAAGGCCATTAACTCTACCAACAGCAGTCCCTGTTGTTTTAAAGATATCATAGTCTTTCTTAACAATCATCATCTTGTTGACCATTTGTTCTTCTAAAGTTTTAGCCGGAGTTTTTGCTCTTAAAACAATATCTCTTGTTACTATCTTTTTATTTTCTTCAATTGCTAAGTCTCCAGCAGCTCTAATAAGCCCACCAAGCTCTCTTAATTTAAGTGTAAGGCTATTTTTTCTTGTGGCTTTTTTTCTTGCTTCAAATATTATTTCATCAACTGCTTCTTTACTAAAGTGTGGAATCTTCTTGTCTTTTGCTATTTCTTGAGCAGTAAATTGAATAATTTTGTTTCTGTTTTCTACTGTATCAGGCATATCAATATTCATATGGCATTCATACCCTGAACCTCTAATCCTTGATCTAATAGCAGGATGTACCTTTTCAAGATCATTATAGTTTCCCGCAGCAATTAATATAAAATCACAAGGAGCAGGAGTTGTTCTAACCATTGCACCACTTGACATTTCTGATTGTCCAGTAATACTAAATTTCTTTTCTTGTAATATTGTTAAAAGGTCTTGTTGGGATTTTGGAGATAATGCAGATATTTCATCAATAAATAACACTCCGCCGTTGGCTTTGTGTATCATACCAGGAACAACTCTATAATGTGGCGGAGTTCCAAGTCCTCCAGACTGTAATGGATCGTGTAATACATCTCCTAAAAGTGCACCGGCTTTAGCGCCCGTTGCATCAACGAATGGAACTTCTTTTCTATTGGAGTTATCAATAATTGTCTTTGGAATTAATGCTTTCTCTTTACTCATCATTTGTACACTAAGAGCAGTTGAAACCATTAAAAATCCTGAAAGTAAAAGCATTGCTGCAAAAACAACATCAGGAACCCATCCTAGTCTCCAAAACACAATAGAGATAATTAACCATAATGTTGGTAAGAAAAAACCAATAATTTTACCTGCACTCATTTGTCTTGCGGCTTCTAGTTTTGACTCGTCTATTATTTTTTTCCCATCTCCGGCTGGCACTTCTTTAATTATTGGCGTGTGACTATCTTCTGCATTTGGATAACTTAAAATATCTGTTAGTTTATTTGTTGGAAGCATTTCTGCAAGAGCAGAAGCAATCATTGATTTACCTGTGCCTGGAGCACCAATAAGCATTATGTGTCTTTTTTGTTGAGCAACTTTTTTTATAAGGTTTATTGCAGAATCTTGTCCAATTACTTGATCTATCATTCTTTTTGGAACTTCGATTTCGCTTGTATCATTATAGATAAGCTCTTTAACATCAGTATTTGCTTCTATTTTTTTTTCTTTTATTTCTTTTTTAATTGTTTTTTTAATCATAAAAATAACCCACTTTAATTAGAACTTAGTATATAATATATGTTCCAATTTGATTAAAAACATATTTGTGTACATAATATTTATGTCTAATAAAATAAAAATTGTATTTTTAGGAAACTGTGCATCAGCACCAACATCTTTAAGAAATCTAACAAGCCTTTTAATAAATTATAATGGCCAAGGCTATTTATTTGATTGCCCAGAAAACACACAACAACAAATAATGAAGTCTAATTTTAGTGCAATGAGAGTTAATAATATCTTTATAACACATTTGCATGGAGATCATTATTTTGGTTTATTTGGTCTTCTCTCTAGTTTTAAACTTAATAATAGAACAACTGAACTTAATATATTTGTTCCAAAGGGGTATAAAAAAGACATAGAAGAATTAATCAATTTGACTTTGGTTAGAAATCATAAGCATCCACTAGGGTATAAAATAAATATTAAAGAAGTTAGTACAGGTAAAATTTTTGAAAATTCAGAAATTGTTGTTGAAACAACTCCATTAGACCATAACATAAAAGCAAACGGCTATATCTTTAAAATAAAAGATAAGATTGGAAAATTCAATAAAGCAAAAGCACTTAAATTAAAGATACCAGAAGGGCCATTATTTTCTGCACTTCAAAAAGGCAAGTCAATAAAATTAAATGGTAAAACAATAAAACCAGAAGAAGTTATGGATTATAAATATAAAAAGATTGGAAAAAAAATAGCCTATTTATGTGATACAGAAGTTTTAAAGAAAGTTCCAAAAGAAGTTATGGATTCCGATATATTGATACACGAAAGCACTTTCTTTCAAGAAGATAAAGCAAAAGCAAAAATAGTAAAACATGCAGTTGCTGAAGAAATTCCGATATTTGCAAAAAGAGCAAAAATAAAAACAATATATCTTACACATCTGTCAGGGAAATATACAGATTTGGATGAAAGAGAAAAACAATTACAAAAGAAAAATAAAAATATAAAAATTGCAAAAACACTTGAAGAAATAGAGATAGAAGATTATAATTAATCTTTATAAATCTTTATTTCTATAATCTTTATAGATTAATTTAAAAATTGGTGAAAAAATGGCAATGGCAAAAAGACCCGCAAAAAGAATTGCTCCAAAAACTTTAGAAAAAATGAGAGAAAAAAGCAAAAAAAATTCCGAAAGAGTTGTTTTATCTTTTGCAGATGAAACAGTTACTTTACCAAATAAAGAAGATTGGAAAAATTATTACGAACAATTAAATAAAAAGCAAAAAAGAGATTTACAACAAAAAAGGAACAGAGTTGCGCAAATAGAAAGACAGAGAGAGCATTTACTAAATCAGCCAAAGGCAACAAACACCTATAAAGACGCTTTATTGTTAGAATATAGAACAAAAGCTAGAACCGAAGCAACTAAGCAAGCAAGAGAGAATGATACTATAACAAATACCTTAAAAACAAAAGAAGGAATAATAATAGATAAAAAAAAGCATAACGAATTATTAAAAAGAAACGAAGTTGCATTAAATAATGCCAGACTAGCAAAAGAAAGAGCAGAGATTTCCAAATTCTTAAATAGTCAAGAAAGATTAATAAATGGCAAAAATATGACTTCTTTAAGTGAAGCACACGACAAGATAAAAGTCTATTTAATGAAAAAATATAATTCTAAGAAAATAGATTATAATAAATTAAAAGAAATTCTAGAAATAATAGATTATTCAATTAAATCAGGAATACGCCAACACAATATATTAATTTCTAGAAAAAATCCAGAATATATAGAGCAACATTCTAGAATTATAAGCAGATGTTTGTTATCTTTTATGAAAACACAGAATCGTGTGGCATTAAAAGAAAACTTAAATCTAATTAGTTCTTCGATTACTAAGAATGAAAGAAATATGGGTCAAGCACTCTATGAATTGGATAAAGTAATAAGATAATTACTTATAGTTCCATTCTTTTCCAGGTGCAAGAATTACAGGTTTAATAGTATATCTTGTGCCTTCAAATTTTTCTTTTAAAGCAAGTGGATTTTGTTTAATATGATCAAAGGTATTGTAGTGCATTGGAATTAAATATTTTGGTCTAATTTTTTTTGCAACACTAACAGCACTAATTAAGTCTAAAGTTGTTTTTCCGCCGATTGGTAAGATTGCAACATCTGCCTTAATGTTTTCGTGTTCTCTAGTCATGAATGTATCTCCTGCAAAATAAACACTATTTTTTTTATCTGAAACAACATAACTTAATGGATAAAAAGAAGTTGGATGGTGTGCAGGGTGTGCATAGTAACAAACATCATTTATTGTTTTTTTCTCATATTCATCAATTGGCACCTTAAGAGAATCAAAGCCATCAATCTTATTTAAAACACTTTGATGTGCAATTATTTTTGGCTTATTTTTCTTAACTAAAAGGTTAGTGTTATCAATATCAAATGCATCAAAATGTTCGTGACTAATTAAAATAGAATCAATTGGTGGAAGCTTATCTATTGTAAGTGCACAATCAATAAGTCTATTATAACTACAAACTTGTTTATTATCAAAATAAGGATCAGTTAAGATATTTGTTCCATTCATGTTAATTATAAAAGAAGAATGCCCCAAATACTTAATCTTTAAACTCATATATAATGTAAGGTTGCAAAAGTATATAAAGCATTGTTCTAAAAAAGGTAAATACTTGGTTTTTATAAATATTATTATACAATATATTATATTAATAAACATTAAAAGAAGTAAATTATGAATACAAAACACATATTGATTTTGATAGGGGTGTTATTTTTATTAATGCCCGTATACTCATTATCTTTAGATAGTTTTGACATTTCTGTAGAGGTTTATTCTCCAACAAACTCTAAAGTTATAGAAATTTGGAAAATTAATTATGGTGATTTATCTGAATTATCTGATTTTAAATCTAAGATTTTAAAATCTAGTACAGATTTAATAGAGCTACAAAAAATAAATCCAGACATTACCCCGCACATATATATTAATGAAGACAAAATAAAAAACATAAAAATTTCTTTTGATGAAGTTAATGCCTCATTAAGAATAGAATATGAATTATATGATTTAAGTTTAATAAAATATTTGGATTATCAAGATCAAATAATTTGGAGATTTAATGAAAACTTATTTAGGCAATTTGTAGTAAATGGTTTATTCAACATACCTAAAGAATCCCAAGTTGAAATTTCATTATATGATCCTTTGATTATAGGAGACATTTCTCCTCAAGCAACACAAAATAATCGAAATATAATTTGGAGTGGAATTTCTACAAATGAATTAAGATTGATTGCAATTGAAAAAAAACCACCAAAGCCAACATTTGTTGTATCTAATATTTTTTCAAAAGATTATCTTAACAAATCATATTTTACAGTTTTATTTATAATTCTTATAATTGTTTTAATTTTATTGATTTTCAGAAATAGAGTAAATAATGGTATAAAAAAATTTATTACAAAGCACTCTGTTATTAAACCAAGAAAACAAATTAACGAAATTGTAGATTTTGAATTTGTAAGTAAAAAAAATAAGTAATGGTATTTATGGTTTTGAATTTCACAGAAATAGATGCAAAAGTATATGAGTTAATAAAAAAAGAAAAAGAGATTTCTTTAGATGATATATTAAATACTGATTCTCAAAAAGACAAGATAAGAAGATCAATAGAAACCCTGAAATTAAATGGGGTAATAGAAGAAATTACAGAAAATTATAATGTATACGAATTAGACGTAAATGGAATTGATGCATTAGAAAATGGTTTTATAGAAGAGAGATTCTGTGATTATTTGTCAACAAATAAAATTAATGTGTCTCAATTAAATAATTTAAATATTCCAAATTTAAAGAAAGAAGATATTACATTAGCATTTGGTATCTCTAAAAAAGCAGGTTTTTTAATTATAGAAAATGGAATAATAAATGTAGATTCAAAATACAAGCAAATAGTAGAAGAGCAAAAAAAGATATTAGATGCAATAAAAAATAATCAAATTATTTCAGAATCACAAATACAAGACTTACTAAAAAGAAAAGAATTTATTATTAAAAAAGAAAAACAAAATAAGAAATATAAATTATTAAATATAATAAATTATGAAATACTTGAAGATAAGGAATTATATTTAACCCCAGAGATGTTAAGAACAGAGAAGTATAAAACAACAGAATTCAAAGAATTTGATGTAACTAAATTGCCTCCAGCTAAAGAAATGGGCCGACTACATCCACTTAGATTAATTTCAAGAAGAATTAAAGATGTTTATTTACAAATGGGATTTAAAGAAATGAAAGGGCCTTATGTTGAAACTAGTTTTTGGAATATGGATGCGATGTTTATTTCTCAGAATCACCCAGCAAGAGATATGCAAGATACCTTTTATTTAAATGAAACAGGAGACTTACCTAAAAATAAAGATTTAATATTAAAGGTTTCAGAAATACACAATAACGGATGGAAAACAGGTTCTAAAGGATATCAATATGATTGGAATGAACAGATTGCAAAGAAATTACTTTTAAGAACACACACAACTGCAACAACTTATCGTACATTCTATAATTTAAGTTTAGAGGAAAAAGAAAATTCTAAGTATTTCTGTATTGATAAGGTTTTTAGAAATGAAACAATTGATTACACTCATTTACCTGAATTTCATCAAGCTGAAGGATTTATTATTGGTGATGAATTGTCTTTAGCTGATTTAATGGCATTTATAAAAGAGTTCTTTAGTAAGTTTGGGATAACTAAAGTAAGATTTAAACCAACATATAATCCATATACAGAGCCAAGTGTTGAAGCAAGTGGTTATCATGAAAAAACAAATACTTGGATAGAATTAATTAATGCAGGAATATTTAGACCAGAATCATTAGCACCATTTGGGATCAACAAAACAGTAATTGCATGGGGATTTGGAGTTGAAAGACTTGCAATGTTTATTTATCAAAAACCAATTAAAGATATACACGGTAATGATGCAAACATAGAGTGGTTAAGGGAATATATAGTTCCTTCGATAGAATAATGTGATAAAATGGCAACAATAGATTTAGATTTTAGAGAAATAAAAAAAGAATTGAATAAAGATTATTCTCTAGAAGAATTCGATGAAATGCTATTTAATTATGGTTTAGAAATTGATAGTTATAATAAAGATACAAACGAAATAAAGATAGAAGTCACTGCAGAAAGAGTAGATTTATTATCAAAGGAAGGATTACTTAGAGTTTTAAAAGTATATACCGGAGTAGAAAAGCAAAAAACCTATTCTGTAAAAAAAAGCAATTATGTTTTAAATATAAAAGAATCTGTTAAAGAAGTTAGACCACACAGTGTTTGTGCAGTTATAAAGAATTTAAAATTAGATTCTGATAAATTAAAACAAATAATTAATATTCAAGAAAAATTACATTTAACCTTAGGAAGAAAAAGAACAATTGCTGCTATAGGCATATATCCTATGGAAAAAATAACTTTTCCAATTTCTTTTGTTGCAAAAAAGCCAGAAGAAATATTATTTGTGCCTTTAGGCGAATCAAAAGAAATGAATGGAAGAGATATTTTAAAAGAAACAGAAACAGGAAAAGAATATTCTTATCTTCTTGAGTCTTTTGATAAATATCCTGTATTTATGGATAGTACAGAACAAATTTTGTCAATGCCACCAATAATTAATTCAAAAGATACAGGAAAAATTACAGAAAATACAAAAGAAGTATTTATTGAGTGTTCCGGTTCTGACATAAATAGATTGAATCAAATATTAAATATAATTTGTTGTGTATTCTCAGATATTGGAGGAGAGATTCACGGTGTGGAAATAAATTATGATAAAGCATACAATATTAAATCAAAAATAACACCTCTATTTGAAGAAGAAAAAAGACTTATTTCTTTAAGCCACATTAATTCTCTTATAGGTATAAATATTGATATTGATTCTGCATGCGCTCTTTTAGAAAAAATGTATTATAAATGTAAGAAATTTGGAAAAGATAAAATAGAAGTAACTATCCCGGTTTTTAGAACTGATGTACTACATGAAGTAGACATTATAGATGATATCGCAAGAGCATATGGATATAATAATATTCATTTTAAATTACCAAAAGTTTTTACTGTCGGTTCAATCTTACCTGAGACAATAAAACAAGAAAATATAATAGATATAATGGTTCAATTAGGTTTTATTGAAGTAAGTCCATTATCATTATCCAGTAAAAAAGAATCTTTTGATAATTTTAATTTAAAATATAAAAAAGAACAAGCAATAGAATTGGGATACTCTAAAGATAAGCAAATAGATATAATTTCTTCAAGTCACTTATCTAAATTATTTAAAATTTTAAAAAATAATCAACACATATCTTATCCACAAAATATTTTTGTTTGTAATTATGTTATCGTTCCAGATAATAAAGAAGAGACCAGAGCAAAACAAAAACTATACTTGTCAGCAATGACTGCAAATTCTAAAGTAAGTATTACAGAAATGTCTTCTGTTGTTCTATCATTATTAAATGTCTTTGGTTTGCATTTAGAATTAAAAGAATCAGAAAAACCATTTTATATAAAAGGGCGTTCAGCTGATATTTTAATAAATGATAAAATTGTGGGCCACATTGGAGAAATGGACCCAAGCGTTATTGTTAATTTTGAGTATTCAATGCCAGTAGTTGCATTTGAAATAGATTTAACTGACATTTAACTTATTTAAAATCTTTTGATTTTTTGTTAGTGCTTTAACATAAGCTGTTTCTAAATTTTTAAAATGTTTTTTTTTAAATTCTAAATCTGGTTGTAATAATTTACTTAAATCAAATTGACCTCTATAGAATAATTTAGAAACAATATCTATATATGACATTTTCTTGTCTAAATATTTTTTATAAATAATTTGAGTCTGAATTTCTTTTAAAAACAAATAATAAAAAAACAGTTTAATCTTAGTTATATCTTTTTTTTTATATAATTCTTCAGAATAATATTTTTTTAGTGTATTCTCTATAAGTTTAGTAGGATACACAACAACAGGAATTTTTAGTTTTCTAAATTTACAATCATAAAAAAACTCTAACATAAGATGCTCTTCAATACTCGCATTGATTTTTCTTAAATATTTATGAAAGAATTCATCTAAAACAGAATGAGTAATAAATCCAACTGCAAAAGATCTTTCTTCTTTTGTTTGTGCAATACGAAGCATCTTTTTTCCAAATACAATTCCATTTTTGTTTTTTATAATTTTTTCAATCTCATAATTTTTTTTAAGTTGAATTTTATAGAAACCATAGTAGTCTGGAAATAAAGCACCAGAATAAACAAAATTAATATTTAATTTTTTAAAAACAGCAGAATTATTTTTCTTTAAATCATTTACAAAAGCAATATGAGTTAATGCAGTAGCCATTTAATAATCAATTTTATATAAGAAAGAAATTATTTCTTTCTTGATATTTTGATTAAAGACCCGGCCTTAAGGTATTCAATTTCAGAACCAGAAACTAAATCTGTAAATTCGTCTTTGTCCACTTCTAATGTTTGGTAATTTGCTGTATCCATTATTTGATATTTATTTCCAAGGTCTGCAATAATTTGTGCATTTCCTTTATCAAGAATAGGAATTTCTACATCTTCTGAACTTGGTTTTAATAGATTCATTTTAGATCCAGTAAATACTGCAGTTGCTGTAAGTCTAACTTTTGCAGCACCATGTTTACCTGGTTTTGATTTTGTGATTGTATCTACTTTACAAATTACATCATCTATTAATATATATTGTTTTTCTTTGACTTGTCCTAAGGACATGAATTTTATTTCAAAATCTCTCATAATTTCACCAATTTGTATAAAAAATTCGTATTTAAAATTAAAATACTATATATTTAAGTATAAATATATTTTAAATATGTTTTGTTTAACAATAAATATACTATTCACAAATATATTTAATAGTATAGCATTAATTAACAGAAAAAAAGAGTTGACAGAAAATGTTTAAAATATTAAAATCGCTTTTTAAAAAAGAACACAAAGAATCAAATAGAAATAATATTGCAGTTTTTGTAGATGGGCCAAATATGTTAAGGAAAGAATTTAACATTGATTTATTCAAAATTAAATCTCAATTGCAAAAAGAGGGGCCATTAAAGATTGCTAGAGTTTATTTAGATCAATATGCAACTGATAAACTTATTGAAGCAGTTGTTAATATTGGTTTTGAAAGTGTAATAACTGTGGGAGATGTTGATGTTGCAATGGCAGTTGATGCCACAGAAGCAGCATTTAGCAAAGAGATAGACACGGTTGTCTTTATAACAAGAGACTCAGATTATTTACCTGCAATCTTAAAAGCAAAAAGACAAGGCAAAAAAACAGTCGTATATTTAGTAGAAGACGGCTCAGCGGTTGCTTTAAAAAACACAGTGGATAGAGTGATTTTCATTAAATAATAAAATAGGCTAAAATATATGAATTTACCTGTAATTAATCCGATAGTTAGAAACGTTCCATTGGATAAGATTGATTCTCATAAATTATTTTTAGATTTAAGTGAGAAAAATTTTGATGGGTATTGTTATTTGACTGTTCTAGGAAAATACGGATTTGAAGAATCTATTCTTATTTTATCAAAAGGACAAATTGTAGGTTCTATTTTTTTAATCACTGGTTATGATGTTGAATTGTACGGCAAAGATGCAATTTTATATTGTTTAAACAGTTATGGATTAAATAAAGGAATGTTAAATATTTTTGCTCTCACCCAAGATCAAATTAAATTAATTCTATTATTTAATGAAAAAATAAAATATCAATTAAATATTTCTGACAAAAAGAAAAAGTCAATATTTATTAATTTAAAATATGATGAAAAGAAAATAGAACTGTTGTTATCAGACAAAATAAAAACAGAAATTTCTAATAAAGAAATTATAAATAATTTTAATTTAAATGATTTATTAAGAGAGTGACAAAAATGGCATTATTTACAAAATTTTTTACAAAATTATCAACAAAAATATTAAATATTGAAGATAGAAAAAATGAAAATGCAATATCTAGTCTTTTAGAATATAAGCCAATATTTATTCATTCTTCTGATTTGACTGATTTTTTACAAAAATTAAGATTAAAACATCTAATTAATGATGTAATAATAACAGATACTGATGGAATAATTATTGGAAGTACAAACAAAGACATAAAAGAAGGATTTAAAAGTGCGGCAATGTATAATTATATTAATTCAGAAATAAAAGATATGTCTATAATTTTAATTGAAGCAAATGGTTGGCAAATAATTTTTAAAAATCTAGATAGAGTTTATTTTATTAAAGCAAACGACGGACTTTCAAGAATAGAAGTTTTAACAATTGTTAAAGAAATAGAGAATTTTATAAATTGTATCGTTTAAAATTATATAAATGTGAAATAAAAATGGGAGAAATAATTGCAATAGTTTCAGGGAAAGGAGGCGTTGGGAAAACAACACTTACAGGGAACTTAGGAATAGCATTAGCAGAATTAGGATATTCTGTTTTAATGATTGATGCTGATTTAGCTATGGCTAATTTAAGTCTATTAATGGGATTAAAAACTCCACCAATTACAATTCATGATGTTTTATTGGGTTCAGCACCTGCACAAGATGCAATTTATGATGGACCATCAGGAGTAAAAATAATTCCTGCGGGTCTTTCTATATCTTTTTATACAAGAGTAGATGTTGAAAGATTGGTTGCAATAACTAGAGATCTTCAAAAAAAATTTGATTATATTTTAATTGATTCTCCAGCAGGCATAGAAAAGAATGTAATTGCTGCAATGTCTGCTTCAACTCAAATTTTGTTAATTACTGAACCAACGGCACCATCCGTTGCAGATGCATTTAAAGCAAAAATTGTTGCTCAAAGATTAAATCAAAGGGTAATGGGGGTAATAATAAATAAGCACAGTAATACTAAAGGAGAAATCTCTGAAAATGAAATCATGAAGATGTTAGAGTTGCCTTCTTTTGGTAAAATCCCTTATTCTGAAGATATAAGAGAATCATTTTTATTAAAAAAAATTAAACCCGTATTAGTGCACAATCCAAGTTGTGCGGCCGCAAATTCATTTAGAGCGGTTGCTAGAAAAATAACTGGCAAAGAAATTGACACTGATATAAAACCAGAAAAGAAAAAATTATTTTCTGGATTTTTTACAGCACTGAAGAATATTTTTAAAAAGAAATAAAAGGAGAAATAATAAAAGGTGAAAATATGAACAACGATTTAAAAATAACGAGACCATTCGATATGCTTAACAATTCTTTAAATAAACAAGTATTGATTATGTTAAAAGGAAATGTAATGGTAAGAGGAAAATTAAAAGCATTTGATGTGCACTTAAATATAGTATTAGAAGATGCAGAAGAATTAGACAATGGAAAAGTAAAAACCAAATATGTTGAAGTATTCTTAAGAGGAGACACAGTAATACTTGTGACCGTTTAATTCTTTTAACCATGGATAAGATATTTTTAGATGTATATTTTGGTCAGCAAATTGCTGAAAATACAATTAATCAGTCATGGTTGCAGACATTAAATGAATTTAGCACGTACATTTTTCTTTTTCTTTTTTTTATTTTAATTATGTTTTTAGTGGCTTATTTAATGCCTGTGTTATTTCGTAATCCCAAATCTTATTTTAAAAGATATAAGATTATAAGAGAAGAAATGAGTAAAATTGACCAACTATATTCTAGAAAAGAAATATCCTTTGAAGAATATTCCTTTGCTCAATTTAATTATGCAAAAGAGTATGAAAATATTGTGCTTTATTTATCTAAATATCCAGAATATAAAGTTCAACTTCAATCTTACAAGATAAAAGAAGTAGAAAATAGAGAACAAGAAAATAGAAGTTCAAAACTTGAAAAACATAAATTGAACACAATTGATTTTTTATTTGATTTATTAAGATCTCAAGCAAAATATTATACTAGAGAAGAAATAGAGCAAGCAATATTAGATGAAGGATTTACAAAAGATATAGCAATATCGGTTTTAGAAAAAATGGAAAATCAAAATTTGCCTTTTGCCTCTGAGACAAAGATAGAACAAAACAAGGTAATTAATATTATTAATTCCCTACTTTCTAAAAATTATGAGAATCCACCAGTAAAAGGAGAAGCTTCTACAATTAATTTTAATGATCTTTCCAAAAAGAAAAAGAATGTATTTGAAGAAGAGAAAGTTTCATTTAATAAATATCCGTCTGTAAAGAAAGAAGAAACAAAAAAGGGCTTATTCGAGTCTATAAAAAATGCATTTAAAAGTAAGCCAAAAACACACACAGTTTCTGAAATAAATGATGTTTTTGCAGAAATAGAAAAAAGATTAAAAGAAAATAAATAATTAATTTTTTGCTCTGATTAACAATATTAGTCCAATAATAATTAATATTAATCCGAGATAAGTATTAATTATATTTAAAGGAGCAGGTAAAGATGGAATGTATGTTCCAATACCAATGCCAATAAGAATTCCACTTGCTAAACTTTGAGTCAATTTTTCACCTTCTTTTTTTTATTAAATAGATTTGAATTGTTTATAAATATATGTTTCTTTAAAGATATATATGATTAAATATTTATACTTTGGATTATTTGATGTCTTAATCAAAGGCAAATTAAATAAACGTCCAGACACATCATATTTATCAGAACTAGTTGAATTTTCTAAAGATCAGAAAATTAATTTAGGAC
This sequence comes from archaeon, assembly GCA_035390665.1. Taxonomy (GTDB): domain Archaea; phylum Iainarchaeota; class Iainarchaeia; order Iainarchaeales; family CSSED10-239; genus JAKQTP01. The sequence continues at coordinate 14,566 of DAOOUC010000005.1, read as the reverse complement.
TCATTACAGGCTTAGAGAAAGACAACTCTGAAAAAATATTATCCGAAAATGGCATTGATTCTTATTTTAAAAAAGACAACATAATCGATATATCAGAAGACTATTATGAATCATTAAATGAAATAGACAAAGATATTAAAAAACAAGCGAAAGAAAAAGATTCAAATTATTCAGATGAATATTTCAAAGTTTATTATTTAAATAAAAAATTTAGTTCTTCTAAAGAAGGAATTTTATTTTTAGGTCACGATATCTGGACTGATGCATATTATTTACACAAATATTCAAATATTAATTCAATTCTTTTAAAAGAAACACTTTCTAATAATCATGCGCCAAATTTAACTGAAATAAAAGGATTAAATATAGTTAATTCTGACATTGATGAAATAAAAAATTATCTTGTAGAATCAAAAGAATTTAATTATTCGTCTTTGGATTCTTATGCAAACAAATTATTGTACTCTGAAATATTTGGAACAAGTTTATTTAATAGTAATTTAAGTGTTGGAAAAATATTAGATAAAAGTCATGCAAGAGTTGTTTTAAAAAAGAAAGAGGAATAAATTATGAATATTAAAAAAATAAAGGCAATAAGAATTTTAGATTCAAGAGGAATACCAACAATTAAAACTTTTGTTTATACTAATAATACAATTGCTTATGCATGTGTTCCATCAGGAACAAGTAGTGGTAAAAGAGAAGCTTTAGAATTAAGAGATGAGGGAAAAGCATTCGGAGGAAAGGATGTAACTAAAGCAATCAATAATGTAAATTGTAAGATTTCTAAAAAACTAATTGGAGAGTTTGTTTTAGATCAAAGTAATATTGATAATCTAATGATTGAAATAGATGGTACAGAAAACAAATCAAATCTTGGAGCAAATGCAATTTTATCTGTAAGTCTTGCTTGTGCAAGAGCAGCAAGTCAAGAGCTTGGAATTTCATTATATAAATATATTTCTAGATTAAATGAAAATAAAATTAATGAAAAGATGCCAATTCCATTATTAAATATAATAAATGGAGGAAAGCACGCTGGAACGGATTTAGCATTTCAGGAATTTCAAATAATTCCTAAAGAAAAGACAATTTCAAAAAATTTGCAAGCCTCTTGTGAGATTTATCAAATTTTAAAAGAAAATATAAATAAAAAATATGGATCATCAGCTACAAATGTTGGTTTTGAAGGCGGTTTTGCTCCAAATATAACAGATCCAAGAGATGCTTTTGATCTTTTAGAGAATTCAATTAAGAAATCAGGATATAAAGTAGATATAGGAATAGATGTTGCAGCAAGTGAATTTTACGAGAAAGGAAAATATCTAATTAATAATAAAAAACATTCATCTTTGGAATTGATGGATTATTATTCTCAACTTTTAAAAGAGTATAATATTACTTCAATAGAAGACCCATTTTCAGAAGATGATAAAAAACCCTGGGCTGAATTTACAAAAAAATTTGGAAATAAAATAAATATTATTGGAGATGATTTATTAGTAACAAATCCAACACTAATAAAACAAGCAATAACTAAGAAACAATGTAATGCTCTTCTTTTAAAAGTAAATCAAATAGGAACATTAACAGAATCAATAAATGCATTTAATTTAGCAAAGAAAGCAAATTGGAAAGTTGTTGTTTCACACAGATCTGGAGAAACAGAAGATAATTTTATTTCTGATTTAGCTTATGGTCTTTCTAGTGATTACATAAAATTTGGAGCGCCAGCAAGATCAGAAAGAACAGTCAAATATAATAGATTATTAGAGATAGAAGAGAAGATTTTTTGAAAAAACAGTAATTTTGTAAAGTTAAGAATTTACGAAACATTTAAAAAACAAATATGCCATAAATTTATTTATAATATAAAAATTAAAATGTGATATTAAATGCCTAAAGATATGGGAGACGATTTCGGTTCGGATTTTGATGCAGGAATGGCTTCAGATTCAGGAAAAAAACTATTTGGTGGAGTTTCTGTAAAATGGGAAAACATTTTGCCAATTGCAGTAATAATTATAGTTTTACTATTAGTTGTTTTTAAAACAAACATATTATCTGGAGGCGCATCATTCTTTAATTCCGGATCAGGAGTAAGAATTTTAGTATTAGGTTCTCCAAATCAAGAATTTAGAAATATATTAAGTGATCAAGAGAATAAAGATTTAATTAAAGAAGTAAGATATATGACTCTTGATAGTATACAACATAATCCAGTTGAAAGAATCAAAGGATATAATATTATAGTTTTAGATCAATCAATGCAGACTGATAAATCTATTTCAAGAAGAACAGCTGATGCCATAACTTCTTATGTTAAGAAAGGTGGAAAATTAATAATTGTTTTAAATTCAGGAATACAAAGACCAGACGATGTTTCAGTTCTTGGTTGGCAAGCAAATTTTGGAGATATTGTTCCAGTTAGTTGTGACGTAGTAGGATCAAGACCATCATGTTTACAACCAATTGATATGCAAGGAACATTATATGCTGTAATGGAAGAACATCCAATAATGAGTGGAATATTACAAGTTCCTGCAGTTGAAACAAGTGGACCAATAAGAACAAGAACATTTGATGTTCAAGTTGTTGGTAAAGAAGTTGCTTATTTAGAAGATCCAAGGGTTAAGAAACCATATGTTGCAATAGCAGAGCAATCTTTAATTATGGGAAAAGTAATTTATTTTAATTTTAATCCAGGGATTAGTAAAGCAATTGTAATTAACACAATTAAGTATTTAAAGTAATTTTACTTTAAATCTTATATCTTTATAAATTGAATTATTTATATATTATTTATTATATTATCCCGTTAAAACTGCTTTCAGGCAGGAGGTGCTAAATTTTGGATAAAAATATAACAGAAAAACAAGTAGTTGAAAAGGCTATAACTGAGTTATTGTCTATTTCAAAAAAAAGAAACTTTGACGAAGCAGTAGAGATGATTGTTACTCTTAAAAACATCAATGTTAAAAACAAAGATCAAAGAATAGAATATACAATTAATCTACCACACCCATATTTAGACAAAGTCAAATCTTTAGTTTTTGTTAAAGATAAAAATCTTGCACAAGAATTAAAAGGCGTTGTCGATAAAGTAATTATGGATGATGAGATTCCAAAGATTTCTAAGAAAGATGCGAAAAAAATGGCAGAGGAATATAAGGTATTCTTAGCTGAAGGACCAGTTATGTTAACTGTCGGTAAGCACTTAGGACAGGCTTTAAGTCCTAGAGGGAAAATGCCAATGATTGCTCCACCAAATGTTAATGCAATTAAAACATTAATAACTGCATCAATCTCACAACAAAAAATTTCAAATAAAAAAAATAAAAGCTCTGTTGCTTTACAAGTAAAGGTTGGAAAGAAAAGTCAAGGTAAATCTGATTTAACAGATAATGCAGTAATGATTATTAAATCATTAATTGATAAATTACCAAATGGCTTTCAAAATTTACATACAATCTACATTAAATCAACAATGAGTAAAACAATTAAAATGGGTGATGATAAATGAGACACACAAAATCATGGAGACATACCCAGTTTGATGATATATCAAAATTAATTGGAAGTTATAAGGTTGTAGGTATTGCAGATCTTAAAGATTTTCCATCTAATCTTTTACAAAAAGTTAAAAAGAATGTAGATGACACAGTATTTAAGGTAACATCTAAGAATGTTCTAAAGAAAGTTTTAGAAAGTAAAGGACACAAAGATATTGTTGAAAAATTACCTGATCAACCAATAGTAATTTTAACAAATAAAAATGCATTCGAACTTTATGGTGCAATTAAAAAAACAAAAGCACGTTCAAAAGCAAAGATCGGAATGCTTGCTCCTATAGATATTGTAGTTCCAGCCGGAGATACAGGACTTCCACCAGGACCAGCATTATCTGATTTAAAAAAGGTTGGAATAAAAGCACAAGTAAGAGGTGCAACAATATTTGTTCCAGACGACACAGTAATTGCTAAAGCAGGGTCTGTAATCAATAGCGACATTGTAAGTACTCTTTCAAAATTAGATATCAAGCCAGTTGAACTTTTATTAAGTGTAGTTTTAGTAAAAGAGGACGGAATGATTTACAATAAAGAAGTACTTGACATTGATAGAGACACAATAATTATGCAAATAGCAACAGCTGCAAGACAAGCAATTGGTCTTGGAGTTGATATTGGTTATATCTGTAAAGAAACAGTTGAACCAATGATTGTAAAAGCAGAAAGAGAGGCTAAAGCACTTGATGCTTTAGTTAATAAAGAATAATTAAAATTTAGAGGTGTGAAATATGGATTATATATATGCAGTTTTGTTATTACACAAAGCAAATAAGGAAATTACAGAAGCAAACTTAAAATCAGTTTTAAGTTCAGCAGGTGTTTCTGCAGATGATGCAAAATTAAAAGGATTAGTTGCAACATTAAAAGACATTAACATTGCAGAAGCAATAGAGAAGGCTTCCGTTGTTCAAGTAGCAGCAGCTCCAGCAGCAGGTGGACATGAAACAAAGAAAGCACCAGCAGCAGAAGAGCACGTTGTAACAGAAGAAGCAGCAGCTGAAGGATTAAGTGCATTATTTGGTTAAATTAAACCAAATAATCTTTTCTTTTTCTTATTTTTTAAGTTTATTCTTATTCTAATCTAAATCTAATTTTAATTATATTAATATTTATTTTTTTAATTTTAATTGACGAAAGCAAATATTATAAACATATTTGTAATTATTATTATAGATTAGTTATGGCAAGAGTAAAAGTCCCGAAAGGAAGAATCCCAAAAGCAACAGCACTAGGTAATAGAAAAAAAGTAATTGTAGATGCAGTTAAAACTGCTCTTCAGACAGAACCTAGAAAAGCAAGAGAGCAATTAGCTAAAAAACACATATATTTGAAAGATTTGTTAGAAGGAAATATTCCTTTAAGACAAATAATAAGTTTAGAATATAATCTTAAAGAAGCTGGATTTAAAGCAACAGATATAGCAAATATTATTGTTGATCAATTTAAGATTACAGATAAATCTAAGTTAACAATTTATTTATTTAAATGCGGTTTTAGAGAACCTACAGAGTTGTCTGATGCATCACACGTAATTAAATCTAAAATTCCAGAAATTAGAGATGGGATAAGAAATTTAGACTATAATCCAGAGTCTTTGGCAAAAGGACTATTTCAAAGAGAATTAAGTCCGTCTCAAGTAGTAGAACAATTAGAAAAAGCCGGATTTAATAAATTAGAACAGCACACAAGAGCATTAATTTTAAATGGAATTGGTTCTAATGTCACCGTAAAATTAATGACTCAAAGACACAATGTTAAAGACACACAAGTAAGAAATCTTATTACAAGAATAAAAAGTGCACTTCCCGTTGCTGTGAAATTATAATTCCCATTGGACAACTACCCTAGATAATCTTTTAAATACTTAAATCTATTGTTTAATATGGATAATTCTATTTTTATAGAACACCCGCTTGTTAAGAAAGAAACAATAAAGAAAAGACTTTATCAAGAATTACTTACTGCTCAAGCAATTAAAGAAAGTACATTGGTTGTTGCTCCAACGGGCTTAGGTAAAACCATTGTTGCAGTATTGTTGATTGCTTATACTTATAATCCTAAGAAATCAATCATTCTTTTATCTCCAACAAAACCATTGATTGCTCAACATAAAAAAAGCCTTCTTAATTTCTTGAAAATTTCTGAAGAAAAAATAATTCTTTTAACTGGGGAAATTACTCAAGAAAAGAGAAAAGCATTTTATGATGGAGAAGGTCTAATAATTTGTGCAACTCCTCAAACAATACAGCACGATTTAGAAGAAAAATTATTAGATTCAAATAATTTTAATTTAATTATTTTTGATGAAGCACACAGAGCTGTTGGGAATTATTCATATACTTTCATTTCTCAATATTTTTCAGAAGATACTAAAAGACTGGGATTAACTGCATCTCCTGGTGCAAATAAATCAAAAATTCAAGAAGTTGCAGATAATTTAGGTATAAAACACATAGAGATAAAAACAGAAGAAGATATTGATGTTGTAGATTATGTTAATGATGTAGAAATAGAAACAATATATACAGAACTAGATAAAGATTCTAAATTTGTTTCAGAAAAACTTAAATCGTTTATAAAATCTAAAATTTTGGTACTAAGAAGATTAGGATATGTGATTCCTGAAAATTATACAAAAAAACAAATTATTGATCTTCAAGCAAAATTATTTTTATTAGTAAATAAATCAAAATCAACTAATCATTTTATTGCAATATCTTTTGTATCTGTTATTCTTAAAGCATTACATGCTTTGGAATTAATTGAAACACAAGGCTTTGTTGCATTTCAAAATTATTTAAATAAAGTAGTTGAAGAAGCTAAAGTAAAACATTCTAGTAAAGCTGCAAGTTCTTTTTATAATTCTGATGAATTTAAAGAAATAGTATTATATTTATCAAAAAATAAAGAAAGATTAGAATACTCAAAAGAAAAAGAATTATTAAAGATTGTAAAAGAATTTATTAAAGAAAACCCTAAATCAAAAATACTGGTTTTTAATAATTTTAGAGACAACGCCTCTAACCTTGTAGAACTTTTAAACAAACAAACAGGCATAAAAACAACACGATTTGTTGGACAAGCCACAAAAACCTCTGATAAGGGCCTTTCTCAAAAAGAACAGTTATCCATTATTTTTGATTTTAAATCCGGAATTTACAATATACTAGTATGTACTTCTGTTGGCGAAGAAGGACTAGACATTCCGTCTGTTGATTTAGTAATATTTTATGATGCCGTAGCTTCAGAAATTAGAAATATACAAAGAAGGGGAAGAACAGGAAGATTTAATGTTGGCAAAGTTGTATTATTGATTAATAAAGATACAATTGATGAAAAATATTTTACTGTTTCTCAAAATAAAGAAAAAAGAATGAAAACGATTCTTAAGAATTTTCATAAAACAGCTATAAGAAAAGTCAGGAAGAAAGAACAAAAAAGAATAAGTGATTTTTAATTATGTCTTCAAAAATACATATTATTTGTGATTTACGAGAAAGAGTAAGTCAAATTTCTCAAGAGCTTCAATCTCTTTCTACTGATGATTTTAAAGTTGAGATAAAGCTTGAGCAATTGTCTCTTGGGGATTATCAATTAAGCGAAGATGTTTTAGTTGAAAGAAAAACAATTGCGGATTTAGAGGCATCTATTATTGATGGTAGGATTTTTAATCAGATAGAAGAGTTATCAACTAAAGTTAAAAAACCTTGTCTAATTGTTGAAGGCATTATTAATTTTTCTGAAAATAGTAATAGAATAAACAATAAATCAATGATTGGTTTATTGACTGCCATTGGTTTAAACTATAGGGTGCCAATATATTTTACAAGAAATCAAAAAGAAACAGCTCTTTTCTTATATGTTATTGCAAAAAGAGAACAGTATGGTGTAAAGACAGAAATTAAGCACAGATTTAGTAAAACTAAAATGTCTTTTTCAGATCAACAACTTTTTATTTTAGAGTCTTTTCCTGATATTGGTCCAAGTCTTGCTAAATCTCTTTTAAGAAAGTTTAAAAATATTAAAACCATTGCAAATGCAGATAAGAAACAATTACAAGAAGTAGAAAAAATGGGCCCAAAAAAAGCAGAAAAGATGAGCTATCTTTTCACTAGAGATTTTGATTGAATTATCTTTTTCTTATTAGTTTTCTTTTAGGTATGATTTTTCTTTTCTTTAATTTTTCTAAAATTTCATTTATAGGCAGGTTTTCGTTAGCAGCTAATTGTTGCAATTCAAATAATTTTTTATTTAATTCAGATAATCTTTGCTCGTGTATTGCTGAAATTTTAGAATGCATTTCGTTAGATAATCCAACAACAACATCGGGGTTATTTAATGCATCTCCGAGTGTATTTACTTCTTCCCCTTCTTTCAATAATTCTCCAGAAATTTTGTAAAATTCTTTTGCACTAATGCTCTTAGGTTTTGTTCTTGCTTTTTGTCTTGAAAGAACATATGTTTCACCATTGATTTTTCTGGTTATAATTTTTCGAGGCATATATAATCAAGTTTATATTTTAAATATCTAATAAATGTTCTTTTTAAATAGTTTTCTATATTTATTATATTTATACAATATATTTAAGTTTACTTATTTTCATGGCTTATGTAAACAAAACAATAAAAAGGAATGATTAAAAATGGTTGAATGGAAAAAAGTGTCAAGAAGAAAATCCACTGGTGGAATAAATAATGCAGTAAATGCAAAAACAAAAACCTTAAGTGAAAAAGGTGGAAAATTTGCTAAAACAACTGTTGCAAAAGTAGATAAAAGATTTAAATCAAGAACAGTTGGTGGAAATGAAAAAACAAAAATTTCTCATGCACAAACAGTACTTGTTTCAGAAGGGAATAAAACAATTAAGGGAAGAATACTTGATGTTACAGAAAATCCAGCAAATAAACATTTTGTTAGACAAAAGATAATAACAAAAGGGGCAATTCTTAAGGTTGATTTAAATGGTAAAGAAACAAAAGTAAAAGTAACATCTAGACCAGGACAAGACGGATTAGTTTCAGGTGTTATTGTAAAGTAAGGTTTTCATGGCAAAAACTTTTTTTAAACAATTAAAAAAAGACCTAAAAAATAAAGAAGAACACAAGAAAGCGTTTTATTTCTTGTTTCTGTTTATTGCTTTTTTTACTTTTTTTTATTTGATTTTTTCTACTTTATTTTATACTTATATTATTTATTTTTATGGATATGTTTCTAGTGTAATATTAAAATTAATATTTAATATTCCTAATTCTTTTATTTTTGATAATATTAATTATTTGTCTTTGATAACAGTATCAAATATTAAAGAGCCAATAATTATTAGTTTTCTTTGTTCTGGAATTATTGAATTTTGTTTACTTGCTAGCGCAATACTTGCATCTAAAGGAATAGACCTAAAAAAAAGAATTATTGGTTTTTTATTTACTATTCCTGTGGTTGTGTTCTTTAATATTTTTAGAATTGTTTTAACCATATTATTAATAGTTACTTCCAGTTTAGCTATTGCAGAGTTTATGCACGGTTTCTTGTTTAGAATTTTTTTAATAATTATTGTAATTGGTTTTTATTATTTCTGGTTTAAATATTCTTATAAGTGATAACTAATGAAACCTAAAAGAATACACAAGCCTAATCCAATAACCGTGCTTCCAGAAAAAAACAGAAAAATATTTACTACTGTTATTCCGACTTTAAGAAAAATACAAGAAAAAAAATATTTCCAAGATTTATATAGAGAAACACAAAATAAGAAAGTAAAAGAATACTATGTTAAAAGAATAATTGCAAAACTAAATTCTTTTTTTGAAGAAAGGCATTCTAGAACAAGCACAAATAAGAATAAAGAGGCAGCATTGAGAATACAAGATTTAACTAAAAAAAATCAAAGAGATATTAGGTCTTTTATTTTAGAACAGTTAAACGAATTAGATTTAAATGTTGATGAATCTAAACTATATTCTGATTTAGAAAGGATAAAATTAGATACTAGATCATTTATTAAAAAAAATAACAAAACCGAAAGAGAATTTACAAAAGAATCTGCAATAAAGAAGATATTAGAAGACATAGACTATTACGATTATTTGCATCCATCTCAAAGGCAAAAAGTTCTAGATTTAATTAATTATCAATTAGCTTTGTTATCAAAAGAAAAAAGAATAACAATGGCACAATTTGAAGATTTAAAAAAAGAAGTATTAAAGATAATAGCCCGAAAAATAGATTCTAGTTATGCCTTAGAAAATAAAGCAAAAACAGAATTAAAACAAGAAATATTATCTTCTGATTTAATAAAAAGAGAATTAAAAGATTCAACTCCTTTAGAAAAACAAGAAATTTTAGCAAAACTTAATTCTTTGATATTAGAACATTATGGCACAAAGAAAGGAAATGTTTATGATATCCTTAGAGAGTATATAATTCAAAGATATAAATAATTATTATTTATTTTCTTTAATTAGATTCTTTACTTGTGAAACTGTAGTGTATTCTAATGGATTGATATTATCAACAATGTATTTCATTTCTTTAAGTTCTTCTGCTTTAGCATATCTTTTAGAAAACATTTCAAGTGTTGATTCAATGGATTTGATTTTAGATTTTACTTCTTTAATCTCAGTTAATATTTGTTGCATTTGTTCACTTGTAAGTCCATTACCGGATCCTACACTATCTGCTTTTGCTGCAACTTTCTTATTTAAAACAAGTATATTTCTACTAAGTATTTTCTCATTATGAACTAAATATTTTATTTTTTCAGATAAAACAAGTATACTTGATTGTAAGGCCTTAATATCTTGAGATGTACCGGAATTATCGTCATTCATATTTTTTCATTAATTAGCGGATTTCTATATTATTAGATATTTGAAATATTTAAAAACAAATAGGTTTTCACTATCACTATCTTTTTAAAGGTTTTGCTCCAATAAATATTTATTAATTAGACAAAGTTAATGGTTCTTTCCCCTAAGAGCCATTTAACCCCCTATAATTTTTGGAGAAATGAAAATTTATGAAAAAGTTAATGATAATATTAAGTTTGTTATTAGTAATGGCAGGAGTTTATGCTGTTCCATTTACAATAGATTATTCTTATGTTAATACAGATTCTGGAATAGAATATCTAAGTATACAATATGGTAATTATTACGATAATGTAAGTATGAAATTAAAACTTAGAGCAGAAGATATTCCATCAGGATATTCTTATGTTCCAGTAATTGTTTCTCCGCAAGTATATGGAATAAACGGTTCCGGTAATCTTGATTACCTCTATTCAGTTCCAAGTTTAACTTATTATTTAAGTAGTGCAACAGAATATTATTATCCTAATCTTTTCTATTTAACTCCTGAATATCAAGGATATGTAATTCAGGTTAATGCTCAATCAGGTCAAAACTATTACACTACAAGCTCTGCATATGTTTATCCTGTTGGCGCCCCAAGTTCTTATTTTTATCCTGTAGATGATAATACAAATCCAAACGATAACTCTCAAGAAACACAAACAACTTGTTCAAGTTTCTTTTTATCAGGTAGAAGAGATATTTATTTAGAAGAAGATGATGAAGAAAATTATAAACTATACATAGAAAACGACTCAAGTGAAGAATTAACTGTTTTATCAGTTACTGCAGATGATTCTTCAGAATTAGATATAAGTGATATTGATTATCCTGACTATGTTTCAGGAAATTATGTTGGAACAGTAAATTTAAGTTTAGAGTCTGATACAATAAGTGACGATGAAGACTCAAGCTTTGATATTTATGTAAGAGCAAAATATGGTTTAGGACAAGAGTGTCTAAAAACCTACACAGTAGATTATCATATTAATGATGAAGATAATGATAATACAAGTAGTTGTTCAGATATTTCTATAGATGATACTAAATTTACTTTAGATGAAGAATCATTTGAACTTAAAACAGTAAAAATAGTAAACGAATCAGAAGATTATGATTTTGAAATTGATGATATAACAATAGATGACGATTCATATATATCTTCTAGAATAAGAGACGAGCCAACAATAGTAAGAGAAGACTCTACAGAAGATATAGAAATTGAATTTGAAACAGAAAGCGTAAATTACACAACTACAAAAAATATAGATTTAGAAATAGAAGGATATTTAGTTAGATCAGGAAGAGAAGACAAGAAATGTACAAAAAGAGAAAATTTAGTTATAACAATTAGAAACGAAGGAACAAGTAGTTCGAGTTCTTCAAATAATAATTCAACAATTCAAAGTTGTAAAGACATTGTCTTGTATACAACAAATATACAACAATTAGAAAACACAAGTGAGAACTATTCAGAAGAGAATGGTTTTTTTATAGCAAACAATTCTAATCAACAGTTTAGTATTACTTCTCTTTCAATAAATGACAATTCAAATAAAGCAGAAATAAGAAATGTAAATTATGATTCAAGCATATTATCTAAAGACAAAGAAGCAATCGCTTTTGAATTAATTACAAATTCAGTAAGTACTACTGAAAATCCAAAAGGATCAATAGCAGTAAGTGGAAGATTTGCAGATGGTAAAACTTGTTCAACTACAGAAATTGGAGTTAAGCAATTTAATATAGGAATATTAGATTCTTCAGATTTATTGTGTAGTAATATAGGGGTGTATAATAAAATAATAACGCCAGGTACAAATAATAATATTCAAATATTTAATAATACTAATAAAAAATTCTATGTAACAAATGTTTTATTCCAAAACAGATATGGTCTTTCAGGAAATGTAACAAATAAGCAATTAACTGTTAATTCTAATTCTCAAAACACAATGAGTGTTGGGTTTACAGGGAATGGAAGTTTAGAGATGTTAATTTCAGGAAAGTTTGAGGATGGAAAAACCTGTGATCTTACAAAAACAACTTCTGGTTTTATAGTAAGTGATAATAAACAAATTAATCTTTCAGATGACGTTTGTGATTCTGAATTGATTGTTCCAACAAGTATTTCTGTGAATAATGCAATTGAATACTTAAATTTAAATTTCATAAATAGGTCTTCAAGAGGCGGAAAGATTTTAATTTCTGGAAATGGATTAGCAATAGAGCCAAATATAATTTTGTTAAATGGATTTGATAGTTTTAATAAAGAAATAGAATTATCTAATTTTAATAATCCAACAAATATTTATTTTGATGTACTTTTAAATAATTGTTCTTCAAAAAGATATTTTACAGTAGTTAACAATAATATTTCAGAAAGTGAGAGAATAAATATTGTTTCTTATCCAACACTAATAACTCCATTGTCAAAAAATGTAAACATTTCAACAACAGTAAATAATAGTTTTGCTGTTTCAAAATCAGTTACATTAAAACTATCTGGATTTCCAGAAACATTTTCAAGTACCCCAAAAACTTTAGAAATTTTGGCACACGATAGAAAATCAATTTCATTAACTTTAAGTATTCCTGAGTCTGCAGAAAAAAGAGCATATAACGGTTACATTGAATTATATTCAGGAAATAATTTAATTAAGAAGTATCCAATTACTATAGATTTATCTCCTAAAACAGATCCAATAACAATATCAGCTAGTGTTGAAAATCAAGATAAGGTATATTATCTTAAAATTAATTTAAAGAACAATAGTTCAATTACTCAAAATACAATTATTGATTTTGGATTGGATGACTCTTATGTAATTGAAGGAGATAAAGAAATAAATATTTTACCAGGAGAAAAAATAATTAAACAATATAAAATTGTTTCTCCATCTATTTTAAAAGAAAACAAAACATTAGATTTGAAAATAAAAGACAAAGCAACTGAAGAAGTTTTAGCTAAAGAGAAAATAATCTTAAAAAGTAATTCTTCAGCAATAACAGGTTTCTTGACTTTAGGAAACATGGGCTTAATTGTTTTAGGTTTAATTGTTTTAATTGTACTAATAATTATTTTCAGAAGAAAATAATTTCTTTTTCTTTTATATTTTATACTATTCTTTTTTAAATATTATACAGGTATAATATTAGATATTGTATCAAAAGAGTAGAAGGTAATTTTAATGTTAAAAGGGTTATATACGAAAGAAAAAGGGCAGATGTCTATAGAAGTTCTAATTATTATGGCGGTTTTAACAATTGGCGCACTTGTTGCAGGAACCTATTATATTTCAACAATAACCACGAATATAAAAAAAGCAAAATCTACTGATTTTGATGGATCTAGAGCATTTGAAAAAACAAATATAAATTGTACTACTAGTCAATTAAATTCAATTAGTTTTTCTCCAACAGGAGGAACTTATTCTACTTCTCAATTGATATCTTTAAATTACACAGGCAGTTGTTCTGATGTAAAAATGCATTATACAACTAATGGAAATAATCCAACTTGTACTTCTTCTTTGTATACTACACCAATAGAAATAACTAGCACCACAACAATTAAAGTTATTGCTTGTGTAAACAGCATTTATGGTAATATACAAGAAAGAACATACACCATTTCTGAATAATTATGAAATCTAAAGGACAAGCATCATTAGAAGGGTTAATAATTTTTGGAATATTTGTAATTGGTGCAATTATTGTAGGCGCTTTTTATTTTTCTTCAATAAAACCAAAATCCGTAGATAATACAGAATTAAATATAGAATCAAATAAAATATTTAAAGATGAGTTAAATAAAAATTATGTAATTTATCCACCACTTTCTTCTTATCCAAGTGGCACAGTTACTTCTGGAACAGAAATTGTTCTACGTACAATAGTAAGTGGCGGGATAATAAGGTATACTTTAGATGAGAGTGAACCAACCGAAAGCAGTTCAATTTATAATTCCCCAATAACCATAACACAAGATTTAACATTAAAAGCAAAAACATACAAAACAGGATATGATCCAAGTACAACCGCTACTTTTCAATATGATGTGGAATAGCACCTAATTCATTCAAGTTAATTGATTTAGTTACTATTAAAAATGTATTTATACTAAAAGTATTTATGAAATTAAAGAT
>DAOOUC010000004.1:0-78701 GCA_035390665.1 archaeon | reverse complement strand
TCTTGGTGGTGGAGCTTTATTATTCTATATTTTAGAAAATTATAATCCAAAAAAAGTAATTGCATCTGATATTAACGTGGAATTAATAGATACCTATAATATTATTAAAACAAAACCAGAGAAATTGATTAAAGAATTAGAATATTATAAATCACAACACTCCTCAGAATTTTATTATACAGTTAGAGGTTTAGAAACAACAGCTACACAAAGAATGGGAATTACACTAAGTGATTCTAATATACATTTAGGAGAAGTAGAAAAAGCAGCCAGATTTATTTATTTAAATAAGACTTGTTTTAATGGTCTTTATCGTGTAAACAAAGACAATAAGTTTAATGTTCCAATAGGTAGATATAAAAATCCAGAGATATTTAATAAAAAAAATATAATCGAAACCTCTATATTATTGCAAAATGTAGAATTAAAAGTTATGCCTTTTGAGGATACATTGCATTTAGCAAAAATAAAAGATTTTATATATTTTGATCCACCTTATGATCAAATAACCGAAAATAGTTTTGTTAGTTATACTAGTAACAATTTTACAAGAAAAGATCAAATGAGATTAAAAGAAGTTTATGGAGCATTAGATAAAAAAGGGTGTTTTGTACTAGAAAGTAATAGTTCTACTGATTTTATAAAAAATCTTTATAAAAATTATAAAATAAAAGAAATATCTGCAAAAAGAATGATAAACTGTGATGGTGCTAAAAGAAACAATATAAAAGAAGTTTTGATAAAAAATTATTAAAGGTGATAAAATGATAAAAAGTGGCGTTGGTGGCGGAAGGACTATAACAGGATTAAGATTTGAAGAAAGAATCTCTTTAAAGCAAATATTTTCCGGAATGAAAAGGTATGAAATTAAAGGAGAAGACGTGTTTTTTGATAATAAAAAAATAGCGACATTTTATCAAAAAAATAAAATTTATAAAAACTTTTTAGAACCAAAAGGCATAAATTATCTAAATTACATCTCTAAAAAATTATTACCAGATGATGCGATTTTTGTTATGAAGGAAAACACTTTATTTATTATTGAAATAAAATTTCAAGAAGTTTCAGGATCAGTAGATGAAAAATTACAAACTTGTGATTTCAAAAATAAACAATATAATAAATTATTTAAGCCGTTAAATATAAAAGTAAAATATTGTTATGTTCTAAACGACTGGTTTAAAAAACAAGAATACAAAGATGTTTTAGATTACATAAAATCAGTAAATTGTTATTATTTCTTTAATGAAATACCTTTAGACTTTTTAGGATTACCAAATCCTTAATTGCACTGGACATCTACCCTAGAAAGGTATATAAATAATAAATATACTATATATTTTATGAAACACTATAATTCTCTAGATTTCAATCTCTATCAAGGGGATTGTTTAGATATTTTAAAAGAAATACCAGACAATTCAGTGGATCTAATTTTTGCAGACCCGCCCTATTTTTTATCTAATGGGGGTATTTCTTGTAGAGCAGGAAAAATGGTGTCAGTAAATAAAGCTGATTGGGATAAATCAAACGGTATGAATAAAGATTTTGAATTTACCTTTAGCTGGTTATCTGAATGTAGAAGAGTTCTAAAAAATACCGGCAGCATTTGGATTTCTGGAACGATGCACAATATTTATCAAGTTGGTTATGCATTACAAATGCAAAATTATCAAATACTTAATGAAATTTGTTGGTATAAACCTAATGCGCCTCCAAATTTAAGTTGTAGATATTTTACACATAGTCACGAAACATTAATCTGGGCAAGAAAAGAAAAAGAATCAAAACACAAATTTAATTATGAACTTATGAAAAAATGGGATGATAAAATAAGTGAATCTGGAAAACAAATGAGAAGTGTTTGGAATATACCTTTAACCCCACAGCAAGAAAAAAAATTAGGAAAGCATCCAACTCAAAAACCCCTAGAATTACTTAAACGAATAATACTTTCAACAACAGATAAAGGAGACACAGTATTAGATCCATTTAATGGTTCAGGAACAACGGGCTTAGTGTCACGCATGTATTCTAGGAAATATATTGGTATCGATTTAGATAAGAAATATTTAGATCTTACTATAAAACGGATTAATGCATTAAATACAAAAACAATAGACCAAAATATTACTCATCCAACTTTATTTGTAAATAAAAGTATCACTATATAGTTTCCAGTTATCTTTAAAAACCCTAATATATTATATTTCTTTAGTTTCTTATAATATTATCTAAAATATATTTATTGATGGTTATGGCTGTTGAAAAATCTAAAAGTGATGGTATCAATCCTTTTGATAAAATCGAAAATGATGAAAGTATCTATCAGACAGAACTTCCAACCCTTAACCCTGAAGATTTAGAAAAACCAAAAAAGTCAGAAATAAAAAAGAAAGAAAATATCACTGCGCGCGAGTCCGAGCGAAACCGGCTCAAAGAGATTACTCCAAAACTAGAGTTTTTGACAGATCCAGAGGATTCTGAAATAGTCTATATTGGAAGAAAAAAATCTGTTCTGAAAGAACATGGTTCAAGATCTTGTGCATTCTTAGGAAAAGTTTTTGAAGACGATCAAAGGGATAAAAAGGTTTATCTTGATGGCTTAAACCCCCACGTAGTTTTTATAGACGGTTCAAGAGGTTCAGGAAAAAGTTATGGCCTTGGTGTAATTGCTGAAGAGTTAGCTGTCAACAACCCTTATATTGGTCAAGTTGTTGTTGATCCAGTAGGTGTCTTTTGGTCCATGAAATACCCAAACCAAGAAAAGAAAGAAATAGAGGATCTTGCAAATTGGGGACTAGCACCTAAAGGTTTAAACAATCTAAAAGTTTTTGTTCCAGAAGGAGTTGTAGGTAAAGTTTCTAAAGAAACCTTTGATGAAACATTCTCAATGTATCCTTCAATGCTTCTAGCTGAAGATTGGTGTCTAACTTTTGGAATTGATAGATTTAATCCAACTGGTTTACTTCTTGAGAAAACACTATCTTTTGTAAAACACGGATATAAGGCCGGAGACCCAACTAATGAAGAAATAGAGATAGAACAAATTCCAGCTAAAGGAAATCTTTACACTTTAGAAGATATTATTTATTGCTTGCAAAATGCTTATGAATTTAAGTCATCATCATCAGGCTATAAGCAAGATTCAATTAGAGCTTTAGTTTCAAGATTTGAAGCTGCAAAGTCCTGGGGAATATTTAGTGATCATGGGACTCCATTATCAAAATTATCAAAAGAAAAGCAACTAACAATTCTTGATACAAGTTTTTTAGATGATAATATTACTGCTCTTGTCATTGGAATATTAGCAAGAAGAATACTAGCAGCAAGAAAACTAGTAACAAGGCAAGATGCAATTAAAAAGTTTGATTCAACTTCAGAGAGCCCAGATGAGTTACTTGAGATTTCAATTCCACCAACATGGGTGTATATTGATGAAGCTCACACATTGATTCCTTCAGGTAACACCATAACTCCAGCAACTAATGCCATCATAGAATACGTTAAGCAAGGAAGAAGACCAGGATGTTCTATGGTTCTTGCAACTCAACAACCATCAGCAATCAATTCTAAGGTATTGTCTCAGGTTGATATCTTCTTAAGCCATAAGCTTGTATTTAATGATGATATTCACGCAGTCCAGAAAAGAATGCCTGCAATTATTCCTGACGTTTATAAAGATCCAAACTTCATAAAGACTTTACCTGTGGGTGTTGCTCTAACTGGTGATCGTGGCGAAGAAACAAAAAGAGCGTTTATTCTAAAGATTAAACCAAGATTAAGTCAACACGAAGGAAGAGATGCAGAAACTATAAGAGAAGTTCCAAAGCTTTCTAAAAAAGAAATAATTAACTTTTCTTCAGACATGATTTATAAGAAATTACTTTCTTCAAAAACTTTAAAAGTAAGTGATGCAAAAGATATTCTTGATGTTGTTAATTCGAAATATAATAGCGAAGTAACTTTTGACGAATTACTTGTTTCTTTAAGTAAGATGGGGATTGTTGAAAAAGAAAAAATATTATTATTTGCAGAAAAAAAACAAAAAGCAGAAATTTCTAAAGAAGAAGTACAAAATATTAATCAAGCAATTGAGTATTCTAATTTAGTTGAAGAGCAAGGAGAACAACTAGAGACAGCAATAACTCCAGAAACAATAGAACCAGAAACAGTTCCAATACTTCCTTCAAGAATCTCAAGAGAAATTGCAATTAATATAGCAAGCAGAACAAATAAGAAAAAATTAATATTTTTAAAAGAAGAAGAGTTTATTTCTGAAATAAAATTACTTTATAGAGAAATCTATAAAATCAATTATAATATTTTTGATGATGAAGAAAATTACACAAAGTCTTGTTGTTATGTGGATTCAGTTACTGGAGAATTCTTACATTATGATGGAATTTTTAAAGAATCAACAGGCCTTGATATTGTTGAAGATATCTCAACAGATGACATTGTTCTGTTAGATAATCTTGAAAGGTGGATTACACCAAAAGAACTCTCACAGATATTAAATGCTTCAGAGCAAGAAGTAAAGGAAGATTTAGTATCTTTAGTTAATAAAGACATAGTAGATGTTTCAATAATAAACAAGGAAGAAAAATTTAGAATTAAGAGAGGAATAGATTTGCCATTCTCTCCAAGATATACAATTCTTTCTTCTGTAGATAATTTGCCACTAAGAAAACAATTAATTTCTAAAACAGATATTGATAAAGACATCCCTGAGGAAGAGACAGTTAAAAGACTAGAAAAATTATGGCAAAACATAGAAATAGAAAATATAGAAAAAATATATTGGCCAATCTGGGATATAACCTCAAGAGACAAAAGAGCAAATGACAGAACAATTCTTATTGATGCAGTTCTTGGTCAAATCATTGATGCATAAAAAGTGAAAAATCATATGTTAAACCTACTTAATAAAAAAGAAGATAAAAATCTTACAGTTGATTCTTTTATTTTAGATAGTTGTAAAGCAACACCTGGTTTTGAATTTTATCCAAAGAAATCAACAAAGATTGATTTAGAGAAATTATTAATGACTTTAAGAGCAAAGAATTATTTTATAGAAAAAGATAACTCTCCATTTTTAATTGTTCTAAAAACAAAAAAAGGAACAATAACAATATTTAGTTCTTTAAAAATAATAATAAGAGACACAACTCAAGAAAAAGTTGCAAAAACTATGCTAACAGACCTATTAAAAGTTATTAACGACTACTTGTATAAGCAAGGGTGACTGAGTCTGGTTGAAGGTGCTAGTCTCGAAAACTAGATGTGGGTAATACCACACATGGGTTCAAATCCCATCCCTTGCGTAAAGCCCATTCCCCCCAAAAGAAAAACTATAATTGGCTCGCGCGCAATTTATTTCGATGTTATCTGCGAAAGCTTTTCTTTTGTTATGTTTTTTTAGTTTTTGTGATATTGAAATATTTATTAACTATTTATCAATTTCACAAAAAAATCAAAGAAAACATTTAAATATGTCTTTACCCATAATATATATGTGCCTGTTGCTAGCGAATTCGTTCAGTCAAATCTGAAGGGATAGACTAGGGTTGCGACACTCACAGTAGTGCTCTCAGGTACATTATTTAGATAAAAATAATTCAATTTCTTCTAAACTAATTTTAATAAGATATTTTCTAGAATCTATAAGATTTTTTCTTATTAAATAAGAATATTTGTGTGCTAAAGATTTGGATTCTAATTTACAAAATTCTATATTATTAATTCTTAAATTTAATTTTGTAATTAAAAAATATTCCAGATTATAAATTATATCTTGTTCTCTATTATAAAAATCTCTACATATTTTTAATTCTATATTGGAATTGAGGTTTAATTCTTTAAATATATAATAGATAATTATAGAGTAAATTCTAATTTTCAAATCTTTCTTTTTCTTAAGAGTTGGTTTATATTTTGTGTATTTACCTAAATTAAAATTCTTATTTATTTGATTTACGGTTTTTGGATGCATCTTAAATGCTTTTATTATTTGATTATTATCAGATATACAAACAGCATAGTCTCCACTTAAAATATCTTCCCCACTTACATCAATATCAAATATCATATATATTTATTTTTTAAGAGATTAATAAAAACAACTTTTAATATTTTTGTGAATTTGTTAGTTTTTAATAAAATTATTGTAAACAATATATTTAAAAGCAGTAACTCTCTATAATTATTTAATGAATAAAAAACAACTAATTTTGGTATTTTTAATATTTGGTGTATTTATCTTTCCGTTTATTTTTGCAGATAGTTTAAATGTTAATATACAATCTTCTCAAGACAAACCAAGTACCTTCTATGTTTCAAATAATAGCACAAAAGAAATAGACTTTAGAATTAAGTTCTTATCAGAAGAATTAAAAGAAGGAAAAGTAAATATTTCTGTAAGTATTTTTCCAAATGATTCAGAAATAAGTGCATTAGTTTCAACACAAGAGTTTTATTTCTATAATAATTTAGACACTAAAGAAAAAATATATGTTAACACCAAAACCTTAACAGAGAATAAAACCTTACAATTAAAAGTAGAAATTTTAGATAAATATAATAATAAAATAAAAACAACACAGAAATATATTACAATAATTCCAAACAATTCGGAAGAATATTATAACTATACAATTAACCACACAAGACCAAGAATCTTAGGTTATAATCTTTCAAGATCAATTGCTGTAATTAATGGAAAGAAAGATAGTGATTTAATTTCTATTTATGTAAATAAAGAAGAAGGAAATACTTATTCTTTAGATTGTATTACCAGTAATCCAGCAATAGTTGTTAACTATAATTATATAAATTCTCAAAAAATAGACATCAATCTCTCAATTGATAAAAATAAATCAATAGAAGCTAATGATTATTTCTTAAATTGTAAATTACAAGATGGTTATGAGACAATAGACATTAAAGAAATAAAGATAAGATATACTCCAAAAGAAGAAACTCAAAAAGAAATTTTACAAACATCAGTTCAGCCAGAAGAAAATAACATTACAGGTTTTTTAAGTCTTCCAAAAATTAATAGTTCTTTATTTAAAATGGACGACTCAAAAACACATGTTTTGCTTGCAATTTTTATAATTTTGATTATTTTAATTATTTTTGCAAAAAAATAATTAACTAATTTTATCAAGTAGCCAATGGGATAGTATTCCAATACTACCTGCTAAGAAATAAACAATATTTGGATAATCAACAAATAATAAAGGGATTGCAAAAAGTACTCCTACTAAAGGAGTGTGTAAGATATCCCTATGTTTTACAAGTAGTAAAAATATTTCAATTAAAACTAAAACTCCAATAATTAAAAGGTAAGTAAAATTTGGAGAAACAAACAAATATATTATTCCAAGTATTACAATAGCATAAAGCACAATAATATTAAATTGCCCCTTAATCCAAGAACTTTTAAGATCTAAATCAGGTATCAAAGAATAAAGCACACAGAAAACAAAAGCCAAAAACATGTTTGGCCCAGTTATTGATAATATATCTACAAAAAAGAAATAGAATACAATAAATAACAAACTTGCAAATAATATGTGATTTATTTTATTCATGCTATCTTTTTTTAAATGTTTTAATAAATATATATTATATTTAACTATTTATAATAGTTTTGGATAACATTATTTAAGTGAAAAGACATGGAAATTATAGAATTTATAGTAATTGGAATATTACAAGGAATTTTTGAATGGCTTCCAATAAGCTCTCAAGGGATTTCAGTTGTTGTTTTAACTAATTTTTTTAAAGTATCTGCACAAAATGCTTTAGATATGTCAATATTTTTACATTTTGGAACCCTCTTGGCTGCATTTGTTTATTTCTTTGATGAGATTAAAGATATATTTTCAAAAACAAAAATAAAAGACCTTTTTAATTTCAAGAAAAATATAAAGTTTGATTATGCTACAAGTTCCTCACGATTTATTATAATTTCTGTATTTTTCACAGTATTAATTGGAACTCCAATTTATTTTTTATTAAGAAATAGCATAACTGCTTTTCAAATAACAACTCTAACAATTGCAATTGGAGTATTATTGATTCTAACAGGAGTTATGCAAATAAAAATCAAACAAGCAGAAAAATTAATTCCAAACCTAAAAGCAAGCAATGCTTTTTTTATTGGTATCGCTCAAGGGTTTTCTGCAATTCCAGGAATTAGTAGATCAGGAATAACTACAAGCACCATGTTATTTCAAGGATTTAATCCAACAAACGCTTTTAAGTATAGTTTTTTAATTTCAATTCCAACAATACTTATTGCAGAACTTGGAATATTATTACTTACAGGATTTTCATTTAATCCATTAATTTTAGTTTCAATATTGTTTGCATTTATTTTTGGGTACATTACAATCGGCATACTTATGAAGATTGCGCAAAAATTAGACTTTTCTTATTTTTGTTTTATTCTAGGTATTGCCTATATCTTAATTGCTTTAATATAAAATAGGGGGAAAAAATATGTTACAACTAACAGATAAAGACTTTGAAGAAACAATTAAAAAAAATAAAATTGTAGTAGTGGATTTCTGGGCAGAATGGTGTGGTCCTTGTAGAATGTTTGCTGGAACCTTTGAAGAGTTTTCAAAAGAAAATACAGATGTGCTTTGTGCAAAAGTTAATGTTGATCAAGCACCCGCAATTTCCGGAAAATATAATGTCATGTCAATACCAACAATAATAATTTTTAAAGAAGGTAAGCCAGTAGCACAAAAAACAGGAGCCCTTCCAAAACCAATGTTAAAGGCATTTGTGGATTCAGTTAAATAGAGGAGAGAAAAGATTATGGTTTATATAAAGAAATTAACAGTAAAAATATTAGATATTGATGCAGATAAAAAAGTTGCTTTACTTAATAGTAAAACTGCAAAAGATTTGTTAGTAAACACACAGAATAGAGTTTCAGTTAAACTAAAAAACATTGAAGAAAACTTTATTGTTGATATTACAGAAAACTTTGTTGATGAAAACACAATAGGGTTATATAAAGATAGAACCGGTGCAATAAAATTAAAAACAGGAGATCTTGTCGAAGTGGCATTACTCCCAAATCCTGAATCTATTCATTTTATTGTTGATAAAATTAGAAATAAACCACTAGATGAAAAACAATTAACTCAAATAATTAATGACATTGTTGATAATAGATTATCAGACATTGATATTTCTGCATTTTTGACAGCAGTAACAATTAATGGCCTTAATCTAGATGAAACTACAAGTGTATGTAAGGCAATGACACAAACAGGAAACATTATTGATTTTAATAGAGCAGAGATTCTTGATAAACACTCCATTGGTGGAATAAATGGAAGAGTATCAATGATTGTTACTCCAATAATAGCATCTCTAGGGTATTATATGCCAAAGACCGCTTCTCGTTCAATAAGTTCAGCAGCAGGAACAGCAGATTGTATGGAAGTATTAGCTGATGTTTCTTTTGATGTAAAAGACATTAAGAAAATGGTTCAGGAACACGGAGGAATGGTTGCTTGGAATGGAAAAGTTGATCTTTGCCCAGCTGATGACAAGATGATTAAGATTAGACACGGTTTAGGGTTAGACCCAGAAGGCCTAGTAATTGCTTCTGTTCTTTCTAAGAAAAAAAGCGTTTCTGCATCTCACTTAATAATTGATATTCCTGTTGGCCCAACAGTTAAAGTACACAACAAAGAAGATGGAGAAAGATGGGCAAGTAAATTTATAAAAATTAGTAAAGATATTGGAATTAAAACAAAAGTTGTTTTAACAAATGGGGCATTACCTTGTGGAAAATACTTTGGTGCTGCTCTTGAGGCAAGAGGGGCTTTAGAAGTATTAGAAGGAAAATATTTTGATGGGCTAGCAGAAAAAGCCTGCGAGATATCAGGAAGTCTTTTAGAGCTTGTAGGAAGAACTGAAGAGGGCAAAGGTTACGATTTAGCAAAAGAAACACTACAATCAGGAAAAGCTTTAACTAAATTTAAAGAAATTTTAAAAGCACAAAATGGAAGAATATTTGAATCAGATAAAATTCCATTTGCTGAATTTAAAGAAGAAATTAAAGCAGTCGATTCTGGAAAAATTGTAGGCCTAAATGTTTCTAATTTAACAAAGATTGCAAGAACCTCTGGTGCTCCAAGTGATTCATTTGCGGGATTAATCTTAGCAAAAGAAGCAGGAGATAAAATTAAAGAAGGAGAAGTAATCTTTACAATATATGCAAACAGTAAAGAAAAACTAAAGATTGCAACAGATCTTTCAAAATCTATTTTAGAAGAAACAGTAAAGGTTGAAAAAATAATATTAGAAGAAATGAATTAGTTCATTTCTTTTTTATTTTTAAATATCACAAATATTTTTAATTGAGAAATTATGACTAAACGAAAAGCATTAGAGCCATTAATTTCAAGTATATTATTAATTGTAGTTGCAGTTATAATTGTAACCTTGATTATGTCTTTTGGAAAAGACACAACAAATAAAAGTTTAGATAAAGCTAATGATTTTGGAGAATTAAAATCTTCTGATGCTAGTTTTTTTATATCTACTAAAAATTTTAATAATGGGGTATTACAATTTAATTTCTATCCTCCTGACAATTCAAATTTTAATAATATAAGAATAATAAAATATAAAATATTAGAAAAAAATTCAGAAACGCAAACAATAACTCTAAATACCGAATATCTATTAAAAGAAGGATTAAATATTTTAGATTTAACTGATTTTGAAACCCTAAACATATCAGATAATCGAATAGATATTCAATTAGAAACAGCAGACAATAAATTCATATTATTAAGGAATATAAATTATTTTAATGCAGGAAATATTGTCGAAACAGAAATAATAATTTTACCTGCTGACAACTCTGTGTTTTTCTTAGAAGAGGATATAAATTTTAAATTTTCTAATGGGCAAGAAATCAGTTGTTCTTGGGAATCAGATATTAATGGAAATATCGGAGACGCTTGTGATTTTAATATCTCTGATTTAAATATTGGTTCTCACGAAATAACACTTACTGTTAATTACGGAACAGAAACAGAAACTTATAACCTAAGTGTGCTTGTTAAACAACATCTTGCGGTATCAATATTATCTCCTGAATCAGAAATAACAACAAGTAAGGGATTTAATATTTCTTTTATTGGTTCTATAGATTATAATTACGGAAATTATAGTTGTTCTTGGGAATCTAATATCGACGGAATTTTTGGAAACGATTGCGAATTAGATATAAGTGATTTAAATGTTGGTGAGCACACAATAACATTTGAAGTAACTGATGATTTAGAAACACAAACAAGTCAAATTTATATAACTGTGATTGAAGAATATAATAAAGCCATATTATTTGATCACACAAAAGTTGCAGCAAATCTTTCTAATTTCCCTGTTTTAATTAAAGTTACAGATTCTGATTTACTTGAATTTGCACAAAATGATGCTTCCGATATTTATTTTTTATCTTCAGAAGGAACGAAATTAAAAAGAGAAATAGAAAGTTATAATTCCGAGACAGGAAAATTGGTCGCATGGGTAAATGTTCCAGAATTATCTTCAACAACAGACACACAAATATATATGCATTTTGGAAATCCAGATGTAAATGATCCGAATGATTTAACAGTTTGGGATAATAACTATACGGGTGTTTGGCATTTAAGAAATAGTTCAGGGATATTAAATACTCAAGATTCAACTCAATTTGTAAATCACGGTTCTTTATCCTCTTCAGCACCACAGATTGGAACAGGCATAATGGATGGTGCGGCCACAATTAATGGAACTAATAATTATATTTCAATTCCATCGGTAGCAACATCTGGAATAAATAGATTTACGATGTCTTTATGGGTAAAAACAACAGAAAGTAAATCAAGTACAACCTATTGGCAACGCCCTACATTATTTGGTCAAACAACAGACGGATTAGGCACAAATGATTTTGCAATAATAACAAATAATGGTTACATTGGAATGCTTTCTGGACTTTATAGTTCAGATTTAAATTATTTGTCTTCTAATACACGAATAAATGATAATTCTTGGCATTATGTAGTTGCAATTTATGATGGTTCTTCAATAAAGTTATATGTAGATAATATTTATGAAGGAAGTTTAAATTCAAATTCATCAATGAATTCAGAATCATTTTGGATTGGTGCATGTGCAGGTGCAAGTTCCGGTTATGCAACAGTTTATCATTCAGGTATATTTGATGATGTAAGAGTATCAAATATAAATCGTTCAGAAGATTGGATAGAAACAGAATATAACAATCAAAGTAGTCCAGAAACATTTTATACAATTGGATTAAAGCCAGAAATAACTAGCCCAATTACTGATTCTTTCCAATATTATCAAAATTTAAAATTAACCAGTACAGTATTAAATAATAATGGAGAATATAGTTGTTTATGGAATTCAGATATTGATGGCAATTTGGGAGTTGATTGTGAAGAAATTAATGTAGATTTAAGTTTAGGATCGCATATAATTACTTTTACAGTTACAGATCAATTAGAAACAAAAACAGACAATATAATAGTAAATATAGGCGATGGATATAGTAAAGCTATATTGTTTGATCACACAAAAGTTGCAGCAACTTTATCTAATTTCCCTGTTTTAATTAAAGTTACAGATTCTGATTTACTTTCATATGCCCAAAGTGATACATCAGATATTTATTTTGTTTCATCTGATAGAATAAAATTAAAAAGAGAGATTGAAAGTTATAATTCAGAAACAGGAGAACTTGTGGCGTGGGTAAAAATTCCAGAATTATCATCAACAACAGACACGGAAATATATATGCATTTTGGAGGAACAGGTATTTCTGAATCTAATGATGCAAATGTATGGAATAGCAATTATAAAGGGATTTGGCATTTAAAAAATAGTTCAGGGACATTAAATGTTCAAGATTCAACTCAATTTTTAAACAACGGATCTTTATCTTCTTCAGCACCACAGATTGGAACGGGCACAATAGATGGTGCGGCCACAATTAATGGAACTAATAATTATATTTCAATTCCATCGGTAACAACATCTGGAATAAATAGATTTACGATGTCTTTATGGGTAAAAACAACAGAAAGTAAATCAAGTACAACCTATTGGCAACGTCCTACATTATTTGGTCAAACAACATCAGGAACAGGATCTAATGATTTTGCAATAATCTCAAACAACGGCTATATCGGAATGTTATCTGGACTTCTTAGCGGAACAGATCTAACTTATTTATCTACAACCAAGAAAATTAATGATAACGCTTGGCATTATATTGTTGCAATTTATGATGGTTCTTCAATAAAATTATATGTAGATAATATTTATGAAGGAAGTTTAAATGCTAATCTTTCTATGAATTCACAACAATTTTGGATTGGTGCGTGTGCTGGTGCAAGTTCAGGTTATGCAACAGTTTATCATTCAGGTATATTTGATGATGTAAGAGTCTCAAACACAAATTTGTCAGAAGATTGGATAGAAACAGAATATAATAATCAAAGTAGTCCAGAAACATTTTATACAATAGAATAAACAACAGAATAGATTTTTTCAAGTTCTTTAATTTCTATTTGTCTTACTTTTTTGTCAAGTATTTCTGATTTTAGATTTTTTGAATTTTCTGAAATTTCTCTATTCTTTTGATCTCTAGAAACAAGGTTTAAAGCATTACTAATGTCTTTATTTGGATATCTAAATAAATTTTTTACAAACAAATTATATCTCTCATCCATCTCTTTTTTGTTTGGTTTTAATTTAATAATTGCAGACTCACAAGATGGAACAGGAAAGAAGCATTTTTTACTTATGTTTTTAACTGTTGTTACTTCGAAATAGCTTTGAGAAAGTGCAGAAACTGCATTATAGTTAATAAACCCTGGAAAAGAAACAAGCTTTTCTGCAAATTCTTTTTGAACAACTCCAACCATTAATTTTTTTTCTCCAAGAATTTTTTCAATAAATTCCTGTGAAATTGAATATGGTAGAAATGTTGCAAGTTTTGTATAATTGTATTTACTTAAATCAATTGTTAAAAAATCAGAAGTAATCAAAATAAGTTTTTTATTTTTTATTTCTGTTGCAAATTCTTGTTCTAAAATATAAATCATTTTTTTGTCTTTTTCTATTGCAATAACTTGCTTACAGTCTTCTAAAAGTTTTTTAGTAAGAAAACCAGTACCTGGTCCAACTTCAAGAACAACATCTGTTTTTTTCAATTCAAGTTCTTTAACAACTCGTAGAATTGTATTATCGTCAATAATAAAATTTTGATCAAGCTTATGACTTGGTTTAAAATTATATTTTAGCATTAGGGTGTATAGGTCTTTAATCATTAGCTCTCAAAATTAGAATTTTTTTATAATTGGAACAGTAAACAAGAAATATTTTTCTTCTTCATTATTTTCAATTTCTGTTAATACCCTATTAACAATTACTTTTATTGGATCTGGGAACAATTCAATTTTCTTAAGATCATTAAGTTCTTTAATTGACCCATTCTTTTCAAGATATTCCATTAATGCCATTCTGTGTTTCTTTCCAATCATTGGAAGAAGATCAAGCTGATGTCTTCTAGCATTAATTGGTCTAGCATTATTAAAGAAAGTAACAAATCTATCTTGATTATTAAGAACAATTGTCTCAACTGCTTTTTCAAGTTCTTTTTTAGCAATGGTTGTAAGTTTATCAAAGGTTATTCTTTTTACAACTTTTTCATCTGTGCTTATTGTTTCTTGCAATTTAGGAGACTCATCACTATATATCTCAAGTAATGAGAAATTAGTTACCCCTATACATTGAATAACAGGTGTTTGTTTAAACTGCACTTCTCTTGTGGCCTTGTCAAGCACAATTGCTTCTTTTTTAATCTCTATCATTCTTCATCTTTCTTGTATTTTGAAACAAGTTCCAAAATTTTTTCTTTATTTTCTTCTGTTATTGTTTTATTTTTTTCAGCAATTAAATCTAATTCAACTGCATTAGGCAAAATATCAACAATTTTAACAGCAACCTCACTACTTAAATCCAATTCCATTAATTCCTTTTTTAATTTTTCTGCCTTTAATGGGGTTAATTTAGCAAAAAGCTTAGCGTGCTCTAAAGCAAGCTTTTGTTCATAATTAAGCTCTTTGTCTTTCCCTTTTTCAGTTAAGATTTTTTTAACTTCTGCAAGGCTTAAGTCATCAATATAATTAGGATTATTTATCATTCTTTTCACCTTTTGCTATTTGCTTTAATAACTTTAAGTGAACTCTGTGTGTTATTACTTTCTTTGTTTTATTTCCTGTTTTTAATTGAACAATAGGACAATCTCCTTGAAAGCCAATAACTTTTCCAGTTATACCATCCATTCTTCTGTGTGGTAATCCATTATGTACAGAACTGTTTGCATTAACTTGAACAACATCATCAACCTTAATTGGTTTTATTAATTCATTGACTGTTGTCTTTGCTCTTACATTTCTTCTATATCTTGATCTTGTTAAAGATCTCTTTCCTTTTGCTTTTTTGTTTGCCATTTATTTCACTTATCCTTTTTATTTTTTTTAAAATGATATATAATTATTGAGCCATAAAGTTTTTATATGGTGTTGATTTACGAAATAAAAGCCTAACCTTTTGCCACATAAAACGTAGAAAACTAAACTTTCAAAAGAAAAAAGGTTAAGAAAAAATTACAAAAAATTGCTTTATAAATGCTTTTATATATAAATATTATATATAAATATTTGCTTTTTATAAAAAAATGGTGAAAAATAAATGGAATATAAAATTGTTAATTTAGTGGCATCTAGTTCTCTTGGTACAGGCTTAGATCTTTATAATCTTGCAACAGCAATACCTGAAGTTGAATATGAACCAGAGCAATTTCCTGGTGCAATTTTAAAAATGGATGAACCAAGAGTTTCTTTACTTCTTTTCAAGAATGGAAACATTATAATTTCCGGAGCATCAAGTGAAAAAGACATAAAGACTGCAATAAAGAAAGCTTCAAAGATAATTAGCGAAGTTCAAAAGAATGTTACAATAAAGGACAGAGTAAGCTATAAGATTGTTAACCTTGTTGCAACGTCTAACTTAAATAAACAAATTGATCTTTTTAATGCAGCAGTTACTTTAGATAATATTGAATATGAACCAGAACAATTTCCTGGTGCAATTGTAAGAATCTTTAATCCAAAGCTAACAATGTTACTTTTCAAGAATGGAAAATTAATTTGTGCGGGCGCAAAGTCAGAAGAAGACATAGTTAAAGGATTAAATAAATTAAAGAAGGTTTTAGCAGGAGCTAAGGAAAAATAGTAAAACAAACCATTTATAAACCTTTTCAAACATATATTATTTGTTAGCGACCATAGGGATAGAGAAACACCTGGACCCTTTCCGAACCCAGAAGTTAAGTTTGTCTCCGATATTGTTTGCCCTAAGTTCTTTCTTGGAGCGGCAAGTTAGTTGCTAACATTTTAGTGATTTTCTATTTTTTAAAAAATTATTAAATTTTTTACATAAATATATTTCTTTTAAAAACATAATGTTTCTTTATTATATAATATAATATATTTAAGAGAAATAACTATGAACAAAATAAAGAACTTTTTTTCTAAACATTGGGTAATCATTTTAATAATCTCATTGATTTTTATTTTAGGTCTTGGAATTAGAGCACATATTTTAAGATATGAATACATGTTTGAATTTGACCCTTATTGGCATCTTAGAGCAACAGGATATGTTGTACAAGGAAATCTTCCAACAAGTGATCCATTAGGTTTCTATTTACAATCAGAATCTATTCAAACATATAAATCTAAATTTTCATTTTTGTGGTTCTTTACTGCTGCAATCTATAAAATCACCACATTTGGAGCAGCTTACGATAAATGGCTATTAATGGAATATGCAAGATGGCTTCCTGCAATCTTTGGAGCATTAATTTCAGTAGCTATGTTTTTCTTAGGAAAGAAAATGTATAATACTAGAACAGGCGTTGCAATGGGAGTAATGGCTGCAACTGTTCCTGCTTTTGTTTATAGAACAATGGGCGGATTCTTCGAAGAAGATGCTTTAGGTTTCTTGTGGTTAGTTCTAGGTTTCATATTTTTGGTAACAGCAATACAGAATAGACACAAATTAAAGAATTGGTTAATATATTCTATAATTGGAGCGCTTTTCTTTTATTTAATGGCAATAACTTGGGATATGTTTTTATTAATTCCTTTAGTGCTATTAGCTTATTTTGGCACAATGATTGTTTACATGTTAATCAAAAACATAAATAAAAAAGAAATACTTGCTTTTTCAAAAGTTTTCTTAACTTGTTTCTTATTATTTACGATTATAACAACAGCACATAGTGGAACAGGCTGGTTAAAAAGAACATCAGAGTATGTTACAAATTATCTTCCAGTTTCAGAAACAAATGTTGGAAGAATAAATAAAACTGTTGTCGAAGAAGCAGATGTTGTTGGGGCAACTGTTGGTGAAGAAAATACCGGTAAGCAATTCTTCTATGAGAAGTATAGTCTTTTAGTTGTTATTCCTTTTTTAGCATTGTTTATTATTCCATTATATCTGTTATTTGGGAAATACAAAAACAAAGAAAAAGAAGAACAAGAACATAATCAAAAAATTGATTATTTTGTTTTAATTATTTTCTTTTGGATATTAATTACTGGATTTATGGCTTGGACAAAGTTAAAGTTTACTTACACTCTTGGTCTTCCAATTGCAGCCGGATTTGGTTTTTTGTTCTTTTTAACAACAGAATGGATTGATAGTAAATCAATAAATTATAAAAGAGCATTTACAATAATTGCTGGAATCTTTTTGATTGGAGCAATTGCAGCCGGATCTTTTTTTGTTCTAAGTAAGCAACCACCGGTCTCTCAAGAAAAAGATTGGCAAAATGCAATGTTTTGGGTTTATGATAATACACCAACAGATGCAAAAATATTAAACTGGTGGGATTATGGACACTGGATTGCATATTTCTCAGAAAGAAAAGTAAGTACAGATAACACAAACTCAAGTGGAGAAGCAACAAGTGATTTTGGAAAGTTTATGATTTCTGAAGATATTAACAATACAAAAGAAATATTAAAGAAATATGATACAGATTACATAATGGTAGAATCAGACTACCTTCAAAGAATGTCCTCTTTTGCAATCTATGGTTATTGGACAACAAATTTTAGTGATCCAAAAATAACAAGATATCTTGGTGTTGTTGTTGATTGTTATAAGCAAGAAAAAGCGATATCTGGAACAGTTAATTACATTTGTGGAAATCAAGCAATATCGGAAGTAGAAATAAACAAAATAAAAACAGAATATCACACAGCCCCAGATCAAGTAATGGAGAATGTTCCAATATACATGTACAGAGAAAAAGACAATTCTAAAATTTATTTATTAAATGCAGCAGTAAACAAAACCATTTTTGCAAGAATGATTTTTGATGATAAAACATTAGAGCCAATTGTTACAAAAGCACAATCTTTTGGAAAAGTTAGAGTTTACAAAGTTAATAAAGAATTATTAGAGGGAAACTAAATGATTTATTTGTTATTTTTTAGTTTCGTTCTTGCTTTTCTAATTTCTTTTTTTACTTTAACTCAATTTAAAAAATTTTTTGTTACAAGAGGAATA
Organism: archaeon; assembly: GCA_035390665.1. GTDB lineage: Archaea > Iainarchaeota > Iainarchaeia > Iainarchaeales > CSSED10-239 > JAKQTP01. The sequence continues at coordinate 59,996 of DAOOUC010000004.1, read as the reverse complement.
ATTGCTGTAGATCAACAGAAAAAGCAAAAACCAGTTCTTCCACAATCAGCCGGAATTCCTGTTTTTTTTGGTTTTTTTATTGCTTCTATGTTTTTTGTTTTGTTATCAAGTTTTTATTTTAAGGTAGATAACACCATAATTATTTCTTCAGTTCTTGCCATTCTTTTAGCAACATTAGTTGGTTTTTTTGATGATTTAAATGTAAGTAAAGAACCTGTAAAAAACATTTATGGAGATTTAGAAATTAGAGTTGGTCTTCCTCAATGGTTAAAGCCGTTATTGACAATATTAGCAGCAATACCTCTGATTGCTATAATGGCTGGAGACTTTACAATGGCTCTTCCAATAATAGGTACAATTAATTTTGGTTTTTGGTATCCTTTACTAATTGTTCCAATATTATTTGTTGTTATAACAAATTCTACAAATATGCTTGCTGGAACAAATGGTTTAGAAGGAGGCTTAATGGCAATTGTAACTCTTTCTCTTGGGGTTTATTCTTTAATTAATGGAAGAACTGAAGCCGCCGTTATTTCGTTTTTAGCACTAGGTGCAGTTTTACCTTATCTAATGAACAATTGGTGTCCTGCTAAGATGCTTCCAGGAGACTCTTTAACATATCTTTTCGGTGCAACCTTTGCAACAATTGCAATTGTAGGTAACATTGAAAGCTTTGCGCTTTTTATTTTTATTCCTTGGGCAATAGAGATTCTTCTAAAAGTTAGAGGAAAACTAAAAGTAAGAAGTCTTGGAAATCTTCAAGAAGACGGCACATTAAAAGCACCATACAAGCACATCTATTCTTGGACACACATAATGATGTATCTACCAACCCTTTGGAAAAAACGCTTTACAGAAAAGCAAGTAACAACAGGTATTCTTCTTGTAGAAGTTTTATTTTGTGTAGCAGGATTTATTATATTTTTATAAAAAATCAAAAAGTCTTTTTTGGCATTTTATTTCAGAATATAGTTTTGATTGCTTTAACCAATAATCACTTCCGTTTCTTATTCTTTGATTAATAAATGTTTTTGCATCTTCAAGTGTATCAAAAGCAAAAGGCTCTTTTGTTAGTGCTTCTCTAACCGTTTCTCTAATTACCCAAACTCCTTTTGATTTATATTCTGGAGAAATATCTCTAAAAACAATTACTGATGCTTGTCTTTTCTTTCTTGAAAGATATTTAGCAACTTCAATTCTTGCAGCATAGTAACCACCAGTAACTGAAGATGCATAGGTTTTTCTTGGTCCATTAATCTCAAAATCTTCACAGATGTTTTCGCCTTGTATTTCAATTTGTTCAAAACCCCAGATTCTTGGAATAAACAGAACATAAAAGATATTCTGATAAAAACTAAAAGAAAATACAAGATATTTGTCTATCGTTGGATAATCAACAAGAGTGTTCTCAATCAAATCCTTAGAAATAATATCGTCAGTTGAAGTAATTGCCCACCTTGTTGGAACAAGTACTCTATTTTTTGTTCTTCCAAGAAGTCCAAGAGATAATACTTGTTCAACCTTATAAACATCATCAAGTTTATTATAGATATTTATTATTCCTTCTTTTGCTTTTAAGTCGCCATCATTAACAGTTTTATCAATTATTGTTGGAATCTTAATATTGTCAACAACTTTAAGTTCTTCAAACTCATAAGAGAAGTTATTTATTCCACTATAGTTTTCTTTAACAAGTTTTGGTTTTTGATTAATATTAATCTCAAGTTCAGAGGTGTTTTCGGTTTGTGCTAATAATTGAACTTCAAAAAGAGATTTATCAAATTTGGAAGCATCAGTTTTTTTAAAACTTTTAAAAGAAAAAACTTGCTTTGCTCTTTCTTGTTCTATTTTTTTAGGGTCTTGTTTAATCCATTTATCTGGACTAGAGTCTTTTGCATTACCAGGGTTATTAAAAAAACCAGGACCAACTAATAAATCAGGATAATTATTCTCATAAACAAGATTAAAAGGTTTAGAAAAAACCTGTTTTTTAGTTGCCATTAATAAAATATAATATAATAAAAATATTTAAATGCATTTGAGAGCAATTCATAACATTTATATATTCTTTTGTCTAAAATATATTATTGAAAATAGGTGATTATTAATGTTAAATGAAGTATATAAAGCAAAAAGAGGGCCAAAGGCTTTAATTGATCATTTTTATGAAAAGGTTAGTTTAACTGAAAGTTTAATTGTTGTTCTGATTTCTTTTGTAATAAATATTTTATTTTATTTAATTATTAAAATGCCAAATCTTGGAACAGTTTCTGTATATGAGATTTTTTCGTCTATATTAATTAACTGGTTTGTTCTAGGAGTTTTATTATTTTTAATAATGTATTTTATAAGAGGTGCAAAAAAATTACCAAAGCATGCTTTTCAAAAAGTTTTGTCTTCTTTAGCATCTTTTAGAATTCCTACAATAATATTTTCTATAATTACGGCAGTAATTTTCTTGGTTTTCTTAAATTCTTTTATACCTGTAATACAAGCCGTTTTTCAAAATCCTGCATTAATAAATAGCACAACATTGTTTCCAACACTTACTGTATTTAATATTATTGGTATAATTCTATTATCCTTAATTTCATTATTTTTCATAGTGTATTGTATAATTATGTTCTATGAATTTACTGAAATTGTATTTGATATAAAAAATCCAATAGGTAAAATAGTTTTAATGATATTAATATTTGTTATTGCAATTTTACTTAATTCTATTTTTTTATAAAGTTATAAAATATGTTTAAAATCTTTAAAAAACAAGAAGAAAAAAAAGATTGCAAAATTTCAAAAAATGCAATCTTTCTAGATTCTTTCTATAAAGACAATCAACTTTTTGTTGTTCTAAAAACAGAAAAGAAAGAAATCTATCCTGTAGATTTTTATCCTTATTTTTATCTTTTTTCTCAAGAGTCTTTAACAAATGAAGAAATTACAAGATTGAATATTAAAGATATAGAAAAAAAAGAAAAAATAAATAAATTGATTTTTAATACAGTTGAAGACCTTGTTAAAACTAGAAATGAATTGTTGACTTCTGATTTTTTACCAGGAAAAAACTATAAGCTTTATGAGTATGATATCCCTTTTGTTTCTAGATTTTTCTTAGACAAAAACTTAAGTAATTTTTGTGAAGTAGAATGTACAATTGAGAATCAAAAGATAATTGATATTAAACCAACAACAAAAGAAAAACCGAAAATTAAATATTGTGCTTTTGATATAGAAGTATTAGTTTCTAAAACCTTAAAGTTTCCAGAACCAGGAAAAGATCCAATCATCTCTATAAGTTATTTTGATTCAGATAAAACAAGTGCTGTTTTCTTCTTAGCAGGAGAAGAAGTAAACCTAACTGAAAAACAAGGAGAGTTAATTACAAAGTTTTCAAATGTACATCTTTTCAAATCCGAAAGAGAAATGATTGAAAGCTTTATGGAGTTTATTAAGGAAAAAGAACCAGATGTAGTTTATACCTATAATGGAATTTTTGACTTTGATTATCTTAAAAAAGCCTACAACTTTATTACAGGAAAAGAATTCACTTTTGGTAATAGTCATCTAATTTATCCAAAAGGAAAAAACAAAAGAGTAAATCTTGAAGGAATAGTTCATATTGATGTTTATGCGATTATGAAATTATTAAGATATCTTCAAGTTTTTAACTATCCAAAACTGGATCTTAATACCTTATATTCAAAACTCACAGGAAAGAAAAAACTTTCTCTTCCCCCTCTAGATATGCGAGAGGCTTATCTTTCAGGAGATTACGCTAAAATTATAGAATATAATCTTGATGATGTCTATGCAACTCAAGAACTTGCAGAAAACTATAATCAAATTGTTTTTGAAATATCAGAATTTATTAACTATCCAGTTTCTGATTTGATTTTTTCTTCAGCAGGAGTTATGGTTGAAAGATTATTTACAAAATATTATTTTAATAACAAAAAGATAATACCAAACAAACCAACACAAGAAACAATAGGAGAAAGACAAAAATTTTCATTTAGTGGTGCTTTTGTTAAAGCTCCAATTTCTGGCTTGCATCAAAACTTAGCAGTTCTTGATTTTAGAAGTTATCATATATCTTTGATTATCTCTTATAATCTAAGTCCAGAAACTGTTGATTGTCCCTGCTGTAAAGAAGAGCCATTTGTTGTTCTTGGAAGTCATTACACCTGTAAGAAAAAAGGCTTTGTCCCAACTCTTCTTGAAGAACTGTTAGCTTTAAGATCAAAATACAAAGAAGAAGCAAAGACATTACCAAAAGAAAGCACAGAATATAGAGAAATGTATGCTAAACAGTATGCTTTAAAGATATTTTTAGCATCAACCTACGGGTATATGGGTTTTGCAGGAGCAAGATGGTATTCTAGACCTACTTTAGAAATTATGTATTCTTTAGTGCGCTCAAAGATTCAAGAAACTATTAAAGATCTTGAAAATCTAGGATATAGGGTTGTTTATGGAGACACAGATTCTTGTTTTATAGAGTTTAGAAATATTGAGAAATTAAAAGAAGATCTGAAAAATTTAAATGCATCTCTTCCAAAGGCAATGACTCTAGAACTAGAAGACATTTATCAATCTGGAATATTTGTACAATCAAGAGATAAAGACAGAGCAGCAAAAAAGAAATATGCTCTTTTGGATTATAATGGAAACCTTAAGATCAAAGGCTTTGAATATGTAAGACATGATTGGTGTCCTCTTGTTAAAGAGACGCAAAAAGAAATCTTAAAAATTATTCTAAAAGAAAAAGACCCAAAGAAAGCACTTAAGTTTCTTCAATTAGTTATTTCTGATTTACAAAAAAAAGAAATACCGAACTCTAAATTAATTATTCAGACATTTGTTCATAAATCTCTTGAAAGTTATAAGACTTTAAATCCTGCAATGTCTGCTGTAAAAAATGCAAAAGACAAAGGCAAGAAATTTAAGGTTGGAGATCTTGTTGAATACATTGTAACAGAAAAGGCAGGAAAAACAATTTCAGAAAAATCACAAATTGCTGAGTTTGTTAAAGAGAAGGATTATGATAGTGAATATTATATAAATAATCAATTAATCCCTGCCCTTCTTCCGATAATGGAAGAAATTGGAGTAACAAAAGACGAACTAATAACAAACACCAAGCAAAAAGGTCTTGGTGAATTCTTTTAATTTTTTTAAAAGTTTTTTAATATTTATCTGTTTTTAATTAAAAGTAGTATTTTTAAATACTTTGTATTATAAAGATATATGGCAATATAGGGAATTATATGGTTAAAATTCAAATAGATTTATCGGAAAAAGAAGACAAGATTGTAGAAGTCTATAAATTAATGAATAACTTAAAGACCAAACAAGAAGCAATAAAAGTTATGTTGAAACATTTCGAAGTAGAAATAAAACCTAAAAATATAAAAGAAAAAGATTATTTTAAATAAATTGAGGGTGATTAAATGGTAGATATAACCGGCAAAAAAGATGCAATGGCAATAAAAGAAGAATATCAAAATGCATTAAATTATGCACACGAAGATGTAAAGAAAAAAGTTAGTTGGCTATTTATGATGAATCATAAATTAAAAGATAATCTTGCAGCTATACAGAAATTAAAGAAAGACATTATTGCAGATGAAGACGAGAAGCACGCATTATACACAAATTTATTTAATTTATTGAAAGATGAAAAAAATTTCGAGAAAGAAATGCTAGTTACATCTAAAAAAGCAACCAATAAAACAAAAGTAATAATAAAACCAAAATTTAAGGATACAGACATTGATGATGTAAAAATAAATGCAATGCAAGAATATCTAGATAAATACCCTGAATATGCTACCAAATCCAGTTTTAAAAAAATATTAGATAAAATAGAAGATGTAGAAAAAGGAATAAAAGATACAAAAAAGAAATATAATTTTCATATTTCTGAAGTTTTAAAAGAATTATCATATTGGCCTAGAAACATTATGGAAGCAGAAAATAAAATCAAGAGATTTAAAGAGCAATTAAAAGAAGGTCAGGAAAGATTAAAAAATATGAGATATCACAAAGGTATTTTCTATAAATTAGCAGATGAAAAAGAAAAAATGAAAGTTAATATCCACACATTATATTATAGAATAGAAGAATTTGAAGACACTGTAAAAAAACTAAAAGAAGAAGCTGAAAAAGCAAAAAAACAAGATTTAGAAACAATGGATTATTGATTGTAAATGGAGACTAATATGAAACAAAAAAACCGCAGAAAATATAAAGACAGTATAAGGTGGATTTTAGTAATACAGGCAATTTTCTTTTTATTGACTATTTTGTTCCCTGATAACATATTTTCTACAGTATTGGTTGTGGTTATTGGGTTAGTAGCATTTGTCTTTGCAGTAATTTCATTAGTAATAAAAGAAGAATAATTATAACGGAGGTGAAATAATGAAAAACATGAATGTTGGGGCATTTGGATACGGAACTGCCGCTGTATCAGTATTAATTGCAGGAATGCTTGCGTTAGTTGGTAATTCCAATTGGTTTTGGTTTCTAATTGTTGCAGTAATATTATTCATATTTGGTAAGATGATTAACAATAGTTAGATTATTAATTCTTTTAATTTTTATTTCTTTTTCCTATTCCAAAGTGCTAAAGTCTCAGGAGAGAAAACTCCTTCTTCTGTTATGAATTTGTCAATTAATTCGTTTGGAACAATATCAAAACTTGGATTTTTAAGTTTTAAATTTTCTGGTCTTCCGTCTGTTTCTTTCCAGATTTCTTCAATATCTCTTTCTTCTATCTTTTCGTTTAAAGAAACAAAAACATCACTTTCAACACAATGTGTTGATGTTAAAACAATATGAGGCGTCTTAAAGTTTTTAGCAGCAATACTAATGGTGTGTGTTCCAACTTTATTCATAATAGAACCATCTTGAAAAACAACATCTGCTCCTGTCAAGAAAAAATCAATCTTTTTAAGATAACCAGAAACTGCAGAATCAACAATCTGTGTTGTCTTGATTCCATAATCAGCCAAAGCCTTAGCAGTAATTCTTCCTTGAAATCTAGGTCTTGTCTCTGTACAGTAAACCTCAAAGTCAATTCCTCTGTCGTAAGCTTTCTTAAATGCCTGCTCTACAAGATTAGAATGGCAATGAGTAAGAATAATAGAGCCATTAGTAATCAATTGAGAAGCAAACTCAGAAATCTGTTCGTTTCCTTTACTAATATTATTCTCATAATTGTCAATATAGTCTACAAGATAATTTCTGTCTTTAATCTCTGAATATTTATTAGCAACCTGCCAGATATAAGTCAAAGAATTTCTAAGCTTTGGCTCGTTTGGTCTTTGAGAAATTAAATGATTAATATTAATTACAAGTTCTCCCAAGAAATCATTTCCAGATAAATTACTTCTATTTATAAAATCCTTAATAACATTAATTGCAGCAAGTTCAATCTTACTTGCTCCTTGTATCTTAATATCTTTAATGTCTTTAGCCACTCTTGAAACTTCTAAATCTACCATAAATTATCCCTTTGTCCTTATAAAACATAAAATAGATTTATATTTAAAGGTTTCTTATCTATAAATATTATATCTTTTTTTATATAATATTAATTTTTGCGAGCATAAAGATAAGACAACAAGGGGGAGAATAGTTTTGAGCGGAATACCAAGCAGCAAAGTAGTTGCACAAGACAAAAATAGCGAGAAAGTACAAAGAAGTGACGATGAAGACTTAGAGGAATTTTTAAGAGCATCATTACCAAGCATTTATGTTATTGGTGTTGGAGGTTCTGGTGGAAATAGTCTTGACCGGATGAACCAAACAGGAATCGAAGGCGCAGTAATGATTGCAATGAACACAGATGCTCAAGCGCTATTAAAGATTAGAGCAGATAAAAAAATGCTAATCGGTAAAAAAACTACAAGAGGATTAGGAGCAGGTTCAAACCCCGAAGTTGGTAGAGCTGCAGCAGAAGAATCAAAAGAAGAAATAAAAACAGTATTAAAAGATGCAGACATGGTCTTTGTTACTTGTGGACTTGGTGGAGGAACAGGAACTGGAGCAATATCAGAAGTGGCTAAGATTGTTAAAGAAAAAAAAGCACTTTGTATTGGTGTTGTAACTTTACCATTTGCTGTTGAAGGAAAACAAAGAATTGAAAATGCATTATCTGGTTTAGAGAAATTAAAAAAAGAAGTTGATACTTTAATAATTATACCAAACGATAAGATTTTAGAAATTGCACCAGATTTACCATTACAGATTGCTTTCCAAGAAGTTGATAAGATTTTAACTCAATCAGTGAAAGGAATAATTGAACTTGTAACAAAAGCAGGAATAATTAATCTTGATTTTGCGGATCTTAGAACAATATTAACAAATGGTGGTCTTGCAATGATTGGTGTTGGCGAAAGTGCAACACACAAGAACAATAATGATTCAAGAGCAATTGAAGCAGTAGAGAATGCTTTAACTTCTCCTTTGCTTGATATTGAGATAGGTAATGCCACAAAAGCATTAGTAAATGTTTTAGGTGGCCAAGACATGACTTTAAAAGAAGCAGAGTTGATTGTTGAAACAGTAGCATCAAGAATAAGTCCTGATGCACACATTATCTGGGGTGCTATGGTTGATGATGATGTTCCAAGAAACACCATAAAAGTTATGGCTGTAATTGCAGGAGCAGATATTTCTTACTTAAGTGACATTGTTGGAAATAATATTGGTAAGAAAAAACAAAATCTTGATTTAGATATAGATAGTATGTAAAATGATGATAAAAAATGGCAAATAAATTAAAAGAATTTTTTGAATCTTCAAAAAGAATATTATTGATTGCAAAAAAGCCAAGCAATAAAGAATTCTGGGCAATGGCAAAAGTTGTTGGTCTTGGAATGGTTGTTATTGGAGTAATTGGCTTTATTGTAAGACTTATAATGAATATAATAAGTGGTGCGATATGATTTTTACAGTTAGAACAACAGTTGGTCAAGAAAGGGTTGTTATAGATATTTTATATCACAAGATAAAAGAAGACGGACTTCCTGTTTTTTCTTTAGTAGAGATGGCAGATCTTAAAGGATATATCTTAATTGAAGCAGACTCTGAAAAGACAGTGGAGTTACTTATACACAATGTTCCTCACATTAAAGGAGGGCAAATTGTTACAGGTAATATCAACATTAAAGAGATTGCTGGGATATTAGAATCTAGACCATTAATGAGCTCAATTAAACCAGGACAAACTGTTGAGATAATACTTGGTCCATTTAAAGGCTCAAGAGCAAAAGTAACAAGAGTAAATGTTGCAAAAGAAGAAGTTGTTATTGAATTATTTGATGCAACAGTTAAAGTTCCAATAACAATGAAAGCAGAAAATATTAAATTATTAAACTAAAGGATGTGAAAAAAATATGTCAACAATAAAAGTTTTAGTAGATGCAGGAAAAGCAAACGCAGGTCCACCATTAGGTCCAGCTTTAGGGCCACTTGGGATTAACACGGTTGATGTTGTTAAGGAAATAAATAATAAAACAAAAGATTTAGAAGGCATGCAAGTGCCAGTTAAAGTACATGTTAACACAGATAAAAGCTTTTCAATAGAAGTCGGTGCACCATTAACAAGCGCATTAATCAAAAAGGAATTAAATTTAAAGACCGCATCAGGGAAAGCAGGGTCTGTCGTCGCAGGAGATATTTCTTTTGATAAAATCTTAAAGATAACAAAAGCAAAATATAACCAGTTAAATGCAAGAAACATGAAAACTGCAATTAGAGAAGTTATGGGAACTTGTAGATCCCTTGGTGTTAATATTGATGGAAAGACACCAGCAGAAGCTCTAAAAGCATTTAATTCAGGAGAGTATGATTCTAAACTCAACTGATTTTTTTCTTTTTCTTTTAAATTAGCTATTTTTATAAACCTTACATATATTATATTATTATAAATATAATATTATAAGGTGATTAATCATAAAAAAAATATTATTGGCTATATTTTTAATTTTAATATTTGGTTTTATTTCTGCAGAGGATTATTATATAAGTGACCTGGTTATTCCTAAAGTTGCTTATGAAGATAAAAATATTTCTATAGAAATTGATTTAGTAAACAATTCAACAAACACAGAAGATTTAGATTTAAATGTTTATTTTTATTCTCCTTCTGGAGCAATTATAAGAGAAGATAATCTAGAAGATATAGACGTTAATGCAAATTCTACATTTAAAAAAGTTCACACAATTATAGTAACAGATAGCAATGCCTCAAATTCTCCACATTTAATTAGAGCAATTATATTAAATTCTGATAATAACCCTTCAAACAACATGATGCAAAAATGGATAACTGTTTCAAAAGGGCAAAGAAAAACTCCTGTTCCTGATATGCCTATTGCTTTAGGTTTAGTTGCAGGAATCTTAGTTTTGTTTTTTATAAGTAAAAAGAAATGATTGAGTTATGGAAGCAGAAGAAATAGAAATTTTAAAAAAATCAGGAATAATTAATAATAAAGCACAAAAGCTTGCAAAAAAAATAGTTAAACCAGGTGTAAGTTTTTTAGAGATAGGAACAAAGATTGAAACATTTATCAGAGAAGCAGGAGGAGTTCCTGCTTGGCCAGTAAATCTCTCAATAAATCAAGAAGCAGCACATAATAGTTATAATCCTGAAGAGCAAGTGCTTGTTAAAGAAAGCGATGTTTTAAAGGTAGATGTAGGTGTATCAATTGAAGGATATATCACAGACTCATCTCAAACATTTGTTTTTAAAAAAGAAAATGAGAAATTAAGAGAAGCAAGTATTGAGGCTTTACTTTCTGCAAAAGACTATCTTTTTAAAAATCCAAAAACTGCAAAAATTTCAAAACTTGGAGAAATTATAGAGAATAAAATTATATCTTATAACTTTAAACCTGTCTCAAATCTAACAGGGCACACAATAACAAGATATACTACACACAATTATCCGTCTATTCCAAATGTAAAAAACAATCTAGATATTTACTTTAAAGATATAGATTCTTGGTTTGCAGTAGAACCATTTGTAACAACCGGAAGTGGTTATGTAACAGAAGGAAATCAAGTTTATATTTTTAAATTTGAAGAAGAATATCCAATAAGAAATCCAAATGCAAGAAAGCTTTTAGAAGAAATAAAAACTTTTGATGGTCTTGCATTTTCAGAATTCTGGATTGGAAAAGGAATGTCTTCTTTTGAAAGAAAGGTTGCAATAAGAGAGCTATTAAAAGCACAAATAATTGCAGCATATCCGGTTTTAATAGACAAACCAGGGTCATTAGTTTCCCAAGCAGAAACAACATTTTTTGTTAATGACAAAGAAGCAATTGATTTTGTAGAAATTGATGAGATATTATGAGTGAAGAATTATTTAAGACAAAGAATATTATTAAGATATCTTTAATTGTCTTTTCTACACTTTTTTGGATCTATTTTTTAATTTCATCTAAATTAACAATGGATACATTAATTGTATTTGATTTGATTTCAGTTTTTAACTCCATATTTACTTTGAATTTTCTATTGTTTTTAATTTTCTTTCCATTAACTTCAATAATCATAATATCTATGGCAATAAATTCAGAAATAATGGAAAGTATAAAATTACTAGTCATTTCTTTATTTTTAGTTTTAATAATTTCTTTGATTTTATTTAAGCCAAATTTATTTTTTATTATATTTTTAGTGCTTTATTTTATTGCTCATGGAATTATTTCAGTATTAGTAAGAAACAAAGCACAAGAAGGATATAAAAATTTATATGAGCTATCAAGTTCTCAATTATCAAAATTAACAATGTTTATCTTGATTGCTGTTTTTTTAGCAGGCACATTCTATATATTACCACACCAAAAAGAAAATGCAGAAAAAATGGAAGCGGGAATGGTAGGATTATTTGTTGCAGATGATTTAGGACCTTGGATTGGTACATCATATACAATAAGTGCGCAGTGTACAAAAGCTAACCTAGAGCACCTAAAATCATCTAATCAATTTAAGTCACTAGAAAAAAAAACAGACCGAGAATCTATTGCATTTACTGAATATTTAAATGATTTGTATGATAAATCACTAGAAAATAAAACAAATTCAGAAATAGAAGAATTGTATCCTAATCTTAATTCTACAGAAGTAAAAATTAAAGTAATGGATACAATAAAAAGCATACCTATTATGATTTTAATTGAAAATTTCTTTGCTATAATCTTTATGCTTTTTTTGTCTTCTTTTATTTATACTTATCTAAGTATTATATTTTTAGTATATGCATTATTTGTATCCATATTTAATAAAATATTTGAAGAGAAAGGATAATCATGAAAAATTTAAAATTTATATTTATATTTATTATTTTTATTTTACCAATGGTTAATGGTATATCATTATATAATGCACAAGATGTTGCAAAAGAATATATGCAATCTAATGAATTCATTGATTCTTCTTTTTATTATGTAAAATGCGATTCTAATGAATATTATATGATTGGAATTGTAGATGGAAAAGGGGCATTAAATTTCTTTATTCCAGTAGAATCAAATAATGGTAATGTATTATACCAAACAAACGAAAACACTAAAAATGTTCTAAGAACAGCACAACTTTATAGACAAATAAATACAAAATCAGGAAATAATTATCTTTCTCAGCAATTATTAGATAGAATAGATAATCTAAATACCATATTAAAATCAAAAAGTGCAAAATATGACGGAATTATCAAATCCAATTATTCAACTACAATAAATCAAAGAACCACAGAAACTAAATCAAAGGTTGATTCTTTAATTTCACAATTAGATGTTCTTTATAAAAATTTAGTAAAATTACAAAAAGAACAAACAGTGTTTTTAGATACAGCAGATTGTAAAAAAGTGGATTCTATATTACAGTTGTATAAAACGTCATTTTCTGGATATAATAAACTAATTTCAGAATCTGTTAATTACAAAGACTCTATAAACAACATAATTGAGGTTGTTGTAGCAGATAAAACACTAGATGAAACAACAAAACGATTAATTTTAAGCTATATTGAAGCACCATCTAATCTATCTTCAGAAATTTCAACAATTTCTGAATATTTGTCTAGTACAAGTCAATTTTATCAAGAAATTGTATCCGAATTTGAAAGAACAGGACCAAATAGTACAATAGATCAATTTGCATCTAAAATAAAAGCAAGACAGGATTTTTATTTAGCAAAAACCGCCCTATATTCTTATGATTCAGAATTAAAAGATAATCTTAATAATGCAATTAATACAATGTTAAGTGAGAATAATATAAATTATTGGAAAGATAAGAAAACAATAACAGAATTAAGTCAAAATTATAATCAAATATTGGAATTATATAATAAGGGAAAATATACAGAAGCATTACCAAAAATAACATTGGCAAAAAGTCAAGTAAAAAAGATAAGTAAAGCAGGAGTAATTGAAATAGAGCAAGCAACAGATTATACTTATTTAATTTTTGTTGTAGTTGGATTATTTTTGTTAATTGCAATAATATTTTTATTTAAAAAATTATCATCCCCCAAGAAAAAAAACAAAAAATCAAAAGAAGATTCAACAGACCCAGAATATTTATTAAATAAAAGAGATCCATTTAGGTAACTTCTTTTAATTCTTCTTCTGTACTTTTAAATTTATTTATTGCAAGTTTAAATTCAATATAGTCTTTAGGTGGGTTTTTAGTTAATTCTTCAATAAATGCAATTCTTTTGTTAATAACTTCTAAAATAGTATTAATATTAATGTTATATTCTTTTGCAACCTTCTTTAATATTTCACTTTTATAAGTAATTGGAAGATCTGTTGTAAATAAATCTCCTTCTTTCTTTACAGGTTTCTTCTTATCTATTGCACTGTATACTGCATTAAATTCAATCTTATTGTCTTTAACATTAAAACCTAATATTTCATCTAATTCTTTAATTGTTCTTTTTGTTTCACTTCCCCCAGAAAAACCAGTAACAATTACAAGATCTAAAGATGTTAATAATGATGGTTCAAGAGAGATTGGTGGGGTTATTAATCTGTTTACAAGATCGTTAACACTTCTTGCGTGAACTGTGGATAAACAACAGTGTCCAGAAGCCATACCTTGAAACATTACAGACATTTCTTCTCCACGAACTTCACCTAATATCAGATAGTCTGGTCTTTGTCTGAATGATTCTTTTATTAGGTCTAACATTGTTACTTCTCCGTATTTCTTACCACTAGAATCTGGAGGCCCAAATCCAGGTCTTGTAACTTGTGGTATCCAATTATCTAATAAAAGATTAATTTCTCTAGTATCTTCGATAGAAACAACTCTTCTTCCTGGTGGAATAAAAGAAGTTATTACATTTAATAAAGTGGTTTTACCACCAGCAGTTGGTCCAATAATTAATGCAGTTTTTTGAAATTCCATTACTGTCCAAATGTAACCCACAAGCGTAGGTGTTAATGTTCCACTAGTTATTAGATCAATAGCAGTTAATGGCTTTTGTGGGAATTTTCTGATAGTAAATGTAGGCCCTCTTGTTGAAACATTACTTGTTAATGTTGCATTGACACGAGAACCATCAGGCAAGATTGCATCAAGTAATGGACTTGCATAAGAGACATAACTTCTACTTAAATGTGCCATTTTTATTACAAATTGTTGTAATTCTTTTTCTGTTTTAAATAAAACATTAGTTTCTATATGTCCATATTTTCTATGAACAATAAATATTGGTATATTTGTACCGTCGCATTCAATATCTTCAATAAGTGGATCGTGCATTAATGGTTCAATAGCATCTAATCCTTTAATTTGTCTTACAACATAATAGATTATTTTTGATTTTTGATTGGAATCCAATTTATTTTTAGAAAATGTTTTTTCAACGGTTTTTATTAATTGTGACTCATCTTTTAAATCAATTAAAGAAATTCTGTTAATTAGTTCTTGTTTTGTATTTTCTAGAATTTTGTTTTCCTCAGAAGTTAATTCTGGTTCTGCAACAATATACCTTCTAGATCCGGCCTTTTCTTCAACAAAAGCATAAGCAAAACCAGGAATTAATACTTGATAGTTTTCAGGAAGTAATTCTTTGGGTTCTTCAAAAACGGGCGCTGGTTGTTCTGAAATTTTAATTGGTTCTTCAAATTTGTTTTTATTTTTTGTAAGTAATTTAAAAGCATTTTCAAGTATATTGTGGTGCGTTTCAGGGATTTTTGGTTGTATTTCTGAAACTTTTGGCACAGTCTTTTTCTCTGGTCTTTTGACTTCCATTTTTGGTTTAGCTAAAAATAAACTATTGATTAATTTATTTAGTTCTGATCTTTTTTTAGAATAAATCTTTAAATTGTAATTTATATCTAATTCTTTTGAAAAATTAATTAAAGCATCATTATATGTAATTAGTTCTTTAATAAATTCTTCGTCTTTTTTCTTAGAATTAGAAAGTAATTTCTTGTCTTTTAAAATTTTAAGAAATTCTTTATCTGTAATTTTTTTATCATAAAATTTAGAGATGAGTTCTTTTTCTTCTTCAGATCTACTATTTTCTATATCTTTAAGTTTATGAACTATTTCTAGTAGCTTTGAAGCCTCTTCTTGGGTTGGTAAATTCATGACTCATCTTTTAAACAAATTTAAGATTGAAATTATAACTTTTTAGTTTTAATTTCTTCTGAACCGTCTGCGTCAGTTTTTGCATTATAGATATCTTTTAATTCATTTAATGCATCACTGATATCATTAATATTTTCTGCAATTTCATCCCAGGTTTTCTTTTTAACGCCTGTATTTTCTGTTGCTCTTTTTTTATTCATTTCAAGCATTGTTGCATATGAGAATTTACTAATTTCTCCATCATCTAATTTCTTTTTTATTCCATCAAGTGCTTTTTTTATTGTGCTTGCATCATCTTCTGCAAATCTTAAAAGTTCTAATTTTGCAATAACTATATTACTTTTTTCTTCTATTTTATTTAATATTGTTGTTACATCAGCCATATTTTCTACCCCTAATTTTCATATATTATTTTAATATCTTCATTATAAATATTTATATAATAACTGTTTTTACCTCTTTGATAATTACAGTTACATAAATATATATTCGTATTGTTTATAAATCTATCTATTCTAATTGTAGTTTTGTCGTTTATTGTCTGGTTAACATCTTCGTCAATATATAAATCACAATCATTTCCCGTAAAATTACTGAAATAAATATATTCTTCTGATTCAATTATATTGCATAATTCAATATTATAGTTATAAGAGTTAACATAATTTGAGAAACTAGTGTTATAACTGGTAATTGTATTTTCATCAGCGACATCATTTAGTGAAAAAACTAAAAACTCTTCTTGATAATTATTAATTAGTTGTTGGGCATTATGATTTGTGATTGTTTTATTTGGTCTATTTATTAATATTATTCCAGTTATAGATATAATTAATATCATAACTGTGATTATATAAGTAAATCCTTTCTTCATTTAATTACACACTTTTAATAAAATAATATATATAATGTTTTATTGATATCAATAAAATAATATGATATTGTAGATTTATTTTTGTAATTTCCAATGTCTTTAATTACACAATCATCTAGAATATAATCGCAAACTTTTATAGTGTATTTTTGATCAATATCATTATATAGCAATTGATATATGTTATCTGAATCTTTATTATTTACAAGTTCTCTAAATTGAGTATCTTTTACATTATTTAAAATTATATTTTTAACATATTCTGGGGCTTCTATATTATTGTAATCTAATGTACGAATTTCAAAGACAAAAAAAACAAAGGACAATAATAAAATAATGGCAATAGAAACTTCAAAAGATTTTGTCATAGCTACCTAACCATCCCATCAAACATATTCCAAACTACAGAATAGTATTTTTCATCATCATTGTCTTCTGCAAGATATTCTGGAGGGATTGCATAGTAGGCTACCAAATTAGAATTACTAGTAACAATTGCATCAAAAACATCCCCGTAGCTAGTTTTATTTTCATCAAATAAGTTAGAGCCGTATTCTATCTTTAATGGAACAGGATTAGGTTCTGTTAATTTGACTATCGCATAGTTATCATAAATTGGTAAGTTTGTTCTAAGACCGTAAGTTAAAGGGTGTTCTTGGGATATAGTAATTAATTTACCAGAAAATGTTTTCTTTGAGCAATCTCTTATTTCACAAAAATTATTTCTATAATTAACACCAATAAATTTATTAAAATAAATAATTATGTTTTCGTCTGTAAGTCTAATCCATCCGTTATTTGTGTCAGTTACCCCTGGGCCGACATATAATTTATCATCATCGTCGGGTTTGATTCCAGCATCTCCAATCCATATAATTCTACCTCCTTGTGCTGCATAATTTTGAATAGTTAGTAGTTTTAGAGTAGATATTTTCCTTGCCTTTTCTACAATAATTAAACTTACATCTTTTAATTGTTCTGAGTTTAGATATCTTATATCTGCAATAGAGGGGTGTATTGCAAGCCCTTTTTTATCCGCAAGTAATTGTCTTAAAAGTTCAGGATTTCCCAGTCCTTTTTCATCAGTAGGGTCGTGTAAAATTAATACACTTGGTTGATTTCTTCCAGTAACTATAGTCATTATTCCCCAATAGATTTCACAGCCACCAGGAATTGATCTACATCTTATTGTCCCAGTCCAAATAAAAATAAAAACAGATATAATAATAATAACTACAAGAAAGATTAATCTTACAAGCCATTTGTATTCTGATTGTTTTTGGTCCATATCTATCTATAGAATATAAAATAGATTAATATAAAATGCTTTTGGTTTTATAAATAATATATAAATAGTATAAATTTGTGAAAAAATATGAAAATGAACTATTCAAAAAATACAACTCAAGGGCCAAGTTCAGCAATTGGTATTATGAAATTTAAAGAAAGTAATGCTGGTCCAGCATTAACCCCAGAAATGGTTATAGGTTTTGCAATAGCTGTTGCTGTTTTAATTTTAATTGCAAAATTTGCATTCGGATTATAATTTAATTAAAAGGTTTAATTTCTACAAACACATTCTCTAAGAATCCGTTTTCTGTAAGATACTGTGTTGTATTTTTATATATTTTAGTTGTTGGTCTATTTGTTGTGTTTTCTAAACTTAAGATTTTATTATATAATTTTAAATAATAAGATTGTCCAGACAAGGAATAAAATTTATCTTTAGTAATTATTTTTTCTTTTGTTTTAGTTATTTTTGTTTTTTGGTTTGTTGGTATTATTCCGTTATTTCTAAATCTTATTTTAATAATGATATCCGAAGAGCAACCAGTAATTGTTAATTTTTTATTTTTATATGAGTAATTACAATCAACTGGGCTTAGAGTTTCATTATCTAAAAACTCTAATAGTATTTTTTTATCAGGAGAATTAAGATTTATCAATTCAACAGATGTTCCATTCAAATCCAATCCATTTTCAACATCGAGATCATATTTTTGAGATAGATAATTTTCTATAAGTAAGCGATTAGAATCCGAAAGAGCAGAATTATAAATTAAGATTTCTGAAATATTTCCATCCATAAACCTTGTAAGACTATATCTACATCCAATAGTAACCCCATTTAAATCTTGAGTGCCTACATTTCCGGTGTTTTTAATTAAACCATTTTTTATAATTTTAGAATCAGTTGTATTATATATTCCTCCCCACACGGCCCAATCTTGCGGAAGTGTTTCATTTGAATTAACTACTCCCCCTCCAAATATCGTAACATCATTTGCGGTTGGGCCAGAGGATCCAAAGGCAATCCGTTCTGTATCATTTGTTCCATCTATTACAACATATCCTGTATTTTCAATAGCTGCAAAAACTAAAAAAATACTATTGGGTTGTGAAAGTGTGCTAAACTCCTCAGTTTTAAGAAAATTATTACCCCCAAATCTTATTGCTGGTTTTCCATTTAAGATATTAGTTTTAAAAGTAGGCTTATTTCCATCATTGTCTTGTGTTGCGTGATTTTCATTACCACTAAGATCTGTCCAACTGCTTACTAACGCTCCATCTTCTAACTCTAAAGAAGATGCATCTAACCAAAGAGAAAGGTCTTCGATTTCAGAAATATCTAAATCGAGTCCAGTATTTTCATCAAAAGTTATTTCTATATTTTCATCAGAATCTTTAAATATCCAAAATTCTTTACTTTGTGAAAATATTCCTAGTTTATTATCTTCACTTTCTGTTTTTATTAAAGTAATTCCGTTTGTATCTGGAACTATTAAGTTTTCATCAAAATTAAAATCCAATATCGCAGAAAAACCAGCATCTGTTAAAGTAACTGTAGCAAGATTATCAGAAATATTTGTATCAAAATAGTTTCCATTAACTGTAGAGGTATTAGAATCAGAAGATATATCATTATTTAAATAAATATAAAAATCATCAATTAAAGTATTATTGTAAATTGTAGAAATAACAACATTTGTTTTAGGAATTATATTTGCATCTTGATAATTACTATCTGTTTCTCCTACATTACAGATAATTAAATTATCTTTAGTATATCCAAAATAAACCCTGTGCCAATCATTTGTTTTTGAATAATTAGTTGTTTGTAGTATGGTTTGAATTGCATTTTCTGTTTTTCCAATTGTTATTGTTGAATCTCCAAATCTACAAAAATAATTATTATTAACATCTGTGTAACTAACATAAGCAATAATAGAATTAGTTGTAGATACAAAACCAAAAAAATCATAAAATTCAGAATTTGTTGTAATTATGGTTGGTTCTTTTAATTCTAAAATGCCGGCATTAATGTTTGTATCAGGTAAAAGAGTAAAAGAATCTAAATAATTAAAATCATTAAAATTTTCTTTTAAAACAAGAATACCCATTGCATCTGTTGGATTATTAAAATTATAATCAAAAAATTGATTTGTATTCTTAATAACACTAAAATATTTATTATTATCAATTAAAAATAAATTTTGACCAACACCCGCTGCTGAATTAACATCTATAACATAAGGATAAATTTCAGAATCTAAAGAATCTAATTTAAAATTATAAATTGGCACAGTTTCAGTTACTCCTGAAAAAATACTTTTAGAATATAAGTCGTCTTGTGTATTTAGTGGAATCACACTAGATATTGAGATTAAAATTAAAGAAACCATTAACAAAAAAATAAAACTTGAAATAATCCAATCAATATAATCCATTTAATCAACCAACCGTTATTGTTAAATTAAGTATTTTTGTAATTTCTTCATTAGTGAATGGATTAACATAATTAACTTTTAATGCACATAATTTTGTTCCAATTATTTCCGAAATTTCTGTAGAGTTTGCCTTTAATATAATTGGAATTTCTGGTTTTTCTTTTGGTTGGATGTCGTAATTATTATACAATTCTGGAACAGTAATCCATTTCTCACAATTATTTGTAGATAAGTTTTCTACAATAATATTTTGTAATTTTACTTTTAGATTATTTTGATTGTCTACTTTAATTGTAATTATTTTTTCATTACTTTGAGAGATATTTGTATCATAAACTAAAGCTTCAGCAGATTTACTTAAAGATAATAAAAATTTATTTTCTGGTTCTTCAATATTTATAGTAAATGAAATTGTTTTTGGTTCTGGGAAAACGGTCCCGTTTAATATTAATTTTCCATTGATTTGTCCTGCTCTTGCATTTGCAGGTATTTTAAGAGTAATTTGCCCAGGATATTTTGTTTTAGCATTTACTCCAATATTAATGCTATCTCTTATAATTGCATTTGTTAGATCAAGGTTATAATCGTATTCACTCGTATAATTTGCATCAATTGATAAAATTAAATCTGTAATTTCGCTATTGTTTCTGGTATTATCAACCCAATATGGGGCTTTCTTTTCTTCGCCACTAACCATTTTCTCTATTTTAGATATATCTGAAGTAAATGTAACGGTTGGGGAATCGGCAACCTCAAAACTTGCTTCTTTTTTTTCAAGTTTATATTTTATTCTTATGTTAATTTTTTTATTTCCAATTAATTTTTTATCTGTTGGGATATTAAAACTAACTAAATAAACTTCATTTCTTAAAGGAAGTATTGTTTTTCTTGCAGTACTAATTTCGTCTCCATATTGATCAACAAATTTATAAGATTTATCTTTAAAGTCTGCCCAGTTAGAAACATCTCCTGAAAAAACAAAAAAATCTGTGTTGTAATCTTGACTTGGACTTTTATTTTCTACATTTATAGTACAAACAACCTTTTGGCCCAAAAAAACTTTTGAAGGGCAAGTAATTGAACTGATTTGAAGAGCAATATTTTTCTCTAAAGTGGTTTCTATTGTCTCATCAGCAGTTGGAGTTAATTTTAGATTAGTTTCTGATGAAAAATCTTGAGCAGTTATATTATAAACATAATTTGTATTTTTTTTAAGTTTTATAATTTCTTCTGTTCCAATCGTAGTAAATTTTGTTGTTCCTTCTTTTTTTATTTTGATTTGTGCAGAATTTATGGATTTTCCTTCGGTGTCGTTTACAATAAAATCAATATTTGCTGTATTAAAAAATAAATAATATATTCCTATCCCAATAACAGCAAGAGCTATAAAAATAATAATCCCTTTAATTAGAAGTGGTTTTAAATTATTTGGTTTGCTTTTTGGCTTAGATTCGTAATTATTAAAATTTCCTCCACCAGAGAAAGGATCAAATTCACTCATAGTTTTCACTTCTTATTTAATAAATATTTATTTGTAATTAATTCAGTTTTTAATTCTTTAATTAATTCTAAAGAATTTTGTTCTTTAACAATTATCTTCGTTTCTAGATGATTAATATCAGACACAAGTTGTTTTGTCTGTCTAGTTATATCTTCTAAAGTTCTTTCTATTTGTATGACGTGTAATTTAAATATAGTTAAATCTTGTTCTGAAGCCTTATAACTCTTTATTAAATCTTCTTCTAAATTTGCAATTCTGGAATCTTTCGATTTTTCTTTAGCATCTAAATATCTTAAATCATCTATTTTCTGATTTAATTCTTTGATTAAATTTTCTTTCTTATCAAGTATGGCAAGAAGTTCTTCTACTGATTTTCTTTTATTAGCTAAATCTATGTATTTATATTCAATTTGTTTTTTTGCAGACTCTAAGAATAAAATAAGATTATTAATTTGATTTTTTGTAATTTGTTCTATATTAAAATAAATTTCAGGTAAAGATATTTCTTTCTTGATGTTTACTAAATCATTATCAATTTCAGTAGAATGTTCTTCAAAGAAAATTTGCTGTTGTATTTTTCCAGAAAGATCACTAAAGACTTCTTGAAAGTTCTTTATTTTTTCTGATTCGATTTCTTTTGAAAATTGTATTGAAGAATATCCTAGAAGAGAACCAACAGATCTAGATAGCTCATCGATTTCTAATTTTAGATTTTTTAAAAAATAAACTCTTTGTGATTTTCCAAGTTTATGTAAAGGGTATATAAATGATTTATAGATGTTTTCTGATCTTAATTTTAAATCCGTAATTTCATTTACAATTTTATCTGTCATTATTTTTCCCATTTTTAAGATATTATTCCAATAAATATAATATAACAATATATTTAATATTTATGCTTTTATATATATTTACATCTAATTGATAAATGGGGGTAAAATTATGGATATAAAAACCATAGATAATTTAGCAAAGGCATTTGTTGGAGAATGTCAAGCAAGAAACAGATATACTTTTTATGCAAAGGTTGCTTTAAAGGAAAACTTAATACAAATATCAGATATTTTTACAGAAACTGCAGAACAAGAAAAAGAACACGCTAAGCAATTATTTGTTTTAATAAACGAACTAAAAAAGAAACACAATATAACAAAAGAAATATTAGTTGAAGCAGATGTTCCAACAGTTTATGGAAATACTAAAGACCATTTAGAAGCAGCAATTGCTGGAGAAAATCATGAATATACAGAAATGTATCCAGA
Source organism: archaeon (assembly GCA_035390665.1). GTDB lineage: Archaea > Iainarchaeota > Iainarchaeia > Iainarchaeales > CSSED10-239 > JAKQTP01. The sequence goes on along the minus strand of DAOOUC010000004.1, from coordinate 37,007 downwards.
GTTTGCAGATGTTGCTGAAAAAGAAGGGTTTATTGAAATTGCAAGAAAATTAAGAGCAATAGCAATAGCAGAGAAACATCACGAAGAAAGATACAAAAAATTATTAAAAAATTTAAATGAAGATAAACTTTTCAAGAAAGAAGTAGAAATTGTGTGGTTGTGTATGAAATGTGGATATATGCACAAAGGAAAAGAACCACCAAAAGAGTGTCCATCTTGCGGTCATTCAACAAATTATTTTAAAGTTCAGGATGAAAATTATTAAAGGGGGTAATAACATATGGTAAAAAAAGGAGAAATATATAGATGTTCAATATGTGGAAATGTTGTAGAAGTAATTGATGCTGGAGGGGGAACACTTGTTTGTTGTGGTCAAAACATGGATCTTCATCACGACACAAGCGATGAACAGTTAAAGGAGAAGCACATTCCAATTATTGAAAAAACAAGAGACAGTGTTGTTGTAAGAGTTGGAGAAATTCCACATCCAATGAGTGCAGAACACCACATAAAATGGATTGAAGTCAATATTGATGGTTCAGTCTATGTAAAGAAATTGAATCCAGGAGACGAACCTGTTGCTGAATTTAAAGGCGATGGTTATAAGATAAGTGCAAGATGTCTTTGTAATCTTCACGGTGTTTGGAAATCATTATAGATTTCCAACTCACTTAAAAACACTAAATCTTGGACGACAATGAATCCACTAATTTTTAAAATAAATAATTTAAAAAAAACCACTTTAGGAAAAGACATAGAGAAGAAGAAGAAAAAATTTTTAAGTTTTCAAAAGGAAAGCAATCATGCTATTTTTAAAGAACTTTGTTTCTGTCTGATGACTGCCAATTTTAATGCTAAAAGAGCAATTGAAATTCAAGAGAAGTGTGGAGACGTTTTTCTTACAGGAACAGAAAAAGAGCTTTCAAGGATTCTAAAGCAACATGGTCACAGATTTCCGAATATTAGGGCTCATTTTATTTTTGTTGCGCAAGAACATAAAGAAGATATTAAAGAAAAAATTTTTTCTATAAAAGACAGATATGAAAAAAGAGAATGGCTTGTAAAGAACATAAAGGGTCTTGGTTTTAAAGAATCTAGTCATTTCCTTAGAAATATCGGTTTCTTCGATTATGCAATTATTGATTTTCATATTGTTGATATTCTAGTAGATAATAAAATAATTCAAAAGCCAAAAAATTTAAATAAAGAAAATTATTTGACAATAGAAAAAAAACTAGAAAAATTAGCAAATAAAACAAACTTATCTCTTGGAGAACTTGATCTTTATCTTTGGTATATGGAAACAGGAACAATCTACAAATAAAAATAATTGCAGAGGGCAGGATTCGAACCTGCGAAGCACTAAGCACATGGTCCTAAGCCATGCTCCTTTGACCGCTCGGAAACCCCTGCAAGAGCTGGTTTCGGTCAGCTCGCACCCAATAGTGTTTACTGCCAGATAGCCAATAAAAAATAAAAAAATCCTTTTTTAAATAGGTTTTTATTCTATTATTATATAAATATATAGTAAACAAAATATTTATAATATGAAATAGTGAAAATATGGCAACAAGATTAGAAAAATTCAATGAGTTTTGTGCAACTCGTTCTCTTTATTTTCCATCAGCAGAGATTTATGCAAATAGTTTTGCAGGTTTCTATGAGTTTGGGCCAATAGGTAACAGAATAAGAATAAATCTTATAAATTTCTGGAGAGAAGAGTTTGTTAGAAAGAATGATTTTTTAGAAATATCTGGTTCTGTTATTCTTCCAAAAGATGTTTTTGTTGCTTCAGGGCATTTAGGGAATTTTGATGATCCAATAGCTACTTGTGAAAAATGTAAGCAAGTTTATCGTTTAGATAAATTAATATCTGAAATTACAGAAAAAGAAGTTCCTGAAAAATTGTCTATTGAAGATTATGAAAAATTAATTAATGAAAACAACATAGTGTGCTCAAAATGTAAAGGTAAGTTAATAGACATAAAAAGATTTAATTTAATGGCAAGCATTAATGTTGGTGCACAATCTGGTAACACTGGTTATTTAAGAGGAGAAACCTGTCAATCAATATTTTTAGATTTTTCAAGAATTTATAAAACAAGTAGGAAAAATCTACCATTGACTATTTCACAGCATGGAACAGTATATAGAAATGAAATATCTCCAAGAAACGGATTATTAAGAGGAAGAGAGTTTGAACAACTAGAAACAGAGATGTTTTTTGATTCAGACAAGATTAATGAAACACCTATTCCATTAGAATCTATTTCAAAATATAAAATTAGATTTAAATTATTAAAAGACAAAGAGGAAAAAGACTATTCTATTTCAAAGATTACAGAAAAAAATATATCTTGTGGAAATCTTATAACCTATGCCCTTTATATAACTCAGAAGTTTTTAGAAGACTTAGGATTTTCTCATGAAAATATAAGATTTAGGGAAGTCCCAGATAATGATAGAGCTTTCTATTCTAAACAAACCTTTGATTGTGAGATAAGGGCAGAAAAAGAATGGGTAGAGCTATTCTGTGTAAATTATAGAACAGATTATGATCTTTTAGCACACGGTAAAGGTTCAAAGAAAGATCTTTCAATTTCAGAAGACGGTAAAAGAATACAACCTCACGTTTTAGAGGTTTGCTCAATTGGCCTTGGAAGGTTATTCTATCTTCTTTTAGAAAACAATTTTGAAACAAAAGAGATAAATGGAGAGGAAAGAAATATCTTGCATCTTAATCCAAAAGTATCTCCTTACTTTGTTGCAATATTACCATTAATGAAAAAAGACGGATTAGCAGAAAAAGCAATAGAAATCTTTAAGTCTTTAAAAGAAGAACATCAGAAGTATGAACTATTCTATGATGAAGCAGGCTCCATTGGTAAGAGGTATGCTCGTCTTGATGAGATTGGATGTAATTATTGTATAACAATTGATCATGAGACTCTAGAAAAACAAACAGTAACACTAAGGGACAGAGACACTCAAGAACAAAAGAGAGTTTCAATAAAATCTTTAGGAAAAAGTCTTGAAAAGCTTTATTATGGTAAAACCAAGTTTTCAAAAATCAAATGATTTCCCCACAAATGCCTCTGTAGCTCAATGGTAGAGCATTTGCTTCGTAAGCAAAAGGTTGTGGGTCCAATTCCCATCAGGGGCTAAAATGTGAAACCAGTTATGCCGTTAAGATATAAAGAAAAAATAAAACCAAAAAGAATAGGGATAATAAAAAAAATTGATCCGAAAATAGAAATGGATCTTAAAGATATTGATAAGGCTTTTCCAGTTTCTGAAAAAAAGATTTCAAAGCCAATAGATCTTTCTAAAATAATTAATTCTATTAGGCAAGGATTTAATGTTTATATTGCACCATACATCACAGGGGAATATAAAAAAATAAAAAAAGAAAGAAAAGAAATAATAAAAGATACGAAAAAAACAATTAAATTAAGATATCAATTAATACAATTATCTGAGCACATAAAAGATTTTATTTTCGAACTTAAGATGTATTTAATTTCAAGAGCAAACAGTAAAGAAGAATATGAAAAATTAGAAAAAGAAATAAAACAATGGGAAGAAATTGCAGAAAAAGTATTAGGGGATTTAATAAATAATATAACCTCGGTTATACAAAATAACTTAGTCCCTGTTTGTGAAAAAATAGAAAAAGAAATAAAAAAAGAAGGGTGTTAAATTTTGAAAAAAAAATATTTAATTATAATTTTCAGTATATTGTTTGTAATTTTAATGGTTGCTATAATAAATTTAGCAATTAAATATAATAATAAAGGAGAGGAGAAAATGTCAAATATTGTTGTTTTAGAAACCACAAAAGGTATTATAGAAATAGAATTGGATACTGTAAATGCGCCAATTACTACAAGTAATTTTATAGCTTATGTTAATGCAGGGCACTATAATGGATTAGTGTTTCACAGAGTAATTAAAGGATTTATGGTTCAAGGTGGTGGTTTTACACCCGATGGAACACAAAGACAAACAAGAGCTCCAATTGTTTTAGAATCAAATAATGGTTTAAAAAATACAGTTGGAACAATAGCAATGGCAAGAACTAATGCACCTAATAGTGCAACAAGTCAGTTTTTTATTAATACAGTAGATAATGGGTTTTTAGATTATACACCTAGTAATCCAGGATATGCTGTTTTTGGGAAAGTAATAAAAGGCATGCATATTGTTTTTGATATAGAAAATGCAAAGACTACCACAAAGAAGGGAAATGGAGATTGGCCAATTGAAGACATAATTATAACAAAAGCATATATGAGGTAAATGTAAATGTTTGAAATAATTCTTTGGATTATTTTATTTTTTATTTGTTTTTTTATATTATTGACATCATCTGATTGGTTAATTAAAGCAGGAATAAATATAGGCGCGATTCTTAAATTGCCACCAATTATTATTGGAATTCTATTTGTTGCAATAAGTTCAAATATTGCAGGGTTAACAATATCTGTTTTATCTAAATTAAAGGGTTTCTCGGATATAGGAATATATGCAATTTTTGGTTCTTTGATTTTTAATACATTATTTGTAATAATTGCGATAGGTCTTTTAAAAAGAAAATATGAATTACAAGTAAAACATAGTTTGAATTTATTGTTCTTAACTTTTTCTACATTTTTATTTGTATTTTTTATTGTTGATTTAAAATATACTCAATTTGAATCAATAATTTCAGTACTGTTATTAATTTGTTATTCAATATATGTTTGGTTTAAGAAAGAAAAATCAGAAAAAATCAGTTTACCTGAAAATCAAATTAGTGTAATTAATTTTATTGTTTTTGTTATTTGTTTCATTTCTATTTATTTCTCTGCAAATTATTTAATTACAACAATATTTAAATTTTCAGAAATTTCTAATCTAAATATTAATATAATTTCTTTAACTGTTGTCTCAATCGGGCTTTTAATTCCTGAATTTTTACTGATTATATCTGCAATAAAAAGAGACGAGATCGATTTAGCAATAAGTACAATAATAAGTTCAAACATAATAAAGACTTTAGGAATATTAAGCATTACTAGATTTTTTGGCCCAATAATATTTCAAGAAACAATATTTTTTATTGTTCCATTTTATTTAATTTCAATAATATTATTTGGAGTAATAATAAATTTAAAAAAAATAAACTATTTTCACAGTATATTTGCAATATTAATTTATCTTGCATTTTTGTTTGGTTTAATTTATCTTTAAATACTTTTTGTTCTTATTTAATATATTTAAACATAGAAAATTAAAAATTTAGAGGAAAATTAAAATGTTATTTGCTTTCTTATTTTGGGCTTTTGTTTTTATTGTAAGTTTATTTATTTTGATTTATACTGCGGATTTATTTGTAGATAAATCTAAAGAACTTGGGAAGAATTTAGGGCTTTCAACATTTCTTATAGGCCTAATTATTGTAAGTATTGGAACAACTCTTCCTGAACTTGCATCTTCTATCTATGCCACACTAAAAGGAGAATCAGAGATTGTTATACCAACAGTTCTTGGTTCAGTTACAACAAATGTGTTTTTAGTTATTGGATTAGTTGGATTTTTATATGGTACAAAATATTTATACAAAGAAACAATAAAAACCGATTTATGGATTTTTGCAACAGTTTCTTGTCTTTTTATTCTGTTTATAATTGATAATAATTTTACAATGATTGAGGCTATTTTATGTGTTTTAATCTATATTGCATATTCTGCATATCAATACAGGTTATCAAAACCAGTAAAATTAGAAGAATCTGGGCCTAAGTCAAATACCTTTATGTGTATTTTTTTACTTCTAATTTATTCTTTCTTAATCTATGTTGGTTCAAAATATGTTGTTGATTCAATGTTACATATTTCAAAAATTCTTGGAATCTTTCCAGAAATTATTGCAATAACAGTTATTGCTTTTGGAACAAGTCTTACAGAATTAACTGTAGGATTAGTGTCTTTAAGAAAAGGTCATCTTGATATTGCAGTTGCTAACATCATTGGTGCAAGTATAATCGATCTTTTGATTGTTACAAGTTTTTCAAGATTTTTTGGTTTTATTATTGTTCCAGTAACCCTTTTTACAATTGCAATTCCAATTTTTGGTTTAGCTGTAATTTCATTTATCTATGTGATATTAGATAAAAAGTTAACAAAGAAAGAAGGCGGATTATTATTATTAATGTATATTATTTTTAATATAATTCTATTTTTGATTTAAAAAACAATAATTATTTCTTTTTTCCAATTATTATCATATGTTTCTTTTCAAAAGGATCAAGTCTTCTTTTTTCAGTTATCTCAAAGTCTTTTTCAAGTTTTTTAATTTCATTTTCAATTATGTCTCTTGTGTTTTTCTGAGATATTGCTGTTGTTTTAAGACTTAATATAAAGTAACCGTTTGGCTTTAAAAAAAGTAAAGCATTCTTGTTTAATATCTCTACTTGATTTTTCTGAGCAACATCTTGCACAATTACATCTACTTTTAATCCTTTAAGAAGATCATAATCTTCAAGTTTATTAGCATCAAATAGTACAGGCACAAGATTTTTTCTTTCTTTACAAAGTAACACAAATTTTTGCATACTGTGTGGAGAAAGATCAACTCCATAGATTGTTCCTTTCTCAACAATATCTGAAAGATATGAGCAAGTATAACCTTCTGCACATCCAAGATAAAGAACAATAGAGTCTTCTTTAATTGGTAAGAAATTAACACCCTTTTTTAAAGCAGCACAAACTTTTGATCTTGTTGGCTCCCAAAGTCTTTTTTCTTTGGTATTAAGGTCAAGAGTATAGAAGTTTCCGTCTGCTCTAATTAGGTTTTTTATACTCATATTTATTCCTTTATTTTTTTAGAAATTTTTTCACTTAATTCCTTTCTTAAGTCTTTACCTGAAATGTCTGCTTTAATTGCGATAACAATTTTTCCTGCTAAAAATCTTGCAATTCTGCCTTTGTCTTTCTTAGTTTTGTTAATAATAAGAGAATGATTAAACAAAAGACCATATTTTGGAGTCTTCTTATTTCCCATTTTTATTGATTTAAATAAAGATTTTTCTGCACCAAGAAGCTGTATAGTAGAACTTGGCATTCTTGAAAGTCTGGAAATAGATCCGGCAATAACAAGCATCTGACAAGCAATCTTTGTTCCTGTAACTGAACAAAAAGTAGGGTATGTTTTTTCTGCAATTGTGTGTGCTTGATTTTCAAGTTCTTCTTTTATTTTTATAAGTTCTAAAATATTTTCTGCAAAATTTTTAATAAGTTTTTTTTCTTTTTCTTCTAAAGTTATTGATACTCCAGAATCAATAATCTCAATTACCTTTGTATTAGTAATTCCAATTTTCTTTAATTCTTCTATTGTTACTTTTTCCAACAAAAGTATTTTACAATAATCTTTAACATTAATTTCTTTTTCTAAGTTTGGATAGATTGTGTCTGTAACAACCCTTAGTTGTTCAAAAAGTTCGTTAATGTTTTTAGGTAGTTTATCTACAATTTGATAAAGTGCAATAATTCTTTGATCTGGGCTTTCAAGTTCAACTTTAAGATCTTTTATTGTTTTTTCAAGAAATAGTTTTTTATCCATAAGTTTTCTTTGATTTTTAAAAAATAGAAACCTTTATTTGATTTCTACCTTTTGTCCAATTGCGTCTCCTGGAAGACCCTTCTCAAAGATAACTCTAATTATTCCTTTGTTACCGTGAGCTGAAGCAACTTTTCCGTTAATTACTTTTTTTCCAATAGTTGTAAAAACTACTTTTTTTCCAAGTAATGGAGCTACTGCAATCTTGCTATTGTATTTCTCATCATCTATTTTTATAAGTAAATGATTGTTCTTTTGTGTGTTTACACCCATTCTGTAATTTGTTATTGTTCCGTTCATATTTTTCACCAATTTAATAAGCTTTAAAATAAGTACTATATTATATTTAATAAACAAAGTATTTAAAAAGCTTGATTAAAATGAAAAAACAACTAGTCGCAGGAGTTGATGAAGCCGGAAGGGGCTGCGTATTAGGTCCTTTAGTTTTAGCTGTTTGTGTAATAGATAAAGATAAAGAAAAAATGTTTAAAGATGCTGGTGTAAAAGACTCAAAGCTTTTGTCTCCAAAACAAAGAGAAGAACTATTTGAGCTTATCAAAAAAGAAGCAGAAGATTATAAGATTACTGCAATTCCTGCCGAAGAACTAAATGTCTTAATGGACAAGTATTCTTTAAACGAGATAGAAGCACAGAAAGCCTGTTTTGCAATTTCACAATTAAAGGCAAAACCAGAAATAATTGTGTTTGATTCTCCAGACACTTCCACTGATCATTTTTCTAGAAGAATAAAAGACAATTTAAAAGCAATTTCTTGTGTTTGCGATAGTAAGATTATTTCAGAGCACAAAGCAGATCTTAATCACCCATCAGTTTCTTGTGCATCAATCTTAGCCAAAGTAACAAGAGACTCATTGTTAAAAAAAGAATTAGATGGTTTAGAAATTTCAGGATATTCTTCTGATCCAAAGACCATTGATTATCTTAAAGACTATTTTAAGAAGCATAAAAGTTTTCCAAAAAACACTCGTTTAAAATGGAAAACTCTTGATAACATCGTTAATGACTTATATCAGAAGAAGTTGCTTTAGACAAATCCAAAGATTGCTTGCACACCAGTGATAATGTAGTTAACTCCCCAGGCAAGTGTTATAAGTCCCATGATTGTGGTTACAACCTGTATAGTGGTTTTTGCTTTTGAAGTAACATCGTGAAATCTAATTGAAAGATAGAACATTATTCCTATCATTGCAAGGATAACACCAATAGCAATGCCTGTTAAAAGCTTACCAAAGTCTGCAGCCGAGATAATTATTGCAGTAATTGTTGCTGGGCCACTGATTAATGGCGTTGCAATAATTGAAGCAACGGCATGTACAGAATCTCCTTCCATTTTGTCTAGGTCATTAAATGATTTACCAAGAGACATATTTATTCCTAAAATTAAAAGAATGATTCCACCAGCAATCTTAAAGCTATTAATGTCTGTACTAAACAATTTCAAAAGATTCTGTCCTAAAAAAAGAACAAGATAAGAAATAAAGGTTGCAAGAAGAACAGAAAGAATTGCAATTTTAATTTTAGCTTTATTATCAAAACCTTTAGTGCTTACAAAAAAAACAACAAAACTAGTTAATGGATCAATGATTACAAAAAAAAGAACAATTAAAGAAATAAGTTTTGATATCATAATTCTCACCAAAAAATGGTCCTGCCCGGATTCGGACCGGGGATCTCTACCATGTCAAGGTAACATCATAACCGCTAGACCACAGGACCTTTATTTTTTATCAAATTTTTTTGTGTATTCGTGTATATTATTTTCTATTTTTTCTTTGTGATAAAAGATAAAAATAGAACCAATTACTATAATAATTAATAACAGTAAAGAATAAAATAGATTAAGTTTTGTAAGTTGATATCCAACAAGTGTATAAAACACAATTAAGGGTAATCTTCCAACAAAAGAAATAAGCATATAGTCTTTAAATTTTAAAGTTGTAATCCCTGCAATAAAGCTGAAGATATCATGTGGAATTGGAGGTATAAGGAATAAAACAAATAATGTTTTTCCAACATTATTTGATTGATAATCAATTTTTGCAATTGCTTTCTTATCAATAACACTTTCTAAAAAAGGCCTACCAAATAATCTACCCATTCCAAAAACAATCATTGATCCAATCATTATTCCAATAACTGAATAAACAATACCAAGATTTCCAAAAACATATCCCCCAGCAATTAAGAAAGGTGCGCCAGGTATAATCAAAAAAAGCATTTGCAATGTTTGTAATAAAACAAAAACAATTGGTGACCATACACCAAACTGCAGAACAAATAATTTTAATTGTGTTGGGCGTATTAGGTATTTTACTATTGGAAATACAAGAATGATAAATAAAATCAAAACAAATATGATTAGAAATATTGCCAACAATGCTTTTTTCTTAGCAACATCTGATGGGAATAAATGCATATTTTTCTAAATTTTGTTCTTTTTCTGAAAATAAGCTAGATTTTTGCTTATTTTAACAACCACTATATAAAGGTTTCGTTACTATAATTATATCTAGTAGGTTAAATAATATATTAAACCATAATTTAAAAAATAGGTGTGAAAATGGCAACAGCAACAAAATATATAAAAGAAACAATACAAAAGGAATTTAAAAAAGAAAAAGACAGTAATTATAATTATAAGAAATTATATACTGATAGATTAATTAAATACAGACACACAAAAGAAGCTGTATTAAAATTAGAAAATCCAACAAATATTCCAAGAGCAAGATCTTTAGGTTATAAAGCAAAGCAAGGAATAATTGTTGCTTTAACAAAAGTAAGAAAAGGTTCAGGATTAATTAGAAGACCAGTAAATGGAAGAAAACCAAAAAGAATGGGAGTAAACAAAATTACAAGAAGAATATCCATTCAAAGAATTGCAGAAATGAGAGCAGCATCAAAGTTTCCAGGTCTTGAAGTATTAAATTCTTATTTGATTGGAGAAGACGGTCAACAAAAATATTATGAAGTAATATTAATTGATCCAACACACCCAAGAATTGTTGCAGACAAAGACCTTAATTGGATTTGTTGGCCACAAAACAAAGGAAGAGTCTATAAAGGAATAACAAGTGCTGGAAAGAAAAATAGAGGATTAGATAAGAAAGGAACAGGCACAGAAAAAAATAGACCATCAATAAGAGCAAATAATAGAAAAGCAAAGTAGATGAATTAAATGAATAATACAATACTATCTACAACATTTCAAGACACAATCTGGATTGTATTATTTATAGTTTTCTCTATTTCGATTTATGTTTGGGCTAAAAAGAAAATTGGAAATGAAATTGTTGCAATTCTTGTGACAGGTTTTCTTGTTTTCCTTTTATTTTATAGATATCCTCAAATAATTTGGTTAGTTGCTATTGGTATTGGTATTTATTATATTTTTGGTAGTGATTTAAAAAATAATATAAAAGGATTATTTATTATAAAGAAATGAAAGTGATTAAATTTTGGAATTTTTAAATTTTTTTATAATTTGTATTTTAATGATAATTTCTTCACAATATAATTATGATTTTTTTTCTGTTTTTATAATTATTATTTATTCTTTATTTTATCCTACATTAACTAATTTATTATTCGTTTTATTATTTATGATAATTGTTTTCATAAAGACTGGAGAAATTGCAATTACTTGGTGGTATTTGATGGGAATAATGAGTGCAATAATTGTTATTGCTTCAATATTTGGATCAAAGAAGCAAGAAGAAGAAGACTCTGGCGGATACGACGATTTATTAAGAATGCTTGGAAAACAATAGGTTTATTTTAATTTATTTAAAATATTTCTGTTCTCTTCTAAGATGTCTTTCATTATTTTTGTAAGTCCATTAATTTGCGCTTTAATTTCTGAAACTTTTTCTTCAAGTTCGATAATTTGTTTTTTTAATTCTTCGGTGTTAACAGAATCAGTTACATTAAATGAAAAATTTTCTGTTTTTTTAGTAATTGCAGGTTCTACTTTTGTTTCAGGTTCAGACTCAATTACATCATTTGTTGCATTTTCTAGTTCTTCTGTTGTTGTAGTTGGTTTAAGTATTTCTTGTTTATTTGCTAATTTAGGTTCTTCTGTTTTTCTAGATTCTTCTTTATTAGGAATTTTAGGATTTGTTATTTCAGAATAATATTTTTCAATATCTCCATCTTCTACTCCTATATCTTTTAATGTTGCAAATATTGTTTCTTTATCAACATTAGCGCTTAATAATTCAGTAATTGTGTCTTTTATTAGTGTAACATCTACCATTTTTCATCATTTTTTATTAAAATAAGTCTTTTCTTGTTAAAGATATATAATATATTATTTATTTAAATGTTTTGATTTAAATATAAGTTACAAGAAAGGTATAATTATGCAACCGATAACAACATGGAATACATTATTTGAAGGTCACTATGGCCAGAAAGACCTTTCTATATATTACGATGAAGACAATTTTGTATCTATCCTTAAATCTAGAGACAAGTCAAATGTAGTTATACAACTTTATAAAGTATTTTCAGTTAATGGAGACATAGAGACATTTGCCGAAACTTTACCAAATCAATGTATAATTTATCAAAAGCATTTTGATATTGGTGAAAAAAACACATATAAGTTTTTAATTTTAAATACAGAAACAGAAATTGTAGATAGTTCTCAATTAAATACCCATATTGAAAAAAAGATATTACAATTAAATAAAACAACAGGTTCCATTGTTTCTATAATAAAATCATATAATATAAAATTAATTTCTTTGAAGATATTACCAGAAAATATAAAGAATTTCTTTTTTACAGATCCATTTGTTGTAAAAATTTTAACAAATTTACCAACAGCTGTGGATTTCTCGGTGATTTCTTCAATAGACAAGTTATTACTTGGTAAGAAAAATGGAATATCAATTAATGCAACATTAGATAATTTAAGATCTGTTTGTGTTGTTAATGGAAAATTAGATGAAAGAATTTTCGCTATAAAATTAATTTGTGAAAATTATTTGTTATCTTCAAAGAAGGTTGTTGTATTTGATGGAACAGGAGTTTTTAAAACTTTATCTTATCCTCAACAAAAAGAAGAATTACTTTCTGAATTTGATATGAAGATTTCTCCTTTTGGTTTTCCTGCAAATAATTATGAATATTTTAAATTTAAAATGCCTTTAGGAATAATTCCAAAATCTGCATTTATTAATATGTTTAAATTAACAGAAGTTTCTCAAAAAATCATAGATTCTTGTTTTGATTCTAATTTAAAAGACATATCTGAATTAATAGAAAAAATAATTAAATTAGATTTAACAGATGAAATTACAGAATTTGAAAAATGGAGAATTATTTCTAAATTAAATATTATTAATACAGAATATAGTTCTTATTTTGGAGATACAGACATTTCACAAATATTTGAAAATACATATAAGAATATAGGATCTAGTAAAATTGTTCAATTGAAGATGGATGATCCATTTTATGTTTATTACACTTATACAATTTTAAAAAAAATATCAGAAGAAACAAAAGAGGAATTGTTAATTATTCTTCCGGAATTAAATTCAATAATTAATAATGGATTTATAGGAAAAGAATTAATTACTTTATTAAAGGAAAATCCAAAACTAAGTTTTGTAATAAGTTCTGAATATTTAAATGATTTTAGGGATAAAGATATAAGCGATGTAAGAATAGAATTAATAAAAGGAAATGACGCAGTTATTAGATATCCAGATAAAGATCCATTAAGACTTCTTTTAAGACCAACCTTAACAAGTAGTAATATAGAAATAAAAAAAGACGACATTATTTAATTATTGTTAAAAAAGCAATTTTCTTTAATTATTCTAAAAACTAGCTAAAACCGAAAGCTATATATACTAGAAAAAAGAATAATATTTATATAGGTTTGCTTTAGTTTGTTTTTTAATGATTATTATGGCTGCAAGCTCTATTTTTGAAATTATGATTTGCGAAAAGTTAATAATAACAAGGGAGTGATATAAATGGCAATGAAATGTCCAGAGTGTGGAAAGGACAAAGTTTACAAAGATCCAAGAACAGGTGAATTAATCTGTAAGAATTGTCACACAATTATAAGTGAAGACATGGTTGATATGGGAAAGGAATGGAGAAATTTTGATCAGTCTCCAGGTTCAGAACAAGCAAGGTCTGGTTCTCCAATGAAGTATGTTAAGATTAATAAAGGCCTTGAAACAATGATTGAAAGATCGGGAAGAGATCTTAGAGGTAATAAGCTATCCTCAAAATCAAGAGCACAAATGTATAGATTAATTAAATGGCATAAGAGATCATCAATCTCAAACTCCATGCAAAGAAATCTTTCAATTGCTTTAACAGAGCTACGAAGAATGGGTTCATACTTAAATATTCCAGAATCATTAATAGAAACCGCTGCTTTACTTTACAGAAAGACAGTTGAGAAAGGTTTAATTAGAGGGAGATTAATTGAAGCAGTTGTTGCTGCAGTTCTTTACTCGGTATGTAGAACATACAATGTTCCAAGAACATTAAACGAGATGGCAGAGGCTTCTGGTTTAACAAAGAAAGAAATTGGAAGAACATATAGATTTATAGTCAAGGAATTAGAAATTGCAGTTCCATTAACAGACCCAACTTACTATATCTCAAGATTTACTTCAGTTTTAGGTCTTTCAGGAGCAGTTGAAGAGAAAGGTAAAGAGATTGTTAAGAAAGCAATAGGTTCAGGCTTAATCTCTGGTAGAGGCCCAACAGGAGTTGCAGCTGCTGCAGTTTACATCGCTGCCTTGATGGTTGGGGAGAGAAGGACACAAAAAGAGGTTGCTAATGTTGCAGGTGTAACAGAAGTAACTATAAGAAACAGATACAGAGAGCTTAAGTCGAAACTTAAGTTAAACATCGATGCTTAAATTTTAATTTAAGCATTTTTTTCCCAAGAAAAATCCACCGATTTTTCTGGGCCCAGAGACGCAATAAAAGCAAAGCTTTTATGCGCCCAAGAAAATTAATAATTTTCTTTGGGAATCGCGAATGCGATTTGTTTTGGGGTTTTTCTAATTCTAAATATTTAAAAGCATTTCTATTAACCATTTAATTATTAGTAATTAAAATAAATGGAGACGATATTAAATGCCAATAAAACCACAGCCAAAACCAAAAGGGGTTTTAAAGATTCAAAAAACTGCTTCAGGTACAAAACAAGTTGCAACAACCTGGAAAGGTGGATTATTACTTAAGTCTTATGAAAGACATTCTCAAGATTTAAATAATGTAAGATGGACGCCAGCTCAATTAGAGAAATTAAAAAAAATTGGAAAAGAAAATGCAAAGATTGTAAAAGCACAAGAATACCTTCTTAAAGATCATAAAATTAATAATACAAGTAAACCAAGACAACCATTTTTTAATGCCCCTGTTGCAGAGATTGGAATTGATCACAAAAATGGAAATATTGTATTTACCACAGGAGAAGGTCCAATAGCAAAAAAAGTAAGAATTACAAGAGTAGATTTATTGAAAGGAGATTATTACAAAGAATCTGGCTTATTTAATGATTTATTGGATTCTAGAAGATTAACATTAAGAGAATCTGATGCAAGCGTAAATACGTGGAGAATAACAAAAAAAAGAAAAGTTGTAGATTTAATGAGATTTTTGAAATTAAATAGTTTACAGGAAGCAGGGATACATTTAAGTATTGCAAAAAAGCATTTTACGTTGCCAGAAATATTACAAATTGGAAGATATCCAGAAGCAGAAATAAGACAATACTATACTCCTGAGCAAATTTTAGATGCAAAAACATTTCTAAAAAATACAAAGAATTCTTTAAAAGTTTTTAAGTCTTTAGGAGTTTAAGTGATATATTATGCCTCCATTAAAATTAATTAAGTCAAGAATTCAAAGATTAACTACAAGTTCTTTAAAGAAAACTAGAGCAGAATTAGATTTAACAAGGGACAAAAATACAGGAAGAATAATTGACCCAAAAAAAAGTTCAAACTTAATTATTAGAGAAAAAGCATTACAAATAGAACAAGCAAGAATAGCAAGAAGAAGAAGATTGCAATTAAGTAATTGGATTAAAGAAATAAATTCCGAATTATCAAGTATAAGAAGAGGAGAAACAGTAAATAGTATTAAGGAAAAAATATATCATGAGATATTTGATTCAGAAGTGCAATATCAGAAAAAACACGCAAATCCAGAATATAAATTATTTGAAGCAAAATTAAAAGATAAATTTACATCTGCTTTTTTTACAGAACTATATTCATTAAAATCAACCCTTTATAATGGGAAATTAGATTATGCAAAAATTCAAAATCTAGTAGATCATTTGTCAGTTTCTATACATTCAAATAGAAAAGAAATATTAAAGAATGTAAGATTAGACTTAAACAATAGGAGATGAAAATATGGCCGTACCAAGACTATTATTAAGATTAAGAAAAGCAGTAACAGGAAAAAGAGCAACACCTAAAGAACTTGGTTATGAAAGGGATCCAAAAACCGGAAGATTAACAAAACCTGGAACAAAAAAATTCAATGAAAAAATTGCTTTTGAAAAAGAAAATAAAGAAATACTTATTAAAGAATATAAAAAAAGAGTAAAAAATGCAAAAGAATTACGTGATAAAAAAATACAAGAACAAAAATTAATTGATAGAAGACTACAATTAAATAAAAGATTACAATTAATGAAATTAGAAAGAAAATATGATTTAAAAAATGCAGAACGAAAAAGATTAAATGCGATTAAGAAAAGACAGACAAAAGAATGGGTCAATAAATTAAACCGTTTATTAAAAATTTCAGGAAAAGATTTAACTGTACAAAAAATACACGATAAATTAGTAAACAAAGTTTATGAAAAGTTAGCAAAGAAAGCCGAACGCGAACAAAGAGGATTATTTGTAAAAGCTCCATCTTTTTCAGAAGTAAACCGCAAAGTTACTGGTGCATTCTATTCTGAAATTCATAAATCAGTGATTCCAACAGAAATAAAAAACATGAGCCCAGTTCAAGCAATTGAATTTTTAGAAAAAATATACAAAAGAGTTGGAAGAAGATTAACAAGATAAAATTCAATTTATATTCTTTTTCTTTTATTATTTATTTATGAATACAATTTATGATATAGCAATTATCGGTGGAGGGCCTGCGGGCTTAACTGCTTCAATCTATGCAGCAAGATATGGTTTAAAGACAATTGTCTTTTCTGATTCTTTTGGTGGAACAATATCTTATGCTCACAAGGTGTGTAATTATCCTGGTTTTGTTGAAATCTCTGGAATGGAATGGTCAGAAAAAGTTATTTCTCAAGCACAAAGTCTAGGAGTAGAAGTTGGTTTTGAAAAGGTAATGGCTATTGATAAAATAGAGAATCAATTTATAGTTAATTCAGATCAAAGAACAGTAAGAGCAAAAAAAATAATTCTTGCTATCGGCAGAACTAGAAGAAAATTAGGGGTAGAAAGAGAAGAAGAACTAACAGGTAAAGGAATAAGCTATTGTGCAACCTGTGATGGCGGTTTCTATAAAAATAAAATTGTTGGTGTTGTTGGAGGAAGTGATGCTGCAGTTACTTCTGCTCTTCTTTTGGCAGACCTTTCAAGTAAAGTTTATTTAATTTATAGAAAAGAAAAACTAAGAGCCGAACAAGCCTGGATTGATCAAGCAACAAATAATTCTAAGATAGAAATACTCTATAACACAGAAGTAACAGAACTTTTAGGCACAGAAAAACTCCAAGGAATAAAAACAAACACAGGAAAAGAAATTTCTATTGATGGATTGTTTATAGAAGTTGGTTCTGTTCCAAACACAGAGTTATTGTCTAAACTTAATCTTTCTTTAGATGAACACAAATATATTGTTGTTGATAAGAATCAAGAAACAAACATTTCTGGAATATTTGCTGCAGGAGATGCAACAGATTCCACAGATTTAAAGCAGGTTATCACCGCATCTAGTCAAGGAGCAATTGCTGCTTATCATTGTTATTTAGAAATTAAAGAGTAAAAATATGAGAGAAATATTAAGATCTAAAATTCATAAAGCAATAGTAACTGAAGCAAATTTAGAATATATTGGTTCTATTACTATTGATAAAACTTTAATGGATTTAGTTGATTTAATTGATGGAGAAAAAGTTTTAGTTGTAAGTAACACCACAGGAAACAGACTTGAAACTTATGTTATTACTGGAGATAAAGATTCAGGAGTAATCTGTATGAATGGTGCTTCTGCTCATTTGATAAAGAAAGGAGAAGAAGTAATAATTATGGGTTTTGAGATAACTGACAAACCAATTCAATCAAAAAAAATACTTGTTGATAAGAACAATAAGTTTGTTAGATATTTATAGGTTTTTAAAGCTTTTCGTATAAAAAATACCTTTAAATAGAGTTTCTTATCTAATTAATATATATTAAAAAAAAGAGGTATGTTTATGCCAGAACTTGATGCTAAATTATCTAAATTGTTTGATTCTTTAAATAAGAACCTTTATAAAACAAATAAAGTTATGGAATTATACAAGCCAATGAATGAAATAATTAACTCTATTGCTCAAGATGTTAGACAATTAGAGGATATTAGTGAAAAAGAGCCATTATTTAATCAAATGGTTGAAGAAGAAGTAAAAAGAAGAGAATTAATTGGACTTTACAAGAAGATGCAGACACTTATTGAAAACTTAAAAGATGAGATAGATAATTACGAGAAAGAAATCAATCAGGGTAATGTATTCTTAGAGAATTTTAGAACCTACAGAACAATTGTTTTTGAAAATTCTAAAAAGTCAAAAGATTATTTAACAAAGATTATTGATTCATTTAATATTGAAGAATTTGTTTTAAAGTTTAGTGTTGTTGGAACAATCGACCTTAATAATATAGCAACACATGTCGGTGGAAGAAAAGTAGGAATAGACATTGTTGTTCCTGCAAGTAATATTGATTTAATTTTCGATGAAATTTTAAAATCGCAGAACATGAAATTTAGATTGTCTTCTTCTGAAGGAATTGTGGTTTATTTTGAAAAAGACAACATTTTACATATAGAAGCACCAAGTAAGAAGATAAAACTTGCAGACTCTATTGCAAAAGAATTTGATGGAAAACTACTTGATGAGTAGTTTTTTTTCTTTAATCTAAAAAGACATTTGCGGTCTTTCCGCCATCCCAAGTTAATCTTGGTCTTATTTTTATTAACATTACTTTTTCTGAGTTATCATCTACTAGTATCGCATAACCTTGTTCTTTTGGCATCTGTCCATAGAATTTGTCCATAGGCACATTAAGATAACTAGGTCTAATTGTAGCAACAGCATTAATATCTTCTTGAGCAGTCATTCTCATACTTAAGAAAAAATCACATTGTGAGATTGCTTCGGAGTGTAGTTTGTTTGGTCTTTGTGTTGCAAGAAGAAGAGATAACCCTGGTTGTCTACCAACTCTTATCCACTGTAACAAGACATCAAGAGCAATTGATGGTCTATCTGCAGGCATAAACATGTGTGCTTCATCAATCATCATCCAAATAATAGGCATCTCGCTTTCTTTTCTTCCACCGGATAATAAACTCATTTCT
Organism: archaeon; assembly: GCA_035390665.1. Classification (GTDB taxonomy): domain Archaea; phylum Iainarchaeota; class Iainarchaeia; order Iainarchaeales; family CSSED10-239; genus JAKQTP01. The sequence goes on along the minus strand of DAOOUC010000004.1, from coordinate 17,803 downwards.
TCTTCTTTTCTATAAAGCATTCTTTCTTCATATAGTCTTTTTCCTAAAATTCCTACAATTAATTCCTTAATGGATTCCATTCCAATTGCTTCTTTGTAAGTACTTGTGTCAACTACAGTTATTGTTCCTGGTTTAGCAAACTCTTTCATAGTTGTTCCCATCTTTGAGAATAATCCCCAAGATTTAGCAACCATTAAACGATTATTAAGAGAATTAATTACGTCTTTTATTGTTTCTTGATCTTTTCTTGCTTCATTAATGATATCATCTATATCATAAAGACTTCCAACTTTTTCTTTTATTTTTTCTATGGTTCTTGAAAGTAATGCAGATTCAGGGTCTTTCCAAGTAAGTCTAAAAACCGCAAGCCAGTCTTCAATATCCATTTGTGAAGTTTTGATTGAAAAATATCCGTCATGTGGAAGATTTTTAAGAGTGTAAAAGTCTTTCTTTCCAAAAGGCACAAGATTTCTAATCTCTATTCCTTCAGGTTTAAGTCCCCATTTTTCTAATGCATCTTTTTGTTCTTCATTAGCATATTTCATTGTCCAGAAGATTCCAACAGTATCAATGATTATTGCTGACAATCTTTCTTTAATTTCAAAAGGTTGTTTTGCAAATTCTTCAATTAGTACGGACATTGTGTAACTATTATGCACTATAATGTTATTTGCAACAAAATTATGAGAATTTGGAACTGTAATATCATACACTATTTCTTTCTTCTTAATTTCTTTTACGTCAATAATTTCATCCCAGAAAATGTCGCTTGTTGCTAGGTTTTTAAGTTCTTTATTTTTCTCGATTGTTGCTATTTTAAGTAGTTTTTCTCTTGATGGGGAGTAATTGATAGATGATCTTAATGATTTTGGATTCTTGTAACCGATTTCTTTACCAATGGTGGCCCAATTCTTTGGTATATAAATGTCCCAAATTTCTTTAGGGATTGTATCTATATTTGGATTATTGACCTTTTGCTTAACATTATTTTGTAGTTCTTCTTTCTTTCCAAAAAATCCAATTTTTTTAATAAATTCTAAATTTTGAGAAGATAAGATCTTAAGTTCACAGTTTGGTAATTTTTTTGTTTTCTTTGTTCTTATGATTGATAGAAGTCCAAATCTCAATAATAAACTTTGCACTTGTAAAATCAATTTTTGAGATGAAGAAGAATAAGAAATATTCCATTCTTTTTTGTTTTTATCAAAATAGATAGTGCCATCACAACTAAATAATCTATTTAGGAATAAAGAAAGTTGTTTTTTTGGTAATTGAAAGATATTTTGTGGTATAAATTTAGTTTCTGATTTTACATTATATAATTCAAGACTATCAAGATATTTTCTTAAGCTATTTTTATCTCTATTGTTTTCAATTTTAGAAATTCTTAAATTACTTTGCCCATGTGGCATTATTTTTAGATTTTTATCAAATTCTTTAATTGCATCTTTAAATTCTTCGATTATTTTTTCATCAGTATTACTAAATAATACAAAACCGTTTCCCAAATGTCCTTCAGCTATAAGATATGCAAGAAGTTTAACTTCACAATCTTTTATTTTGGTTTTTCCAAAAACAGGAATAATTCGTGGTGTTGCAATTCTGCTTCCTTTTTTCAACTCTTTTGCTTGTTTCCACCCTTGAATTGTAAATAAAGGGTGTTCTGGAGTCAATTTTATTTTCTTTCCACTTCTTAAAGTAAGTTCTAATATATTGGGTACTTCTCTTTTATAGAATTGTTCTTTATTATTTGTTTTTAATTTAAGATTATCTTGTAAAGAAATAATCTTTTTACTTTCTTTTTCTAAATCTTTAATAGGTATTTCTCTACCATCTTCTAATGTAATCAAGGTGTCTCCAGAAAGGCATTTTCCCCCACCTCTTTTTCCACAAACAATTGCAACATGTGAGCGAGAAACATCCATTAATACTTTCTTACCAAGCACAGGGTCATCTCCACTAGATACTACAACTTTACCAATATATCCTGTTGCTTTCTTTCCGTATTTTTTTATATGGCTTGCAATTCTACCAACAATTATGTCTTCTGATTCAAAATCTAAACTCATAATTTTTCACTTTTATTAAATATTTTTATTAAAGATTGTATTGTGTTATATAAAATATAGAATGATAAAGAAATTATAGCTACATATATTAAAACAATTAATATATATGTAATTAACTGAAAATTAATTAAAAATATAAAAAATACTTTTGAAAGGTAAATCTGAATTATTGTTCCAAGAAATATAGAAATTAATCCAAGATATATTAAAAAAACATCTTCTTTTCGTAAAATGGTTTGCTCTAATTTTATTTTTTTTTCTTTTAAAATCCAGTTATTTACAATAAATAAAACAATTGTCGCAATTAATTTTAATCCAATTGCAGAAAACAAAATATAGGATAAGAAATAAAACATTTCTGGAATTAATAATACTGCTAATTTTATTTGTCCTAAGAAAGGAGAAAGAATGTGAATTGCATGTGTAAATCCATAGTTTATTCCAACAATTAAATAAGAAAAAGGCAATATTGAAATTTTTAAACAAGTATCTATTGTTTCATTAAATAATAATTTAAAACTAATTGGTCCAGTTAAATAAAAAGACTTAGCAATATCTGCTTCTTGAAAATTTGTAGACCCTAGGCCAACAGAAATAATTCCTGTAATTAATCCTATAAAGTAGGCTAAGGCAAAAGTTGCAGCCACAAATTTATATATTGTGTCAAATTCCATAGTATAAATATACTATAGATGAATTTAAAAATATTAAAGAAAAGAAATCTAAGCGTTAAACTCAGTTTTCTTCATTTTCTTTGGTATTACAAAATAGTGTTTTGCTTTACATACTAAACATTCAGCAGTAAACACAGGTTTTTTATTCTGTTTCTTAACTGTTGCAATGTGTTTAGCCATTCCACCGTAACCTGTCTTATGTTTTCTAACATTTTTTCTGGTTCCAAGAGATAACTTTCTTGCTCCTCTTGCTTTATATGGTGAAAGCTTATGTTCTTCGTGTTTCTTACATTTTTTACAGTATGTTTTAATTGTTTTTGGTATCTTCATAATAAATCATTTTTTAGTAAATATTAAAAAAAGAGCCTAATTTTAGGTCACTCTATATAATATATATTGTCCCATATTTATTTAAAAAGATTGCTAATATATAAATGTAAGGGTATATTTAATAAATGTGGTTATATGACTATTGAAAAATACAGAAAAGACTTTCCGGTTTTAGAAAAAACCATTTATTTGGATAATGGAGCAACAAGCCTTAAGCCTAAAACAGTAATTGACGCCATGAATTACTATTATAAAGAATGTCCGGTTAATATTCACAGAGGAGTATATAAGCTCTCTCAAGAAGCTAGTGTTGTTTATGAGAATTGTCACAATGAATTAGCTAAGTTCTTTAATTGTTCTTCAAAAGAGATAATTCTTACAAGTAATAGCACAGATTCTTTAAATACAATAATGTATATGTTATACAATAGTAATTATTTTAAGAAAGGAGACGAGATTCTAACAACCGTTTATGAGCATCATGCAAATCTTGTTCCTTGGCAATTTCTTTCTCAAAAGCTTGGGCTTAAGTTAAGATTTGTAGAAATTAAAAAAAACTTTACTTTTGATTTTGAAGATTTTAAAAAGAAAATAACATCAAAAACAAAACTAGTGACTTTTGCGCACACATCTAACACTATTGCAACAATTGCACCAGTAAAAGAAATTGTTGATTATTTAAAATCTAAAAATATTTTAATTTGTGTAGATGGTTCACAATCTGCACCTCATCAAAAAATTGATTTTAAGAAAATGAATGTTGATTTCTTTGTGTGCACCATGCACAAGATGCTTGGGCCAACAGGAGTTGGAGTGTTGATTGCAAAAGGAAAACATCTTAAACATTTTTCTCCAGTTAAATTTGGAGGAGATATGATTTCTCATGTTACTTTAGAAAAATCAACATGGAATGGCTTACCATATAAATTTGAAGCAGGAACTCCTAATATCTCTGGGGCCTTTGGAACTCTTGCCGCAGTCGATTATCTTGAAAAAGTAGGAATGGATAATATTTTAAATCAGGATAAAAAACTTCTAAGTTATGCTTTAGATAAACTAAATATTGATGGAATTACAATCTATAATCCAAAAAACATTAAAACCCAAGGACCAATTGTTCTTTTTGATATGAAAGGGATAAAATCCAGAGAGCTTTCTTCTTTTTTAGACGAGTTCGGAAATATTGCAACAAGGGCCGGAATGCATTGTGCTGAACCAATAGTTTCTAGACTTAATAAAGACGGTTTAGTTAGAGCTTCAATGTATTTCTATAATACAAAAGAAGAAATAGATCATTTAGCAGACACTTTAAAAAAAATTAAAAAGATGATTTAATAATATTCAAAGTCTGCTTCTGGATCATATTTATAACTTTTAGATATTTTATCTAGTTCTTTTCTATCAATTGTTCCGATACTTGTGTGTATGTTGCCTTGATTATTAAACCCAAACATAAAAACATTATTTTCATTGTTTTGATAAACTGTACTTGAAAGTTTAAAACCAACATCTAGGTAATCCATAGAAATATGAAACAACCATTCAACAATTGCTTTATTTCCCCAACCAGGGCCTAATTTTTTATCCCACATTTTCTTAATATAGTCTCTATCTTCTTCTGTATATTTGTGTCTTTCTAATCTGAATTGTGCTCCTTTTTTTGTTCCGGGTTCATCAATCCATTCATGTAGTTCTTTAAAATCATTACCTGTTCTTTGTTTTGATATTGCACAATGCACTTCTATTTTTGGCATAATTATTCCCTCCAATAAATTAATTAATATAAATATATAAAAAACCTCTTTTTAAACATTTTGTTAGAACATTATATATACCTATTAAATACAAAGGGGGAGAAATTACTATGAGCGAAATGGAAGGAAATACAATCTATATAGGAAAGAAAGGAACTATGTCATATGTTCTAGCTGTAATTACACAATTCAACCAAGGCACAAATTCAGTTGTTATAAAAGCAAGAGGAAAAACAATCTCAAAAGCAGTTGATGTTGCAGAAATTGTTAAGAATAAATTTGTAAACACAGTAAAATTAACAGACATATCAATTTCAACAGAAGAAATAACAACAGAGAATAACACCCCAATGAAGGTTTCAGCAATTGAAATCAAATTAAATAAGTAAGTTTTCTAACTTACTTTTCTATTTTTTTATCCAATAACAAGTCTTGGGATTGGTAGATTCATTTTTGGAAATGTCTGATTTATTTTTGAAAGTAATTTCTTGTTTCTAAGTTGTATGTTGTTGGTATTAACAAGTAATAGTTCTTCTTCTTTATTAATCTGATTCAAAGTATTATATTTTATGGATTTTATTGTGCTATCAATCTCATAAGAATAAAACTTTGTATTTTTATGTTGTAAGAATCTAGGTATTTCTTCAATCAAGGAATTGATAAGTGAATATTCTGTTAAATATTGAAGGTAAAGAGGGTTTTCTTCTAAATGTATAGAATTTTTTAAATCTCCAGAAGAATAACTTACAATAGAACTAATATTAATTGATTCTTCTATTCTTTGTTGCTTGGATATTAGATCATTAATTATTCTAGAAACAAATGATTCTTTTTTTCTACAGGTCCATAAAAGCTTATCTTTATTATCAAGTATCTTTATGTCTTTTTCTTTAAGAAGTTTAATCGCATCACTTAAGAGTATATATTCGGTTTCTCCTTTGTTAAAGGGACCAACAGGGCATTTAAGCAGTCTGCTTTGTTTCTTGTAGTTTTCTCTATTTTCTTTTTTTTCATGACTATTATGATATTCTCTTGACCAAGAATCATCACAAGATATAAAATAAAAACCGTGTTTAGTAAACTCTACTTTAACAAGAGAAGAAGATAATACATTTTCTTCAAATATTTCTTTAGGAGAACAGCAAGAACAATTTAAGGTTTCATAACCAATATTATTAAATCTGTTTGTAAGGAGATATGGTAAAACATTTGAAAAGTCTAGATTGATATGATCTTTAATAAATGATTCTTTTGTTTGATAATAAAAATTATTTGTATTTTGTAAGATAAGTTCATTAGAGAAAAACTCGTTTTCAAAAAGAGCATTTAGTATCTGATCATTTTTAATATTAACTTCAGGTTTTATTCTTAGAATATTACTAAGTATTAATTTTTTAGTTAGTGGCTCAATTAGTTTTATTTTTTCTTTGTCTTCAAGATGACCGGTATAATTATTTATTGCAAAATGAATAAAGTCTTCATTATTTACTTTACTTATTTTGTCTTTAGAAACAAAGAAAGAATCATAGTAACTCCAATTATTCTTTATAAGAAATTGTCTTTCTGGCTCAATAAGTATTATATTTTTTCCAGTTGCTTGTTGTAGAATCTTTCCAATTTTTTGTAAGGTTTCAAAATCTCTTGCAAGAACCTTTGTTTTATTTTCAAGAGATTTAATAGATATATCCTTTTTAAACTCAGAAAGCAATTCCCAAATAAGCTCGCTTTTTAGATCAATTACAAAATAAGGAAAGAAATTACTTTTATATACAAAATCAAAAGAATTACTTAAGGGGTCTTTACCAAAGTAAAGTACAACTCTTGCTTTGTCTTTATCATAGACACTATTTAATAAACACAATCTATTCTCCATATTTTCCACAATTTTCTTATATTCTAGGCAGATACTAATATTGATGTAATTAAGAAAGGGGGTCATTTTCGGGGGGGTAGCTGTCCAGTGCGAAAATTAGATTTAACAATTAAATTTTGTTTTGCAAAAAACCACTATTTTTAAAAACAATTACTTAAAGATTATTATTGAAAGATAAGTGATTATAGATGGGTTTAGGAAACTTAGTAAAAACTATGCCAAAAGAAAAAGGCACAAAAGAAATAATGTTTAATTTAAATCATTATGATGATTTATTTTCGGATTTTGATAATAAGCCTTATCATCAAAGAGCAATATCAGATGATTTTATACAAGAATTAAAAAGGGAATTCTCTGAAGGGCATTGCCAAGATGTCACACTAAGAATGATTGTTTTAGAGAAACACAGAAATCCAAGAATGGAAATAATAATTAAAAGAAGAATTGAAGAATTTTTTAAAAAACAGTTTAATAAATTAAATAAAGAAAGAAAAAAGCAAATAATAACAAGTATTTCTCTTATAATTATTGGATTGATATTACTTCTTTTTAAATATTTCTTAATTAATTTGTTTAAAATTAATACTCAGAATGTTTTCTTTATAATAATTGAACCAGTTAGCTGGTTTTTATTTTGGGAAGGTTCATACATTTTGTTTTTTGAAACAAAATCAAATAAGTTAGAATTTGAAATGTATAAGAAGATGTCAAAATCAAAGATTATATTTTCAGATAATGATTTTTAAAAATAAAAGGAGTGTAAATTTATGAAAAAAATATTAGTATTAATTAGTTTATTTATGTTAATAAGTCTTGTTTTTGCAGAAGATTCTGCAATTGGTTATCTGTTTTCTAATCCTGATTCGGGAGTTGCAGAATATAATGCAAATATAGATAATGTTCCTAAATCAGTCAAATCATTAGTTGGAAGTGAAAAGATTTTAGTTTATGTTATAGGAGAAACAGAAACAAGGCATATAACTTTAACAATGAAAAATGCAATGATTGAGTCTTATTCTTTTGAAGAAGATGAAAAAGCTACATTAGTTGTATATGCTAAAGAAGAAGCAGTAAATAGAATATTAAATTCTAATGAAAGAATCGCAGAATTAAAACTTGCATTAAAAAATAAAGAAATTACTTATCAATCTAGAGGAATCTTTAAAAAAATTAAATTTGGGTTTGCAAAATTTGCTTTAAATTTTGTTAAATAAAAAAATCTGGGGACACTGGGATTTGAACCCAGGTCAACAGGTATCTCCTTTTTTTTCTAAGAAATAAATCTTAGCATACCTGTAAATTTTTCAGTCATTTGTTCTTTAAAAAACATCCTGTATTTGTAAAATCTGGAGCCCGTTAGGCTAGACCGGACTACCCTATATCCCCAAATAGTATATATTTTATAATAAAAAATCTTTATATATGTGTTGCTTTTTGCCTCTAAACTAAATCTTTATAAAATAATGTTGGGATAATAATATAAGATGAAATTAAATTACACTAATTGCTTTTCAATAATAGACAACAATCAAAAAGCAAATGTAGATCAAGGAAAAATAGGATCACAAGACGATTATAATATAATAACACACGCACACTCTGATCATGTTTCAATATCTAATCAAAAAACATTTACAACAAAAGAAACTAGTGCTTTGATTGGTCTTCAAACTTCAAGAGAGTTAGATTATTCTTTTCTTAATTGTGCACCACAAGATTTAACAGACAACATAAAAGTACAAGCGCTTAATGCTGGACACATTTTGGGTAGCAAGATGTTTTACTTTGAAAGTAAAGACAACACCGTACTTTACACAGGAGATTTTAGAGCAAGAGATTCTTTGCTTTTTTCTGGGGCACTTCCAAGACAAGCAGATGTATTAATTATGGAAACTACCTTTGGTAGAAAAGAATTTAATTTTCCTGATGTTGAAGAAACCTACTCTGATTTTGCTGAACTGTTAAAGAAAGACATTTCAAAGAATAGATTAATATTAATTGGGGCGTACACTCTAGGAAAGACTCAAGAATTAATTAAATTTGTAAATCAATATCTTGAAGAAACTCCATTAATTACAAATAAAGCTTTTGAATTTTCAAAAGTTTATGAAAACTTTGAAATTAATTTAGGGAAATATGATCTTTTAGATCACAATATTGATTCTCACAATATATTAATTGTTCCAATGAATCTTATAACTAAAGATTTAATTAGAAGTTTAGAACATCAACAAAACAGAAAAGTATCAAGTTATTTAACAACTGGCTGGAAACACTATCGCTCAGGAAAATGTATTCCTATTTCAGACCATAGTGATTATAAAGATCTTTTAGAATTTGTTAGAGAAGTTAATCCTAAGCAAGTTTATACAATGCACGGCTTTGCAGAAGAATTCTCAAAATCAATAACAAAAGAATTAGGCATCTGGTCAAGACCATTAAAAGACCTTAACCAAATAACAATTACTAATTTTTTATAATTAAAACAATCTTGCATTAAAGTCTTCAAGTCTTTGTGTTTCGTTTCTGTCATCTGTTCTAGATTTTAAAACTATTGATAAATCTTGAAGTGTTTCTTTAAATTCAATTAAAGATAGTCTTCCTGTTTTATATCTATTCAATAATGTTGTGTAAATTTCAGATTGTCTTTTCTTACCAAATGCAGTTTTAACAAGATTGTCTTGGTTTAATAATTCCATTAAGACATCCATTTTTTGCCTTTCAATAACTAGTTCTTCAATCTTTTCTTTAAGATTTTCTAATTGTCTTTCTGTTGCTCCTCTTTTCTTGTAATCAAAGACCATTTGTTTGTATTTTTCAATTTCTTCATTAATTTTTGCTGTATCTATGTATTTATCAATATTTACTTGTAATCTTTTAGAGATAAGTGTTGCTAAATCAATCTTATTTGTTTTTTCTAAAACAGGAATTGCATTAAAATTTCTGTTTTCTTCTTCTTTAACTGTATTTCTTTTGCTACTAAATATTTCTTTTAAATTAAATGCCATTTTTTACCACCATTTATATATTATATATTAATATCTATATTTAATAAATCTATTTATTTTTCTAGAATAGTCTTATAATCAAACTCTATACTGTGAAGTATTTTTTTAAGTTCTCCTTTATCAATTTTAGGATTAGAATTAGATATTTCATCTAATAGTCCAGCTCTATATTCTACAATTTTCTTGAAATCATTTTTTGAAATATTTATAATTTCACAAAGTTTTTCTGCAACTTGCGAAAGCATTATGTTTGTTGTTGCTTGAGATACATCATTTTCTTTATATATGTGATTTAAACTTATATTTCCAACTTTTGTGATTTCAGAAATTTGAGATATTTTTCTTTTTAATTTTCCATTAATTTGTTGTCTTTTTAATATAATTATTAAATCTAATAATGGAATATTTGTTTCTGAAATTTCCATAGGTTTATTTAATAATTTATTGATGGTATCTTCGCTATTGTTTGCATGAAGAGTTGCAAGACAACCGTCATGCCCAGTATCCATTGCAACAAATAATCCTTGTGCTTCTTTTCCTCTTACTTCTCCTATAATTATTCTATCTGGTCTCATTCTTAATGTATTAATTGTAATATCATATAGACTATTTTCGTTTGAAATATCAGACAATAAAGAAACAGAGTCTTCAAAATTAGATACATCAATTTCATTGGTATCTTCGATTAATATTATTCTTTCTTTATTGTTTATAAAATCTAACAAAACATTAAGAAAAGTGGTTTTACCACAACCAGTTCCCCCACAGATAAATATGTTTGCTGGCCTTATCTTAAATCCATCAATAATTGTCCAAAGATAAGCAGCAGTATAAGAATCCACAGTTTCAGAATTAATTAAATCAATTATAGTTAATGGTTTTCTAGTAAACTTTCTAATAGTTATTGCATGAAAACCACACACATTTGTAGAAACAATATTTAATCTAGATTTGTCTGGAAGACTTCCGTCTATAAATTCTCTTCTATTAAAGTTTTTATTTACAGTATTTATTAAAACATCAATAAATTTATCATATTCTTTCTCTGTAAAAGAAATTCCTGTTAAAATTTTATTTTGGTCGCGATCTATAATAAATATCTTATCATAATCATTAATTATTATTTCTTCAATATCTTTAGAATCAAATAATTTAGTTAATTGTCTGTATCCTAAAAAATAATCCACAAGATAATTTGCAAAATCCTTGTTTAAATATTCTTTTAATTTAGTTTTCGTGTTCTTTATACTTTCGAGGTTCTGAATTATTGGTTTTTGTTTCTTAAGTTTTTTTAATTCTTTAATAATAATTTCTTTTTCTTTTTCATTTAAAATATAATTTGAAATATCTTTTATATCTAAATTATCATTTTCTAGTTTTTCTATAATTTTATTGTATTCTTCATTATAGTATAGATATTTATTAACCATATAATTCACATAATCTTTTAAAGATGTATTTCTTTTTAAATGTTATTATTATTAATCATATATACTAATTTTGATGTGATAATTATGGAAGAAAGAAAAAGGATTGATTTTTTTACAGAGAGTAGTAGGAATCAGATTAAAACATATTTTTTATTTCTGGGTTTTTTTGCATTTATTTTTCTAATTGCAATTGCTTTAAAATATATTTTTAATTTTGCAGGATTTGGAATATTATTTATTGCTGGAATTATTGCTATAATTTATGGAATTGTTGGTTATTTCTTAGGAGATAAGATAGTTCTAGCAACAAGTGGAGCACAAGAGGCAGATTCAAAGAGACACCAATATCTTAATAATGTTGTTGAAGGACTTTCTATTTCAGCAGGAATTCCAAAACCTAAAGTTTATGTTATTGATGACGATTCCCCAAATGCTTTTGCAACAGGGAGAGATCCAAAGCATGCAAGTCTAGCAGTAACAACAGGATTATTAAAAATAATGTCTAGACAAGAATTAGAAGGAGTTGTTGCTCATGAAATGTCCCATATAAAAAATAGAGACATTGAAGTAATGACAATAACTTCAATTCTGTTTGGGATTATTTCAATAGTTTCAGACATTGCTTTAAGGGTTTTAATATTTGGTGGAAGTGATGATTCTGATGGTAAAAATATTGTTGGGTTAATTATTAGTATTGCTTTACTTATTTTAGCACCGCTTGTAGCAATGTTAATACAACTTGCAATTTCAAGAAATAGAGAATATTTAGCAGACAGTTCAAGTGCGAAACTAACAAGATATCCAAAAGGTTTAGCTGATGCCTTAAGAAAGATTGACAGTTTTAATCAACCAGTAAAGAATGCAAGCAAAGGAACAGCACATATGTATATTGCTAATCCTTTAGAGGGGGGGGGAATTGCAAATTTGTTCTCAACACATCCCCCAATTAAAGAAAGAATAAAAAGATTAGATGCGATGTAGGGGTTGAAGAAAATGAATAAAAAATCTGGGTCTATAGCCTTAATTTTACTTACTAGTAAAAATTTAAATAAAGAACTAGTAGTTGTTTCTAAAAAATTAAAACAAGCAGATCCAAAGCAAGATATCTATCCTGAAAAAAGTTTTCATTGTACAATAAAAGAAGTTACTCAGTTTAATGGTTCTCCAAATCAAACAGATATTAAATATTATATTAAACAAATAGATTCTGTCATAAATAAAATCAATCCATTTGAAATAGAAGTAAACGGAGTAAGTAATTTCCCAAATGTAGTTATTGCAAAAGTTTATTCTAAAAATAAAAAATTACATAACTATCATAACTTATTCTGTAAAGTACTTCCAAGTTCATTTCCTAAATTTGAAAAAGCAAACTATATTCCACACATAACATTAAATCACATAGTTTCTGATTCCCAAAAGATATTAGAAGAAGCCAAAAAATATAAAACACAGAATTTTGGAAAAATGGTTGTTACCGAAATCATACTAGCTAAATTTTATCCTTCGTTCTCTGGAAAAATAACCGTTCTAAAAAAATATAAATTAAAGTAGTTTCCCCACTGGACATCTACTCTAGAAAGTAATATAAAGAATTAATTATATTTATTATATATAATTGGTGATAATATGAAAGAATGGGCAATTGAAATTCCTCAGAAGATGAAAGATACAATGGACAGATATCCAAACATTGATTGGAATAAAGTCGCAGAAGAAGGCATTAGGAAAGAATTGCAAAAAATAGAAACAAAAAAGAAATAAACATGGAACAAGACATTAATACTATTATAGAACAGATGGTTAATGGTTATAATAAAAACCAAGTATTTATTTCTAGATTAAAAACATTTAATGTTTCTTCCAAAATAAATCCGTATAACTCTGAAGAAAAATTAATTGAACCAATCACAATAGAAGAAAATTTTTCTTTAAAGGCTTCTGGTGTGGATTCAGGTTTTGTATCAAAACAACTTAATTTTGTAAATATTACAATCATAAAAGAGAGTGGAGTTTTTTTTGATTACCAGGATGGAGAACTAAAAGATTATAAGTATTTTCCAAATATGTACAATCTTCCAAAACCTTATCTTTCAAGTTCTTCTCTTGAACTAGAAGAGATTATGTGGAATACTTCAATTTCTCGCTTAGAAAAAGAACTGGAGGTTTCCTCACTAATTCTTGGACAAACTAAGCCAAACATCCACCTCTTCGACGGTTCCATAGTCCCCCAATATATAAACAAGCCAACAAAGGATTGTCCTCAGAAAAAAAAATACGAGCATTTAATTTCAAGGTTTTTATCAGTTTACAAAGAAACAAAAGAAAAAAATATTTTTCTTGTAGGTTGTATTGAAGATTGTAGAGCAAATAGATTCTTCTCAATTTTAAAAACAGAAATATTTAATGATCAAGAGATTGATTTTGAATTGTTTGATGCTTTTGTTGTTTTTTCTCTTCTAGAGAAGAATCAAAGAACAGGTGTTTTTAAATATTCTAAGGATCCAAAATCTCATCCAATACTTGCAGATTTTCCAGAAGAGATAAGAGATAATCTTTATTGTTGTTATCTAAAGCTTTCTGATAATGATTATCCTTTAAGAATTGAGTTTGTTTACTATAAGGATTTTGGTTTTTCTCTTAAGGAATATACAGATAGAATTGTTACAATGATATCAAATATTTCTGCATTTAATCCAAAATATACCTATCCTTCAGTTCTAATAGAAGCAGACATTAGAAGTCGTTTGACTCTTCAAGAAATTGATTTAATAACAAATAAGATTCTAGAGAAAACAAGAAGCTATGGCTTTAGGCTTCCAAGAAGAGAATCTAGGGTTTTTTAAGATTGGTTTGCTTTCCAAACTTTTAACTATTTTTAAATTAAAAAACAAATAAGTTCTTTTATTAATATAATAGTGGTAATAGTAATACAGAGTATATTAAATATAGGGAAATTGGTGGTAGATATGATGATTTTAGATGTTTTGGAATTCTCCGGAGTTTTAACAATATGTATTGCTTGTACAATATATCTTGCTAGAAGTAAAATTAAGGCATTTTAGATTATAATTATACATAAATTCATTAAAAACACATAAATTTTAATGAATTCCTTCTATTTTTGAGGGAAAAAAAGGTCAGTGTTTGGAATTCTAACCAAAAACACTATTTCTTTAAAAAAATAAAACACGATCCTTTTAAAACAAAGTCATGACTATATCATGATATACTATGACAAATAATGACAACACACAAGATACTAAAAAGATATTCCTTGAGCAATTGTTAGGTCAACAATTCAAGGAATTAGGATTATCTGACTTGATGGATATTCAAGAGAAAACAAAAGATCCATTGGTTCTTTCAGTTCTTGTCTTTAAGTTACTTGAAGAAAGAAAAGAGACCAATAAGATACTAAAGGATATTCAAGAAAAGTATGACAAGTTACAGTTTTCTCTCTCACAAAATCAAATACAAGGTAATTTAGATATCAAGATGTTATCAGAAACAGATGATAAGATAATAAGTTATATAAGAGAGAAGAAGAGAGCAGATGCTGAAGAGATAAAAGTAGCATTTGGTTACAAGGGAACAAATGCAGCAAGTCAGAGATTAAATAGTCTTGTAAAAGATAAATACTTACAAAAAATAACAGCAGGAAGAAAGGTGTATTTTATAATTAGGTAATAGATATTATAAAAACCCCCATTTAGCACCTTTTTCTTCCTCTTTTCTGCACTTAAAAAAATATAAAAGAGATAAAGAGTTTCATCTTTTCTCTTTTCTGCCTATTTACTAATTATTTAAAAATATATATTATCTTCTATTTATAATTAGGGGGTAATAATTAATGAAAATAGAAAAGATAGGTGCAATAGCATTTTTAACAGGTTTATTTTTTTGTGTAATTTTAGCTTTAATACCATTACACACAGACATTGTAACAATTACTTTAGTTGTTCTAGGGTTGATTGTTGGTTTCTTAAATATTAAAGACAAAGATACTAATCAATTCTTGATAGCATCCTTAGTTTTAATAGCAACAAGTGCAACACCTGTTGGTAATCTTCCACTAATTGGTGCATTTTTACAAGCAGTAGTCTTTAACTTTGCAAGCTTTGTTGGGCCAGCAGCATTAGTTGTTTCAATCTATGTTGTTATAAGAATAGCAAAATTCAAATAGAGCCGGTTGCGGTCGTGCTAAACAAATGCCAAAGGCATTTCTTAGCATCCTAGAAACAAAGTTTCTATGAGCTCGCGCCCAGCCAAAAAGTGTATTGTTCTATGCTTGGTTGCTTAATCTTTTTTCTTTTAGGTTTTTTCCTAAGTATTAAATTCTATTTATAAGTAATTTGTTTCTTATATTTATAATTAATAATTAAAAAATGGTGGAAAAAATGAAAACTAAAAATAATTTTTTATATGTAATAATAGGAATACTAGTAATTGGTATTTTTGCTTCGTTCTTTATTGGAGCAAATATCAATAAAACTAATTCAACAACAAATACAAATACCACACAAATAAGTATTGAAGAACCAAAGCCATACAAAAATTCTGAATTTGTGATTCTTACAAAAAGTAATCTTTTAACTCTTTTAAAACAAAGTTCTTCGTCCACAGTAGGAAGAGCATCTGGCTTAAAAACTCTTGAAATGACTTCATCAATGGACGTGGTTGCAAATGCACCTGCTCCAGGAATGGATCAATCAACAGGAGGCTTGGGAGATACAGACTATTCAACAACAAATGTTCAAGTAAGAGGAATTGATGAAGGAGATATAGTAAAAACAAATGGAGAAAAAATATTTATTGGTAAAGACAATAAATTAGTAGTTGTAAATAATGTTACTCCGCCATTAGAAGACATATACAATTTAGAAATATCAAAAGAAGTAACAAACTACGAATATTATACTGGTCCACAAGAGACAATTAGAACAATATTATTAGATGATGATTTATTATATCTAGTAACAACAAAATACAGAAATGAATCAAAGTTTGATAGTTCTTTGTTATACCCGCAAATGATTTATATTCCAACAACAGTTGTTACAACTTATGAGATAAATGAAGATAGTTTAGATAAGTTAAGTGCAATTGAAGTTGATGGAGAATATTATCAATCCAGATTAAAAGAGGGATATATCTATTTAATAACAAACACAAATAATTTCTTCTATTCTAATCCAATTCTTTTAGACGACATAATAATTAGTCCAATAAAAGAAGAAAAAGCAGGAAAAATAAGCACAACAGAAAGAACAATGATAATGCCAAAAGATGGAACTCCTGATAATAAAAACATTTATACAATTACAACAATTAAATATGACGAATCACAAGATTCTGTAATTGATTCTTTAGATTTATTACTTGATTATTCAAGTACAATCTATATGAGTGAAGACAACTTATATATTGCTCACAAAGAAAATAATTATTGGGGCCCTTGGTTTTTTAGAGGGTACTATAATGATAATTTAGATGTTTTTAAAGCAATTTACAAAGACGTTTATCCAAACTCAATTCAAGAAGATATTGAAGATAACCTAGAAAATCCTGAAAAACTTAAAGAAATATTAAATGAATATTATAATTCTTTAGAGGCAGATGAAAAAGAAGAACTATACAAAGAAATTTCCGCAGCAACAGATAAATACTATCAAGAAAAACAAAGAGAAAGACAAAAAACAAATATTAGTAAAATTGAATTAGAAGCAAATGGAAAATTAGGCGAGATAACAACAGGTTATGTTACAGGAGAACTTTTAAATCAGTTTTCTTTAGATGAAGATAAGGATGGTTATTTAAGAGTTGCTATTACTTATAGAGATGAGGATTATAAAAGCAATAGTGGAATAGTAATTCTTGATTCTGATTTAGAAGAGTATTCTAAATTAGATGATTTAGCAAAAGATGAAAGAATCTATAGTGTAAGGTTTATGGGAGATAAAGTGTTTTTAGTAACTTTTAAACAGATTGATCCTTTCTTTGTTATAGACTTAAGTGACAGAGAAAATCCCGAAGTTTTAGGTTATCTAAAGATTCCAGGATATAGTAGTTACTTACATCCAATAAGTGATACTTTAATACTTGGTGTTGGTCAAGATACTAAAGAAAACCAATGGGGTGGAACTTCAACAGATGGAGTAAAAGTGACCTTGTTTGATGTTTCAGATTATTCTGATCCAAAAGAAGTAGCAACCTATAAAGTTTCTGCAGAGAATTCTTACACACAAGTGCAAGAAGATCACAAAGCATTCTTATACATTGAAAAGAACAATTTAATAGTTCTTCCAGTAAGTGAATACTTCAATACAAGGGGAAATGAAACAAATTTCTATGTTCTTGAAATAAAAGATGATGACATTGTTAAGAAAGAAAAATTATCACACAATCAAGATTATGGTAATCTTTTAAGGTCTTTGTACATTGGTGACGAGTTATACACAATTTCAAACAACCATATAGTAACTTACAACTTTAACACAGAAGATACAACAGAAGTTAGTATAAATTAACTTCTTTCTTTTTTTATTTTTTTCTAAATTATTCTCTGATTTTAATTTGTAGATTTTGTGAATTTGAAGTTTTCATATGCCTAATTCTCAAGAAAACAACAAACATTTCTTTAAATCGTAGTTTTTGGGATCGCA
>DAOOUC010000003.1:0-123055 GCA_035390665.1 archaeon | reverse complement strand
GAAATAAATTATGAATTTGGCTATGTTATAGGAATTCAAATACCTGCATTACCTCAAACTTCACAAAATCAAGTAGAAGACGGGAATTTACTTGTAAATTCTTCAGAGGGCGATTCAGAAACGGATTTGCCTGAAATCGTAATAGATGTTCCTGATCCAGTAATTACAGACACGTTAGGAAATATAACGCCTGTAACAATAGAACAGGTTCAACCAACATTAAACACTAATGTAGGACAAATATATACTACCGGCTCTTCATCAATAGTAACTTCAAATGGAAATTTCTATTGTGCTACTCCAGAAAAAACAGTAGACTATAGACAAAATAGAATGGAATTTTCAGCTAATACCGCAATTTACAATAATCAATTAAATGTAAATGCAGGGAGAATACAAGAAGCAAAAAAAATAAAAACAGTTGATATTAATATTACAATTCCAGCAGATTTATTAGATTCTACTAATAATTTTAAAGATAATGGTGTTGATGCAAGAGCGTGTTTTACAGCAAATTTAAATTCTAAATTACAAGGAACAGAGCTAGAACCAATATTAAATTCAAGAAATAGTAGACAAGTACTAGACAATGTATTTTCACAAACAAAGGGATATATTAGTGTAAATAAAGTATTTTATGTATTAAGTATAAATACATCTGGGATATTAGAAGTTTGTGTTAGTAGACCATTGTCTGAGATTACAAATGAAGAAATGATACTCTCTAATGAATCAATAAAAAAAAGTTATAGTTCTAATACAGAAAGAAAAACATATGTTATTGATGATCCTGATAGTTTTTTAGAAAGTGTGACTTATTTCTTTGGATTAAAAAAGAAAAAACAATTAGAGATAAATTTTAATGTTTCTGCAGGATTAACACAACTTAATTGTGTTCCTCCAGCAAACAGTAATGGTGGAGTATTAGATTATATAACTTCTGTAAATGTAAACTCAACAGAAACAGGAAAAGGATGTAGAGTAAAAGTAGAATTAAATAATTCTTTCTTACCGCAAGAAAATATGAATGCTTTAGCAGTAGAAGAATTCTTCCCTCATATTTTAGTTACAGAAGCAACACAGAATAAAGCAGAAAATTTTAAAACTATGGAACAATTAGTTGATGATCAAAGAGATGGTGCACGAAATATTTTTAGATTATATGGAGAGAATCAGAAAAAAAGTTTTGTTTATAAAGCACCAGCCTATAATACAACTTATGATTTTACTGTACCGGAATCAGTATGTAATAATGAGACCAACACAATGGATGCAGTAGTTTTCTTGCCAATGAAATCAAGTAAATTTTTAAGAGCTTTGGGGGATTTCTGGAGTTGGTTATTATATGTTGGATCATTTACAATTTATGATTCTAGAAATGAAAATTATTTTGATAATAAATATAATAATGTATATAGCAGTCTTGGTGCATTAGACTTAAGTAGAGATAGTCAAAGAATTGCAGAAACAAACAATTTATATAATTTAGATTATTTATATAATATTTCTGTTACAAAAGTAGAAGACACAGCAATCTCAGGAACATTACCACAAATAAGTACAAATATTCCAGATAAAAACTTTTTATGTGCTGAAAAAGAAATAACTTTAAAGAAAAGATTAAGAGATTTAGATTTTAATGAAAGAAACACTAAATTTGTATCTAATCCTGAAGCAATAAACTTAACAACAGATAATACTCAAATAAATATTTTTGTAAATTCGGATTTCTTAAGTGAGGTAGAAGACTTTAAAGAAAATGAAAATGATGCAAGAGTTTGTTTTGAAACTGCAATTCCTCAGAGCATTCTAACAGAGCTACAAACAAATAATGTTTTAGAAAATAAAGACAGTGTTTTAGCTAATGGAAATGTTATTTCAGTAATAAAAATAAATGATTCAAAATTAAGTGTGTGTTTTATAAGACCATTAAATAAATTAGAAGATTATGAAAGTATAATTAATGATGTAAAATATAAAAATAATAATTTAACAATTGAAGAAATATATGATAAAGAAAACGGAAGACAAAAGAATGGTTCTGCAATATTTTCTTTAAAGACAGCATTAACTCCATTATCTTGCGTTCCAAGATCAACAATGTCTTATGTTGATTTTAATGTTGAAGAAACAACAGTGAATGTTACAGAAACAGGAAAAAGCTGTTATGTTGATATTAAATTAAAAGATGACTTTTGGACGCCAGAAAGAATATCAGAATTAGAAAATGAAGATTTTTATCCACATATTTTAATAACAAAATCAGATAACTTAAAAGAAAAGAATTATAGAAATTTAAATAATTTAATTAATGAAAGAAAAAGAAATGCAGGGAACATATTCCAATTATACGGCTATAATGTAAATCCAGAAACTAATTTTGTTTATAAGGCAGATAAATTTAAAACCGAGTATAATTTTATTGTCCCAGACACTGTGTGTGATAATACTGTAAATTCTGTAGATATGATAATTTATGCCCCAATACATTCAAGTAAATTTTTTGAAATAATAGAAAGGGTAATGGGTTGGATGGTTTATATATTTACATTTACATTAGTTGATATAAGAGATAGAAGTTTATTAGATTATCAATATGATAATGTTTACTCAAGTACAGATAAGTTAGATATTGGTAGTGATTCTAGTCAAATTATAGCAAAACTAAATGAAGGTTATAGTTTTTATAATCTCGGGGTTTTAAATAATAAAACTGTAACAAAAACAGATCCAAGCACAATTACTCAAAATTTGCCAACAGCAAGTACAATAGTAGATGAATCAAAATTTAACTGTGTAAGAGAACCAAAAACAATACAGCAAAGACTAGATTTAGGATTTAATAATCGTACTGCTAATTTTATTTATGATTCTGATTCTTTAAAATTAACAATATTAAAATCTATGATTTATGTAGATATTAATAGTGATTATTTAAGTAAAACCACAAATTTTAGAGAAAATGGAACAGATGCAAGAGTTTGTTTCGTAAAAACAATAAATATAGAAAATTATGATTTTAAAAATAACTACACTTCTAATTTTGTAAATGCACAAATTATTTCTCAAATAAAAATTATTAAAGGAAACCAGGACATAAATATTCAAGTGTGTATTAGTAGGCCTGTAACAGAATTAACAGACAATGAAAGAATGATAAATGATATAAAATACAAATCAGACATAAGATATACTAATAATTCAAGAGTAAACGGTAATAATCTTAATATCGAAAGCATATTTGATTTAGAAAGAAATAATGTAGATACAAATTCATATATATTTTCTTTAAAAGCAGTATTAGCACCATTAGACTGTACAAGTGAAGAAGAAGAAACAGGAAATAAACAAACCTTTGATTGTGTTATCCCAGAAAAATCATTTTCATTTAGAAAAAGACTTCCATTTAATGAAGAAACAAGTAGATATTATTTCCACAAAGCAAAAGATGCAATTAAGTTATCTGAGGAAATTGTAGCTTTGGAAGATGATATGTTAGTATATGATATAAATATAGATTCAGAATATATTAATAAAGTTGGAAACTTCAAAGAAAATGGAACAGATGCAAGAGTTTGTTTTGTTAAAACATTAGATGGAGATGTGATTGATAATCTAAATATTTCGGGTACATATATTGATACACAAGAAGATATATTAGACAACGGTATAATATTAATTAAATTAAAAACAATTAGAGATAATTCAAATAAATTAGAAATTTGTTTAAGTAGACCTACAAGAAGATTAATGGAACAAGAATCTAAAATTAGAAATTTATATTCTTCAAAAGAATATACACTTAATGCAGTAAAGAAATTTTTAGGAATAGATTTTCTAAGAAAAGATGAAGAATTAAGAAAAGTAGTGTTTAGAATAAATACAGAAGTTCCATCTTTAGGTTGTAATTCTAATGGAGTAGAGTCAGAATTACAAACAAAAGTTGCATTTGATTGTTTAATTTCCGAGCCAACACTAGCTGAAAGAAAGGAAATGGATTATAATTCAGGAAATACTAAATTTTATTATGCAACAGGCGCAATGACTTTTAATCAAAATACAAATCCACAAGAAATGAATGTGCAAATAAACTTAAATAAAGAATATTTAGCAAATATTTATAATTTCAAAGAAAATGGGAAAGATGCAAGAGTTTGTTTTGTAGAAAACATTGCAAATATTTCCACAAATCATTTTATCTCAAGTTTATATTATATTAAAGATCAAACAATAATGACAACAAGAGGAGATGTAATTTTTAAATTAGAATCTTTAGAAGATACAAGAGAAGTAAGATTTTGTATTAGTAGGCCAGTAAGAAGATTAACAGAGATAGAATCTAAAATTACAAATTTAAGATTTAGTCAACCTTATGATTATATGTTAAAAGAAGAATTTTTAAGTATAGATTGGTTAAATAAAGATAGAAGATTAAAAAATATCAACTTTTCTGTTGCTGATTTTAATTTAGCAGAATTAGATTGTATTGATCCAAATGATAATCAAAATGTTCCATTGGATGTAAAATATATTTCAACACCAAGTATAGAAGGATTCTGTTATGATCCAATGGGCTTTAATTCAAATTCGGGATATACAGGAGAAAGAAATTATTATGATTATGGATTTAATAGATTGTTATTAAAATGGAACGAATCAGAAATGACTCACAATAATTGTGACTATGGATTCTATTGTGATCAAGATCAGTTAAAAATAACTTTATTAAAGAAGATAGAAATACTTAATTCAAGTAATAAATATACTTTAGATGAAGTTACATTTAAAACAGAAAATAATATTATTTCAGAAAATACGTTATTAAAAACAGACGGGTTATTCAAAGACTCTGTTATTGATTCTTTATCTATAACTGATTTAAGAAGAGTATCACTAAGTGAATACACAACAGCTATAGATGTATTAATTGCAAAGTTACCTACAGATTTAAGAGAAATAATAATATTAAAATCAACAGTAACTCCAGACACTGATTTAAATGCAGAAACAATTACTAATTTCATTACAATATTTACAGACAATAATTTCACGAAAATTAATGATGATTATTATTTTTCAGTAAAATCTCATTTAAGGGCACAACCAACAATTCAAAATTTCTTTAATGCAGCAGATCAAAATACTCAATTAAGATTTATTGCATTTAATACTAAGATTTTAAGAAATTTAAATATATATTACGGAGACGCATTGAATCCTGTTGTAGTCAACACGAAGACATTTAATTCTACAAACATAGGAATAACTAACGAAATATTTACAGGCACAGGAGATTTCTTAACTACACAAAAAGCCTTGCCATTTTCTGAAAGTTCAGAAGTAACAAATATAAATTCTCCAAGAACCGTAAAGATATTTATAGAAACACCAACAGAACCAAAAGTTTCTATAAAAGAAAGTGATTTATCTAGTATTTTAAATTATTATGAGCAATCTAAATATTTAAAATATAAATCAAATATGTTATTTACAAATCCAATAAATGCTTATTATTTCAATTATACAGGCAAATTATTTAAAGAATCAGAAACAGGAATTTCAAAAGAAACAGAAATAATCACAAATCACGATATTTGGTCAAAGGGTCAAGATGGATATCTATTAAGTATTTCTACAAGAGGTAATGGAATACATGGCATTATTTATAAAAACATAAGACCAATACAAATTATTTCCAAAACAAATAATTCATATTTATTACAATATACAAATGCAGGAAATGAGGCGAAGTCTTTAGATAGAAATATGTTTTGGTATGATAATATTGATGCAAAATTATTAGAAATAAAGCCAATAACCGGAAATAATAGATATTTATTACAAAATGGGAAATCTTACAAAACAACAATCTTTGCATTTGTAAATTGTCCTACACAAAAAATAGAATTATTTACAAAAAGACCAATTCAAACAAATTACAAATTTACATTTGCAGTACCTTCTGCATTAATTTCAGAAATACCTGAAAAAGAATATTTTGTAATCCCAGGAAATATTGTAAATGAAAAATTTAGACCAGATGAATTACAAAATATTAATTCTGTATTTAATAATATTACAAGTCAAAATGTTTGTTTTAATTTCTATGATGCAAATAGAATTAGTTTGTGGTACAATCCAGAAAAAGTAAATGAGGAGTCTCAATAAATTTTAGTAGGTGGATAAATGAAAAAAATAACATTATTAATTGCTTTATTTTGCATAATACAAATAACCATAATTAATGCAAACACCTTAGAAATAAAACCAATTGCTTCTGTTAACTACAATATTTCAGATCAATCTTATGTTTCTTTATCAAGTACCACAGAATCAACAGAGCAGGCATTTGTTTTTAATTATAAGAATAAAATAAAGAATGTGGATATAACTCTAAATCCAATCTTTTCGACAAACACAACATATGTTATGTTTTTTAATCTTAATACAACAAATTCAGCAATTACAGAAATAAATAACTTTTTAGCTGATAATCAAAATGCAGGATATAATTTACATAATGGTAACACCAGATATACATTAAATCCAAATTCAAACATTACAAAAATTAAATTTAATAATTCTCAGTCAAGATTTCAATTTACAACAAATGAATCAATAAATGAACCATATGTTTTATTATTTTTACAGAAAACTCCAGACAAAGTCACCATAAGCTATGCTACCTTTTATAATTTAGATTTGCTTGAGCAAAAAACCGTTTTAAACTGTGAAATGAATAATAAAATAATTCTGTTCTTTTGTAATGAAAATAATCAAAATTGTAATAATTTAAGAAAAAATTGTTTATTAACTTGGATTTTAGACACTAGCCAAATAAATTTAGAATACAATTATATTGAGCCACAAACAATAACCAAAACCTTTAATTATGTTTTAATTACTAGAAATGCAGCACAACAATGTAATATTGAAGATTATCCAATAGAGCAAGATAGTTTAAACTATAGATGTGTGTGTGTAAGAAGTAATAAACAAAACTACTATGGTGTTGAAAAATGTTTCAATGGATCAACTGTTGTTTATGGGCCATATAATAAAATGTGGAATCCAACAAATCACAATTATATTTATCTAGGAGAATATCCAGGTAATTTAAATACTTCTTGTTGGAAAGGCGCTACAATTGGATGTAATACAACTATGACCTGGAGTACGCAAGTTCCAGTAGAAACACCAAGTGTGCCCGTGTCAGCACCAGTAACAAATACGCCGGTTATTCCTTCTTCAACCATTCAAACACCAGCAGTCATTAAATATTACACAACAACATTTACTTCTGGAACTACAGGAGATGTGGGGAAATGTGCTGATGCTGGGTTACAATCAGGTGCTTTTGGGTGTGTTTGTAGACCAGATGCACAAACAGTTTATGCAGCAACCTGTACAAATAATCAAATTTCATTATATTCTGTTGCTGCTTGTCAAAGTAATACAACCTGTAAAACAACAGCAGCATTTTGTTATTCTAAACCATTAACTGATTGTAGATGAGCTTTTCTGCTCATCTTCTTTTTCTTTAAAAACCATATTATTTAAATACTTTCTTTTCTAATATAAATATATTTAAGTATATATTTATTGTAAAAAGTGAAATGTATGAGTTTTTCAGAAAAATATCAGGCAACTATTGAAAAAATAAACGAAAGAATACCAATTAAATGGCTTACAAAACCAATAGATAAACTTTTTCCTACTGCTTCTTTGTTTTTATTTATTGCGATTATTCTTGTTATTCTCTTTTTAATATTTAAACCATTTTCTTCAAACTTAACCGAAGAAACAAGCGTTTATACAATTGCAATTGCAGATAATACAAACAAATTATTAACAAATTTCGAATTTGAAATAAAAAATTTAAATAGTAATTCTACTCAAAGTTATAGAACCGATAGTAAAGGTATTTTTACAATTGAATTAAATAAATATGGTGATTATGCATTAATCATAAATAAAAAAGGGTATAAGTATAAAGAAGAAGTATTAGATTTAAGCAAATCAAGATTAAACTTTACTGTTGATATATTTGAGATTGCATCAAAACAAAATAAATCATTACAATTTATTGGGCCTGATGGTCAATTAGTTTCAGAAAAATTAAATGTAACAATTACTTGTCAAGATGGCACACAGGTTGTTGTTCCATCAATAACAAATGTAGAAAATGGAAAAGGCACATTTGAATTACCTTTAATGTGTAATAGACTTGTTGCAACAGCTATCGGAAACACATATTCAGCAACAAATGTAATTATTAATCCTGAGACGGGCATAATTCAATTACAAGAAAAATCAATAATAGCAGAATATGGACAAGTTAGAGTAACAGTAAAAAGTGGAGCAAACCCATTAGATGGAATTACTTTAAGAATATATAAAGTAGAAGACACAATTAATCCTGTTACTTCTGGACAATCTCAATTTGGAGCAAGAAGGTTTTCAAATATTGAGACAGGAGAATATATAGTAACAGCAACAGATGATTCTTCAAGATATCAAACAAAATCAGCTAATTTTATTGTTACAAAAAATGTTGAATCACAAGTAAGTTTAGAGTTAGATGCAATTAATGAAGTTGTAAATCCAGGAGATTCAATTGTTTCTATTGTTACAAGAGATATAAAAGTTATTTTAAAAGATAGTGAAACAAATCAAGAAATTTCTGTAGAATATATGCCAAATGTTTTATTGATATTAGATGCAAATCAAACAGTTGATACTAAAGCATATACTCAAACCGGAATAATGCTACGAATAGAAGACGGTAAAAATTATTCTTTAACTGCAAAAGCAGAAGGATATATCCCACAAGTAAGAAATATAACTCCAAATGTAAATGAATATTCTATATTTTTAGAAAAAATAACAGTAAGTAATGTTTCTGATATTAATATAAGTGTAAAAGACGAAGATAATTTGCCTATTGTGGGTGCAACATTATGGTTATATGATGGAAACTTAGGATATATTGATACAAGATTTACTCCATTACTTACAGATGTTAATGGACAGGCAAGTTTTGAAAATATTCCAACAGGCTATTACTTTGTTAAATTAAGAAAAACAAATGTTGTTGGAGAATCAAATAAATTTACGCACACACCACCAACAGATTCTAATGTTTCTATATTAATAAATATTGGACAAGGAACAATCAATCTTAATATAAAAAACATAAATAATGAAACAATAGATTTTGCAGACATTAGATTATATAATATCACTGGAGAAGAAATAGGACTTGATCAAGCAAATCAATCAGGAATTTATAATAAAAAAATAAAAGCAGATAAAATAGTTTATGCTAAAATAAGCAAAACAGGATATTATGATTATTTTACAGAATTAATGCCTGTAATTAAGAATGAAACATTAAATAAAGAAATAAAATTATATAGATCTGGATATGCAACAACTCCAACAGCAGAATTAATTGGATTATATAATATTTCAGAACAATCAACAGAAAATTTTACACAAAATGCAAGATTTAATTTTAAGTTTAGATTAATCACACCAAATCCAGGAAATCTCGGAATTAGGTTTTTAATTGGAGAAAAAAATAATATTACTGAAGATATTGTATTAATTAAACCAATACTTAATTCAATAGCTAACACAGCATATTATTCAGACACTTTACCAACAAGAGTATTACAAGATTCTCCAACAAAGATGACAGATACAATGTTTTCAAATGTGCAGGCAGGAGTTTATGAATTAACTATACCTGTGCAAACTCTTGCGGCTACAAGAGGGGCAGCTATTCCAATATATTACTCAATTTATACTGGGGTTGCACCAGAACCAAACACCCTTGGTAATCAAAAAATCTATTATATTGATGTAAGTGAATTATGTTCAGAAGACTTCTGTATAAAAGGTCAGTTTGTAGATACAGAGGATGGAATTGCTTATGATTTAGATGAAACAAATAATGGATTGATTGTAAATAAAACATATCAATTTAATTATGAAATAACAAATGCTAAATCTAATGTATTCTATAATAATAGATTAACAATAAAGAATATTGAAAATAATAACGAAATACCAACACAAGCAATTAATTTCTTAAATTACACAATTTCAGGAGCAGGATTTAGTTCTTCATCAAGTAGTGGAGAACAGACAAGAAATAGTATTCCTTTCTATGGGGATTATTTAGATTCTCAAACAATTAATGTTTATGATAAAATTTATGTTAATACCACAATTAAACCAGTATTACTTGGAGGAACAAGAATACAAAATAAAATAATTTCTGGTCAATTAGTTGCTTATAATAAGATGATAGAAATAACTGCAAGTCAACAATTTCCTTTTACAATTACTTACGAACCACAAAATATTGTGCCAAATAAAGCATTTACATTAAAAGTAATTGCAATGGACAATTCTAATCAACCAATAACTAATGCAATTGTTAACATCTATCAGAAAAAAGGAAACAATCAATTAATTGCACTAAATGTTGGACAACAACGAACAAACGACATTGGTGTTGCTTCTATAAATTTACCTCCATTAAAGAATGCAGAAAAAATAATAATTTCTGTAGAAAAAAGTGGATATTATTCAGCACCAGTAGAAATAGTTATTAATCAAGACATTTTAAGTTTAAAGCAAGATGGTAGTGAAGTAAAACCCGCATCGCCATTTATTTTAAATATTAATAAATCAAATCCACAAGGTACAGAGAAAAGATTAACAATTGTTAATAAAACAGATTATCCATTAACATTAAAGGAATTTACAGACGATGGCTTTAGTTTTAGTAATTCTAATTATTTAAATATTGAACAATTAAAGAATTATTTAAATTCTCAAGTTGGTAACATTGTTGTTCCAGCAAATGGAGAAGCAGATATTAAATTAAAACTAGCAGCATCTCAAGATGCAGAAAATCTTGTTGAAACTTTAAATCTTGTTGGGACAATTACAGGTAATGTTTTAGTTGGTGAAAGTCAAACTACTTATCCATTTGAGATACCAATGAATGTTAAGTTATCAGTTGGCGAAGGAGTAGAAGAAGATGATTGTTTGGTTGTTAATGGAGTAAGTAATCCATGGCAATCTATTGTTAGTGGTAATAGTGCAGTTATTCAAACATTTACAATAACAAACAACTGTAGAGTAAAGGGAAATTCTGAAGAATCAATAAACTTAAAGAACATAAGAGCAAAAATTGTTAATGATAAAGACATGTATGGTAATTATATTTTAACAGTTGATGGTAAATCAATAACTCTTTCAGAAGGAGCATATACCACAATCTTTAATGATTTATCTCCAGGACCACACGCAGCAATAATTGAATATAGAGCTCTTGATAAAAAGTTTGGAGATGTTAAGACAAAGATTTATATTAATGGACAAGTAGAAACTAACGATGGTTTAAAATATGTAAATACTTCAAAAGAAATAGCATTTACAACAGACATTGCAATAAGAAAGATACAAGACTGTATTGACTTCTATGATGGTTCAAAAAAGATTAACAACATGTTAGTAGTACCTAAAGAAACTTTTGAAGGCGAAATAAAAGAACTAAATGTTAAGAATAATTGTTCAGATCTTGGAAGATTTAAATTAGAATTCTGTGAAGGTAAGAAATGGTATGGTTGTCAAAAAGTAAGATACGACAACATGGAAGGTCTTCTACAGAACGAAATAAACTTTAATAGAGGAGACACAACACAAGTTGTTGGAATAATAAAGCCAGAAGTACCAGGAGCATATATTATACCTGTAAAGATATCTGTTCTTGGAGACACGGGAAGGGCAATAGTTAATATTGAAAAGAGATTAAAAGTAAACGTACATTCTTCTTCAGGATTATACATGGAAGATCCATTTATAGAAATGGAAAAGACACAAAATGAAATTGGAACAGAAATATATTCAAGTCAGACTGTAAGACTATTAAACAGCGATATAAATGTTACACCTTGGGACTATGCTGTTCAAAAAGTTGAAGGCGACACAGGCTTTTCAAGATTTATGGTAACTTCAGAAGAACGTCCATATTTTGAAAAAATGTTATTTAGTCTCCCAAATGAATTAACAAATCAAACCGATGATGGAGCAGAATGGTGGAATACAGCATCTACTGTTGCAGCATCATTAGCAACAACAGCAATAATTGGCGGAGCATTAGCTGCAGGGACTAGTAGTTTAACAATGGCAATGGTATTTGGATCTGTTGCAGGTACATATGCAGGTGGAGCATTTTTAGGTCCTTTGTACACGGTATTAGCAGCAATTGGACCATGGGGTTGGGCTGCAATTGGTGTTATAGCAATTGGTGGATGGATGGCATCAACCTGGCATAATGATTATTCATTTAATCCTCATTATCATGTTTTAGATGTTTCTCAAATTTACACGATGCCTGACTTTGAAACTACAAAAGAAATTAAAATTATATCAGATGGGGATCAAGAAGAATTTGTAAATGTGTTTGATATTACTGGTGCAAGATATTTTACTTATTTGAAATTAATAGGTAAAACTGATAACGATAAAACAAATAAATTAACATCAGATGAAATGTTAGATACAGAAATGCCAAAATGTGGTGGAAAACAACACCAAGAATTCTTTGATGAATATAAAAGAATAGTAAAAAACGAAAACTGTAATGATAAATTTGATAAATATGAAGTAACTGAAGATCAAATAATTGCAGGAGTTCAATGTTATGGTAGTAAACCAACAAGAAATAAAATAAATTTAGAATTTGAAGTATATACTTCTTGTAAATACGATAAAGCAATATGGCCAGAACAAGCAGGTATTAAACCTATTGATTTCGTTGTTGATTATTCAATAGATGGCAATAGCACATATCAAAAACTTCTAAGAGGAGATATTGTTTATAAGAATATTACTTTCAAACCAACTTTAAATGATAATAATGGTTCACAAGACAAAGCCTTTGTTGGTTCACAACCTATTGGAGATTTCAGATTTGCATTTATCTCTAAACAATATCCTGATAGCCCACAAGTTGACCAGAATATGGTTGATTGTTTTACAGATTCAGGGAAGGTTGGTAAAACTGGAGAGGGAGCTGTGCCAAAAGTAAATCTTGATTGGACATGGAAAACAACAGGTTTTGATACAAATGTTTGTAGCACAGGTAATCAATATTGTGATGCTACACAATTGTCTCAAGTAATTATTGAAAGAATGAAAAAAGTAGAAGATCAATTAGAAAATAAAGAAATAATTTGTCCAAGAAGTACAGGGCAAGTTCTTGATCAAGCATTGTCTGGATCATATAATTTAACTTCAAGTGTTCCAAATCTAGATAATGAAATTCCTGCAGGTTACATTGGTTTACAAAATGTAAGTGCAAGAACAGATGGTAATTTAGTAAAGATTGGAGTAGTTATAGAAAATAGAACAGGTTCTTTAAAAACAGGAACATTAAATCTAAAATTAGGAAATCAAATATTAAAATCATATACAGAATTACTTCCAAATGATAATTGTACAACTGAAAGACAACACACTGAAGGAACAGTGATTGGAATAAATACAATCAATCCAATATTAAACACAACAGTTCCAGCTTGTGAAAATGAAAATACAGCAGAGTATTGGTTTACTTATGGTGAACAAGCAAACCCTCTAATAGGAAACAATATTAAGTTAGAAGTTGAATATTCTGGAGCAAATACTTATTTAGAAGATCCAAATCAAACATATTACACAACAGATATTAATTTAAGTGTGCACCAGGCACAACCAACAGGAGGTCCTTGTCAAGTTCCAATAACAACCGCTCAATTTAATGGAGTAGACTACATAGATATGTGGTTTAATAAAGAACAATATCCAAATAATGTCATTAGTGAATGGAATATAGAAGACATACAACAATTAAAACAAACAATAGAGTTTGACGCATATCTAATCACAGACAATTATAATAAACAATTCCAAACAGACTTTGATAAAGCTTATGGTGGAAAAATGTCTGCTGGACAATCAAGTACTTATGCTTTCTTAGGTGCTCCAAGTTATTATCAAAATGGGATATATTCAAAATTGTTTAGAGATAACACAGAATTTAATTTAAAATATACAAATAATCAATCAGGTGTAAACATTTTAGTTCCAGGAAAATATAAAGTAAGAATTGATTTTATATTTGGAAATGAGCACTGGGATTTTATAAGAGCAGATGATTTAGATGTTAATACAACAGTAACTTTAACATATATCTCTGGACCAGAAAGCGATAGTATTTTCTACAGAATGCCATTTAATGGTGCAGTAGGTTTAACAAACAATGGATATTCCAGACAAAATTATGGTTTAGCATATATGGGTGATGAAATAACAATAAGTAAACAAGGAGAATTGCCTTTAACTACAAAATATAGTAGTTCATCAAATCCAAAGAAATATTTAAATGTACAATATAATAAAGATTTCTTTAAAATAAACAGCAATGTAGAAACAAGAGGTAACATACTTACAATAAAAGAACAAACAGAAGATCAGATTCAATTAATCTATTCTCCAAACTATCCAAATGCAACATTAATGAGCGTAACAAGAACAAATTTAATGCCATTTAGTGCATACTATCAAATAACGGATCCATCAAATCAACCATTATATGGTGGCACTAGTTTAGGAGTATGGAATGGAGTTGGAGATAGTAACTATTATGATTTCTCAGGAGAATATGTATATTCTAGATTTATAAATTTCTATGATAGACAAACAACACCTGATGAAAGAATGTATAATTCTTATGCAATAGATTGGGATACTGTTGCAAGAAAAGGAATAGTAAACTTAAGAACAATATTTTATGTTCCTTATGATTCACATAATAGCATCTATAAATTAACAAGTAAATCAAGAGGAGATGTAATTGTTAAATTTAATAAAGATAATAAAAATCCAAACGACAGTTATACCAAGAATCTTTTAAGTAATGGCGAAAATTATAATACAGATAATTTAACAAACATCTTTGAGAAAGTGAAAACCAACCAAATTTGTGTTGTTAATTCTGATAGTGGAAAGACTACAGAATTCTATTGGAATCCAAAAGTAATCTATGGAAATAATAACATATACACAGGGATTGGAATAACAGGAATTAATTAAATGGGATAAAATGAAAAAATATTTTAAAATAATGCTATTGTTGTTTCTGTTAGTTAATGTTAGATTTGTCTTTGCAGAAGATTGGATATCATTTCCTACAGAAAACAGAAACATTTATCCTATTGTTTTCGGTAAAATTGAAGATCCAGATAACTTAATTAACTGTTCAGGCAATTTTACCGCAAGTAAATTTTATCCCGGGCAAAACTTACCGCAAATAAATATTTACAGTACTTGTAAAAACTCAGATACGGGAAAACTATTCTTTATAAGAAACAAAGATGCAACAAAAGATGTACAAATATTAGTTGCTAAAGATTTCTTTAAATTTTATTTTATTTCATCAACACTAAAATATGGTGAACAAGATCAAAATATTTCTTTAACTTTCCCATTTAAGCAATCATAATTTTAATATTATAAGAGAAGAAAAAATATGAAATATGTAAAAATATTTATACTTTTAATAACATTTATTATATTTGTAAATCCAATATTTGCTTGTGCTATTTCTGGAATTGTAAATGGAATAACTTGTAATTCTTGTGATAACACAACTAAAATCTGTGAATGTAATGTTAATACAACACCATTAGAATCAAGCACATCTAAATTATTTAATTTATCCGGTTGTGAAGACTATGCAATCAATTTAAACTTAAATGCAAAAACAATTTGGGTTAAAGAAAATTTAAATATGAATGATACTAATTGGAATTTAGTGATATCTGGTTCTTCTAATATAGTGATAGATAATTCAAAAAGTTTAGATATTAATCTTTCAAACATAATAGTTGAATCAAATTCAGATGCAAAAATTAAAAATTTATCTGAATCATTTTCAAGTAGTTCAATTAAAATAAATTTTATAACTAAAGATATTACAGTAAAACCTAATTCTAAATTGGAAATAAAAATAAAAACAAATGATGGAAAAAATGGAACAGATGGAGATAGTGAAGGAGACGATGGAACAGACGGGATATCTTCAGGCGATTTAATAATTTCATTTAAAAATTTTATAAATTTTGGGAATTCAATTGTTGAATTAGGAACCGGAAATGGAGGAAAAGGCGGACAACCACATAGCGAAGATGATGCAGAAGAAAGACACGGAAGACCAGGAGGATCTTCTGGAAATTTAAATCTTAGAATTCAGAATATCGAGAATAATAATAATTTGAATATAATCTTAAAAACAGGAAATGGCGGAAATGGAAGTCATTCTCCTAAAGATGATTCTGCAGACGATTCATTTAATGGTGGGAATGGAGGGCATGCAGGAAATATAAATATAAATGAAATAAAATTAATAAAAAATCAAGGAGATTTCTCCATGCAAGCAATTGCAGGAAATGGTGGCTGGGCAGGAACAAGCAGATTTGCGGGGGATAATGATTGTGATTGGGGCGAGGGTAATGATGGAGAACACGATTACCATGGAGATAGTGGTAATGGCGGAGATGTTTCGGATTTAAATATAACAACATTAATTAATAGGTCCCCTAATTTTAAACTTAATTTAAAATCAGGAGAATTAGGAAAACGAAATGTTGCTGATGGAACCTGTACTAATCACGAATTAGATAAACCTTTTGGATTTCCAGGAACTTTAGGAAATATAGATATTAATTTTTTAGAAAATACATATCCTGGAATAGAAATTATATCTCAATTAAATTTTAGTTTAGCAGATTATCAGTTAGCTGCAACGGCCCAAGCAAATAATAATACCGATGATGGGGGCGAATCGGGGGATACAGGGTATATGCGTAAATTATTAGATTTAGGAATAACCGTTACTAATGTTAATATTAATAATTTAAAGAATGGATCTTATCTTCCAAAATCTATAAATATTAAATCAGAACCAGAACACCCAATTTTTAATAACTCTATAGATTTATCTGGTTGTTATATTCAACCAAGTCAAGTAACTTATAATCTAAATGGAGGAACAAATATTTATGCAACAAATATTGAAAGCATAAATTCTTTCTTACCTGCCGGAACGTCAGTTAATTATAGATATTGTCCTCATTGTGAAGTTATAGATCTTACTGACGAAGTTAATAGATATACAAGAGAATATAATATTTATTCAAATGTTAATGGGAAAATACTTCCTGGAGATTTAAAAATATTTTATTTTAATCCAGTAACAAATCAAATATATTATACTAAAAGAATAGATAATACCTTACAACCAATTTATACAAATAAAGAAGAAATTTCTTCAGAAATGAATGATAAAATAGGAATGAGAGAGTTTAAATTAGAAAAAAATAAACTTGTGTGGTTTGGATCATCACAAGATGAAGATAGAAATGATTTAGCAGAAGATGAATATCTTTTCTGTTATGGTCA
Organism: archaeon; assembly: GCA_035390665.1. Taxonomy (GTDB): domain Archaea; phylum Iainarchaeota; class Iainarchaeia; order Iainarchaeales; family CSSED10-239; genus JAKQTP01. The sequence goes on along the minus strand of DAOOUC010000003.1, from coordinate 105,532 downwards.
AGAATATATATTGAAAGGAAAAATAACTATTGGGAATAACTCTAAAGAATTTGAGTTTCCTTTTGTTCCTTTAAGAGAATTATTTAATAATTAAAAATAGGAAAACCTATGGATCAAAATAAAATACTGGAAGAAATTAAACAAAAAGTTGATGATTCTAAAAATAAGCCCGTAAATTCAAAATCAAAACCAGATTTTAAATCTTTATTTAATAAATTTAAAATCCCTTTAATTGGTGTAGCAGTAATTTTAATAATAATTATAATCGTTCTAGTATCTGGCCCTTCGTCAAAATCATTAGCTATATATGTTACTGACGAACAAGGTTTATCCTTAAAAGATGCAGTTGTTAAAATAAATTATAATGGGCAGGAAGAAACAAAAAATACAGATGCTTTCGGATATATTGAATTTCAAGAATTAAAATCTAGAAAACTTGAATTAACAATAACTAAAGAAAATTATTTAAGATTTGAATCAACAATAAATTTAAATCAAAAATATATAGAGCAAACAATTAAACTAAGACTTGATCCTAAAAAATTTGAATACCCTGGTCAAAATTCAGAAAAGAGAAGAGAAATAATTTTTAAAAATTATGATGTACTAATTAATGATGTTTTAAATGCTACCTTTAAATGTTCTACAGATTTAGATGTTCCACAACCCAAAACCGCAACAGTAACAAATGGAAGACAAAATGTTATTCAACCTAAAAATTGTGGTCAATTATTAGTAAGTGTTGTTTCAAATAATTATGAATTAATTACAGATAGAGAAATCCCTGAAAGCAATATAGTTGAAATGAAAAAAATAAATTCAAATACAGGAACCTTAGAAGTAACGGTGAAAAATTCAAACGGGGTTGCAATACCAAATACAAATTTAAAGGTTTATGCAATTGATGACCCTATAACTACTGTTAATGAATCTGAAATGGCAATTAGTACTGGGACAACAGACACATATGGTAAATATAAATTTAAATTAGCTCAATCAAATTATTTAATTTCAGTAGATAAAATAGGATATATTACTTTGCCTAAGTTTGGGCCATATACAGTTGTTAATGATAATTTAGCAAATGCTGATTTAATTATTTTTACTGCAGAAGATTTAGAAAATATTAATTGTACTAATCCAATATATAGTGCATTTTGTAGTAATGGAAGTATTAATTGTGCAAGTCCATTATTATCTGGAATTGTTACTCCAAATCCAAATGGAAATGGATGTATTGTAGGACAATTAAGTAATCTTACAATTAAATTAAAAGACCAAAATACAAATCAACCAGTTATTGGAAATATTTCAATCTATAGAAGAGATGGCAATATTTCTACATTAATAGGCACAAGAATAGATATTAATCAAACAACTTTTGTTTTAATAAGAAATAAAAATTACAGAATTGTTGTTTCTAATACAGAAGATAGTGGCTATATTTCGTCAAATCCCCAAGATATAAACGGATTATCTGACGGAAATAAAACAATTGAAATACCATTGGAATATTCTTCTGCATTAAATAGTGGAACAATAAAAGTAAATGTAAAAAAAGACGAATACAATAGAGCAAATGCTTTGGTTTATTTATTTTATGAACTAGATGGAGAATATATAGCATATAATCCAGAAAGCCCAAGAACTACAAATCTAAATGGAGATGTTAATTTTAATTTAGTAAGAAGTAATAAAGAATATTATGCTTATGCTATACTAAGGAATGAAAACGCAGACGGAGATTCATTGCCATCTTTGGAATTAGATAATAATGAAGTATTAGAATTAAATATTAATTTAGGGAATCAAGCAAGAGCATTAAATCTAAAAATCACACCAAATCAGAATGATTATAATTTCTCCTTCTTTGATATAACTGGAGAAGAAATATCTAAAGAAAATATAATTATTGCAAGTGCCCCAGGAGATTCAAATAAAACATTTGTTTTTAATTGTGAAAATTGTTCCCGTATTTATTTAAAGACTAAAAAAGATGATATTATTTATCAAACAGATTTAATAACATTATTTCCTGGACAAACAACTAACAAAGAAATTTCTTTTCCTACAACATTGTCTTCTATTCAAACAACAACAGAATATTTAGGATTATATGATTCCACTGGAACAATAAAAATAAATAAAATTGGTTTTATTGGCAATAACGATATTACAAAAGAATATAAATTAAAGTTCAAAACCGTTTTTGGTTCAAGTAATCAAGATGTTTTAAAGAAAGTTTTTGTAAAAGCAGGGCAATATTTAACTCAAAATGACGATTATATATATTTAGTTAATACAAATTTATTTGTTCCAGAAAATACAGAACTTAATACGGGTTGCAGATATAGTGGAACCTTAAATCATTGGGATAATAATTACTTTAATACTAATTATTCTTCTGATGTATCCGGCAATCAATGTGTTTCAGGAAAATATAAATGGACAGAGTTTGATTTTAGTGATATCGAACCAAATATTATTGAATATTCAATAAATATAAAATTTAAAAACGAAATAACAAATCCAGATAATTATAAAATTTATTATAGATCCATTAATTCAGATTTAGAATCTTTCTCCTTTTCTCCAACAGTTTCAAATTGGCAAGATTGGACAATAAGACCAGAAGGTTATTTCTACGCATCTACCACTTCTCAATCAATTCCATTTGATAGTAATAATTATTCTTATAATATTAAATTATATGATAATAATGGAGAATTAGAAAAATTTGGATCAGACTATATTCTTTATATAGATAAAGATTACAATTATAGTTTTGATTTTATTCAATTCGGAGAAACGAATAGAACCGGAGATATAATTGTAAATACTGCAAATACAAACGAAAAGTATTTATTTTCTAAAAATAGTTTTAAAGACAAAATAAATAATACTGCACAAATTCAATTATTGGATAATAATTTATCTGTAATTATTCCAGAAAAAACAACCACAAGAGGATATTATTTTACTAATCAAGCTATAGGAAAACCAATTGATTTCTTTTCATTAGCTGCTCAACCAAGTATTAAAACTCAATTATTTAGAAATGCTCAAAATTCAATACTTGAAACAACTACAACAAATATTTTATCCTATGCACAAAACGATTATGTTCCTGAAGTTAAATCTCAAGCAACAGATAATAAAATATACATTGGTTTAAATGATTTAAACATTAGTTTAAAAAACAAAACCGGGCAATTCCAAAATGGAATATCCGTAAGATATATAATTTCTGGAGAAACCGTTCCAACAGATATTGGAGAAATTACAAATAATTATTTAAATACTCAAATATTTATTGCAGATGCAGATTCAGGAAAAACAATCAAATTTATATATACAATTCCAAATTCCAATCTTCCAAACAACGAATTAGAATTGTCTTTAAATATCGGGTCAGGAATCGATCTTTATGATACAAATAATCAATTGATAACTAATGAAAATAAATTAAAATTCCCAGTAATTATAACTGAATTAAATGGAATAAAGAAAATATCTGAAACAAACAACAATTACATAATAAAAAATAAAACCGGCAGATCAACAATACTTGAAGATATTTCAACAACAGCTGTCAACGGATTATTAACAGAAGAGATTAATCAAAAATTAATATTAGATAATCAATTGCCTAGAACACTTATAGCAGATACAGACATTTTAGCAAGTGCTTTAATAGACATTAATACAACAGACACAAATATAGATTTTGAATATAATAATCTTTTTACTTTGCAAAATCAAGGGAACCAAGAGCCAACAACAATATACAGAGTTGCATCTTCCAATATAAAAATTAAAAGAATAGTATTAACTGACGAATCTATGTTTATAACAGAAGATAACGGTTTTTATACTGATAGTAATGGATCAGGACTAGAATTAATTACAGATATTTCTACAAATAGAACTTTAGAATATTATTTAGATTTATCTTTTGATAATTCACAAAATTACCAAATTTTAGAAATTTCAACAACCGGAGATGATTTGACTAACATTATAAGTTTTAGTCAAGCAAATACAGTTATTTCTGAATCAAATAAAGTTGTAGGAAATATTAATTTTATTTTTACTTTAATAGACAATCAAATAAACCAAATTACAGAAAAAAATATAAATCTACAAATAAAAATAGGAAATCCTAATGAATCTTTTAATTATGAAATTCCATTAAAAATAATAATATATCCAAAAAATAAAGCCTATGAATTAACAACTCAAGGATCACAAATAAATATTCCTTGTAAAAGTATTTCTGATTGTAAGTTAAATAAAGTATATACTTTTAAAAATAAAACCAAAAGTTATAATATATCATTATCTACAATCCAGATGCCTAATGCATTACCAATTTCTATGACTTTTGATTTACCTACAGAAATATCAAATACACCTGTTCCAATAACTATTGATGGAAACTTTACTGATCTTATGCAAAATGCAGAAGGGTATAAAACATATAATAAGTCATTAACTTTTGATTTAAATTTAAATAATAACACATTACAAGAAACAAGAAATTTAATTGTACAAGTGACTTATATCCCAGAAGATCCCGAAACCATTATAAGTGATAATGGATTTACAGGGAATTTCTGTTTAGGAGTAGGCGGATTAATAAGTGGAAATGATCAATTCATATTAGGTTCTTGTAATTTTAAAGACACAGAATCTTGTAAATCTGGCCCAGAAAGTATTCCAAAAGTACTTTATAATTGGGGGCAAGAATCAGTAAATTGGAACAGCTTATGTATGGATACAAATTTAGATTATGATTTCAATAAAATTCATTGTGATTCTGTTCAAGCATTATATTCAATATTTACACTTATTGGAGATAGTATAAGGTATAAACCACAAGACAATAATTATTATGTTTATTTAATGTATGATGGAATCTCAGAAGATCTTTTATCTGATTATAGAGAAAGCTATAATGATTTCTTAACGCATAATATTACCCAATCATTCCAAGATTCTTATCTAAAATCAAATCATTCACAATCATTAGAAATAATAAAAACAAATCAAGATGGAACACCTACAAAAAAAGTAGGAAAATATAAATTAACAGTAGAGAATTATAATTCTAATTTTACAACAGACATAGTTATAAAATTACAATTGATTCAAAGCATTCCTATAGATAAAGACAATTTATTCTATTATATACCAGTGGATGGAGACTTTGGATTATTAGAGGACGAGGTAACAGCTCACAGAATTGGATATGGTTCAACTATAGTTGGTAATTATGATTATGCAGAATTAATACCAGTAATACAAAGAGAAAGTGGAACTATAAAGTTATATAAAAAAGCGAATTGTCCAGGTCAAGATTGTTCTGGAATTGCAGAAATTTCTGCAAATTATCCTACAAGTCATCTTATTGATTGGCAAGTGCAAGACGTATTAAATTCAAAAGGAGTATTATTTGATTTATCTATGAATAGTACAACAGAAAAAATACAACTTGCATTAAATTTTACACCATCAAGGCCAATAAATATATTTGCAAAAGTAAATAATATACAAGATAATAATTTTAGTTACAAAATAAAATATAGTGAAAGCGATTCTTTTGATTGGGATATGACAATCTTTAATTGGAAAGATTATATGGATGCAGGATATGATAATACAATAGATGATATTTCAATATTTGGTTTTGGAAATGAATATTTAAGGCACACTATAACTACAGATAAGTTTAGAAACAAATACGGTTATGAATTAACACCTAAATATTTATTAGAATCAAAGATCTATCTTCCAGTAAATTCAGATTATGATAATTTAAGATTATCTATACAAGATTTAGAAAATAATCAATTATCAAAACTTTATGGTAAAGATTATACCTCTGGAGAAACAAGTCTTCCTATAATTTCAAATGTTTCTGACATTTATTCAATATTTGATATGTTTAATCAAGTAAGAGAAGGAAATGCATGTATTTCTAAAAGTTTATCCACAACAAAGATACAATGGATAGAAGAAAAAACAAACTTGCCAATAGGTACAAAAGAGCTAATAATTAATAACTTTAATAATACAGAATAACTGTATTATTTTTCTATTTTTATAATAAAAACATATTTAAATATATTATACTAATATATTATATGGTATTTTTTAAAGAAATCCGTGAAAATTATGAAATTAAGTAAAAAGTTAGTTATATTTATACTGGTAGTTGAATTCATAATATTATTTTTATTTTGGTGAATAAATAATGCAAAAACATTACAATAATATAGTAAAGGCATCTTTACTATTAATTTTTGTAATTTTTTTTCAAAATACAATTTTTGCGCAAAATTATGAAATTTCTGGAATAAAAAATACTTTAGGAGACACAGTATATTGTAATTATGATTCTGGAACAAATAATTGTGTATTACCCGGAGGTCAATATATAATCTCTGAAGATTCTTTATCTGTAAATAATTTAAGACCGAATTTAATTATTTCTCAAGATGTAAATATAGATACTAATATATCTTTTATTCCACAAGTAACTGTTTGGGATGTAATGACTAAATTTTATATAGTTGATTTTAATTCTATTATTATATCTAATAATAAGAAATTAACTATTTTTTTAAAAAATGAAGTAGACATAAAAATTAAAACAAATATTTTTATTAATTCAGGAGCTGAATTTAATTTTAAAAGTCATTCAGAAATCAAAAGATGTATTGATTATTTAAATTCAGAGGAATCTTATGCAGATTCTTATTTGAAAATAGCTACATTAGATTTTTCTGAAGCTAAAATTTATAATCAAGGAAAATTTAACTTAGATTCAAATAATTATATTGAGCCTGCAAACTATTATTCTGAAGAATATGCTATTTATTTTCCTGGATGTTATACATCAGAACAAATGGGAATTTATGATGATAACCCACTACCACAGACACTTCCAATAACTCCGTTAAATGTATATTCAAAAAGAATTATTTTTGGTTATGTAAACAATAGTGGAGAAATAAAACTAAACTGTGGTGCTCAAAAATATAGTCTAAATTGTGATTTAAATAATAGTTATCTGTGTGTGTATGGGCAAAATAATGCAAATATGAATTATAGTAATACCATACCAATAGATTTTAAAGAACCAATTTGTGAAATAGAATTTAGTGAATATATTGGCAAATTACCAAAGACAATAACATTTAATGCACTAAGCACAACAAACTTAGGTAGAATCTATCTTAATACCTGTGGGCCAATAGAAGTGCCTTCTGGATTAAATTATACTGCAATTTGTTCTTTGATATATAGTAGACCAGAGGCAGGTATAATTGATTTAAATTCAAGTAATATTGGATTACAAAATAATAATATTATTAAATTTACAAAAAATTGTAATTACATAAATATAACCGCACAAATTTCGGATTATTTACTTACTGATCAAAATCAAACCATGACTCCAATAATTTTTGGTAATATTCAAAAAGCAAATTCAGGGCAAACAATTAATCCTCAATTTACATATATTGGAGATAACTTTGGATTATTTGATATTAATTATTTAGAATACAGATATTCTTCAATAAATAATCAAACAACTCAAAATGGTTTTTTCATATTTAATTTAACTCCTAATAGTAGTAAAATATTGGATATAATAAAAATGTATCAATTTAAATTTAAATTAAATGAAAATATAGATTTGAATTATTCAGATGTAAATTTATATTATCCTTTTAAAATATACAAATAAGGTAAATGATAATGAAGATAAAATATTTAAATTTAGTTTTTATTTTTATATTTGTGCAATTATCTTTACATTCTATTTTTGCAACCACAAATTGTTTTCAAACAATTTCGGGAGTTACTCAAGATGTTAGTGGAGGGCAACAAGGGGAATATATTATAAGAATACCTACTCAGATAACTAATACTGATTTAAATTTCGTTAAATTGCCAAATGTTACTTATTGTGATAATAAGACCACAATTTTAGAAATTGTCGGAAATAATACAATTACATTAAATGAATCTAAAAGCAATTATAAAATTACAGGCATAGATAAAATTTTAATAAAAAATAATGGTAGTTTAACTTTTAATATAGATAATTTAGACAACGTAGTTCAATTAACGACAATAGATATAAATACAGATATTTATTTATCAAATAATACAAATTCAAAATTGTTATTTTTAGAAGCCGAAAGATCTTGGGCAGATAATGATGCCTATAGAAGGGCACACGGAATTAAAGTAAAGTTAAAAAATTTATTTGTAGGCTTTAATTCAGATTTAAATTTAAGTTTAATTTCAAGAACCCCAAATAATAGATCAGATAGTACAACATCTGGTCCATATGTCGGAACCCCTGGTGGCCCATCAATATTAGATATTAATAGTATAATAAATTCAAGTAATATGAATATAAATTTGGTTGGAGGAAATGGCGCGAAAGGATCTACAGGAAAAACGGATAGCCCTCGTAAAGCTGGCGGAGATGGAGGGACTGGGGGGGATTCTAATCTTATTTTAAAATATTTAGAATTAATAGATAATTCTGAATTAAACTTAATACTGATTTCAGGAAATGGAGGAGATGGCGGTAGTGGTGCATCTGAAGGAGGCGGCCCAAGATGTTCAGGAGATCCTAAAGCGGGGGGTTCAGGAGCAATAAGTGGAAGTGTAGTATTTGATATATCAAAAATTAAATTAAATAACTCTAATTTTTATATTACATTAAATAGTGGTAATGGTGGTAATGGAGGAGATGCGGGGGCTAATCATTGTCGTAATGATAATGCAGATGGAGGAATAGGCGGCTCTACAGGTAAAATAATATTAAGAAATAATGATTTAATAAATAATGGATCTATTATGTGGAATATTATTGCGGGTAATGGCGGTAATGGAGGAGATAATGCACATGATGGAGGAGGAACAGATGGATATGGAGGGAATGGAGGATTGATCTCTGATTTAAACATTACCAAATTTATTAATAATGGTGATTTTAATTATTATTCAGTTAGTGGAAAAAAGGGGTTTAATTCTTCATATCCTACAGAACCATCTTATTTTGGAACTGCAGGAAGTATTGGTTCAATAAATGTAGATTATCTTTTTAATAAAAGTGGGAATATTAATATTAAAACAGAATTAAATGAAGACAATATTGATTCTATAACTGCAGTTAATTGTAGTTGTACAACAGAAGCTTGTGGAGGGGAAGATCCAACAATTGGAGATATAAATATTAAATATCTTGCTTCTGGAAGTTATCTTCCAAAAAAATTAGAGATAGTTAAACACGTTCCTATTAATTTTTCTAACATAAATATAAAATCTTGTTATTTAAAATCATTAGGAAATTCTCAATTATCTTATATTACAGATAATTTAAGTTTAGAAGCTACAAATTTAGGAGACATAGCTAGTGATTTTGATAATAATACAAATCAAGTTCCTAATGCATTATTCAATCTTGTCTATTGTCCAGTATGTGATGGTCTTGAATTAGATAATCCATTAAGAATAGATAAAGAATATACTATATATTCTACTATAAGTTCAAATATAACAGATTTAAATATTTATTATTTAACTCCTGATGGAAATTTATTTAGGCCTCCAGGATTTCCAACAGATCAAAATTATATTGTTTATTCTTTAAAACCTGGCGAAATAATATCTGTAAGTGATAGTTTTACTTTCGGGCAAGATATTAAAGAATTTAAAATCTCAAAAAATAAATTAATCTATATACCAGAACAGTTGAATTTAGAAGATATTTCAAATGTAAAATTATTCTGTCCTGGTCAAAGATATCTTATAGTTTATAAACAATCAGAAATAATAAAACAAATAGAGTTTACTCCATTATTTAATATTAGATAATTATGAACAAAGAAATAGAACAAATCTATAAAGCTGTAGAAAATAAAGCAAAAGCTTTTACAAGAGAAGAATTACAAGGATTAATTGTGGCTGATGGATTTGATAAAAATAAAGCAAAAGAAGTAATTAAAGAATTAGATAAAAATAAAGTTTCTTTTAAAGGAGATAAACCACAAGTAAAAACGGAAGATAAAGAAAAGATACTTAAAGAATTATCTAAATCAGTAAAAAGTGATGAATCAAAAACAACTCAAGAATCTAAACCAAAAGAAAAAAAACAGATAAAGAATCCATTGACATCAATAATGAATTTCTTTAAAAAAATATACTTCTTTTTTGAAGATGGATATTATTCTATAATAGATAGTGTAAGTAAAGTAATACCTGTTAATAAAGTAACAGATCAAATAGACAAAATATTTCCTAGTTTTATTCTATTCTTAATATTAATAATTTCAATAATTTACTTTATTTTCTTTTTTGGAGTCTTAACCGGAATTGGAGGTAATTCAATAATTGATGTTACTGTAACAGATACAACAAATAGTCTATTGTCTGGGGCAACAGTAATATTATCTATAAATGATGAAAACACTACTCAAACAACAGATTCATTTGGAAATACTATTTTTGAAGATATTAAGTTTTCTAAAAAAGATAGCATTAAACTAATTGCATCTAAAGAATCTTATAATACAGAAATTAAAACAATAGAACCAAAGAAAAACATAATTGAAACAATTGTTTTAGATATAGATACAACTGGTCAATTATTCTTATCTCAAGAGCAAACAAGAGAAATATTATTTAAAGAAAATGAAACCTTATTGGCTACAAGACTATTACAAGTAAAATTAAGTTGTTCAAATTCAGGGAAAACACCAAGTCCTTCAACATCAAATGTAGTACAAGGGAAATTAACAGTTAATCAACCAACTGGTTGCGGATTCTTAAGAATAGATGTTACTTCTGATTATTATAATTTAGTTCAAAACCAAGTTGTTCCTGAAAACAATACAATAATGCTTTCATTAAAAACTATTGCAAATGTAGGGAAAATAGAAGCATTTGTTAATAATTTACAAGGCGGCCAAGTTACTGGAGCAATTGTGTCTGTTTACAAGATGGATGACTTAACTACACCAATAAATGAATCAAATTTAGTTTATGTTACAGGAACTACAGATTATTATGGAAGATTTGTATTTGAAAATTTAGCTCCTGGAACATATACATTATCTACAAGTAAAGATGGATATATAAGTTCTCAAAGAACTGAAGGAAAACAAGTTTTAATTAATAATACAACCGCAGTAAACTTATTATTATTATCTCCAAGTGATTTACAAAATTTAGATTGTAGAAATCCAATATTTTCTCCTTTCTGTAAAAATGGTTGTTTAGATTGTAATAATTCTTTATTAACTAATTATTATACAAGAGACACAAATGGAAATTTATTAAAAACCGGAAGTTGTTGTCAAATTGGAAGATTGGGTTATATTAATGTTAATTTAGTTGATGCAAACGGAGACACAACTAGAGTTGTTAAAGGAGATATAACAATTTATAAGAAAAACACAGATAGTAATGGATATCAATCAATAGAAACAAGAGAAGATGTAAATTCTGCAAACTTCTTTGTATTAACAGGAAATTATAAAATTGCAGTTACAAACACAGAAGATTACGGTTATTTTCCTGCAACACCAGTTGATGTAAATGGGGTTGATAGAAATATATCGATACCATTAGAATATTCTTCTGTTCTTAACACAGGAATAATTGGAGTAAAAGTAAAGAAAGAAAATTATAATTATGCTGGAGCATCAGTTTATTTATATGACGAAGACGATACAGAAATACCAATAAATTCTCCTAAAACAACAAATTCTTCAGGAGATGTTAATTTCCCAATGGTTAGAGCAAACAGAGATTATTTTGCATTTGCTGTAGCTAGTGGATATCAAGGGCAATCTAATACAGAAGAATTAGATGCTAATGATTTCTTAGAATTAAGTGTAAATTTAGAAAGTCAAGCAAAAATTTTAAATTTAAATGTAAATGTAAGGGATTATAATATTTCATTTTATAGTACAACCGATCAGTTAATTACAGATTATTCCATTAATACAATATCAGACACAAATAAAGATTATATATTTAGATGTCCTCAAAATGAAATGTATGCAGTAATTAGTGCAGAAAATAAATCAACTTACCAAACAGATTTAATTTCTTTGGTTCCTGGACAGAAGATATATTATAAAGTAATTTTAGGTAATCAACAAAATAATGCTGTTGCAAATATTGAATTTTTAGGAATTTATGATGAAAGTGGAATAAATAAATTAAATACTATTAATATTGCAGAACATAGAAATAGAACATTAAAATTAAAATATAAATTTACAACAACTACAAAAGACAATAGAGATTTAGCATATGCTTTTATAAGGGCCGGAAAAAGCATTACATTATCTTCAGATTATTTAAGACTTGAAACTGTATTTGCTCCAGGAGCAACATTTACAAGAGGATGTAATTATCATGGGAGTTTAGTAGATTGGAATGAATCTTATTTTACTGCAAATTATGAACCGGATCATAGTCAAACAAACTGTGCAAACCAAACAGGATTTAAATGGGCAAAGATTAATTTTTCAGATAGTGAGGCAGATCAAATTGAATTTTCTGTAAATTTTAAATTCCAAAATGAATTAACACAATTAGATAATTATGTGATTTATTATAGAGCATTAACAAAATCAGACAATGAAAATTATGTATTTTCTCCAACATTAAATAATTCTTGGCAAAATTGTAATATAAGACCGCAAGGATATTTCTATGCACCAACAAGTTTCTACCAAATTCCATTTACAAACAGTAATTATAATTTAATTCAGAATATTTATGATTGGAACAATTCTCAAGGCAGTTTACTTTTAAAGAACGGAGAAAATTATGAATTAAAGATTAATCATAATTATTTATCTAATCAAAAATTCATTTATTTAAGTACAACCCACAATATAAATAATGAAGACATAAATGCATATTCAGTAAATACTTTAAATGCATTATTGTATAAATCCTATAGCTATAAATCACAAGATGAAAATCAATCAGCAACAGGAATAAATGCAACAACCTATAAAATAAATTCTCTATCCGCAGAATTTGGAACAGAATTTGATCATAATTCTGTGTTTGGGGTAAATAATTTCTTTAACACAAATGCAAAGATAAGTACAAACATATTAGATATTCAAGAAATTAATCCAAGAAATGAAAATGTATTATCGTATTATGATGATTCTAATGTTTTTATTGAAATATTAACTAACGATTTAGATAATTCTAATAATATTTATATTGGGGATAATGCCGTAAGCTTTAGAGTAAGAGATAAGTTTGGAAATCCAATCCCAGATATTCTAATTAAATATCAAATGTCTTTATTTCCTGAAGTTGTTTTAGGAGAAACAAATGAAAATGGATATTTGGTAGATAGAAATATTTCTTTAACCGAAAGTAGATTAGGTGATAATATTACATTTAGATTTACTTTCCCTGTATCTTATGGGTTGCTAAGTAATCAAATTGTTATTAATAAAAATATTAAATCAGGATATAAGTTAGTTCATACAACAGGCACAACTATAGATGTTAATCATCCATTAATTTATAACGTAGGCAAATATACAGTTAATGGGGTAACTAATTATACAACAGACGACAAAAATTATTATGTGGTTAAATCAAGTGCATATAATTCTCAGTTAAATGTAACTTTAGAAGGAAGATCCGGTTTTATCTCATTTACAGATATGAATGTCTACTTGCAAGAAAATAATATCTTACCAACCACCATTTCAGACAGTAATAAATTAATTAAAACACAAATTAAAACCGTTTTAATTCCTCAAAATGCAACAACTGTTGTTGGAACATATATAAATACCTTAAATATTGGAATATTTGATAATCAACCAATTATTTTTACTTTAGATGCAGATATAAAAATAAACAAGGAATTTGATGTTAATCTTAATACAAATACAATTGGGATAACAAAACCAGGAAAAGTAATAGAAAATAACGAAATATTTATTGAATTAATTAAGAATGTGTCTCCTATAGTTGATTTTAATTATACAATTACAAATAATTCAGCAAATCCGATTACAATCGGAGCTACAAGTTTTATAGATCCCACCGTTTCGGGATTAAGCATAGACATTATACCTACTCAAGTAAATGTATCTTCAGGACAAACAACTAACTTTCAGATAAAATCTCAATTACAAGGCAATGCAGATGCAACTTCAAATTATAAATCCGCAGCAATATTATTTGGAATAACTGCAAATAATAATGGCTTTATAATGCCACTTGATATAAAGATAAGGATATATAATCCATCTGAAATTTACTCAATTAAGAAAAATCCAAATCTATCTCCGCCATGGGCACAAGGAATGAGTTGTTCTTATGATAGTTGTTCTCAAGTTCTTAATACTATATTAAAAAATGAAACAAAAACCTATGATTTTAATTTATATTCTGTGGAATTTAATGATTTGGATAATAATTTTACGGTAATAACACAGCTTCCACAAAACATTAATTCAAATTCAAATAAGAATATAACTTTAGATATAAATGGAAATTATGATGGATTAGATAATAGTCAAATTAATATTCCATATATTATTTTTAGTAAACCTAAAATGCTTAAATATTCTTTTAATATAAATAATTTGAATTCATCTAATGTTGATATTAATGTTCCATTAACTCTTAATCTTACAATAATTAAGCAAACAATACAAGAATTACTTGAAGAACAAGGACTTTATGGAAATATATGTTTAGGCTTTGGAAGTAGTGGGTCAATAACAAGCAATAACTTTGATATTATAGGTTTATGTGAATTAGAAGCATATGACTCCTGTAAAAGTGGAGAAGAGATTAAGCCAAAGATAAAGTACACTTGGGGAGATACACAAGTTGATTGGACTGAAGAATGTATTGATACTATAGAAGAAAATTATGATACTAATAAAACTCACTGTGATTCTCTACAGATGCTATTTAGTGTATTTAAATTAATAAATAATGATTTGAGTAATTTACAAGAAAATAATACTTATATTTATTTAATGAATGATGGTGTTTCAGAAGATTTATTAAAAGATTTAATATCATATAATGAATTTTTAGATGGGAGTAATTTCACAGATTTTAATGATGAGAATCCAATAATGACTATAGATAATATTGAAGATGGTAATTTTTCAATATCTAAAACAGAAAAAATAAATACTATTAATGTTCCTACAAACAAACCAGGAAAATATAGAATAAAGATAAATAATGATTTTGAAACAGTTTACAATTCTCCATTACATATTGATTTAGAATTAGTAAGAGAAATGCCTTATTCTATGAGAAATTTATTATATTATATCCCTATAGATGGAAAACTTGGAATAGATACAGTTGCTAAAGAAAGTCATAGAGATGGATATGGTAGTACAATAATTAATGATGCAAATCTACCAATAGTTTTACCTGGTGTTTATTTATATAAAAATGCAGACGGGAACAATAGTATTGTAAAAATTATAGCAAATAATAATGATTATGTTGATACAATAAACCAAGAAGGATTAAGAAATACACTAAATTCTGAAGGTAAATTAATAGATATAAGATTAGATACAATGGAGAATAATCAAATATATTTAACTTTAAATTATAGCCCATCGTTTCCAATACCAATATTTGCACGTGTTGTTAATAGTAATACTGTCGGATTAAATTATAGATTAAAGGAAGATAATAGCAATAATTATAATTTTAAACTTCCAAGTTTACTAAAATGGGAAGATTATAATTATTCTAGTAAGATTTTAAGAGATAATACATATAATACAGGTGCAGGATTATATTCTAAATCTCAGGTTAATTCATCTACATTTAGACAAGCATACGGTAATAATAATAATATAAAATTATTAAAGACAACATTATATTGGCCAATGTCTGAAAAAAATAAGATGAGTAATATTTATTTTACACTTATAGATGAAGACTTAGGTAATCACGATCTTACAAAGATCTATACTTTGTCTAATATTGATCAAAATGGATCTAAAAATTCAGGAAGATTTAACCAGATTTCTCGTATTACAATACAGCAAGATTCATTATCAAAAATATTTAATTTAGTTTATAATCCAAATTCTTCTGCATGTATGGAAAGCGGATTAACTTCTGTAATTGTAAGATGGATTGACGATAAAGTTGGATTTACAGAAACTCAAAAAGATGTAATTGTTGTAAATTCTCAAGTTGATTCAAATATAGATACTCCAATTACAGATGAAACAACAAATCAAGAAACAGGAGATGAAGATTAATATGGATCCAATTATATTAGGTTTTTTTGAAGATTTTAATTTTATAATTAAGATTGCATTTATTGTCTTTTTAGTTATTTTTGTAAAACAAAGAATTACTAAGAATTGGCTTGCTATAACAGCAATAGTAATAGCTTGTGTTGTTTTAATCTTCTTCTATTGGCCATTAATTGGAGCAACATATGTAATTTATGTTTTAATAACAATTGGTATTGGTTCTGTACTTGTTGATACCTTCTTTGTAACTATGGGAGAAGCACACGGCGGACAAGGACAAGGGGCGCCAGATCCTAGGCAGATGCTTGGACAAGGAGGAGAAGAGCAAGAGCAATCTTATGAAATGAGTCCAGAAGAACAATGGAAAGCCAGGCAAGCAGCAATGAAATCATTTGGTGGTAGAAAAAGATGAAAAATAAAGGTTTCCTAAACTTTATTCCTTTTTTAAAAGGAGCATCATTAATTTGGAAGATATTAATTGTATTATTATTTGTAATATTATTAATACCACTAATTGTTTCTATGTATCCTATTGCAAAATACATAATAATGATTGTTATTGGTTTTGTAATATATGGAATGGTAGCAGAAGCATTTGGTAACAATGTAATTACTTTTATAGTTGTGGGAATATTTTTGTATTTTATACTTTGGAAATATTTTTATATAAGCACAGCATTGTTTTTATTGTATTTCTTTTTGGTTTATGGATTTATGTCAGTATTTATCTGGGGTACAGCAAGATTTGGAAAGTAATTATTTTAAAACCATTTAGATTCATAAATTTATATGGATCTATGGTGTAGCCTGGATAGCATTTAAGCTTGCGGAGCTTGCGACTTGGGTTCGAATCCCAATAGATCCATTTTAAAATTGTGAAAAATTATGCATTGGAAAAGAACAACTTTAGTTATTATTGTTTTGGGAATATTATTTTTTGTGCTATGGGATTGGGTAGCTTGTCAAGGAATGTGTGGAGTTTCTCAAAGACAAAACTCTATGTATATATTTTTGATAATATTTGGTTTTACAGCTGTGTTTTTGTATTATTCACTTAAACTATGGGCCGGGTATAAAAAGAAGTATATAGAAAAAAAACAGTAATTTTTTTTAAATACAAAAAAAAATTATTTTTTTTAAATTATTTTCTAAAACTAATTTTCTTTGAAAAACACGAAATTATGCTGTTTTAGAGGCAAAAACAGAGATATATTTAAAAACTGTTAGTATCAAATAATTATATTCTTTTATTACATAAAAGGGGGTAAATAAAAATGAATAAACAAACTTTAATAGAAGAAATATCAAAAAAATCTGATTTATCAAAATCAAAGATAGAAGAAACATTAAACCTTACACTTGAAGGTATTAAGGTAGTTGTTAAGAAACACGGAAAATTACAATTAGTTGGTTTCGGAACATTTGCTGTAAAGAAGAGAGCTGCAAGAGCAGGAATCAATCCTCAAACAGGAAAGAAGATCCAAATTAAAGCAAGTAAGACAGTTGGATTCAAAGTAAGTAAAGAATTCAAAGGCAGATTATAAGTTTAATAAGCTTATAAGTTTTTTCCCAAGAAAACAATTATTTTCTTGGGCTTATATTTTTTTATAAATCTAATTTTATAATATTCTATTTTTAAATTCTTTGTAATTATAATTATTTAAATTATTGATAATTATGGTTGGAATATTTAAAAAAATTAAAACAAGCATAAATAAAAAATTAACAGCTAGAAGAACAGAAAAACAGCAACAAATAGAAAGACAAAAGAGAATAGACGAACAAAACAGAAATGCTGAACTTAACAGAAAGAGAATAGAAGAATTTTCTAGACATGCAGAACAAGTACAAATTGTTGTTAAAGAAGTCTATGAGAATAGCTCTGGATTAAAAGAAATTGCAAGAGTTTTAAAAGATCCAAAAATTACACAAGCAAGTTGTAAAAAAGCATTTGATGATGTATCTGAAGGGATAAAAAGAAAATATGGTTTAAGATTTGAATTTGCAGAACCAGGATTTGTTCAAAAAAAAACAAAGCAGCCAGGAAATTATGCAACATATGATATAGATACAAAAACCTTTATTATGGAGAAAATCCCACATCCCCAAGATTCAAGATATATAGATTGGCATCATATGTTAAAAGAACTAAGACATGAGTATGGATATTTTCTTTTATTAAAGAAATATGGAAGTAGAAAAAATATTCCTAAAGTTGGAAATATTTATGCAACACATATGTTAGATGAATTGCATTATTAGTTTTCCCAGAAACTGTTTTTAAATGTTTTTAATCTTAATATATTTATAATTGTTAAAAATGATGAAACATGAACAAGATTTGTAGAATAGATGATTGTGGAAGAGTGTCTCTTCCAAGACTTGCTAAAGCAAGTAAATATAGCGTAAGCTATGATCTTAATTCTGCTCTAGTCATCCTAGAGAACCAAAACTCTTGTTGGCATCATCACTAAATCTGTTTCTCCTGATAAAAAGAATAGGGTTCTTATTCCTTCAGAGATAAGAAGATCTATTGGATTCTATGATTATGTTTCTGTAAGCATAGCTCCAAATAAGGTTGTGATATCAAAGATATAGCAATCTTTTAATGGTCTATGTAGTGTAGTGGTTAGCATCAATGCCTGTGGAGCTTTGGGCCCGAGTTCGAATCCCGGCATAGACCTTTTAAATATATTTCTATAGTTAAATAATATGTAAAAAGTGAAAAATTATGGCAAAACTTATACTTGAACCAGCAAGAGGAACAAGAGATTTTCCTCCAAGTGAAAAAATTATTAGAGATAAAGTTATCTCAGATATTAAAGAAATATTTGAAATCTATGGTTATTCTCCTTTAGAAACACCAACCTTTGAAAAGCTAGAGATACTTGAAGCAAAGTTTGGGGCCGGAGAAAACTCTGATGCAATATCTGAAATATATAGATTTAAAGATCAAGGTAACAGAGATCTCGGTTTACGTTATGAATTTACTTTTGCTCTTGCACGATTTGTTGGACAAAACCCACAACTTAAACTTCCTTTCAAAAGATATCAAATTGGAACTGTTTTTAGAGACGGGCCAATCAAAGCAGGAAGATATAGAGAATTTTATCAATGTGATATAGATGTTGTTGGAGTGCCATCAGTTTTAGCAGATGCAGAAAATCTAGCAGTTGTTAGAGATGTTTTTAAGAAACTAAATCTTGATGTCATAATTGAAATAAACGATAGAAAACTTTTAACTGAAATTATAAGATACTCAGGAATTGAAGAAGCAAAAGCAACACCAGTAATCATTTCTATAGACAAACTAAAGAAAATTGGTATTATTGGAGTTAAAGAAGAACTTCTTGAAAAACAAATACCTAAAGAAAATACAGACAAACTTTTATCTCTTCTAACAGAGATTGAAAAAGGAACAAATGCAGATAAACTAAAATCTTTAAAGAAAATCTTAGGAGAAACAGAAGGCCTAAAAGAGATTGAAGAACTTCTTAATTATCTAAAAGATTTTTCTGTGGAAGTTGAATTCTCCCCAAGCCTAGCAAGAGGTCTTGGTTACTACACTGGCCCAATATATGAAGTTTTCTTAAAAGACCAAACAATAATGGGTGGCTCCATTGCTGGTGGTGGACGATGGGATAAGATGATTGGAAAATACATTGGTAATGAGAATCAAAACTTTCCAGCAACAGGCCTTTCTTTTGGAATAGAGCCAATTATGGACATTATTCTTAAAAGAGATGGAACAATAAGGCAAACAGTTACTGACTTACTTGTCATTCCAATAAAAACAAAGAACGAAGCAATTAAAGTAACACAAGAGCTTAGAAAAAGGGGCCTAAAGGTGCAAGTTGATCTTTTAGACAGAGCCGTATCTAAGAATATAGAGTATGCAGACAAGCTTGGAATTCCTTATGTTGGTTTTCTTGGAGAAGACGAGATAAAACAAAACAAGATAAAGATAAGAAATCTAAAGACTGGAATTGAAGAACTAGTAGATATTGACAAAGTTAAACTTTAAACTTCTCGTTAAATTGTAGCCAAATAAAACAATATATTTATAAAATGTAGCCACCCTAGTTATATATATGTTTATAGAAGAAAGAAAAACAGATTCTGGAAAGAAATATTACCTTGTTCAATCGTACAGAGAAGGAACAAAAGTAAAGAAGTTTAGAGAATATCTTGGTTATAATCTAAATAAAGCAAAAATACAATCACTAAAAGAACCTGCAAAAGAAAAGATAGAATATAAGATAGCAACTTTAAGAAAAATAAAAGATCCTTTAAAGAATATATTATCAGAAGAAGAAATAGAAAAGATTAAAGAACTTCAAAACGAAATAAATATATTTCATTTATCTGAAGAACAATGGTTGCAATTTACAGAAAATTTTACATATAATACTAATGCAATTGAAGGCTCAGAATTAGATAAAAAAGAAGTAAAAGATATTCTTGAAAATAATAAATGGCCAAAAGAAAAAAGCAAAGAAGATATTTCAGAAGCTCAAGGTGTTAAAGAAGCAATTGATTACATAAGAAAAACAAAAGAACACATTTCTGTAGAACTAATTAAAGAAATACACAGAATTGTTTTTAAAAATTCTAAACCTTTTGCGGGTTTAACAAGGCCTAGAGGGGTTGAAGTAGTTGTAAGTAATGGATTAGGAGTTATCGTACATAGAGGTGCACCTTCAGAAAAAATAATTGAGCTTTTAGAAGAATTAGTTGTTTGGTATAATAAATATAAAAATAAATATCCACCAGTTCTTCTTGCAACTGTTATTCATAATCAATTTGAAAATATTCATCCTTTTCAAGATGGTAATGGAAGAGTTGGAAGAATCCTTTTAAACAATATTCTAATAAAAAATAAACTGCCACCAGTGGATATTACTTTTGAGAAAAGACAAGAATATTACAAAGCACTTCAAGAATATGAAAACGCTCAAAATATTAGACCAACAATAGAACTTTTAGTAAAAGAATACAAATCATTAAAGAAAAAGCTAAAGGTGACCACAAAGTAAGGAAATGTAGTCAAGATTACTATTTTAAATTATTTCTACACTCAAATATAATATTAAAGAGAGAAAAACATGATAACAACAATTGAACTTAAGAAAAAATACTTAGATTTCTTTAAAAGTAAAGGACATGCCGTTATAGAGCAAGCATCTTTAATACCAGAGAATGATAATACTGTTCTTTTTACAACAGCAGGAATGCATCCGTTAGTTCCTTTCCTTTTAGGTCAACCTCATCCTCTTGGTAAAAGACTTGTTGATTATCAATTATGTATTAGAACAACAGATATTGATGAAGTTGGAGATGCTACACATTTTTCAATGTTTGAAATGCTTGGAAATTGGTCTCTTGGCGATTATTTCAAAAAAGAATCAATTGCTTATTCTTATGAATTTCTTACAAGTAAACAATGGTTGGGCCTAGATAAAAATAGAATTGCTGCAACAGTTTTTTCTGGTAATAAAGATATTCCAAAAGATCAAGAAGCAATCAATTGTTGGTTAGAGCAAGGTTTACCAATTGAAAGAATAGCAGCAATTGAAGACAACTGGTGGGGACCAGCAGGAACTTCTGGACCTTGTGGACCAGACACAGAAATATTCTATTGGAAAGATAACTCTAGGCCTGCTCCAAAAATATTTGATCCAGAGGATGATACCTGGGTAGAAATATGGAATAATGTTTTAATGGAATATAATAAAACAAAAGAAGGGAAATATGAGCCATTAAAGCAAAAAAATATTGATACTGGTCTAGGGACAGAAAGAGTTACAATGATATTAAATGGTTTAGATGATGCTTTTAAAGTTGGGAAAATAAAAAACATTTATGATTTTGTAGAAGGACTTGCAAAAGACAAGAAAAACGTTAAAGCAATAAAGATTATAACCGATCACTTAAGAGTTTCAACCTTTATTCTTGGAGATCCAAAAGGTGTTATTCCAAGTAACACTGACCAAGGATATATCCTAAGAAGATTTATAAGAAGATCAATAAAATTTGGTAAACAAATAGGAATTGAAGAAAATTTTTGTTCAAGTGTTGCAAAAAAAATAATAGAACTTTACAAAGACGAATATCCAAATCTTGAAACAAAAAGAAATTTCATATTAACAGAATTAGAAAAAGAAGAAAATAAATTCTCAACAGCATTGATTAATGGTTTAAAAGAATTTAATAAATTTGCAGAAAAATCAAAAGAAATTTCAGGAAAAGACGCATTCCTTCTTTATCAATCATATGGCTTTCCAATAGAAATGATATCTGAAATTGCAAAAGAAAAGCAAATAGTAGTAGATATGAGCGGATTTAAAGACGAAGAAAGAAAACATCAAGAACTTTCTCGTGTTGGTGCAGAACAAAAATTTAAAGGTGGTCTTGCAGAGCACACAGATATCACAAAAAGATACCATACAGCAACGCACATCTTAAATCAAGCATTAAGAAACATAATAAGTAAAGACATAAAACAAAAAGGCAGTAATATAACTTCAGAGAGACTAAGATTTGATTTTAATTTTGATAGAAAGCTAACTGAGGAAGAAATCAATGCTTTAGAAACAGAAGTAAACAAAATAATATCTCAAAGTCTTCCAGTAACAAAAGAATCAATGCCTTTTGAAAAGGCAAAAGAAAGTGGAGCACAAGCAGAGTTTGGAACAAAATATCCAGAAGTTGTTTTTGTCTACTCTGTTGGCAATTATAGCAAAGAAATTTGTATGGGTCCTCATGTTGAAAATACCAGAGAGATGGGGCACTTTAAGATAACAAAAGAAGAATCAGTTGCAGCAGGAATTAGAAGAATAAAAGCGATTCTAGAATAATCATGACAAAAAAACAATTTTATTTCCTTTTAATTTTGATTTTTCTAATTATTTTTGTTTTCTTGATTATTGTTTTTTTAGATTTCCGAAATGAATCAACCACTGCGCGCGAACCGAGCGAAACCGGCTCAAACTCGCTAAATCTTGGACAAACGAGCGAAGAATTATGGCCAAATGATTTAAACTCAACAATCTATTTTTGTCCAGAAGATAATTGTAATGAAAAAATTATTTCTTTAATAATTGATTCAAATAATTCAATTGATTGTGCTGTTTATGATATTACTTCAAAAGAAATAGCAGATTCTTTAATTTCAGAAAAAGAAAAAGGAAATAAAATAAGAATAGTAACAGATAATGGCAGAAGTTCAACAAAAACATCACAAGTCGGAAATCTTAAATCTTATGGAATTAATGTTTTAATTTCTACATCAGAATCAAGCTATATGCATAACAAATTTTGTGTTTTTGATGATTCTGTGGTGTTGATTGGTTCAACAAATTTTACCGAAAACAGTTTTTCTGAAAGTTACAATAACATCATGGTTTTTGATAATCCAAAACTAGCAAACACCTTAACCGAAAAAATAAATTCTTTCTATCTTGGAAAATTTTCAAAAGAGTCAACAGTTCTAGGGCAAGATATTTCTTCTGATTTCTCAATATATTTTTGTCCAAATCAATTTTGTGAATCATCTGTTCTTGACAAAGTAAAGGAAGCAAAAAAAAGCATAGTTTGTATGATGTATAGTTTTACTTTAGATAATTTAGCAGAAGAATTAATTAAAGCTAAAGAGAATGGAATAGAAATAAGATTAATTTTAGAAAATCAGCAAATAACTCAATATTCAGAATATCAAAAATTAAAGGCGAATGGAATAGATGTGATTTTAGACAATCAGCCAAATCTACTACACAATAAATTTTGTGTAATTGATGAAGAAACTTTAATCACAGGCTCTATGAATTTTTCATTAAATGGCATTAACAATAACGATGAGTCTCTTTTAATTATTAAAGACAAGAATTTATCTATGCAATACTATGATTACTTTAAAACAAAGTGGAATGAGTGGAGTAAAGAATATAATTAAATAGTTTATTATTATTAAATTAAATGAGTAATTATGTCAGAATCAAGAAATTATAATAATAAACCAAATTTAGTACTTTCTTTCTTTATTTAATTATCGCAGGATTAGTATTTTTTGGTTTTTACAATATTAATAAATGGGTTAATCCTTCACGAGAAAATAATTATGAAATTACAGATTTTGATGAATTTTCTGATGACCAATTAGAAGAAACAGAAAATAAAAATAGAATTGTAAATCAAGATTTAGAAAATATTTCTGAGACTAATGGTTCCACAACAAATAATTCAGAAATTAAAAATCAAGATTTAGAAAATAAAAATCCGCTATTAAACGACAATTATCTTTTGCAGATGAAAAATTATTTAGAATCTTTAAAAAATTGTGTGCCCAATAATTTTCAGATAGAAACTGAGACTCCATTTATATTTGACCCAATACTGACAGGAAATTCAATTCAATCATATTCAATAATAGGATTAACAGAAGAAGGGTGTCAAGTACGTATAACCCAAACAAAAATGTATTTTTCTAAAACCCCGGAAGAAGATTATAAGAAAGTTCTAATTTATTTTAATTCATATGATGAATCGGAATATAATTATCCAAGTGATGAAGAAATAAATGAAAAATTAAAAAAGATAAATGATTCATATTCATTTCTTTTAGGTGCAGAATCTACCTGTTATTTTAATGAAGAACAAGTCGCTATGTTTTTTTCTGATTTTGAAAAAACAAAAGAAGGAATTATTGAGATAGATACAACCAAAGATAGTTTTTTATATTCTAATTGTGAAGGAGATTTATTTAATTAAATAATAAATATAATTACAAGACACAAATTTTAGTAAATAATTAAATAGTTTTCTTTTTAAATATTATCTATAATATATTATATATTATTTAATCTATTTTAAAGGGGCTGTAGTGTAGCTTGGTTATCATGAGAGCTTTGGGAGCTTTCGACCCCCGTTCAAATCGGGGCAGCCTCACTTTTTAAAAAATGGTGATTCTCATTTCAAAAATTCCAAAGAATCCAAACCCAAAAAGAAGAACTAATTCTAAACAACTAGAGATTTGGGACAGAATAGAGAAACAGAAGAAAAAAGAATCAAAAGTTTTAGAAATTAGAAGAGCACAAATTGATAGAAAAAACCAAGATGCTAGACAAAAAATAGGGTTGGCTTTAGAAAGAATTTATACAAAGATTTCTGATTTAGAAAAATGTATTCCAAGAAATTTTGATCCAAGAAATGAATATCAAAATAGAAGAGCCCTATCTATAAAATCTGAAATAAAAAGTTTGAAGTTAGGATTAAAAATACTTGTTGAAAATAAAGATTTAATTGATAATACTTCTTTATTAGCAAATGATTTTTCAAATGCTCTTTTGTTATTTTCAAGAAAGCCAGTACTTAACGGGCCTCAAAAAAAAATTATTGATAATATAAACAAGATAAGTCAATATCTTAAAACAAAGAACATAGAATATTATCAAAAAGCAGAATTACTTATAAAACTAACAAACAATATTGTGCAATTAAGAAAGTCTTTATCTGGAAGTATAAAAACCAGAAAAATAATGCACGAATATGATGAAATAATTCAAAGAGTTCTAGAAAATAAGGTTCCTTTCTAAAACAGTTTTGTTTTTTAATATTTGTTATATAATATATATTAGTTATAAATGTGAATAAATATGGTATCAAACAAAGAATATGAAATTGAAGATTTTAATGAATGGTTGACAGATATCACTCAAAAAGCAGAACTAGCTGATCTAAGATATAATATCAAAGGAGTAGTTGTTTATAGACCATGGTCAACTTTTACTCTTAACAAGATATTTAGAATTTTTGAAGATGCTTTTGATGATACAGGTCATCAACAAGTAATGATGCCATTATTAATACCTGAAGAAAATTTTTTCAAAGAATCAGAACATGTTGAAGGTTTTTCTCCAGAGGTTTTTTGGGTAACAGAACACGGCAATGAAAAATTTGACCAAAGATATGCATTACGTCCAACAAGTGAAACTGCATTTTATTACATGTTTGCATATTGGTTAGAAAGTTACAGAGACTTACCAATTAAAACCTATCAAAGAGCAAATGTTTTTAGATATGATACAAAGCAAACAAAACCTTTCTTTAGAGGCAGAGAATTTTATTGGTTTGAAACACATAATATTTTTGAGAATTATGATGATTCCTATGCTCAAGTTATTCAAGATATGCACATAACAGAAGAGATGCTTCATTTAGAACTAGGAATACCATTTATTTTCTTTAAACGCCCACAATGGGATAAATTTGCAGGGGCAGAAGACACTTTTGCAGCAGACACAATGATGCCAAATGGAAAAGCATGTCAACTTGCAACAACTCATCTTTTAGGTCAAAAGTTTACAAAAACATTTAATGTAAGGTTTAGAGATAAAGACGAAGAAACAAAAATACCATACGGTACTTGTTATGGTCCAGGAATTACAAGAATATATGGTGGATTAATTGGAGTTCACGGAGACAAGAACGGTTTAAGATTACCTTTTGAAGTTTCTCCAATACAGATAATCATAGTTCCTTTGTATTTCTCAGGACAAGATATAGAACTTCTAGAAAAACTTTGTGTTGATTTTGCAAGCGATTTAGATAAACTTGGTTATAGAGTAAAGATTGATGACAATAGAGAAAAGAAACCAAAAGAAAGGTTTTCGTTCTATGAGATGAAAGGAGTGCCATTAAGGATAGAGGTAGGTCCAAAAGATATGGAAAATTCTCAAGTTACTTTGTTTAGAAGAGACCTAAATACTAAACAAACAGTTTTGTTTACAGAACTTTTTGATGAAATCGCAAAGATTGCAAATGAGTTTACAGATAATCTAAGAAGTCAAGCAGATGATGATTTTGAACAAAAATTAGCGATAGCAAGCACAAAAGAAGAATTATTAGAAGCAATAGCAAAAGGAAAACTTGTAAGAATTCCTTTCTGTTCAATAGATCCAGATGGAAAAGAATGCTTCGATCACTTAAAGGCAGAAACAGATGGTGCAGAGATTAGAGGAACAAGAATGGATATTGAAGAAACTCCAGAGCATGATGAACAATGTATAATCTGTGGTAATAAAGCAAGAGAATATGTTTATGCTGCAAAAAGTTATTAGAAAAGTGGTTTTGTGAAATTTAATAAGATTTCAGAATATTTTGAAAAACTAGATAAAACTTCTAGTCGCTTAGAAATGACTGAAATCTTAAAAGATCTTTTTTTAGAAATTGAAGAAGAAGAAATTCAAAATTTAATCTATTTTTGTCAAGGCACTCTTGGTCCAAAGCACAAAACTAAAGAATTAAACATTGGTCAAAGTCAATTGATTTCATTAGTTTCAGAATACCTTTCAATTCCTGAAGAAGAAACAAAAAAAGAGTTTTTTTCTTTAGGTGATATTGGTTTAGTTATTGAGAAACATCATTCTAAGAGAAAGCAGGCAACTCTTTTTTCTAAAGAATTAGATTTTAAAGAAGTTTTCGAAACTTTTCAAAAGATTTCTGAGACCACAGGCACTGGTTCAACAGAAAAAAAGCAACAATTATTCAAATACATTCTGTTTAATTCCAATTCTGTTTCTGCAAAATACCTTTCAAGGTTTCCAATTTCTTTTAGATTAGGTTTTGGAGATTCTACAATTATTGATGCTTTAGCTTCTTTAGCACAATCAGAGGATACAAAGAAAGCAAAAGAAACAATTACAGAAAAATATCAATTAATTTCTGATCTTGGCTTAATTGCAAATATTATTAAAGAAAAAGGAATTGAAGAGGTTGAAGAATTAAAAATTACTCCCTTTACTCCAATTAAATCTCAACTTTGCGAGAGAGCAGAAAATTTAAATGAGATTAAAGAAAGACTTGGGAAAATGGCAGTAGACACAAAGATTGATGGTTTTAGGCAACAGATTCATAAACTTGGAAATGAAGTAAAAATATTTTCTCGTCAAGAAGAAGACATAACAAAGATGTTTCCAGACATTGTTGAATCTGTTAAAAAAATTCCACACGACTTTATTATTGATTGTGAATCAATTGCATATGACACCGAAAACAAAAAATACCATACCTTTCAGATAACAATAACAAGAAAAAGAAAATATGATATAAGCGAAAAATCAAAAGAGCTTCCTTTACATCTAAAGGTTTTTGATTGTTTATATTTAGATGGAAAAGAAATGTATTCTCTTCCATTTATAGAAAGAAGAAAAATTGTAGAAAAGTATTTCTCAAATCCACCAGTGGTATCTCCAACAGAAATCTTAATTACAGAAAATATTACTGAACTTGAAGATTTTTTTAATAATGCTTTAAAAGAAGGATTTGAAGGGATAATTGCAAAATCTCTTGATGCCCCATATAAAGCAGGATCTCGTGGTTATTCTTGGATTAAGTTTAAAAAATCTTACAAAGGAAATGAAACATTAGACACAATAGATGCAGTAATTGTTGGTGCATTCTATGGTCAAGGAAAAAGAACAGATAAAGGCATTGGTGCTCTTCTTGTTGCTCTTTATGATAAAGAAGAAGACAGATATTTTACTCTTGCAAAAATCGGAACAGGTTTAACAGACCAAACACTTATTGAACTTTCAGAGAAACTAGAAGCCACAAAACTTGAAACAAAACCAAATAATCTTGTTTCAAATATTGAACCAGACTTTTATGTTAATCCAGAAATAGTTATAGAAATAAACTATGACGAAATAACAAAAAGTCCAATACATACTTGTAGTTTCGATCCAGAAACAAATCAAGGTTTAGCTCTAAGGTTTCCAAGACTTGTAACAATTAGAGTAGACAAGAGCTCACAAGACACGACAACTCAACAAGAACTAGAAAAATTATTTTTCATGCAAGGAAAATGATTATAATCCAATAGACCGGTCATATTCTCTTCTTTTGGATGGATCTAACAATATTTCTTTAATTAAATTTAATTGGACCATTTTATCTGCAGAACCACCCTTGTCTGGATGAAATTCTAATGCAAGAATTTTATATGCTCTTCTTATTTCTTCTGGTGTTGCGGTAGGCTCAATACCCAAAAGCAGATAATAGTTTTTTTGTTTTGGTTTATTCTGTTCTCTTTCTCTTCTTATTCTTTCTCGTTGTTCTTCTGCCTTTTTTCTTTCTTGTTGTCGTCTTTTTTCTTGTTCTTGTCTTTCTTGTTTGCTTCTTAGATGTTCTTTAACTCTTCTAATTAATTCCTCATCTACCTTATTATTAATGGGTCAATTTTTTTTTAAAATTTTGTGTAATTTAATTTTTCAATGTTTTTTGTAATTTTATTATTAAATGGATCAATTTTTGGATATATTTTTTTTGTGAATATAGCAGGCATAATTCTCTTAAATTTTTAGAAAAAGAAATAAGCAATACTAGTATTGCTTAATTGCACTCCACATGATTTCATCTCTTGGATTAACAACAAGTCCTGATTGTGTAATCTCACAAGGATGTACTGCTGGAGAGTGCTTAGTTCCTCTTAGTTTTCTAATAAATATAGATCTGTGTGGTGGTATAAAGTACATTGCAAAAACACCATCAACAACAAATTCTTCAACACCATAAGCAGAAAAGTCTCTTGGTCCGCCATTAGTTTCAGCAGTCATCATTGTTGTACAGTTAAGATCTTTAAGATAATCACTAAATCTAAACAAAAGATTTCTTAATTTCCCTGGATCAGTTATCCAACCACCAAAAGCAGTTGTTGAATCAACAGTAAGTCTTGTTGCACCAATGTCTTTAACCATAGAAGAAATAATATCTAATTCTTTATCAATTTGTGCTTCAACATCTTTTCTAGGATCAACATGCATTCTATAAATCTTCATAAGTCCTTTCTGTTCTAAAGATTTAATATCCCAACCAAAGTTTTCCATGTTCCAAACAATGTTTTTCAGATTGTCTTCAACAGTAACATAAAGACCTGGTTCTGCAAATTTTCTTGCCCCTTCATAAACAAAAGTTGTTGCAAAAATAGTTTTTCCTGAACCACAACCGCCAGATGTTAGAATAGTTGCTCCTTCAGGTATTCCTCCTTGTATTAACTCATCAAATCCTGTAACTCCAGTAGGTACTCGCTTCATTTTTATTCACCAATTTATAATAATTAAATATAATATAGTCATTATATTTAAATATGTATTGTTCTTTAATATTTAAAATACACTATACTTGTACTTATGATAAATTATGGATCAGCTAGTTAATATTATTGACCAACCAAATTGGAAGATAATTCTTTATGATTTAGTAAAATCAAATGAAATTGATATTTGGAATGTTAATCTAATTAATCTTACAGATCTTTATTTAGAAAAAATAAGAACATTAAAAGAAAGCAATCTTTTAATTCCTGCAAATGCTCTTTTAGCTGCAGCAATTCTTCTTAAATTAAAAGCTTATTCTCTAAAGTTATCAAATACAGAAAATAATGAAGAAGAACTAAAGCTTGTAAGTGACGATAATTATGTTTTAAGTAATTCTATAGATTTAAATACACCTATGAGATTAAAAGAAGGACAAGTAAGCCTTGATGAACTAATTGATGTTATTGATGTTATGATGAACACATCAACTAATAAAAAAAGTTTAGAAAAGAGAATTAAAGAAAAGAAAGAACTAGAATTTATTCTTCCAAAAAAAACAGTTGATTTTTCAAAAAGAAGCGAAAGTTTATTTGAAGAAATAAAACAAAACGCAGACAATTATAATATGGTTTTATTCTCTAAATTTACAAAAAAAGAAAAAGATTCTTATTTGATTGTAGAAAATTACTTTATCCCTCTTTTGTTTCTTGTTCAAGATAAGAAGGTAGATGCTTGGCAAGAAGAATTCTTCTCAGAAATATTTATTAAAGTTTTATAATGTGAACAATTATGGAAAAACAAAAAGACATGTCAGAGATAAAAAATTCAATTGAAGCAATATTATTTATGAGCCCAAGATCAGTTCCTATAAAAAAAATAGAAAAGTCTTTTCCAGAAGCAGATAAGGAAGTAATAAAGATTATTCTTTCAGATTTAATAATAGAATATGAAAATAGAAACTCAGCAGTAAGAATTGTTCAAGAAAATGATAATGTAGAGATGTTACTTAAACCAGAATATGCAAAATATAGTTTGTTTGCTGTTGGTAAACAATTGACAAAATCAGAACTAAAGACTTTAGCATTAATTGCTCTAAACAGTCCTGTTGAGCAATATAAGATTACAAAAAGAAGACCAAATGATCATCTTCCAACTTTAAAAGAATTAGGTTTAATACAGGTTACAAAAAAAGGAAGAAGAAATATTTTAGAAACCACAAAGAAATTTGAAGTGTTATATAATAAGAAAGCAAAACCAAGTTTTGAACAAAAAAAAATAGTGAGTGAAAAAAATGAATAAAAGATTATTAATATTAATGTTTATACTTCTTATATCTGCAAATATATTTGCATATATCCCTAAAGAAGAAATGAAAATTTTTGCTGTAACTTCTTCTAATATTGGAATGGATGCTAATCTTATTATTGAAATAAAACCAGGAACAGGAAAGATTTTTTCTAATGTTAATTCTCAAGTTGGTTCTTTAACACAAGAATCAGAAAGAAATGCAGTTAATGCTGCAGAAAAAATAACATCACAAGCTAAAGGTAAATATGATTATTTTTTTGAAATTCAATCAAATGCAAGTAGTATTGATGGGCCTTCTGCAGGAGCTGCAATGGCTTTACTTATTGTTTCTATGTTAAATGATACTGATTTATCAGGCAAAGTTAGTATTACCGGAACAATTACTTCTGACGGGTATGTTGGAGATGTTGGGGGAATTTCAGCAAAAGCAAAAAAAGCAGCAGATGTTGGAATTAAATTATTTATGATTCCAATAGGCACAAGAAAACAAGCAATTACAACTGAATCTGGACAATCACAAGTCGTTGACATTGTTGATTATGCTTATTCTAATTGGGGACTTAAAGTAGTTGAAGTTGAGACAATTGACGATATTTTAGAATATTCAAAAATGAATATAGATGAAATAGATATTAATAGCATAGTAGAAAAAAAAGAAGCAGAATATTATCCAGAAAAAATACAATATTCTGAGGCATTAGTGCCTATGAGAGCAGTAGTTGATAAATATGTAATAGATGCAAAAAGTATTTTATTAAGAACAGAAAATAATATTAACTCAAGTACAATTAAAGATAGTTCTATTGTTCAAGGACTTTTATCATTAGTTGATTATTCTAAAGAAGCAATTGTGTCTGCAGAAGAAAATTCTAAAAATAATTACCTATACACTTCTGCAAATGATGCATTTTTAGCAAAAATCTATTTAATAACAATAGATGAAATTGTAAAAAATCCATCCATTATATCTACAGATTCTACAATTTATAATTTAAGAATAGAAGAAATAGAGAAAAAAATTGCATTAACTGAGAATAGATCTAAGCTTTGTTCTTTAGATAAATTAGAATGGTGTATTGGAGCTAAACAAAGAATTGTTTGGGCAAAAAATAAAATTGCAGATATAAAATCAAATAAATATACCTCCAGTACAGGAATAGATAAGATAATGAATTATAGTTATGCATTAGCATGGATTGAAATTGCTAATGATTTCTTAGATATTGGAATAACAAATAATGGTCCAAATTTTGTAGAAAGTGAACAATTTAAGGATTTAGCCCAAAAGTATATTGTTGATGTAGAAAATGAATTAGTATTATCTGATGAAGAGGCATTATCAGACGAAGATATTCAAAGAAGAATTACTGCTGCAAAAAAAGATTTTGAAATGGGATGGTATGTTACTTCTTTATATGATTCAGCATCTGCAAAAGCAGTATTAATCTCTAGAAAAGAAAATTCTAAAGAGTCGTTCGATGAGAATGTATTCTTAGATAAATACAACAAATTATCTGAATTAAGATCACCACAAGAAATCAAATTAAATACAAACGTTTGGTCAAAAATGTTTTTTGATCATTCCTTGTATCACTATAAGCAATATCAATTCTATAAATCAAAAAATACAACAAAAGCAGAGACAAACATAAAAACAGCAAATTCTATTGTTAATATTTCTAAAGAATTGTATATTATTGAATCAATTGTACATTCGTATTATAATGATGCAGGAATAATTGATGTAGTTGTTCCAGAAGGCAATAATCAAATAATCATAGATATAAATGATTCTGATGAAATTATCTCAAAAGTAGAAGATAAACAAAATGTAATTGTTTATAAAAAGGAAGATTCTTCTAAGAACAATACGATAATGTATGTAATTATTGGGGGATTATTCTTAATGATAATTTCAATTGTTATAGAATTAGAAAAACACAACAACAAGAAATCTAAAATACAAAGAAATATATTAGAACTAGAACATAAATTAACAAACGGGCAAATTAGTAAATTTACATATGAAGACATGAAAAAAAGTTATTTAAAAGAATTAAGAGAAATAGAAGAAAAAGAGTATAGAAGACACACAAAAGAAAACATCGTAATTTCAGAACAAAAAAAGAATAATGAAATAAAACCAAAAATAGAAAAGCCAAAGAAAGATCTTAAAAAAAAAGTAGGGAAGTGAAATTATTTGAGAAAACATAAATTTAAATCTAAACGAATAAAAGATTTGAGAGATTTAAATAAGAAATCGTTTTCTCCAATCATTTCTGTAATTCTTTTACTTGTAATTGCAGTTATAATTGTAGGTTCTATTCTTTCTTGGGGATTAATAACCACTAGTAATTCATTAGATAAATCTCAAGAAATTTATAAAGAAGATCCAACATTAACAGGGTATATATATACTAGTAATCCTCAACCAGAAAGCTATATTGTAAAAAATCTATCCGATAAAGATGTAATAATTACAAAATATGAAATTGTTGCACCACAAGATAGCGAAATATTAAATAAGCCAATAACTTTAGATGACCCCGTCAATTTAAATTCTGGATCAATGGTTTCTGTTCCAATTATTTGTAATCCAGATGAATCTTTTAAAGTAAATTTAATAACTAGTGATGGGAAATATATTACTGTTCCAATTAACAATAGTAATTATCAATCCAATTCTTGTTTTAATAATACAGAAATACCAGATCCTGTTTGTTTAGGAATAACAGATAATGGAAGTGGAAAAATTGAAGAAGATCCATTTGTAATCTGTAGTGTTGATGATCTTAATAATGTTAGAAATGGGCTTGGCAAGCACTATAAACTTGGAAAAAACCTAGATCTTGGTGTTAGTCCATACAATGAAGGAGAGGGCTTTGAACCAATAGGTTCTGATGATAGTGGTTTTGAAGGAAGTTTTAATGGAAATAATTACACAATAAGTAATTTATATATTAATTTACCAGAGAACGATAATATTGGTTTATTTGGATATATTAAATATACAGAAAGTAAAATGATTGAAATAAAAAATTTAATTTTGACTGATGTAAATATTATAGGGTCAAATAATGTAGGTAGTATTGTTGGAAACTTTATGTGGTTTTCAATACTTTCTAATGTACATTCTTCTGGAACTATATCAGGTAATTCTGCTATTGGAGGATTAATAGGAATAAATAATAGAGCGGGATTTAATTCAGATGGTGGAGATATAAATTCCAGTAGTTTTAATGGGAATATTTATTGTGGAAGTGATTGTGGTGGATTAGTTGGATTAGGTTATGGAAATATAGAAAATAGTTATTCTAATATTAAAATAATTAGTTCAGAGAGCGATGTTGGTGGGATAGTTGGATATAAGAGGGGGGATATTATCAATAGTTATTCTATTGGTGAAATTGTTAGTTCTGAAGGAAATGATATTGGTGGGTTAGTTGGATATAATAGGGGGGGAATAACTGATTCTTATTCCTTTTGTAATGTTAGTGGTAATAATTATGTAGGTGGACTTGTGGGGTATAATGGGGAGTTAACACCTCCTCCTATACGATTACCTGAAGGAATTATTTTTAGTTCTTATTCTGCAGGATCAGTTATCGGTAATGAAAATTATGGGGGCTTATTGGGCGGCGGAGATATTTCTCGAATATATTATATTATATATGATACAAATACTTCTGGGCAATCAGATAATGATGGGAGAGGAGTTCCAAAAACAACCACAGAAATGAAAACACAAGATACGTTTACTGATTGGAATTTTACAGATATCTGGGGAATAGAAGAAGGAATAACATATCCTTATCTAAGAAATAATACTCAAGATCCTTTGCCTGAATGATTTTTTATTTTCTAACTCTTAAATCAACAACAATTTGAACAATAGAAGGAGAATAACTTCTAATTATTCTTTTTCCTACTATTTCTAGATTAACTCTATTTGTTTTTGCAATCTCTTCAATTTCTTTTTCTGTTTCTGTATATGGATCATCTTTACTTACAAATTTATAAAGATGGATATATCCTCCAGATTTACAAGAAAAAATAGCCGAATCTAAAAATAATTCTGCAGATTTAGGAAGTGGCATTATTACTCTATCAAAATAATTAGGATATTTTTTAGCCTCAATCTTTACATTGCCTAAGATTGGTTTTATCTTTTCTTCTGTATGATTTAATTTAATATTTTCAATTAAATATTTAACTGCTAAATCATTAAGTTCAATAGCAATTATTTCTTTAACTTCTTTATTTTTAGCAATAGCAAGGGCAAAAGGACCAGCACCTGCAAAGAAAACACCAATTGTTTCTTCGGGTTCAACTAAATCCACAATTCTTCTTCTTTCTTCTGAAAGCCTTGTGGAACAAAATACTTTTTCCACATCAATCTTAATTCTACAACCATTTTCTTTAATTATAGTTTCTCTTGTATCTTTTCCAAACACAAGTTCCATATCTTGTGTTCTATATATGCCTTTATGTTCTCCAATTTTATTAAGAACGGTTTTAATATTAGGATGCAATTCTAAGAGTGCTTCTCCAATTTCAGGATAATAAGAAGTATATTCTTTATCTATACCAATAACAATTATATCTCCAACAATATCATAAGCACTATTTATTTTAGAAACTATGTCTTTATCTAATCCTTTCTCAAGTAATATATCTTTATATCCTTTTTTTACTTGTTTTTGGATTTCAAGTTTTTCTTCTTGTGTCTCAAATATTTTAATGTCTGGAGTAATCTTTAATACAGGCAGAATTACAGAAGATTCATCTCTTTTAATCTTATAATTGTTATCTATATTTTTTTCTTCTTTAAGCTTAGCAATAATCTCTTGTGCCTTACTTTTTTCAATTTTTATAGCAAACATAACAATTTCACAAAAAATATTATACTCTAATTTTATATATAATTAAAAATATAAATTAATTTAAATGGAGCATATTTTAAATAGTGTTTTTTTAAATGGATATAATTTAATTAATTCAACAATTTATACACTAGTGGTTTGTATAGGATATTTTTGGTTTTATAAAATAATTAAATGGAAATTTCCATTTATTGTAATAAATAAGCATTTTGTTTATTCAGTTATTCCATTTGTTTGTTTAGGTTCTCTTTTAAGAATACTTGAACAAGAATACACAGGTGTGTGGTTAATAACTCCATCTAATTCCCCTTTAGATTTAGGTTTCTATTTCCACACACCAGGATGGTTATTACTTGTTGCTTTTTTATTTATTTTTTTCTTTATGTTGTCTATTTATTTATCAAAAAATAAGTCAAAATATTATAATTGGTTAATTTTTTTTGGGATTTTTTTGTGTTTACCCTTGTTTATTTATGAGATTATACATATTAAAAATATTTTCGTTTTAACGATTACGATTTTTACAATAATTATAATATTTTTTATCTTTTCGTGGATTTTTAATAGATTAAACATAAAGATATTTAATCAATTAGAAAATAAATTATTATTTTTAAGCCAAATAACTGATTTTTCAGCAACTTTGTCTGGGATGTTCTTTTTTAGTAATTTACTTTATGAGCAACATCCGATTTCGCGAGTAGTTATTAGTTTTTTTCCAATTCTATACCCTATTATAAAAATATTTTTTATTTTAGTATTTATAATTGTTGTTGACAGATTAATTAAAGAATCAGAAGAAAGGGTTTATATTAAACTATTGATAATAATCTTAGGTTTCTTAACAGGACTAAGGGACTTATTAACAATTAGTTTGTTATAAATTAAAAATAGAATAAAACGCCCTAGACGGGAGTCGGACCCGTCCCGCAACCTCGACAGGGTTGCATCCTAACCGATAGACTACTAGGGCAAAAATCGATTAAACTATATTATAATTAATCTACAAAATGTTTATATATCTTAATGTTTTCTAATTATGAACTTATAGGCTATTATAATACCAAACACTAAAACAATTATCCCTAATAGACCATACATTATATAATTAAAAATATGTGCAACATTTTGAGCAACAGACAATCCAAGAAAATATCCTAAAAAAGTTAAGAAAATAACCCAAATTCCTGCGCCTAGAGATGTAAAAATAATAAATTGTTTAATATCCATCTTTGCAAAACCCGCAGGTATTGAAATATATTGCCTTACAGCAGGAATCAATCTACAAAAAAAAGTAGTTTTACCCCCGTGTTTCTTGAAATATTTTTCAGACCAGTCAAGATGTTTAATATTAATAAAAAGAAATTTCTTATTTTTGGTAATTAATTTACGCCCTAATTTCAATCCAATATAGTAATTAATAAGTGCGCCAAGTAAAGAACCAATAATCCCTGAAAAAATTGCTAGAAATATATTTAATTTACCTTGATAAGCTAAAAACCCTGCAGGAATCATAACAACTTCTGAAGGAAAAGGAATAAATGAACTTTCTATTGTCATTAATAAAGCAATTGTAAAATAATTTAAATTATTTAAAAAATATGCAAATATATTCTCAATCATTTCAAGTTCCTATTTAAAAAATTATATAACAAAATGCTTTTAAATAAGAATAGAACTTAAAAAAAATATAATTATAGAAATTGGCATTAAGAAAATAATATAAATTATAGTTTTTTTAATATCTGATTCTAACATGCTTAAATAAATTGAAGAAATGAATACATATTCTATAATATAAATAATAGAACAATAATAACAAGTAGAAAATAACATTGTATTACTTGCTAATTTGGTTGAGGCATCAATTAATGAAAAATCTAAGTTTCCAATTAATTTGTTAACTAAAGAAATTACAATTCCTAATATTCCTGGTACAATAAAACACCCTGCAAAAATAATAGTATATTTTTGAATTAAAAGAACTGAATTTCTTTCGTCAATTAATTGCTTAGACTTTAAAAAATTATTGGCAAAAGAACGATAATCAACAACAGATGTAGTACCAGTGGTAATAGATCCATATAATAAATCAAGAAAGCGATCTAATATTTCAGAGTTATATTTTTTTGAAAATACAAAAAGTACATCTTTAACACTATGTCCTTCTTCAATTTTATGAAGAATTATTCTAAATTCTTTAGATATTAGTTTGTTATTGGAATGAGACAATTTTGTAAGTAATTGATTAAGGTCATTAATTCTTGGTTGACTTGATAATACTAAAATTTCATCTAAAAGTGCATATTCTATTTTTTTTCGCTCAAGATCTATAATATATTTACAATATAATTTATTTAATAAAATAATTATAATATTACCAACAATTAAAAAAATTAAAGAAAGGAAAATATTAATTTTATAGATAATAAAAACAAAGATAGATAAAATATTAAAAATAATAATTAAATATTTTTTCATTGTTTATTGCCCCTAAACAAGATTTGCTCTCATAAATAATAATATGAACATATCAATGATTGGAAATAAAATTATTGTTATTAAAATAATGCCAACCACCGAAATTTCAATCTCAAAAAAATTACTGCCAACTAAGAAAAACATTAAAAATAAAGCGGGGACAATTGCGGACACAACAACAAAGACTAAAGATAAGAAACTTAATTTGGTGGAATAATTTTTCGTGGCCGTGCTTTGTTGCTCTAGAAAATTATTAGCTAATATTCTAAAAACTTCTGATTTATTTTTAGTCCCACTATGTAAAATGTCTATTATTTGATAAATTACTCGCTCTAATTCAATATTATTTTTAGATATATTTTCTAATGCTGATTGTAAAGTATATCCTTTATTTGAAACAAGAAACAGTGCTAAACTGACTTTTGTTCCAATCAAAGTATTTCTTTTAGCTTGATTTTCTAAAGATAATTTTAAAGGTATATTTTTATCTAGATCACTAGCAAGACTATTAAGAAAAAAAGGAAGTTCTCTTAACAATCTTGTTTTCTCATCTTGTTCTTTTATCCGTTTTATAAAAAACCAAACCGAATAATAAATAACAACAAAAATGAATTCAATATAAATTAAGAATATTAAATCTAAAGGATATATGAAATTTAATAATAAAAATAATATAGTTATTACTAACCCTAAAATCAAAAGCATTTTAATGTTATTAGACAACATAATTATTCAAATTTTTTTAGATAGAATTCTCTTTTCTTCTATATCTATTAATTCCAATAATTGTTTTTTGGTTTTTATCCCAAAAGCAAGTTGAAATTTTTGCATTAGTTTATTTGGGTAGTTTTTAAATAATAATTCTTTTTTATCTGGGCAATATTCAAATATTTTATTGATTTTTAGTTTATTATTCTCATAAAATATTTCAGAGATTTCAAATATTTTTCTTTTATCCTTAAAATTGCTGTCATTAATATATTCGTTATATCTTCTTTGAGTTATGATTAGATCTATTGCAGTAATATCATTTTCTAAAATCCCATAAGAAAGAAACCTCAAGGTTGCATCTTTTGCAGATTGTGCATGAAAAGTTGTATATGTCCCTTTAGCTTGACCACAAAGTAAAGAATCAATTAATGCATTTGATTCTTCTCTAGATCTTACTTCTCCAATCACGACCTTATCTGGTCTCATTCTAAGTGTATTTATTATTAGATTTTCCATAGTAATTCCCAATTCTTTATTTACTAAAATTGACACCTTGTGTGGATGTGTAACATTAATTTCCTGAACTTCTTCAACAAGAATAAGGCGCTCCTCTTTTGGTATAAAATCCAATAATGCATTTAAAGTAGTAGTTTTACCAGAACCAGTATTACCAACAACAAAAATATTAGCGTCAGTTAAAAATGCTAATTTAAGAAAAGCAAGAGCTTTAGATGAGATAGTTTTATATTTTAATAAATCAAAAATAGATATTGGTCTTTCTGAAAATTTTCTAATGGTTAAACAAACACTTTCTGTTATTGGAGAAATTATAGCATTAAGTCGAGTGTGATCTTTTAAAGTTGCATCCATTATTGGATTCTTCAATGTAATATATTTGTTTGTATTCCAACCTAATTTATTTATTATATCCTTTAATTTTTGTTCAGAAATATATTTTAAATTAGTTTCTAGCCAGCCATAAATTCTATGATATACAAATACAGGGAGATTTATCCCAATTATTGCAATTTCTTCCAGATTAAAATCATTAAGTAAATGTGTTAATGGCCCGAATTCAAATAAATTATTTATGGCAAGATCAATTAAATAAGAGAATTGGTCTTTATCTAATTCTATATTGTTTTTATAACAATATTCTATTAGTTCTGTTTCTAGATTTAATTTAATATTTTGATTATATTCTTCGGTTTTGAATTTATAAGAATCAAGTATTTCATTAATAACTTTTATTTCATCATTGGATAACTGTTGATATTTAAGTAAATACATTGTTTTATTATCTGTTTTTATAACCTTTCCATCTAACGATAGGGTTTGGATTATTTTTTCCTTTGTAATTATATATCCTAAATATTTTTCTAAGATTATTGTGTGTGTTTCAGAATCTAAATTTTCACAGAATTCTAATACATCTCTATTAGCATAATAACATGGCATGATAAATGAATTATTTAAACATAAATCACATTTTGTAGCTTTATTATTCTTAAAAATAATTGCATTTTCTGGACAAGCAAACACACAACTTTTACAGCCAATACATTTTTTTGAATCAATAAAAACAATTCCATTTTTTTGTTTAGATATAGCTTTTTGCGGGCAAGCTAAAATACAAGGGGCATCATTACAGTTTTTACAATTAAATACAACTAACTCTTTTTTATCAAAATTTTTATAACAGTTATAAAATAAATCTTTGTCTATACTATTTTCTTTAAGTTTTAAATACATTATAATATTTTAAGAAAAAACAAGAATATAAAAACAAAGGGGTATTTTTTTTGTGAATTTGAGAAAAAAACATTATTTTTTAAAATATTAATATCTACATTAGTTATGAATGAAGAATATATAATATTTGCGCCAAATAAAGACTTATCTTTGGCAAATACCATTTCTTCTGAAACCAACATTTTATTAGGGCACATGGATGTTAAAAAAATAAATGATTCTGAAACATTAGTGGATATAAAAAGCCATGTACAGAATAAAGATGCTTTCTTGATATATAATATTACTACGCCAGTAAATGATTCACTTATGGAAATTTATTTGATATCTGACACTTTAATAAAAAATGGAGCACGAGGAGTACATTTGATTTTACCGTATTTGCCCTATACTAGAATTTTAGATGATCAGGTAAATAAAATTAATTTTAATTTAATTGTTAGACAATTTCAAATAGCAGGAGTAACATCAATTTATACTTTTGATATTTATTCTCCTCAATTGATTAATGCATTTAAAATTCCAGTATATAATATTAATATAAAGAAAGTATTTTCATATATTTTGGAACAAAAATTTAAATCTAATAAAAATTTAGTAGTTACAACATTAGATTATGAATTGCGAGATAGAGCCGTTGATATATCAAAAGTAATTGGTTGTGATTTTGTATACACCACAAAAATTGATGAAAATAATGATAATGGATTTGAAATAAATAAATCTGTTAACGAGAAGGATATTTTATTAGTTGGGAATAGAATAGCAAGCGGAGAATTAATTGTTAGATTTTCAAATTTCTTGGCATTAAAAGGAGCAAAGAATATATATGTCATAGCCACTCATGGATTATTAAGCGAAGGAGCGGTGGAAAGATTAAATGATTCAATAATAAAAGAAATATATATCTTTTCATCTCCTAAAAGCAAGATATCCAACAAAATTAAAGTCGTACCATATGCCCCGATATATAAAGAAATTATTACAAGAATAACAGAAAAAAAGAATATAATTAGCTTTATAAATTAATTGTTGGTATATATATTTATATCAATAGTTCTAAATAAAAAATGTGATAAAATTATGATAAAAAGTAGAGTTGCAGATACTGCAGAAACAAACAATACTATGTTAGATGTTATCTTAGATGATGGAGACGAAGTAGTTGATTGTGTTGAGAAAGCATTCTTGCAA
The DNA here is from genome assembly GCA_035390665.1 of archaeon. GTDB lineage: Archaea > Iainarchaeota > Iainarchaeia > Iainarchaeales > CSSED10-239 > JAKQTP01. The sequence goes on along the minus strand of DAOOUC010000003.1, from coordinate 62,782 downwards.
AATAATATAAAAAAAGCAAGTTTAGTTGATGCTTCTGGAAAATTAAGAAATGTAAAAGTTGCAACAACAAGAACAGGAACACTTAAACAAAGAGAATATGATGAAAGTTGTATAATAAAAAGCGTTTCTGGAGATTTTACAAAAATAAGAGACAATGAATATATGGGAGATTTCCATATTTCTATAGCAAGAGACGAAATACATGCCGTTAGTGGTGTTTTAATAAAAGGTGTAGCTGATGGTGAAGTAAAGATTACTTTTAAAGTTATTGCAGATATGCCTGTGGGTGCAATAATTACACCAGAAGGGGTTAAAGAAGTTACATTAGTTAAACAAAAAATTATAGAAGAAACAACAACCCCACAAAAACCAAAAAAGCCTATATTAGTAGCATAGGCTTATTACTTTTTTTCTTTTAAAGCAAATCATTTATAAACATTTTTGTGCAGAAATATATTATAGAGCCAATTTCATAAATTTTCTATAGATAAGTAAATTTAAGCCTCAGTAGCTCAGTGGTTGGAGCAATCGACTGTTAATCGATAGGTCGTAGGTTCAAATCCTACCTGGGGCGGTCTTTAATGTTTTTCTAATTTTAAATAGATTTAAAATATTATACTTAATAAATATAATTTGAGGAATAAGATATGATAACTGGTTTTGCAATTTTAGATCATATGTTTTTAGGAAATACTATCGCGTCTTATCTTTTGTTTTCGATATACATAGTTCTGGGATTTATATTCATAAAACTTATTTCTTCATTTTTTAATTTTATTTTTAAAAAATTAGAAGAAAAAAGTACAAAATATGAGATATTATTTAAAATTTTAAGAAAGCCAGAACCAATATTATTCATTATATTTGTAGGTGTATTAAAAGGAGCTGCGAGAGTTTTTAGAACATCCACGACATTAGCAATAATAATTGATAAATTAGCATTTAGTTTGTATGTGTTACTTGCAGCGTGGTTTATAATTAAGATCTTAATTGTAATTATAGAGAAATATTTAGGGAAATATTCAGAAGAGAATGAAGAAATAAAAAGGTATGAATATTTAAGGCCTTTAATAAAGATGTTAATTAAAATATTTATTTTTATTATTGCGGCATTATTAATTATCTCAAATCTTGGATTTAATATTAGTGGTTTAATTGCAGGTCTTGGAATTGGAGGTATTGCTCTTGCATTTGCATCTAAAGAACTACTTGAAAACTTTTTTAGTGGTTTAATAATTTACACAGAAAGACCATTTAAGGTTGGAGAATGGGTAAAAGCAAATGACGGGCTTATATCTGGTACAGTAATAGAAATAGGAATAAGAACAACAAAAATTAAATCATTTGATGGCACCATTCACGTGGTTCCTAATAGTTTTCTATCAGGAAGAAGTTTAGAAAATATGGAATCAATGCCTGCAAGAAGAGTGGTTGCAACATTATCTTTATCATCTAAATCTACATCTGAGCAAGTATCTAAAGCTGAAAAAATAATACTTGATGCTATTAATAGTAAAAGAAAGAAAAATGAACTTTTAGAAGAATATCATATATTTTTTGATAAATTTTCTACATTTTCTTTAGATATAACCTATATTTACTGGATAAACAAAAATATAGACTATTGGGATCAAATGGAAATAAAAGACTCCATTAACAAAGAAATAAAAAAAGAATTAGATAAAGCAAAAATAGAACTTGCAATTCCTTTAGCATCTGCTTAAATAGGATAAATATGTCTGAATTAAAACCAGAACAAAATTATGAAAATCCTAATGATTTCTATACTTTTGAAGAAACAAAAAGATACGAGAATAATTCTGGAATGAAAAAAACACAAACAGAATTAACAAATATTATTCTACAACTATATTTTGAAGAAACTAAAAATAAAACGAAAGAGATTTCTATACTTGATATTGGTTGTGGAACAGGTTTTTCTTTAGAGTTTTTAAAAAATCAAGGGCATTATATTAACTTAATTGGAATAGATCCAGCAAAAGAAATGTTAAAGATTTGTAAATACAAAAAATTTGAATGTTATCTTGGAGATTTCGAAAATCTTCCAAAAGAAATAATAAATAAAAAATTTGATTTAATTATTTCTATTTCAGCACTACAATGGATTCTTACAAATAAGCAAGAAATAGAAATAAAAAATCTTATTAAAAAAATAGGAAAATCAATTAAATCTATTTTGAAAGAAAATGGAATAATAATAATTCAATATTACCCTCCAGAAAAGAACACAACAGAAATATTAAACTCTAGTTTTGAAAGAATTGGATTTTTTGTTAAAGAATACATCTATAATAAAGATAATCCTAAGAAACAGAAATTTTTCTTAATTCTTAAGAATAAATGCTAAATGTTTGCTTTTCTTAAAAGTTAGTTTTAAATATCTATATGTAATATATATGTATACATTATTAATAGGTAAAAAGTGATAAATATGATAAAAAAAATTACAATTATTTTCTCAATAATATTATTATTCGGATTTGTTTTTGCAGAAGATTCAGACGATTATTTAACCATAAAATCACAAGAATATGAAATTGGTATTAATTCTCCTGTTACTATGAAATTAAATCCGGATTTTAAGATTAATCCAGAGTCTATACAAATCAGAGACAAATCAAATTTAGAGATAGTTAGTGGGCAATCTTTTATTTATAGATATGATTTTGAAAATAAATTAGATTATTCTGTTGTAGGAAGATATGAATTAAGTTTAGGAATAGAAGATTTAACACAAATGAAAAATTTAGGAATATATATTTCAGAGGGCTTAACAGATATTGATTGTGTTAAGGAAAATGGAGAGTTATTGAAATATAATAATAACAGAATAGAAATAATTGATTCTGAAAAAACACTAAATTTATGTTCAGGAACAAAAACAATGGATTATTATATAGACAAAGACAAATTAGTTTTAGATATGGTTTTAGTTCCAGGAACAAACACAAAATATTTTTTATTTGTAACAACACCAACCTTTTCCTTAGTTGATTCAACTTTTTCTTTTAAAGATTCAATAAAATTAAAGAACAGTACAGATACTGAATTTTTCAATAATGAAAACACAGAACAATCAAAAACCTTTGGGCCTATATCTACATCAAATACAGAAAACTCTGAGGAATTAAAAGAATTAGAAGCATATAATAATCAAGAAGAATATGTTAAAGTAAATCCAAATTTTAATACATCAATTCCAAAAACAAAAGAAGTAATTGGCACCCCTGAACAAGAATCAAGAGATTCCAATCTAACATCAACTCAAAAATTTAAAGAAGATGCAGGAATATTAAAAAGCAAAGCAACCGCATTAATTACAATGACTCCAACAAAATGGGGAATACTTGTTTTTGGAGTATTAGCAATAGTTGCTCTTGCATTATTTGTATACAGTAGAAAAGACAAAGATCTTTCTGATGTACATTAATGTTACATTTTTTCTTTTCTTTCTTCTAAACAATTTCTTTTTATATATTTTTACTCTTTATTTATATATTATATTTTAGAGTGATTACTAATGAGTACTTATGATTTTTCTAAAGCCGAGAAGAAATGGCAAAATAAATGGGAAGAAAAAAAAATTGGTGTAGTAAACCCTATTGAGAATAAACCTAAATATTTTATTATCTGGGCATACTTAACTGTTTCTGGATTTCATCACGTAGGACATATGAGAGGTTTTTCTTATGCTGATGCAATTGCAAGATTTAAAAGAATGAATGGTTTTAATGTTTTACTTCCTGCTGGAGGGCATGCTTCAGGAAACTCAGCTGTAGCAAAAGCAAAAAAGATTTCTGAAAACGACACAGAAACTATTAATTATTATAAAGAAATGGGTTTAACAGACAAAGACATAAAAACAATATCAACACCAGAAGGTTTTGTTGATTTCTTTTCTAAAAAATATGTAGAAGACTATAAAGATTTTGGTTTTATCGGAGATTGGCAAAGATTTACTGTAACTACTTATCCAGATTATAATAAATTTATAGAATGGCAGTTTAAGAAATTAAAAGATTTAGGACTTTTGATTCAAGCACCATATTATGCAACAGTTTGTGTTAATTGTGGGCCAGTAGCAGTCGACCCTTCAGAAATGGATTTAAGTAAAGGTGGAAAGGCAGAAAAGAACGAATATACAATTATAAAATTACAATATGAAAAACCAGGACAATATATTGTTGTTGCAACTTTAAGGCCAGAAACAATGTTTGGACAAACAAATGTTTGGTTAGATTATAATCAAGAATATGTTAAGATAAAAGTTGGAGAAGAAACTTGGGTTGCTAGTAAAGAATTTGCAGAAAAGATTGCTTGGCAAAAAGAAGAAAAATCTGAAATTGTTGGACAGATTAGTGGAAAAGAATTAGTTGGAAAATATTGTCTTGCACCTTATGTTAATAGAGAGATAATAATATTACCATCAAAATTCTGTGACCCAACAGTGGGTACCGGAATTGTTACTTCTGTTCCATCTGATGCTCCAGCAGATTGGATTGGGCTTCATGATCTTCAAGTTTCTGAAAGTGAATGTAAAAAGTATAATTTAGATTGGGAAAGAATAAAAGAAATAAAACCAATACCAATAATTAAATCAAAAGACTTTGGAGAATTTGCAGCAATTGAGATTTGTGAGAAATATAGTATTAAATCACAAGCAGATATTGAAAAATTAGAACTTGCAAAAAAAGAAGTTTACAAGAAAGGATTTCATACAGGTGTTCTTTTGGATAGTTGCGGTGCATTCAAAGGAATGAAAGTAGAAGATGCAAAAAACAAAATGAAAGAAGATTTAATTTCTAAAGGGCAAGCAGATATATTTTATGACTTATCAGAAGAAGTTGTATGTAGGTGTGGAGGAAAAGTAGTAATAAAAAAAGTTCCAGATCAATGGTTCATAGATTATGATAATAAAGAATTAACAGAGAAAACAAAAAAGCATATAGAAACAATGACTCTTCTACCTGAACAATTCAAACAAAATCTACCAGGAATTCTTGATTGGTTTGGTAAACGTGCTTGTGCAAGACAAGGGAGATGGCTTGGAACAAAATTACCATTTGATAAAAGTTATACAATTGAACCTATTGCAGATAGCACACTTTATCCAATCTATTACTTAGTAAGTAAATATGTTAATGACGGAACAATAAAAACAGAACAACTAACAGAACAATTCTTTGACTATGTTTATTTAGGAAAAGGAAAAGCAGAAGACACAGGAATTGAAAAAACAATTGTAGAAAGAATAAGAAAAGATGTTGAATATTGGTATCCTCTAGATATTAATCTCGGAGGAAAAGAACACCAAACAGTTCACTTCCCTGTTTTTTTAATGAACCACGTTGGAATCTTGCCTGAAAAATATTACCCTAAAGGAATATTTGTAAACTGGTGGGTTGTTTCTAAATCAGGAAAAATATCTAAATCTAAAGGGGGAGTTAGAAGTCTAGGAGATGAAGCAAAGACTTATTCAGTGGATGCCATGAGACTTTTCTATGCTAATATTGCTAATCCTTTTGTAGATATTTCTTTTGAAAAAGAAGACCTTATTAATTATAAGCAAAGACTTGATAAGATTTATAACTTAATAGAAGAAATAATAGAAGAAAAAGAAAACAACAAAGACACAAGACTTGACTCTTGGTTAGAATCAATGTGGCAAACAAGATTAAAGTCAATTACAGAGAATATGGAAATAATTGAATTCAAGAATGCAACAGATGAGATTTATTTTAATTTCTATAACGATATCTCTTGGTATAGAAATAGAGGAGGAAATAATAAAGAAATTTTAATTTCTGTTCTTAAAGAATGGATATTGACTATGGGGCTATTTACTCCACATTTATCAGAAGAATTAAATGAAAAAATAAGTGTTAAAGAATTAGTTTCTGTATCCTCTTTTCCAAAAATAAATCTTAAAAAGATTAACACAGAAATAATAGAAGACGAAAAAAGAATTGAAAAAATGGTAGGGGATATAAGAAATATAATAAAGATGTCTGGTGTTGAAAAACCAAACAAAGTAACATTGTTTATATCTCCAGAAAGTAATTATTTACTATTTAAAGAACTAAAAGAAGAAATTGAAATTAAACAAAACAGAAATGTAAAAGAACTAATGCATTATTTCTTGGACAAATACAAAGACAATAAAGAACTTGTAAATAAAACAATAACTTCAGCAATCAAAAATCCCGCAATGCTATCTGTTCCTGAAAATCAAAACAAGGAATTTACAATGTATATGTTTGCAAGAGATTTCTTCTCAAAAACTTTAGAATGTAATGTTGAGATTATAAAAGCAGAAAGCAGTGGCCATCCAAAAGCAAAAACAGCACTTCCAGGAAAAGTAGGAATTTTAGTAGAATAAAGTAGAGTTTATAAACATAATTATTAGCAATATAATTATTAATCAAAGGATAAAAAATTAAAAAAAGTGATAAAAATGCCAAAACCAAAACCAGTAACATTTAAGAAAAGAATTGAAAAAATTGTAAAAGAAAAAAGAAAAATAGGAGATAATAATCCAGCCGTATTCTTAAAAGTTCCAAAAAGCAAGATGGAAAGAATGCATGAAGTTTCAAAAGAAGTTAATAGATTTAAATCTAAAACAGATTTTTTAGAAATTGATAAAATTAATCAAAAAATAAAAGAAGATGCAAAAAAAAGATTTGGAAATTCAACATTAGTTCAAATTAAAGATAATTTAAGAGATCCATTAGCAAAAGACATTCCAAATTCTCTACCTAGAAGAAGTAGTTTAATGGGTATAATAAATGCATATAAGAAAAATGGATTAACTAACTTTGCGATTGCTGTAACAGACATTAAAACAGGCAAAGTTATGGGGTATACAGTAATTAGATTATCAAAAATGGCACAAGATTTTATAACTGGTCAATTTAAGAAAATCGATTTTGATTCAAAATCAGGAGAACAATCATTTAGATCACTTTCAGAAAAAATAATTCCAACCGGAGAAAATGCAGAAATAAGATATGAAGAAAATTTAAGAGAGTTTTTAGGATTCCAAGTTAAACACTTAACAATGCCAGGATATACAATTGATCCACAAACAAGAGATTTTAGACCAAAAACAATAAGGGAAAGATTAAGTCTTAAGAAATAAATAGAGAATATATGACGTTAAGGTTTGAAAATATGGCCTCTCAAGAAATTTATGAGACTTTTTTTAATGCTTTAAAAAATAAGGAAGGGGCTGTAAGAGTATTAAGAATAGATGGAGAAAAAAAAGCTGTGTTTGTTCTTAAAAAAAATCCTTTTAATAGAAAATTAGTTATTGTTTTAAATGATCTTTCTATTTATCAAGTTAAAACTTTTTTAGGACAAATAATTAGTGTAGAAAAAGTTTTAGATATTAATCAAACACAAAATACTCAAAATGATAAATTGAAAGAAGAATTAAATAAAATTTCTCAAAAAATTTCAGAAGATGCAAAAAGTAAAATAATTGAAAGATTAAAAGCAAAAAAACTAGAAAAAATTAAATCAAGAGAATTTAAACCCCACAGAGAATTAAAACACAAGATAAAACCAAAAAGGCCAATGGTAAGAAGAGTAAGATCAATGGCAAAATAAAACGTGATAAAAAATGGTAGAAATTAAAAGTGGATTATTAAATGGATCAATATTAACTTCATTAAGAAGATCAAAAGAAGGAATAAGAAGGAAAGAACTAGAAGGCACAACACACAGAGATCTAGAATTATATAAAGGTAATTATATGCTTTATGCAGATTTTTATGAAGCAATTAGAGAGAATAGATTAGAAGTTAAAATAACTAATTTTAAAGAAAAAAAAGCACCAGTTCTTGTTCTTAAGAAAGATTATGCGATAGGAAGAGATGCGGATTTTTTTATTAATCCTAAAGACTTGAATATTTATTCTTTTATTCCTACTAAAACCGGAGAAATTGGTATTTACAATAAAGTTCTTTCAACTAATCTTTCTGAATTTAATAAAGATTGGAATAGATATGTTAATGACAATATACAAAGAAAAAACATAGAAAATATAAATAAAATAATTCAAGAATTTAAAGAAAAATTAATACCATATACTAAAGAAAGACTACAAAGAAAGGTAAAAAGACTTGTAGGATTAAAACCAAGACAAAAAATAGAAAAAAAGAAAATAAAACCAATAATATCAAAAACAAAAAGATCTGTGGCTAAATAATTTTTTTTATTTTCCACTTACTATTTCTATAACATCGTTATTCTTTAGAATATGTTCTCTTCCAAGAAGCATCTTTGTCTTTACATCAATGGCTTTGATAAAGTTATCCCCAAAGTCTGTATGAAGTTTATAAGCAAAGTCAAGTGTTGTTGTGCCAGGAGGCATTAAAAAACAATCCGGTAAAACATTTCCATCTTTGTCTTTTAGACTTTTTGTTCCACCAGGATATATTGCTATATATTTTAAAACATTAAACGCGCAATTATCTATTATTTCTTGGACGCCAGTAGAACCGAAATTACCAAGTATTTGTTTTTGAACAAATTCTAATCCTTTTTTTTGTTTTTCAGGAATGTCTTCTTTTAATATTTTAAAATTATTATTACCAGGAATATAATCAACAACTTTGTTTTTATCTGCTGTCTTTAAAGCCAGTTCAGATTCTGCAGAACAACCAACAATTAAAAGATTTGGAAATCTTTCTTTTAATTTTTCTAATCTTTCTTTAGAACCAGGCATATCTATTTTATTTGCTGCAATAACTATTGGTTTAGTTGTTTCTCTTATCTTTTTTGTAAAAAACATTAATTCTTCATCAGACCAAGAGATTATTTCTTTTTCATGTAAGTTTAAAGATTTAAGACAATGATCTAGTACTTCTTCAGAGATTCCCATACCACTCATAAAAGATAAAAGAGTTTTAAGTGTTTTAATTTTTCTTACTTGTTGTTCTCTACCAAGTTTTTCAAAATTTTTTTTAAAAATTCCAAATAACCAAGTTTCAATCTCTGTCAATAGGAATGCAATTTCTAAAGCAGGGTCGTAAGAACCAAGAGCAACAGGTCTACCTTCTTCATCCGTACTTCCAGAAATATCGATTACTTGAATTAAAACTTGTGCTTGATAAAGATCAGTCAAAAATTTATTTCCAAGACCCCTTCCTTCGCTTGCCCCAGGAACAAGACCAGCAACATCAATAATATCAACAGGTAAAAATCTAATGTGTTCTTTACAAAAACCGTGTCTTGGATTACATTGTGTATTAAAGAAAGTATCCACACAATTATTTCTAACAAAACCCACACCTTTGTTTGGGTCAATTGTTGTAAATGGATAATTAGCTGCTTCAGCATCCATTAAAGTTAAAGCTTTAAAAAAAGTAGTTTTTCCAACATTAGGTTTTCCAACAATTCCAATAATCATAAAAAATTCACATCATTATAAAATAAGTTAATATATATTAAAGAAAGAATAACTATTTAAATAATTTGGTAATTTATAAATATTGATTCTAATTTTAAGAATAGTTTGAGAGGATATAAATAATATGAAAAATAAATTTAAAGCTGTGTCAACGCTTATAACAGTAATATTATTAGTTGTTGTTGCAACAATAATTACTGTTGCAATTTTAAGTTGGGGAAATCAATTTACAAATAAAAGTTTAGACAAAACAGATGGAATTTTAGATACTAAGAAATATATAGAAAATCAAATTGTAGTAAATTCTTTTGTAGCTGCAACAATAGAAAAAACAGGTAATTTAAATATTAAAAATTTAGGGCCAAATAATGTAACAATAACAGGATACACAATTTCAGACAATGAAGGAAATACAGAAGAAATAACTTTGGATTCTGAAATTGAGATAATAACAGGAGCATCGGTTATTATTCCAATAGATACAGTATTGACCGGAACAAAGGTTTCTATAGTTTTAAACAATTCAACTAATTATTTTTCTTTACCTACTATTACAAAAGCTCCACAAACAAAGCCAAAAGTCGGAAATCCTAGCGCCTCTTTAGATTCAGGATATCTTCCATTAAATACAGAAATTACTTTGACTCCAGATAATGAAAATGATATGATTTATTATACAACAGATGGGACAAACCCCGATTCTGAAACAAGTAATCAATATAATGGTAGTGCAATATTAATTCAAGAAGATACTACCTTAAAATTAATTGCAATAAAAGAAAATTATATAGATAGTGATATTATTACTTACAATTATTTAATAGATGAACCATTACAGTTATCCTTAGGAGAAAATCATGCTTGTGTTTTGTTAGAGGGGGGTAAAATTAATTGTTGGGGAAATAATGAAAAAGGCCAACTTGGAAACGGAACTAATGACTTAAGTAATAAACCAGTTTTAGTTTTAGAGATTAATACTGCAATACAAGTAAGTATTGGATTTTCTCATTCTTGTGCATTATTAGACACAAAAGATGTAATGTGTTGGGGTGATAATTCTTATGGACAACTTGGTTTTGAAACTCCAGAAAGTTTGAGTTTAATACCAGTAGTTATTCCTGAATTTGGAGAAGTGACTAGTATAGCTGTTGGAGGAAACTCTTCTTGTGCTATTGATTCTGCAAATAAATTATATTGTTGGGGTGATAATTCTTATGGACAATTAGGAGTTGGAGATAAAGATCATAAAGATTCTCCAACTTTTGTTTTATCAGATGTTATAAGTGTTGATATAGGAATTACTCATGCTTGTGCAGTATTAACCGATGGGAAGGTTATGTGTTGGGGAGATAATACTTTTGGGCAATTAGGAACTGAAGATACTATTTCACAACTAAGTCCAGTACAAATAAATGCTCCAATATCCATGAGAGTATCTGTTGGAGATAACCATTCTTGTTTATTTATTCAAGAAAATAACTCTGCATTTTGTGCAGGAAATAATGAATTCGGGAAACTTGGTTCTGGAGCAGGAGATTTAAATATTCCAGTATTTGTCCCTGTTGTTGGTTTAACAAATATTCAAATGTTAGATGTTGGAAAAACTCACAGTTGTGCAATTTATGGGAAAGAAGGATTTACACAAAGTTGCTGGGGAAGTAATAACCTTGGGCAATTAGGACTAGAATCAAAAGATGAACTTTCACATAATGTCCCAGAATCAATGAAAAATATGATTAATCAAACAAACACTTCTTTAGGATATAATTTTACTTGTTCAATTGTTGATCCAGGGAGTGGAAAAATAAAAGAACTTTATTGTTGGGGAAGCAATGACAAAGGAAAATTAGGTGTTGATTCAGGAGATCCAGTAATTGAAACACCAACAAAAGTTGAAGGATTATTATATTCTCCTAATTAATGGAGGTTATTTCAGGCCCAGTTTCTTCATTTTTGCCATTTAATTGCGCAATTTTGCTTAAATGTAGGTTTAATTACCTTAAAATCAAAATAAGTACTTATTAGCCTTTATTTTAAAATCGGGGCAAAATCTGAAGAGAAATGGCGATCTATTTATAAACCTGTCGCTACATAATTATGTTATTCCGGCTAAGTTCTTTTAGCATCGGAATTCGACCGTTTTAAATCTTTTAGAAAAGTCATTGTCCAAATTTGTTACTTTAGCATTTTTGGCAATTATTACATTTACGGGATGAGAGAGTAGGAAATTGTGCCATGTGTTCAAGTTTATTATAAAATTTGACTATTAAATGAAAAGAATTTTCACAAAAAAATTTGATTTTATGTAGAGCTAATTAATGGATAACTTGGCTTGTAGACCGATGAAGAGCGTGGCAAGCTGCGATAAGCTTGGGGGAGATGCATGCAATCTTTGATCCCAAGATGCTCGAATTGTCCAAGGTCAAACTTGGATGGGAACCTAGGGAACTGAAGCATCTTAGTACCTAGAGGAAAAGAAAACAATAGTGATACCGTGAATAAGATCGACCGAAAGCGGTAGAGAACAAACCGAATCTCTTATGGTAACATAAGAGACATGTGGGGTTGACTCATTTACTTCTTGAAAACAAAATCGAAGTTAGCTGGAAAGCTATGCAATAGAGGGTGATAGCCCCGTAGATATAAGTCTTTTAAGAAGATTTTTGAGTATCATGAGTACTGCGCGTTGGATATCGCGTAGGAAGTTGGCAGGCACTTACTGCTAATTCTAAATATTCTACAAGACCGATAGAGAATGAGTACCGTGAGGGAAAGTTGAAAAGTTCTCCTAACGGAGGGTAAATAAGCACTTGAAATTAATTAGCCACTGTTCGGGTGTGGCCTGAAAGTTATGAAGGTGAAACATGAGTGATTGTGGGTAACTGCAAAAGCGAGTTTTACTGGAACAGGGTTACACTATCCGTCACGAAGCACGGGCGAGGGAGTATTTCTTTGTGGCAAGGCTTAAATGATTCAATCATTGTGCCGAAGGGAAACCGATTTTCCGCAGATCTTACGATTCAGGGAAGTGGTGTTAACTGCGCCATTAGTCACAGGGAGATAACCCGAAACCAGATGATAAATTCCTGAGCAGGATGAAGGCAGCCGACTGGTTGCTGGAGGTCCGTAGCGGTTCTAGTCTAACTGTTCGTGTGACTTGGGAATAGTACTGAGAGAGTAATCTAATCTGGTGCTAGCGGGTTCCTATCGAAAAATCCCTAAGGATTGCCTGGCTGGAGATAGATAATATGGTAGAGATACTGATTAGAAAGTATCGAAAAGAAATTTTTGGCTTTCTTGTCAAACTCCGAATGTATTATCGTCATTGAAGGTCGGAGTCGGGGGGGGCGGGTAAGCTGCTTCTCCTAAAGGGGAAAAACCCAGACTATGATTAAGGTCCTTAAGTGTTGGCTAAGTGTTAACTGGAAAGGAGTGTTTATCCTAAGACAATTGGGAGGTTGGCTTAGAAGCAGCCACCCTTTAAAGAGTGCGTAATAGCTCACCAATCTAGGATAGATGCCCTGAAAATTAACGGGGCTAAGCTGACCACCGATATCATAGAGCACATACTAATGTGATCTGATAGATAGGTGCTTTGGTAGAGCAGAAGATGGGGCGTAAGTTCCATTGGATCTTCCAAAGATATGGATCCTCGCGATAGTAACATCAAAGAAAAGTGAGAATCTTTTCCGCCGAAGGGGCAAGGGTTTCTTAGCACTAATCTTTAGCTAAGAGTAAGTCGATCCTAAGATATTTCGTAATACGATTATATCGAAAGGGAAACAGGTTCATATTCCTGTACTGGTAAAACACGTGTGGTAACGCAAGTATAGTTTTTGACGTTTTTGGCAAGGTGGAGTGTGCTTGTCTTGCACATCTAAGTACTATAGATCTGTGGAGAATCATAATGATGAGAAGCAGATTAAAGGTACGAATGGGAGAGATCTTTTATCGAGGCCAAGAGCCCATGAAAAGAAAACTATGCAGTGTTTTATTAATCGTACCAAGAACCGAGAAAGGTGTCCCTAGCTGAATAGGCTCAGGCGTAATAGGATAATCAAACTTAGGGAATTCGGCAACATTGGCCCTGTATCTTAGGTATGAGGGGTGCTTACGGTTGAGTAAACTGTAAGTCTTAGTCACAAGGATAGTCCGACTGTTTATCAAAAACACAGGTGACTGCTAGCCGGAAACGGTGCGTATAGTCACTGACCTCTGCTCACTGCTAGTACGTGAAAATCAGGTCCAACTGATCTAAGCGCTGGTAAAGAGCGGGCCTAACTCTGAGGCTCTCATGGTAGCGTAATACCTTGCCGGTTAATTGCCGGCTTGCACCAAGGAAGTAACGAGATTATCGCTGTCCCAAGTTTGAGCCTAGTGAACTTGCACACGTGGTGAATACGCCACGAACTGTCAATGGGAGGATAAGACCCCATGGAGGTTTACTACAGTCTGATGTGGTTGTATTTTTTGTACTATAGAGCGTAGATGGGAGTCGCTTATGCTATTCTCGCTAGGGGGTAGATAGACAACAATGTAACACCATCTAGTACAAAACATATAACTCTACGTTTATAACGGACAGCATTTGATTTGGTAGTTTGACTGGGGCGGTACACCCCTGAAAGAATATCAGGGGTGTCCAAAGGTATGCTCAAGCAGGTCAGAAATCTGCTGTAGAGGACAAGACCAAAAGCATGCTTAACAGTGTTTCTCAAAGCACGAAACGCTGGATAGAAATATGGGTCTAGCGAACGCTAGTGTCCCTATTAGTGGGGGCCTAGTCTGACAGTAAACTTACCCTGGGGGTAACTGAGTCGTCGCGGGCAAGAGTTCACATCGACCCCGCGGTTTGCTACCTCGCTGTCGGCTCACGGCATCCTGGCTGGGCATAATTAGCCAAGGGTGGAGGTGTTCACTCATTAAAGCCGTACGTTAGTTGGGTTAAGAACGATGCGAGTCAGTTTGGTTCCTATCTATTGGCAGCGTAGGTTGTCTGAAGGGAAGATGCGTTTAGTACGAGAGGAACGGCGCGTCACAGTCTCTGGTGTACCGATTGTCTGACAAGGCACTGTCGGGTAGCTACGCTGTAGCCGATAAGAGCTGAAAGCATCTAAGCTCGAAGCGGCCCCTAAGACGAGACAGCCATTTCTGTAGAGATACAGAACGAGAACTCCGGAAAAACACCGGTTTGATAGGTCAGTAATGTAAGGCAGGAGCGAGCAATTGCGACTGTTTAAGTTTTCTGATACTAAGAGTTCGAGTTAAAACCAAATTGATAGATTCAATTCATTTAGAGGTCAAATCTTAGAAATAAGACAGTTCAAAATGGCACAATTTCCTATTTTCTTTATCCGTAATAAAATCTTTAAAACGGATTTTTTTCTTAAAAAAGAAAAGTGAAAACTTTTCTTGTGTTTTTAATTTTTTTCTCTTGTCATCAGACTAATTCAGAAAAAGAAAATTATTTTTTCTTCTTAATAAATGAAGAAAAAACACTTGTAGTATACATTGTTATTATAGTATTTGTAAATATAAATAGTATTAAACTAATTATTTCTGAATCTTTTATTCTTGTATAAATAATTTCAAATGCATAACTAATTGCTACATTTATTATTCCAAGAATAATTATCATTAAAACAATTGCCCAAAATCTTTTTTTAATAAATCCCCAGGAATTTCTTAAACTATCTTTGATAGTATTTGATACTGGAAGAAACAAAATACCAAAGAAAGTTATAAAAGAAACAACAAGAGCGATTATTCCTAAAATAATTAACATTATTATAGAAAAATAGCCACTTGGCAAAACAGAAAAATATCCTATTAATCCAATAAATAAAAAGAAGATAGCTGTTAAAATAGTATATGTTAAACAATTAAAGACATCTGTCTTTATTTTTTTATTTGATTTTGTAATACTGTTTGCAATTAAATATATTCCTAAATTAGATAAAAAGAATAAACCAATCATTGCTAAGATAAACCAAAATAAATCAAATCTATAGTAATTTACAAGAAAAGAAGGATATTCTTTAAGACTAATACCTATTGCTAATTCTTCAAATAAAACATTAGATAGATAATTGAGTCCAAAGAAAGAAAAAGCAAATAATAAAACAATAAGTGGGGTTTTTTTATTTACAAAAACTTTAAATCCATTTAATAAATTATTTAACATTATTTTTCCTCATTTATTTTTTTAAAGTTAAAATTGCTCTTTTCTCATATTCTTCTGAATTAAGGGAATAAACTACATCAAAACCATAAGTTCCTGCAAGTATATCTGCTTCTGTAATTGTAGGAGATATTTTAAGATTACATTCTATTGTTCTAGAAGCATCTTTAGCAAATATTGGAACAGTTACTTTATTATTTCCTGTTTCTGAACTATCACAGGTTACAAAAAATATTTGTTCAACAGGATATATAGCAATACTTGCATTTTCTGAGTCAAAGTCACTATTATTTTTTATTGTTATATTAATTTTTAGATCTGTATCTTTAGTTACATTAAATGGATTTTTACTAAATTTAACAGAAAGATTACTTCCTTTTAATCCAGATTCTATTTTTGACCAATCTATTGCTATTATTAAAAATACCATAATTATTATTGCAATAAAAATACTTAATCCAATTAGTATGTATAATTTGTCTTTTCTTATTTTGCTTAAGTTTTCAATCTTTTCATCATATAGTCCCATTTGTAATCCCTCAATTCTTATGTAATATAATGTAATATATTATATAAAAAAAACATATATAAACCTATTTGATTTATATATTTATGAACAACAAATTAAAATGGAGAAAAGATGCATAGAAGAAAATCAAAATTTTCTGCAGGAAAACACAAAATAAATCACAATTCTAATACTCAAGGAGAAAATGTTTCTTTCATTAATGCAAGAAGAACAAAACCAAATTTTAATCATCAATGGGATGATACGAATAAACAGAGGTTTAATAAATTTACAAATTTAAATGTTCAGGCAAAAGGAAACATAAATTCTGCTGTTTCTCAAAATAATAACACAAATAAAATTGATAATTATATTTCTAAAATTGATTTTAAAAATTCAGAAAAAATAATTTCTGGTATATTAGAACAATTTAGAGCAAATGATTTAGAAATATTACATAGAATTGATGAAAAAACTTTAGAAGAAGCAATAATTGAATATAGAACAGATATTGCAGAACTTGCAATAATTGCTTATTCTTTTAGAAAATTATTATCTAAAAAACACATATTTAATAGCCCAAATTGGAAAGGATTTAGAGAAAAAACAATAAATGATTTGCAATTAGCTATAGAATTAAGTAAAAAAGAAAATAAAGACGAATATAATAAAAAAATAAAAGAGATAGAAAATTCTATAGAAAAAACAGACCAATTACTTGGACATTTTATACACGATATTGTTTTTAATGCAAGAACAAAGTTAGCATCTAGTGCTTATGCTTATGGTTTGTCTTTATCTCAAGCGTCAAATTTATTATCTGCAAATAAAGATCAAGTAATGGAATTAATTGGTCAAACAAAGATTTCAGATGAAGACATAAAAAGTAAAACTATGTTTGAAAGAATAGATTTTCTAAAAAAGAATATTCCTGAAAATAAAGAAAAAAAGGTGCAAAAGAAATGAAAATAGTTTTTGATACAGGTGTGTTAATTGGATTCTCACAAACTTGTTTATTGCCTTTATTTTCTGAAATTAAAGGAGATATAGGGGAATTTCTTATAACAACAGGAGTAAAATACGAATGTATTGATAGAGTAAGAAATAATATGAAATTTAAATTAAGCTCTTTAAGAATAAATGATCAACTTAATGATTTTGTGTTTACTATTCAACCAAGTGATAAACAACTAGATGATAAAACTAAAGAAATTCTTAATCTTACAAATAGTATTTTTTATATAAGTGGAAGACCTCTTCATATTGTAGATTTTGGAGAAGCAGAATGTTTGGCATTGTTATCACTAACAAAAGCAAACTGTCTTGCAATTGAGGAAAGAACAACAAGGATGTTAATTGAAGATCCTAATGCTTTATTAGAAATATTAAAAAGAAAACACCACAGTAGAGATATTGAACTTAATAAAGAAAAATATAATAAATTTAAATCAATGCTTGGAGACGTTTCGGTAATTAGGTCAGTTGATCTTCTTTCTTTTGCTTATGAAAGAGGAATGTTAAAGAATAGTATAAAGAACAAAGAATATCTAAAATCTGCACTATATGCTTTAAAATTTAATGGTTGTTCTGTTTCTTTTGAAGAAATTGATGAATATTTACTTAAATTAAAATAGTTTATTTTGGTTTAACTCTAAATCTTTCATGAGTCTTTTTAATTCTTTGAACTCCAGGAATATTATTTCGATGATATCTTCTATCTAGGAATTCATGTAATTCTTTTTGAAATCTTTTAGCTAATTCTCTTACTTTTGGAGCCAGAAATCTACGTTCTTCTTTTAGATAAGATTCTAGATTTTTATAATCCATTACTAATTTTAAACTAGATTGATCTAATTTTCCTAATTCATTGGTTTTAAATGAATAAACATTAAGATTTTCTGCATCAATTGCAAGAGTGTTATATCCACCCAATAGCAAAGGATCATTAGAATATTGATTATTTTGTGGTAATTCGCCTATAGGCGTTTTAACAAATAATGCTTTTGGTCTTCCATTTATTTCTGCAGTTATATGATATAGTGTGTTTGTTTTTAATGCTCTTAAAAAACCACCATACGTTTGCTGGCAAACATCTTTTTCTGAAATAGATCTTGAAACATGTATTGTCTTAAGTAATTTCTTTTTTGGTATTTCTTCTACAAGCGTAGATAACTTTCTTGGATTTTTAATATTTGCATTTGCTATAGTAATTTGTAAAAATTTTAATAATTCTGTAGGATTATATTTACTTATTTTAGAAATTATTTTTTGTCTTTCTATCATTGAAATTTTAGAAAGATATTCATAGACTCTAGGATTTTCAAAAAAATATTCTAATTTATATTTTGCTTCTTCGATTCCAGGCAATTCATTGTTTTCATCAGGTTTGTCCTGTGCATAAACACTTCTTAGTTTTGCAAAAAATAATTCATTCTCTTCTAAATATATTTTATGTAATAATGGTTCTAAGAAATTTCTTTTTAATACTTCCATTTTTTTATATAATTCAAAGTCTCCTCTAACAGTTATAATTACAGAATTTACATTTCCGGTTTTATTTGAAGTAAATTCAATCTTTGAATCTTTAGATTTCTCAAATACTATATGAAAGTTTAGATTAGCCATAATTATCTTTATTTTAATATAAATAATAAATGAATAGATTTTTATATTATTTTATAATATAATATATCAGAGAGACACCATGAAAATTGTAAAAAAAAATCAAACTTATTTTTTAAATTTCAATAATGATAAAGAATCTCAAGAATTAGATAATTATACAAATAAAGAACTTGAAATAAAAATTATTAATTCTCAAGCAATTGCTTTTTCTATTAAAACTAATATGCGCGAATTAAGTGTAACCGATTCTGTTGTACAAGATAAACAAGTTATTAAGTCAACAATTTCTAAAGACACAATTAAAAAAAAGATAATAGATATACTTCAAGATAAAGAACTATCATTTAAAGACAAAGTTGAAGGAAATTTTGAAAATCTTTTAAAAAAGGAAGATTTGGAGATATTTAAAGAAATGTTAAAAGAAAAGGAAATAATTACATTCAAACAATCAGAGAAATACAAGAAAGCAATTTATATAGTAAATGATCAAAGAACAACAGAACAACCAATTAAATCAGAAAATTTACAAAAACCAAAAATAATAGAAGAAAATGCAGATACAATAATTAAAGATTTTCTTAAAAAGAAATATACAATTATTAAATCCGTAGTAACTGCAGATAAATTTTCAAAAGAATTTTACTCTAAATTTAAAAATGATGAAATAAAGGGGCAAAAATCATTTGATGGATATTTCTATGTCATTGATATGTTTCTGTACAGTACAACAAGAAAGCAAATACTTTCAAGTGATCTTGATAAGAACTTCTCAATTGAAGACCTTTCTAAGAAACTTAACAAAGATACAGAGCTTTTAAAGATAACAATAGAATTTCTAAAAGAAGAAGGAGCAATTATAGAAAAAAGAAAAAATGTATATTGTTTAGTATAATAAGGAGAACTGAAAAATTATGGAAACTTTAACAATAATATTATTAATTGCAATCGCAGTATTTGCAATAGGAAATATTCTTTTGTATTTTTTAGATAAAAAAACTAAAGAAAACAGATTGCCATTAGGAGATGCAAATAATGAAATTGTTTCTTCTAAACTTGATGTTTTAAACAAAAGAATAAGTAGATTAGAACAAAATAAAAATGAAAACAATACAACAAAAAAAGAAATAATTGTTGTAGAAAAAACAAGAAAAATAATACCTAAGAAAAAAGAAAAATCAAAATCTAAGACAGCATATCCAATAACCAAGTACAAGAGAAAGAAAAAGAAGTAAGCAATTAATTTAAGACATCAGCCCGCCCATTTTGTCATCACAAGAATTTCAGCAGGTGTTCATTATCATCATCTGTCTTAAATATTACTTGAAAGGAAAAATATATAAAGAGCATTATAGTTTAATATAATTGAAGTGATTAGATGAATATTCCAAAAATTGCAATGGCTTTTGAGAAGTTTATAAAACATGAAGCAATTGTTGCTGTTGGTACTTCTGAAAAAGATAATGAGTTTGTTGATGAATTAATAAAAATATTATTGATTAATAAAAAAAAAGTCTATTTTGTACCAACCACTGCAAAACAAGCGGCTCAACTTCATTCTCTTGGTCAATCTGTTATTTCTCTAAGTGATAAAGAAATAGATGTGGCAATAGAGTTTTGTTCACAAGCGGATAATTTTAATAATTTTTTAAAAAGTGACACAAGATCTTTTATAAGAGATAAAATGATTGCTCAATCTGCTTTAAATTTAATAGTAGTTGTTAATGATTATGATTTTGTAGAAAAAATAGACAAGGACGCATATGTAGAAATAAGTTCTTTTGCTTGGGAAAGAACAATCTTAAATCTTCAAAGCTATGGTCTTGCAAGAGTTGTTAAAGATACAGACGATAATTTTATTAAAACTGAAACAGGACATTATTTAGCAAGAATTACAATAGACAAAAATATTAGTTTAGATGATTTTGAATACTCTGTAAGAAACATACCTGGCGTTTTAGAAACAGGAGTTTTCTTAGGACTATGTGATACTTTTTTTGTAAATAATAGTAAAGATGAAATCAACATAAAAATGAGACGAAATTAATTCTGATTAAATTATGCCAATAAAGCAACCACCTAAACCAAAAAGAAAAATACTTCATTTAGGTAATGTTGGAGAAGATAAAGCATATCGATCTAAAAGATTGGCACATATGTGTCCTGACATACAATTTTATGGAATAGATTTGAAAAAAATAACTAATTCAAGAGTTCATCATCCAAGTGTTTTAGAAGACACACAAATACATAAATTAAGAGAATCAAGACTAAAATTAGATAAACCTAAAAATTTAATTCAATTACAAGAGAATTTTATGAAAGGATTATTAGATTTTCCAGATAATCATTTGGATATTATTACAAGTGATTTTGCTGTTGGATATTATGATCAAAGAGTAACTACTAGAAATCTTAAAAAAAAAGCAGTGGCAGCATACAAAGTAAACGCAGTTAATGTTTATACAGAAGCAGAAAAATATACTATTGATGTTATCAATTTAATTTATAATAAATTAAAACCAAAAGGAAAATTTATTGCATATTACTTTATAGATCGAAATAGAATAAATACCTATTTTGGGTTTAATTTAAAAACAGCTATAAATAAAAGTAAATTTTTATATGTTAAAGAAGAAAAAGTAGATATTACCAAAATGCCTCCAGAATTTAGAAGCCTCTACACTACACATTTAAGAGATTCAGATATTTATAGAATTGTTGCAATAAAGGAATAAATCAAATCATTTATATATATTTTTGTACTTAAATTTTATAGTGAGAAACCTATTTTTTTGCTTCGGTGGTTTAGCGGTTAGAACGCCAGACTCATAATCTGGAAATCGGCGGTCCGAATCCGCCTCGAAGCACTTAATAATTTGCTCGGATAGTGTAGCCCGGTCAAGCACATCAGACTCTCACTCTGGTAACACGGGTCCGAATCCCGTTCCGAGCATTAAAAACAAAAAGAAGATTATAAATGGTTAATATTTTATTATTAATTCTAATTTTTCTTTTAAGTACAGTTTTAACAATTTATCTTGTTCTTAAAAAACCACATTTTAATTTTAAAATTGCAAATAAAGAATATAAAATTGAAAGTTATTTCTTTGGAGCAATGCTTGCGCCAATATTAATTGTTTTATTTAAATTTCTTACATATGCTGATTTAAGAACTGGGCTTAAAGGCACAGCTCAATTGCAACCACTAGGTATATTGATTTTATTTTTATCAATGGTTTTTATTAGCATATTTTTAGACATCACAGGCTTTTTTGAATATTGTGCAAAACTAGCATTAAAGATTGCAGGGAAAAGTGGAACAAAATTATTTATAGCACTATATGTAACTGTTTCAATTCTTACAATTTTTACTTCTAATGATATTATTATTCTTACATTTACACCATTTATTTACTACTTTGCAAAGAATGCAAAAATTAATCCTTTACCTTTTCTGATTGCTGAATTTTTTGCAGCAAATACATGGAGTATGATGCTTTATATTGGTAATCCTACAAATATTTTAATAGCAACTGCATTTAATATAAGTTTTGATAATTATCTAAAATGGATGTTTTTCCCAACAATATTAGCAGGAATTACTAACTTTATATTATTATATTTAATTTTTAAAAAAGAAATAAATAAAGAAATAGAAGTAATAGATGTTGGTAGACCAATAGATTCTATTAAAGATAAATTTGGTGCAATCGTTGGATTAATATCGTTGATTTTATGTATTATTTTACTTGCAATTGCTCCGAAATTAAAACTAAGTATGTGGGCAGTTTCTTTAATTTTTGCTGCAATGCTTTTATTTTTTATAATAATAAGAGACTTAATAAAAATAATTTTAAAAAAATATAAAGATAAAGAAAAAATACACGAAAACTTGGACAAACATTTAGAACATACAACAGCTAACTCTACTCTTCAAAAAATTCCGTGGACAGTTATTCCATTTGTTCTTTCTCTTTTTATTACAGTTTATGCACTAAACATTTATGGAATAACACAAGCGATTGGATTATTTATTAAGAATTTAATTGGAACAGATATAATTCTCAATATTTTTGTTTATGGTTTTGGTTCAGCATTATCAGCCAATATTTTAAATAATATTCCAATGAGTGTTGCTTTTGTTTCAATAATCACACCATTATCTGGAGCACTTCAATTTTTTGTGGCTTTAGCTGTTGTAATTGGTTCTAATCTTGGGGCAAACATCACTCCTATTGGTGCTCTTGCAGGAATTATGTGGCTTGGAATATTAAAAAGTAAGGATTTTACTTTATCTTTTCTAGATTTTGTAAAATATGGAGTACTGATTACGGGTATCACCCTTCTTGTAGCGCTTGGTACTCTTGGTTTAGAAGTTTTATTGTTTATATAAAGCTTTAAAAACATATTTCTCTTTCTATTTCTAATAAACAAAAGAGAGAAAAAAATGCAATTTAAACAAACTCCTGAACAACAGCAAAGAGATTTAAAATATTATATTCTTGAAGGAGTAACTTGGGCTGTAATGTATTATATAGGTGTAGTCTTTTTAGTGCCTTATCTTATTACACTTAAAGCAAACACCTTACAGATTGGATTATTAAATACTCTTCCATTATTTTTAGCTTCTTTTTCTGTTTTGTTTTCATATAGTATTCTTAAATATTTTAAATCAGAAAAACATTTTATTTTATTTTTTACAATTCTTCAAGCATTTTTTTGGATACCATTAGCAATTGTTGGTTATTTATTTAATGATAAATTAGTAATTTGGTTAGTAATATTATTTTATTGTTTAATAACATTAGTTGAACAGTTTCCTGTAGGTGTATACAGAGAGTGGATTGGAAAAATATTTAATACATCAAAAATTGTAGAATATAATTCAAGAAAGCAGATTATACTTAATTTATTTTCTATACTTCCTTTGTTTTTAGCCGGCTTTGTACTAGACTCAATACATAAAAATCCAACAATAGGTTTTACCTTTATTTTTATAATTGCAGGAATATTTAGGTTTGGTTCTTACATGGTAATGAAAAAAATGAGTCAAACAGAAGATCAAGATTGTTTATGCAAAGAATCAAAAGAAAGATCAAAACCAGTATTTAAAGTTTTCAAAGAAGTTGTTTTGAAAAATAAGCAATTTGTATATTTTTTGTTAATTGTTACATTGATTTATTTTAGTATGTATGTTGCAGCACCATACTATAGATATTATTTTTTAGAAATTTTAAATTTTAGTTATAAGCAGTATGTTTTTTTAGAAATTGCATCTATATTAGGTTTAGTATTAAGCTTTTATTATTGGGGAAAAATTTGTGATAAGTATGGTTCTACTAAAGTATTAAAAGCAATAATTTTATTTCTGCCAATATATCCTTTTTTAGTTATTCTTTTTGGAAGTAATGTTTGGCTTTTATTTTTCTTAAATGTTTTAGATGGGGCATTAATGGCAGGACTTACTCTTGGAATCTTTGGTTATTTTTATCAAAATATTAAAAGTGATTTAATACACCACATGTCTTTCTTTTTAATATTTCAATCAGGAGCCATGCTTCTTGGAACTTTACTTGGCGGAATAATTTCTTCTAATCCCAGATTCTGGTTATTTGGTAGTGAAAAATATGGGCTATTATTAATTTTTGGAATATCCATTGTTTTTAGATTATTTACAATTGGTTTTGTAGGAAAAATTAGAGATCAAAATCCAAATAGAATAAATTTGCCTAAAAATATTTTATTACAAAAACCAATAATTTTTGGCCTAAATCAATTTCTTCATTTCACAAGAGAAGAAGGAAAGACACTAGAAAAAGGCATAAAACAAGAAGAAAAGGAATTAAAAAAGCAATTAATTAAGCAAGGGAAAGTTATAGAAAAAAACATAAAAACCTTGGCAAATAAGGAAAAACAACTATTTGAGAAATTAACACAATTAAACGAAAAAGAAGAAAGAAGTTTAAAGAAAAAGAAATAAATTGTAAAAACATATGTGTTTATAAATGTTTTGCAACTAAAAATAATATTATGCTCCTATCTAGTTTAGCTATATTTATGTTTTTTTATAATTCTAAGTTATATTTAAGCGATTTTTACAAATTTAAGTGTAATTAAAACCCTGCTATCAGCATAGATTATAGTTAAAAACTAAGATTTTAGGAAAAATCATAATATTAAAAAAGGTGTTAGTTTGCCAGGAATAAAAACAGATTACGGTTTAGAAGATGATTACTCTACAATTGATGACGTTGACATTAAACTACCTGAAGAAACAGAAGAAACTGAAGAAACAGGAATAAAAGCAGAATTCGATTATGCTGAAGAAGATGATGATGAAGAAGATTTAGGGAAAGGAAAAAAAAGAAAAGTAAAGAAGAGAGCAAGAAAAGTAAAGGAAGAAATAAAACATTCTTATATTCCTAAGCATGAAATTGTTCCTTCAGAAGAATTAGATAAACTTATTTCTGAACAAAATCTAAATCCTGAGAAACTACCATTAATTTTTATTGCAGATCCTGGCATTGCTCATTTAGAAGTTAAAGTTGGAGACGTAATAAAGATTACAAGAAAAAATAGAACCATTGGAGATGTTGTTTATTATAGAAAGGTTGTTTCTATATAATTTTTTCTTAAAAAAAATAAATCAATGCTATAATTATAATTAGAAAAATGTGAAAAATTATGAAAAATCTAGACAAGTGGTCAGTAGTTGAATCTTATTATGATATGTACAGTCCTGTTCAACAACAAATAAATTCTTTTAATCAATTTATTGATGAAAAAGTTCCTGAAATTGTTGAAGAGAATGGATTTATTAGTTCAAGTAATAATGTTGATGTAACATTATCAAATGTAGAAATAACAAATCCACAAATTGTAGAAGCAGACAGAACAGCAAAATTTAGATTAATGCCAATGGAAGCAAGACTTAGAAATCTTACTTATTCTGGTTCAATTTATCTTGATATTAAGCTTTATAGAAAAGGAGTTCTTCAAGATGAAAAAAGAGCATATGTTGGAGAAATGCCAATTTTAGTAAAATCAAATAGATGTAATCTTTATGGAATGACTGCTGATGAACTTATTGAAAATGGAGAAGATCCAATGGATAGAGGTGGATATCTTATTGTTAATGGTTCTGAAAAAGCATTAATCACTCAAGAAGTTTTAGCATTTGATAGAATTCTTCTTAATGAAACAGAAGAAGTAATTAATGCACAAGTAATTTCTGTTAAAGGAGCATTTAAAGGAAAAGTAAGAATATCAAGAACAGCAGATGGATTATTTACTGTAACATTTCCATCCTCACCAAGAAAATTATACTTAATTGAATTATTAAATGCATTAGGTTTTTTAAAACCAAGCCACATTTTAGAATTATTTCCAAAGGATCAAATTTCTCAAAATGAAGTTTTATTAAATTTAGATAAAATAGAATTACAATCAGAAGAAGAAGCACTTGATAAGATAGGAAGATCTGTTGCTCCAAGTCAAACAAAGAACTATAGACTTAGAAGAGCAAAAGAAGTTATTGATTCTTTCTTACTTCCTCACTTAGGTCAAGAAGCAGATGCAAGAACAATGAAAGCTCACTTCATGGTTGCAATGGCTGTTAAGATAATAGAGAAAGCATATAACTTAAGAACACAAGCAGACAAAGACCATTATGCAAATAAGAGATTAGAATTATCTGGAAAATTAATGGAAAACTTATTTAGATTTTCTTTTAAACACTTTACAAAAGATTTAAAATTCCAGATTGATAGAACAATTTCTAGACATAGAAAATTAAATATCAATACAGTTATTAGACCTGATGCAATTACTGAAAGAATATTATTTGCAGTTAGTACAGGCAACTGGATTGGACAATTAACAGGTGTAAGTAAATACATGTCAAGAGATAATTTTATTACACCAATAACAGATTTAAGAAAAGTAAAATCAACTTTAGATTCTTCAAGAGAATTATATGAAGCAAGAGATGTTCACGGAACACACTGGGGAAGACTTTGTCCTATTGAAACTCCAGATGGTCCTAACTGTGGACTTGTAAAAAACTTAGCTATGATGGCTAAGATTACAACAGACACAGATCCTGAAAATCTGAAAACTATTTTAAAATCTGAAAATGTAACTAAAGAATAAGTGATAATATGGCAAAAGCAACAGGTAAAGCAAAAATTTATTTAAACGGTGGAATAATTGGATTCCATGATGATCCAGAAAAATTAAGAGCAGATTTAATTAAAAAAAGAAGAGCTCTTCAAATTGATCCTCAAGTTAATATTGCATATAATGAAACTACAAATGAATTATATATTAACACAGATGCAGGACGTGTACAAAGACCATTAATTGTTGCAGACAAAGGTGTATCAAGAGTTACTCCAGAAATCTTAGAAGACATAAAAGCAAAAAAAATTTCTTGGCAAGATTTACTTTCAAAAGGAATTGTTGAATTTTTAGATGCTGAAGAAGAAGAAAATGCTTATGTTGCTTTAACTGAAGATGAATTAACACCAGATCACACACATATTGAAATTTCTGGAACAGGAATCTTTAGTATTATTTCTTCAATGATACCATTCATTGAACACAACATGGCTGGTAAAGCAATTCACGGTGCTAAATTGTATAAACAAGCAGCAGGAATTCCTTCAGCAAATTATAATTTAAGATTTGATACAGAAATGCATTGTTTGTATTATCCACAAAAGCCATTAGTAACTACAAGAACAGAAAAATTAATGCATACAGAAAAAAGACCAATGATACAAAATGCAATTGTTGCAATTATGCCTTATAGAGGATTTAATATGCTTGATGCATATGTTATTAATCAAGGAGCAATCCAAAGAGCATTTGCAAGATCTTCATATTATAGATCATATTCTGCTAATGAAGTAAGATATCCTTCAGGGCAAACAGATAAGTTTATGGTGCCTACTGAAGAAGCTAGCGGTTATAGAGGGGTAGATGCATATAAACATTTAGATGAAAATGGAATTATAAATTTAGAGTCTCCAGTAGATGAAGGCGGAGTATTAATCGGAATGACATCTCCTCCAAGATTTGTTGAAGAAGTTTCTGAGTTTGGAGTTGTTACAGAAGAGAGAAGAGATACCTCTGTTTGTTCAAGAAAACACTTAAGTGGAAATGTTGACAGAGTAATGGTTTCTGAAACAATTTCTGGAACAAAATTATGTAAGGTTAGAATAAGAACATATCTTGAACCACAAGTAGGAGATAAATTTACAAGTCATCATGCTCAAAAAGGAGTTGTTGGTGCTGTAATTAGAGAAGAAGATATGCCATTTACAAGTCAAGGAATAAAACCAGACTTTATTTTAAATCCACACTCAATCCCTTCAAGAATGACTCTTGGTCACTTGTTTGAAAGTATTGCAGGTAAAGCTGTTTCAAGTAGTGGAAAAGAAATAGATGGAACTCCTTTCTTAAATGATAAAGATGCAGTATTTGAATTATTAAAAGCAAATGGATTTAGACAAGATGGTAAAGAAATTTTCTATGATGGAAGAACAGGAGAGAAAATCGAGATGCCAATATTTGTTGGACCACTTGCATTTGAAAGATTATTAAGTCACCTTGTAGTAAATAGAATACAAGCAAGAGACAAAGGACCAGTACAATTATTAACAAGACAACCAACAGAAGGAAAGCAAAAAGGCGGAGGATTAAGATTCGGTGAAATGGAAGGCGAAGCATTAGTCTCTCACGGTGCTGCAATGACTCTGCAAGAAAAATTAATGGATGATGCTGATGAAATGAATATCATGGTTTGTGAAGACTGTGGAATTCCAGCAGTTGATGATAAGATAAGAAACAAAAAGTTTTGTCCTGTATGTAATGGAACAAATGTACACCAAGTAAAGATTAGTTATGGTTTCAAGTTATTACTTGACGAACTAAAAGCAATGGGAGTATATCCAAAATTAAAACTTGGAGATAAAATTGACTAGAGCCGGCAACGCTTGAGGCTCGCGCGCAATATTTAAAAGGTTGATAAGATGAACACATCAAAGAAAATTAAAAGCATTGAATTTGGAGTTTTAAGTCCTGAAATGATCAGAAAGATGTCTGCTGTTGAAATTACAAGAGCAGATACTTATGATAAAGATGGTTATCCTATAGAAAGAGGATTAATGGATCCTCACTTAGGTGTTATCTCTCCAGGCCTTAGATGTAAAACTTGTGGACAGACAATGAAAGCATGCCCAGGACACTTTGGTTCTTTAGAATTAGTAAGACCAACAGTTCATCCAAAGTTTGGTGAGAAATTATATTATGTTTTAGCATCAACTTGTCAAGATTGTGGAAAATTATTATTAGATGAAACAGAGATAAATGAATTAATGCTTATTTCAGAAGATAATGAGAAATGTGTAAAAGAAATATTAAATAGAGTAAAGGGTACAAAGAAATGTCCACACTGTAAAGCTGCAGTAAATAAAATTGCTTTAGATAAACCAACAAACTTTTTTAAAAATGGAGAAAGATTATATCCTGCAGAAATATTAGATTGGTTAGTAAAAGTTCCAGAAAAGGATTTATTTTTATTTGGATATTCAGATAAATTAAAACCACAATGGTTTATTCTTTCTGTTTTACCAATTTCTCCTGTATCAATAAGACCTTCTTTGTCTTTAGAAAATGTAATTACTTCTGAAGATGATTTAACTTACAAATTGCTAGATATTGTAAGAATTAATATTAGATTACAAGAAAACATAAATGCAGGTGCTCCACAAATAATTATTGAAGACCTTTGGGATCTGTTACAATACAATATTACAACATATATTGATAATAACACAGCAGGAGTTCCGCCAGCAAAACAAAGATCAGGAAGACCATTAAAAACAATTGCTCAAAGATTGAAAGGAAAGAAAGGAAGATTTAGATATAATCTAATAGGAAAAAGAGTAAATGCTTCTGCTCGTTCAACAATAACACCATCAATAGATATTAAATTTAATGAGCTTGGAATACCTGAACAAGTAGCAAACACTTTGACAGTTCCAGAGAAAGTTACATTATGGAATAAGGAAAGATTAAAAGCACAATTATTAAAAGGAGATATAAGTTATATCTTGACAGAAAAAGGATCAAGAAAAATAATAACTCCTGAAAATAAAGAAGAATTAGCAGAATTATTAGTAGAAGGAATGACAATTAAAAGAAGATTACAAGACGGAGATGTTGTAATATTTAACAGACAGCCAACACTTCATAGATTGTCTATGATGGGACACTATGCAAAAATATTACCTGGAAAAACATTTAGATTAAATCCAATAACTTGTGATCCATACAATGCAGACTTTGATGGTGATGATATGAATCTTCATGTACCACAAAGTGAAGAATCTTATTCTGAAGTTAAAGAACTTTTAGCTGCAGAAAAACACGTTATAAGTATTAGAAATGGAAGACCAGTTATTACTCCAGATCACGATCTTATTACAGCAGCATATATTTTAACAAGAGAATCAACAGAATTTAATAGAAAAGAAGCAATGGAAATATTATATTCTATTGGAATCACAGAACTTCCAACGGCTGACAGAGGAAGAGGAAACTATTCAGGTAAATTATTATTTAGTCAAATATTACCAAAAGATTTCTATATAGAATACAAGAATAAATTATGTTCAATTGTTTCAAAAGCAAAAGACTGTAAGAAATGTAAGAAAGAAAAATGTCAATATGATTGTTATTTAAAAATTGAAAAAGGTAAAATAATCTCAGGAGTAATAGATGAAAAAATTGGTTCTCCAAGAGCATTAATTGAAACAATCTATAGACACTATGGTTATGAAACATTAATTGATTTCTATTATAAACTTTCAAAATTAGTATTCTTTGCAGTTTCTAAAAAAGGATTAACTGTTGCATTAGATGAATACAATGCTTCAGAAGAATTAAGAAAAGAAATTAAAGCAAAAGTTAAAGGAATGATTGCAAGTTCAAATGCAATTGTTAAGAAATATGAAGATAGAACACTTCCATTAACTCCAGGAAAGAATCTTGAAGAAACATTTGAAAATGAGCTTTTAAAAATCTCTGCAGAAATGAAAGACAAGATTACAGATAAGATTTTAGAAATAAAAGTAGATGAATTATTTTCTGAAACCAAGAAAACAAATAATAATTCTATACTACTTGCTAGTGTTGGTGGTTCTCGTGGAAGAGTTCTAAATGTTTCTAATATGCTTGGACTTTGGGGACAAGTTACTGTTAGAACAGGAAGACCAAAAGCTGGATTTTCTGATAGATTATTAAGTTTAAGTCCTAAAGGAACAAATCAAATGATGGATTATGGATTTGTACAAAGTAATTTCTTTGATGGAATGAATCCAAGAGAATATTTCTGTCACTGTATGGGTGGTAGACAAGGTGAAATCGATACAGGTGTTGCTACAAAAGTATCTGGTTATCTTTATAGAAGATTATCAAATGCTTTAAAAGACCTTGTAGTCAATGATGAACTAAAAGTAACAACAGCTGATGGACAAGTAATTCAGTTCATGTATGGAGAAGATGGACTTTCCCCAGATAAATCATATCTTGGAAAGAACATAAATTTCTTCAACGAGTAGAGCCGGTTTCGCTCGGGCTCGCGCGCAAAGATTTAAAAAAATTTAATGAAATTTAAAAAAACGTGATATAATGAAGTCATTACCAATTTCAATTGTAGAAAAAATAGAAAAATACGCAAGTATAAAAAAATTAAGCACTGAAAAGAAAAAGAAACTTCTAGATATTGTTACAAAAAAGTATAATGATGGCCTAGTTGTTCCTGGAGATGCAGTTGGTTTAATTGCAGCTCAATCAATAGGAGAACCAGGAACACAGTTAACTCTTAGAACAAAGCACTATGCTGGTTCTTTGGAAGTTTCTGTTGGTCAAGGAATACAAAGAGTTATTGAAATTGTTGATGCTCGTTCACAAGCAAGATATCCATCCATGAAGATTTATCTTAATAGAGAAATTATAAAAAAAGACAAAGATGTTGATAATTTTTGTAAAAATTTAGTCGATGTTAAGATTGGAGATGTAGGGACTTTTATTGAAAATTACACCGAAAGAGTAGTTTCATTTAAATTTGATTCAGAAAAAGCAAGTATTTATGGTTTAGATCAAGAAGAAGTAATGGAATCAATTTATGAAAAAATTGATAATGATAAAAAAGAAGACACAAAATCAAAAGCTAAAGCCAAAACAACAGTATATGATTCTAAAAGATTTACAAACAATAAGCAACAAATAAATTTACATTTTGGAAATAAAACTCCACTTTATGATATTAGAAAAGCAATATTAAAATGGAATAAAATTCAATTATATGGAGTTAAAGGAATTGAAAAAGCCGTTGTTATAGAAAAGAACGGAGAAAAAATGATTCAAACAAAAGGATCAAACTTAAAAGAAGTTCTAAAAGTAGAAGGTGTTGATACTTACAGAACAATAACAAATGATATTTTTGAAATATATAAGGCATTTGGTGTTGAAGCCGCAAGAGATGCAATTGTTAAAGAATTAAAGTTTACATTTGATACTAACGGTATTGCAATTAATACAAGACACTTGTATATCTTAGCAGACATGATGACTTCTTCAGGAATAATACAAGGAGTTGTAAGAACTGGAATTACAGGTAAAAAGAAAAGTCCATTTGCTAGAGCTTCATTTGAAGAAACAGTAAAACATATAATCAATGCAGCATTTAATGGAGAAGTTGAAGGCCTTGTTGGAATTACAGAAAACATAATTGTTGGACAGCCAATTTCAGCAGGAACAGGAAAAGTCAGATTAACTCTTGATGCTAAAGGGCTACAAAAGATGATAAAAGCTAAAGAACAGCAAGAAAAATTAAAATCTGATAAATAATTTAATTTATAATGTTTTTGTAACCTAAATATTATATTTAAGTTTATAAAACTATAAAATGTGCAAGACAACAAAAAAAAATTAAAAAAAGGGATATCATATGAATTGGACAAAATTCAATCAAGAATTAAGAAATACAATAGATACAGGTAAAATAATTTACGGTGCAAATCAAGCAAAAAAAGAATGTTTAGTTGGTGAACCAAAATTAATAATTGTTAGTTCAACAATTGATTCACAAGATAAGGATCTTTTTTTCTATTATGCAAAATTATTAGGAATAAAAGTAATTGAATATCCAGAAGGGAGTATAGAACTTGGTTCTGTATGTGGAAAACCATTTGGTATATCAATTATAACAATTCTAAATGAAGGAAAATCATCAATCTTTGAAGTAATTGAAGAAAAAGATTCAGATAAAAAAGAAAGCGTAAAAGTAACAGCAAAGAAAGCAAAGAAAGAAGAGAAAAAAGAAGCAAAGAAAACAAGAGAGAAGAAAAAGGCTGAATCCGATGCTGATTATTCTGAAGATGAATTAAACACAAAGAAAAGAACTTCAAGAAAACCAAAAGAAGCTAAGGAAAAAGACGAAGAAAAAGAAGAAGTTCCAATAATGGAAGACAAGATGTTTAAAGACATAATTAAAATCAAGAAAAAATAATTAAGGTGAAAAATAATGGCAAATGGAGAATTTTCAGCAAGAAAATTAATTAAAGAAAGAAAGAAATGGACTAAAAAAGATCCAAGAACAAAAAGAAAATTAAAGGTTGATAAAAAAGCAGGACTTATGAAAGGAGCACCTCAAGCAAGAGGAATCGTTCTTGATAAAAAAGGAATTACTGCAAGACAGCCAAACTCAGGTATTAGAAAATGTGTAAGAGTTCAATTAATTAAGAATGGAAAAGAACTTACAGCATTTGCTCCAAAAGATAAAGCAATCAAGTTTATTGATGCACACGATCAAGTTACTGTTGAAGGTATCGGTGGAAGAAAAGGCGGTCCAATCGGTGATCTTTGGGGTGTGAGATATAAAGTCATTAAAGTAAATGGACAATCACTTGAAATGCTAAGAAAAGGAAAGAAGGAAAAATCTAAGAGATAGGTGTTAAAATATGAAATTATTTGATAAATGGGAAACAAAAGGAATAAACTTTAAGGATCAAGGACTTTACAAGTACATGAACTTAGAAGAAAAAGTAATTCCACACACCTTTGGTGCAACAAATAAAGAACCATCTAGAAAAACAAAAATTAATCTGGTTGAAAGATTAGTAAATAAGATGATGAGATCTGGACAAGGAAAGAAGAAACTTTCAGGTAAATTTGTAAGACACAGAATGGGTTGTGGAAAGAAAGAGCAAATGATTAAAACTGTTGAAGATGCATTTGATTATATACACAAAACAACAAAAGAAAATCCAGTACAAGTCTTAGTTACAGCTGTTGAATATTCAGCACCAAGAGAAGATATTACTAAATTACAGAAAGGAAGTATTACTTACACACAATCTGTTGATCTTGCACCAATCAAAAGACTTGATGAGGCATTAAAAAATATTGCTCTTGCTTGTTTCAAGAATACTTACAAAAGTAAGAAAGAAACACACATTGCTTTAGCAGAAGAAATAATTGATGCATCAAAGAACGACCAAAAAAGCTTTTCAGTAAAAAGAAAAGACGAAATCGAAAGAATTGCACAAGGTTCAAGATAAATCAAAAAAGAACCTTTTTTATTTTTTCTTTTTTCAAAAAAGAATATTTATCAATTATATATATTTACATAAAAATAAAATGGAGAAATTATGGGACGAAAAGAATTAGTTGCAGAACTTGCACAAAAATTAATGGCTAATACTAAAAATATTAGAAATATTGCAATTATTGCTCACATTGATCACGGAAAATCAACATTAACAGATAACTTAGTTGCTACAGCAGGACTTATTTCTAAAGAACTTGCAGGACAACAAGTATTCATGGATTCTTATATCTTAGAACAAGAAAGAGGAATTACAATCAATGCTTCAAATGTTTCTGTTCCTTGTGAAATCAATGGAGAGAAATACTTAGTTAATATTATTGATACACCAGGACACGTTGACTTTGGTGGAGATGTTATCAGAGCTATGAGAGCAGTTGATGGTGCTGTTTTAGTTGTTGATGCTGTTGAAGGAGTTATGCCTCAGACAGAAACAGTTCTAAGACAAGCATTAAAAGAAAGAGTAAAGCCTGTATTATTCATTAATAAAGTTGATAGATTAATTACAGAAATGAATGTTGCACCAGAAGATATGCAAAAAAGATTTGTAAAAGTTGTAATGGATATTAATAACTTAATTGCAAAGAATGCACCAGAAGAATTTGCAAAAGATTGGCAAGTAAATATTAAAGATGGTTCTGTATGTTTCGGTTCTGGTTTTCACAATTGGGCATTATCAGTTCCAGCAATGACTAAATATAATATAAAGTTTAGTGATATTGTAGATTATTGTAAGAATGAAAAACAAAAAGAATTAGCACAAAAAATACCAGTAAGTGAAGTATTCTTAGAAATGGTTTCACAACATCTTCCAAATCCAATGCAATCACAAAAATATAGAATTCCAATAATTTGGGGTGGAGATTTAGAAACAGAAGAAGGAAAAGCAATGACAGAATGTAATCACTCAGAAGAAAACATTGCAATGATGGTTACAGATATTGTTTTAGATAAACATGCAGGAGATATTGCATCTGGAAGAGTTTATGCAGGAAGTATAAAGAAAGGAATGGACTTAAAAGTTCTTGGTGCAGATAAAACTGCAAAAGTTCAACAAGTTGGAATTTATTTAGGTCCTGAAAGAGTTATCTTAGATGAAGTTATTGCAGGTAATATTGCTTGTGTTATCGGAATGAAAGAAGTTTATGCTGGTCAAACATTATCAAATAAAGACATTAAACCATTTGAAAGCTTTATGTCAGATGTTGAACCAGTTATGACCGTTTCTATTGAAGCAAAGAACAGTAAAGATCTTCCAAAATTAATTGAAGTTGTTCACAACATCACAAAAGAAGATCCAAACGTTAGAGCTGAATTAAATCAAGAAACAGGAGAACACTTAATTTCAGGTATGGGAGAACTACACTTAGAAATTACACAATATAAGATTGAAAAAGATAATAATATCCCAATCACAGTAAGTCCACCAATTGTATTATACTACGAAACAATACAAAAGGCATCACCAACAATTGAAGGAAAATCTCCAAACAAACACAACAAATTTAAGATATCGATTGAGCCAATCGAACCAGAAATGCTTGCAAAAATTAAAGCAATGAAGTTTGATGGAAGAATAAGATTAAACAAAGATGTAGATATTCAAAAGAAATTTGAAGAAGCAGGATTTACAAAAGATGAGTCTAAAAATATTTGGGCAGTCCATAATAATTCTATTTTAATTAATAGAACTAAAGGAATACAAAATCTTTTCGAAACAAGAGAACTTGTAATTGATGCATTCAATGATGCAACAAAAGAAGGACCTGTTGCTAAAGAAAAGGTTTCTGGAATTCTTGTTAATCTTGAAGATGCAACACTTCACGAAGATGCAATCCATAGAGGACCAGCACAAGTACTTCCAGCAATAACAAGAGCAATTTGGGCATGTATTCTTTTATCAGACTATACTTTATTTGAACCAAAACAGAAATTATCTGTTTCAGTACCACAAGACTTTATGGGTTCAGTTAATAGAGTTCTTGCAAGTAGAAGAGCGCAGATTGAAAGAATAGATATGGAAGGAGACTCTTGTATTATTGTAGGAAATATTCCTGTTAAATCCTTAATTGGTTTAAGCCAAGAAATGAGAGGAGAAACACAAGGAAGAGCAATCTGGACAGCAGAATATGCAGGTTATGAAAAACTTCCAAAATCCTTATTAATGCCAACCATAACAGAGATAAGAACAAGAAAAGGATTAGAACCAGAACCAAAGCCAGCAGAATTCTTCTTCGATTAAATCGAAGAATAATTCTTTTCTATTTTTTTATTAATTTTTATATATCTTTAACATATATATTTAAACCTTTTGAACTTATTAATTTAGATAATTAGAGAAATAAGACAGAATATGAATATAAAAATAAATAGACAAAGATATAGAAAATATCAGAATAAAAAAGAGCAAATTACTGCTGTGATTTTTTTATTTCTCGTTATGCTTTTATTTTTATCCAAAAATATTGATTTCAGAACTATTGTTTTAAATAATCAAAAAACAGATAATTCTGTAAACAATTCTTCAGATAGGTTTGAAAAAGCAAAAATAGTAAATGATAGCATTACAATAAATGAATTACAAATTGATGATACAATTTATTTTGATGAAATAACAGAAGACAATTATATTTTTGAATCATTAAATATTTTAGAAGATGAAATAGAAGAAATTAGTCCCCGGTGAGCTTTAGATAATTAATTACATTTTATATAGGAGCTGAAGTTTCGTTGGAAGAAACACTGGTCTCCGAAGCCAGTTTATGGAAATAAATTGAAGATGATGTAAAAAACGAAGGAGTATAAGCCCTTTGGGTGTTCTCTTTGCAAGTAATTGTAGGGAGTAGGTAGTGATCCTAACTTATGTTGGTCGTGCATTCCGAAAGGGTGCGTTATCATGGTTAATTTATTTCTTGTTTTGCGGGTTCGAATCCCGTCAGCTCTATTTTTTATTTTAAGGTAATTTAAATGAATTTAAAAAAAAATAAATTAAATAAAAAAAGAAAGAAAGATATGAGAACAAAAGAAAAAGCAATATCTCCTATTATTGCAATTATTTTACTTGTAGTAATTTGTGTAGTTATAGTTACTATAATAATAAATTGGGGAACAAATTTTACAAATACAACATTGTCTTCATCTAAAGATATAATAGCAGAAAAAGATGATATAACAGGATTTATATTTGTAAAAAAAGCAATAAATAGATCTGTTTTAATTCAAAATACAAGTACAAAAGATTTAGTTATTAAAGGATATACTATAGTTGATAATCAATTGCAGGATGCTAAATATCTTACAAAAAGAATTGCATTAAATCCACAAATTGAAATAAATAGCGGAGATTTGACTATAATTCCAATTGCTTGTTTTCCATCAAGTTCTTTTATTTTAAATTTATATACCATTGAGAATAAATATATAGAATTAAAAGTTAATTCACAAGATTTTGATTTTAGATATTGTGAAAGTTATAATCCTGAAATAGTAACAACAAGCTGTCCAGATGGATATATTACAGTTCCAGGGAATCCAAATTATAATACTTCTGAATTTTGTGTTCAAAAATATGAAGCTAGAATAAATGATGGATATATTTCTGATGGAATGTGTGAAGAAGGAAATGAAATTAATGGTTCAATGGCGGTTTTAGAAAACAAAATTTCTGATCCTCCAGAAACCATTTTAAATTTATGTGCAGTAAAAAAAATTTGTGAGAATTCTGGTGCACATTTAATAACAAATGATGAATGGATGACAATTGCAAGAAATATTGAACAAGTTTCAACTAATTGGGATAGCGGAATAACAGGAATAGGGTCATTAAAAAAAGGAAATGTAGGAATAGATAGTTCTGCATCCTATTTAAAGGGTTTAATTGATTATGGAGATAATAGAAATGAACTTGCTAAGTTAGTTTTATCTAATGGCGAAGAAATATGGGATTTCTCTGGAAATTTAGCAGAATGGGTAGATTTAACAATTATAGAAAGTTGTGATGGAACCTGCGAGGATTATCCTGATTTAAATAATAAAGGAAATGATAGTGGCGGTGTACAGCATGGATCTCCAGGATTTGAAGATTTATTTGAAAGAGATTGGTATGAATTTACAAATTTGGCAAGATCGGGTTCTTTAACATATAGTCAAATAAAACCATTTAATGATTATGATTCAGAACAAGGTGTTGGAAAAATTTATATTGCTCCAGGACAAGCAAATTCAGGACTTGCATATAATTCAAATGTTCACGCAATAGTAAGGGGTGGAACACATTTTGATGAAAATGCATCAGGTGTTTTTGCAATGAATTTAAGATGGGCGCCAAGTTATAAATCAGATTCGATTGGGTTTAGATGCGTTATTCCTCTTGATTAATTTTTTTATATTTTTATCTTTTTGTTTATCTCACAATTTCTTGGACAACACACACACAATTGGACAAATTATTTTTTTTTGCCTATAGAAATAATAAACACCTATTTTCTCAGACAGGACTAATAAACGCACACAAAAAAACCTGTGAGAAATATTGGACAATATAAAATAATAAGCTTTATATATCTTTCATACATATATATAGATAATTTTTAATATTCATATTAAAAATAGGGGGGAAGGAACATGGCAGCAAAGAAAAAGGCAGCAAAAAAACCAGCAAAAAAATAAATCTTTTTGATAAAGTAAGAAATTAAGAGATATTATTTCTCTTTTTTTCTTTTATTTTTTATAACTAAGAAAGAAAAAGATGATAAAAAAAATGCTAATTTTAGGAAGTCAAAGAAAAAAATCTCAAGAGATTATTGATTTTTTTAAAAGACATAATCAAAAATATAAGATTTCAGCACTACTTTGTAATGATGAAAAACAATTTGATTTATTTAAAAAGCAAATTCAAGAATTACAACCATCTGTTATTTTCTTTCCTAATAAAGATTTGGCAGAAAAATTAGAATTAGAATTTAATATTAAATGTTATCACGATTATTCTCAATATACTTCTTTCCTAAAAATTACAGACTGTGATTTGATAATTTCTGATTTTACTGGAATTGATTCTGTGAAATTAATATTAGCATCTATCGGAGAATATAAAGACATTGGATTACTTAATCTTGAACCAATTTTATATTCTGGAAAGATAATCATTAATGAAGCAAAAAACAAAGGAATTGAATTAAATTATATTACCCCTCAATTTCAATCTATGTCATTATTTTCAAATACTAAAAAATTAAATGAAATTGATAAAATAATACTTATAGATTATGATACAAAGGAAGATAAAGAAAATTTAACAAATTATACAAATCCCTCTAAAACATTATCTGAATTTAAAAAAATATTTTATTTTAAAAATAAAATGTGGTTGTCTAGACATTTAATTGTAATGTCTAACTTATATAATTTAGAATTAGATAATTTTGATTTCTATAAGTCAAATACAGAAAAAATAAACTTGATATTACAACTAAAGAACGGATGTACTGTTTTTAATTATACAGATAATAATAAAGAATCAATATATAATTTATATTATCTTGACAATTCTCAAATAAAAGAAAATAACAAATTAGAAGATAATATCAATATAAATATTAAAAAGATAAATTTTGAAGAAATAGCAACTCTTAAATTAGCTTATTTATCAATAAAAAAAGGTGGCAGTTATCCAATTCTTTTCCAAATGGTTTATGATGTTTGTGCTGAAGAGCTTTATAAAAATAATTTACCTAAAGACTCATTTGTTAAAATATTTTCAAAAATATTAGAGGATAAAACATTCTATTCTAAAAATCCAAACATTCAAACAATATTTGCTTTAGATGAGAAAATTAGAGAGAGAATTAAGAAAGAAATTAAAAAGAAATAATGTCTTTTAAATTTTCATCTAAAACCATAGAAGAATTACTTTCTTCTTTTGCTTGTTCTAATATTTGATTAAGTTTTTGTTTATCTGTAATTTGTGTAATGGCATAATCAGGGATAACATGTCCAAAGCAAAACTTATTGTTTCGGTCAAAAGTTAATCTATTAAATTTTGTACAATAATGAGAGCCACCAAAGCCAACTGCTTCTTTCCAATCAGTTTCTTGTTTAATTTTTATTTTATTATAATCCGAAATAATTTTTATTAATTCCTTACAAACAAAAATAGAAGCCTCCTTATCTTTCCATGCATTTTCATTTGAGCCAATTTCCACAAATATTGTTGATTTAGAAAGGAAAGGTCCATGATGTGTTGCTTCTTGTTTTATTTCAAATGGCAAAGTTTTTGGTTTATTATTATAGAAATCCAAAAGCAAATAACGAATTAATATTGGATCTGTTTTTACAACAGTCTCATCAATTCCACCAAGCTCTGCTTTTCCCCAATTTCCAATTGAATGAACAGAGATTGTTCTTGGCTTTATTTCTGAAAGAGTTGAATGTTTTGAAAGAAAAATTATTTGTTCAAATTTTACATCGGCTTCTTTTTCAATATCTAAAATGTCTTTTTCTTCAAGATAGAGATGCATTTTTTCTGTTAATGTTAGATAAATTTTATTTTCTTTGTTTAAAAACCAAAGATTTTTTGAAAATGTAGTAAATTCAAAGCTTTCTGTGGTTAGAGTTTCAAAAAAATTAACAGATGCAAGATCGTTTTTTGAACAAATAAGTAAAATATTCATATAAATCATAATTTTTTATATATACATAAATATTTGTAGAAACAATTTATAAACACTTTACTAGTTATTATATTTGGGATAAAAATGACAACAACCGAATTCTTTGATATAGTAATTTGTGGACCAGATATGTCTGGAACAAGCACACAGATTAATGATTTTATAAATTATTTTAAGGAAAAAGGAAAAACAATTAGAGACATTAGAGGAACAGAAATGGATCTTTTGTTTCATGCTGAGATTTTTAAAGAATACAATAAAGATTTTATGTCTTTAAGAGATTTTTTGAATTCAGATTCTTTTTCACAAGAAAAAAAAGATAAATTATTATTAGAAATTTATTCTTTACTTTCCGGATATAATAAAAATTCAGACCTTTTAGTTGGCTCTTTTAAGAAAAATAAAATAACTACTTATATTAATCCAGATTCTGCAGATGTTTGGGTTTTG
Organism: archaeon; assembly: GCA_035390665.1. GTDB lineage: Archaea > Iainarchaeota > Iainarchaeia > Iainarchaeales > CSSED10-239 > JAKQTP01. The sequence goes on along the minus strand of DAOOUC010000003.1, from coordinate 21,238 downwards.
GAAGAACCAACAAAAAGAGGCGCTGGCCAAGTAAATAGAGTGATTGAACAGAACAGAAGTTCTTATGATTTTGAAGAAACAATTGATGGATATTCTGCAGCTCTTGTACATCAAGCATATAGAATTGATGAATTTTATAGAATAAGAAAGATATTAAGAGATAATAAAAGAATAATTATTAGAAGCAGAAGCGAAGAATCTGCTTGTTATCAAGTTTATGATAAAGAAAATAACCAGAAAGGTATAAAACTAAAAAAATATCTTTCTCTTCCAGGTCACAAAGTTGCTTTTAGGTTTCCACCAACACATATCTTTGTTGTGTGTGGTCCAAAATCTTGGAAGAAAGAAAAATATTTAGAATTAAAGAACAAAAGAAGTGAAGGAAGAATACTTGATGATCACGAATTAAATTCAGACTATCAATTACTTGTTAATAAAAGATATGCAGGTAAATGGCTTGATAAACTTTACACAGAAGGATGTAAAATGCATACTTCAAAATATCTTCCAGAAATCTATAGATTTAATATCTATGATTCAAAAGAAAAAATCAAAACAAAGATGTCAAAAATATTAGATGAAATAATTAAATAGGATTTATTATGTCAAAAATAAAAGAACTAATAGAGAAAGAAAAGATTAGACAACAAGAAACTGTAGAAATGATTGCTTCTGAAAATATTTGTTCTAAAGAGATTAGAGAAGCTTGTGGTTCTGTTCTTACAAACAAATATGCTGAAGGATATCCTGGAAAAAGATATTACTCTGGGTGTGAGGTTGTTGATGAGATTGAAGATTATGCACGAGAAAAAGCAAAAGAACTTTTCAAATGTAAATATGTAAATGTTCAACCACACTCTGGTTCTTCTGCAAACTTAATAGCTTATTTTTCTTTACTTGAAAAAGGAGATAAAATACTTGGCATGTCTCTTGATAGTGGAGGACACTTGACACATGGTTTTAAACTTAATTTTTCAGGTAGACTTCTTGAAAGTTATAGTTATGGAACAGATGAAAATGGTTATCTTGATTATGATGAAATCCAAAAGCTTTCAAAAGAAATAAAACCAAAAATGATTGTTTGTGGTGCTTCTGCTTATCCTCGTAAGATTGATTTTAAAAGATTTAGAGAAATTGCAGATTCTGTTGATGCATATCTAATGGCAGACATGGCACATATTGCTGGTTTGGTCGCAACCAACCTTCACCAATCGCCTTTACCTTATGCAGATATTGTTACTTCAACCACTCATAAAACTTTAAGAGGCCCAAGAGGTGGACTAATCTTAACAGATAATGACGAAATTGGAGAAAAAATAAACAAAAATAATTTTCCTGGTTTTCAAGGAGGGCCATTAGAACACATAATTGCAGGAAAAGCAATTTGTTTTGAAGAAGCCTTAAAACCAGAGTTTAAAACTTATCAAGAACAAGTTCTAAAAAACTCTAAAACTTTAGCACAAGAACTTCAAAATTATGGTTTTAAACTTGTAACTGATGGAACTGATAACCATCTTATACTTGTAGACTTAAGAAACAAAAACATTACAGGCAAAAAAGCACAAGAAATCTTAGAAGAAATAAATATTTCTGTTAACAAAAATGGAATACCAAAAGACCCTCAAAAACCATTTATAACTTCAGGTATAAGGATTGGAACTCCTGCAATAACAACAAGAGGGTTTAAAGAAGAACAAATTAGAGTAATTGCAGATTATATTAATCAAGTAATCTCTGAACCAGATAACCAAGAATTAAAGCAAAGTATAAAGCTAAAGATAATAGAAATGCTGAAAGACTATCCAATAGATAAAATATAAGTGGTATTATGGCAAAAATAATTGATTTTGAAGAAGCAAAGAAAAGATTGGATTTATCAAATACACAATCTAATAAATCTAAAAAATATTATCAATATATTAAAGAACAAGAACATAAAATTGATTCAATTTCAGAAATGATATTAAAAAAATTAAGAGAAGTTTATGTTTGTGAAAATCCAAACGAACATCTATTAAGAATAAAAGAAATGAAAATGTTAACGGCAGCATTTAATTCTTTATTGACTAAAATTGAAAAAGCAGGAATACAAACTGCAGATAAAATATTATTGAAAAGAAGAATTCAAGAACAAACAGAAAAGATAGAAACTATTAGAAAAGCATATGAAGATTTAATTAATGAAATATATAGAACAGAACCTAATTTTCAAAAAGCAATAAAGGAAAAAAAAGATAAGAAAAGAAAAGCAATTAGAGTAAATACAAGGAGAAATGTGAAGTGAAATGAAAGCATATCTAGATATTATAAAATTAATTATAGACAAAGGAGAACTAAAACATAATAGAACAGGAATTGATACAATTGCTGTTGCAGGTTGTATGTTTGAACATGATATGTTAGAAGGGTTTCCACTTCTAACAACTAAGAAAGTTCCATTTAGATTAGTTGCTTCAGAATTAGAATTTTTCATAAAAGGTATTACAGATAAAAATTGGTTAAGAGAAAAAGATAATCACATATGGGATGAATGGTGTTCTCCAGATGTTATTCCTTATGGAAATGACGAAAACACAAAAAAGAAAATGCTTGAAGAAAGAGAACTTGGTCCAATCTATGGTTATCAATGGAGAAATTTTGGAAAAACTTATCAAGCACATGATAAAACACCAACTGGCGATGGTGTTGATCAATTAAAAAAATTAGTTGATACTCTTAAAACAAACCCAACAGACAGAAGGATGATAGTTTCTGCATGGAATCCACTTGACATCAAACACATGGCTTTACCCCCTTGTCATTATGGTTTTCAAGTTACAGTTATTAATGATAAATTAAATCTATTATGGAATCAAAGATCTGTTGATTCTGCTCTAGGGCTACCATTTAATATTGCAAGTTATGGTTTACTTCTTCATCTTCTAGCAAAAGAAGCAAATTTAAAAGAAGGGAAATTAATTGGTTTTTTAGGAGACACACACATTTATGTTAATCACATAGATGGCTTAAAAGAACAATTATCAAGAACTCCGACAGCTCTTCCAAAATTAGAAACAGAAAACTTTACTTCTATCTTTGATTGGAAATACACAGATACAAAAGTAATAGACTATAAAGCACAACCAACAATAAAATTCGAAATCGCGGTATAAATGAAAGAAACAATAATTATTGTAGCTATTGCAAAGAATCATGCTATTGGTAAAGATAATAAAATTCCTTGGCATATTTCTGAGGATTTTAAAAGATTTAAAAGATTAACAAAAGGGCATCCCGTAATTATGGGAAAAAATACATATTTTTCTCTTCCAATAAAGCCATTACCAGAAAGAACAAATATTGTTGTTTGTTTTAAAGATGATTCTTGGGAAGAAGAAGATATAACAATAAAAAATTCATTAAAAGAAGCAATTGATTATGCTCACACTCTCGATGATATTGTTTATATAATTGGAGGAGCTAGTATTTATAGACAAGCAATGGAACAAGAGCTTGCAAATAAATTAGAAATAACACAACTGGATAAAGAATATGACGGAGATACCTTCTTTCCAGAAATTAACACTAATACCTGGACAATAGTTAATGAAGAAAAAAAAGAAGGCTATTCTTTTATAACATATTTAAGAAAATAAATTAGGTGAAAAAATGATAATTGGTATAACTGGATTTTTGGCAAGCGGAAAAGGAGCAGTATCTGAAATATTAAAAGCAAAAGGATTTATTGTTTATTCTTGCTCAGATGAAATAAGAGAAGAATGTAGAAAAAACAATATTGAACTTACAAGAGAAAATCTTCAAAGAGTGGGTAATGAATTAAGACAGAAATTTGGTCCAAACATCTTAGCAAAAAGACTAGTAGATAGAATAACAATTAAAGGTCTTGAAAAAAACTTTGTTGTTGAATCTATTAGGACACAAGGAGAAATAGAAGAACTAAAGAAATTACCAAACTTTAATCTTGTCTCAGTTGAAGCTGATTCAAAAATAAGATACAAACGCGCAAAAGAAAGATTAAGAGAAAAAGAACAAATCTCAAGTTATGAAGAATTTATGGCTTCTGAGAAAAAAGAATTAACTAGCACAGATCCAAACTCACAAAATTTAGAGGCTTGTAAAAAACTTGCAGAGTTTAGAATAAATAATGATGGTCCACTTGATGCACTTAACCCCCAAATAGAAGAATTACTTTTAAAAATACAAATAAAGAATAGAAGTAAACCATCTTGGGATGAATATTTTATAAAAATAACAGACGAAATATCAAAAAGAGAAAGTTGTTTATGTGTTAATTTTGGAGCAATCATTGTTAAAGACAATGTAATAAAATCTACAGGATATGTAGGAGCACCAAGAGGAACAAAGGATTGTTTCGAAAAAGGTTATTGTCTTAGAAGAAAATTAAATATTCCTTCAGGTCATAGATTTGAACTTTGTACAAGTGTTCATGCTGAGCAGAATGCAATAATTAATGCAGCAAGAGATGGAGTTTCAATTGTTGGAGGTACAATGTATATTGTTGGAAAAAGAACCTATCAAGGAATAGTAGCCCCTACAAATTCTTTACCTTGTTTTATTTGTAAAAAGATGATTATTAATGCAGGAATTGCTAGAGTTGTTTGTTCTATGCCAGATGGGAGTTATAAGTCATATAATGTCTCTGACTGGGTCGAGGATTGGAAAAATAACGATATAATTGATGACAAAGAGAAATATTCTACTACCTATAAATGAGAAAAAATGAAATCAATAAAACCAACAGTAATAGAAATTGTCAAAGAATTAAATAGACACAAAATTGATTATTTTATAACTGGAGGAACGGTCCTTTATTTTAAAAAAATAATAAATGAAACAAAAGATCTTGATTTTATTGTAAATTATAAAGATTTTAAAAAGTTAAAAAAAATATATGACCCTAAAATAAATGTATCTAAAAAAGGAAAAAATTATTTAGATTTAAATCTAAATAATATAGAAATTGAATTTATTGGGGTAGATAACTCTTTTGATAAGCAATCTTATGTTCTTTTAAAAAATAAAGACTATGGAGATACAATACTAGGAAATACAAATGTAAATATTAGTACTTTAGAAAATTTACTTACTTGTTATGATTTTGCATATAAATTATATAATAAAGATAAATATTTAGAAAGAATTAAATTAATTAAAGGTTATTTACTTAATACAAAACACGCAAGAAAAGATTTATAATTTCTTTTGTTTATTGTATTATTATAAATTTAAATGGTGATAAAAAATGATTGGAATAAGCACAAGAACATATCCCTATAGATTAGATAGTAAAAGCAAAGAGCCATTAGAATTATTTATTAAACTTACAAACGGAATAACAAAGAAAATGTTAAGTATAGATCTTGTTTTAGATGAAGATTTAAGTTTTGATAAAGTTAAACCCATTAATACAGATTATAAAAGACTTGGAGAATTTGAACCAAATCAAAGTAAAGAAATAAAGTTTTTTATATATCCTGCAATTGGGTCAAATCCAGGTTTAAAATCAATAAAAATAAGAGTAGGGGAACATTCAAGAGATTATAATTACGTAGATAACAAGACAGAACAAAAAATAAATATTAATATGATTTAAATGGTAACAATACACAAATCACCAATTTTAAGAAAAAGGCCAGCAGTAAGAACAGTTAAAGGATTAAAAAAAGAAATTTTAAATTTACAATCTAAAATAAAAAAACAATTGACTGAATCTAAATTAGATAAAAAACAAATAGAAGAACTAAAGAAAGAATTAAAAGAATTGCAAATGAAATACACAGAATTAGATGATTATTCTGTATCAAGTACGCCTTTTAATAAATATTAATAAAATTTATAGATTAAACAAAATCTCTTATTTCTGTTTGATGGGTTGTATAATCTACTACATTTAATTCTTCTTCTATTATTGTATTTATTAGCTCTTTTTTAGATTTTTGATATTCTTTATAGATATCTTCAAGATATTTTTCTTTTATAGTGATATCAGGGTTTAATAAAGCAGTATAATCATAACCCATTTTTTTATATTTAGAAAGCCTAGCAAGTTTAAATGGAAGATTTAATAAAGACCATCTAGTTTTGTTATTTTCTTTTCTATATCTTCCGTTAATTATCTTTTTAATTATAAAAGTATTTGCAAATTCATAAAATATTAAAGACCTAATAGATATTTTTATTTTATTTTTATATGTGTCATAATCTTTAGGATAGCAGTCCTTTAAGCTTTCTTTTATTAATGTGCTTGGAAATCTTGGCAATGGTATTTTACTGTTGTGAAATTTTGTTTCTAAATAATATTCTGAAACCATATGTTTAATATCAGTATAAATTCCTTTTTTCTTAAGATAATTATGCACATTTTTATCTAATATCATATGAGATAAAAATCCAATTGCAAACAATCTTTCTTGTTTATTTTTAGATTTTCTTAATAATGTTTTTGCAAAATCATATTCATTATCTGCTTCATGTATGAATTTACTGAAGTTTGGTTTTTTAGTAATTGATTTTAATTCAGTAATATAATAAATATCCGGAAATGTAGCCCCCTGAATTAAATATTTATAATCTACAGAACTAAATAGTTTTGGATTTTCCTTTATAAGGTCTTTAACCAAATGCATGTGTGCTAGTAATGCAGGCATAATTTTTCATTTTTTATGTGTTTAACTATAACTAAATAGGAATCCAAATAGATTTTAAATCTATTTCTTCTCTAGTTTTACTTTTTTAATAATTAAATTCCCAGTAAACTCATTTTGCATTATTTTTTCAAGATCAATTACGGATATTTTTTGTTTAAACATTGGAGAGTCAAGAACAAGGGTTTCATATTCTCCGCCTTCTCCTGCAATATTGCTTTTATATTTTTCATTTAATCTTTTTAATTCTCCTAAATCTTTATTATCAATAACTTTTCCAAGTAATTTTTCAGAAAAACCATATGCTGCAATTTTGCAAATAATGAATTTAAATTTGTTTTTTAAAAGTAGTTTAATTTCATCTTCTTCTTTCATATGCCAAAGTGGTGCAATTAATTTTAGATTAAGATCTTTACAAATCTTTTCAATTCTATCTTTTTGATAAACACTATAAAGAGCACCAGCAACAATCCCGGTTAAATTGTATTTTTCTTTAGCAAATTTAATTGCATTTTTTAAATCTGAGAGTTCTTTCTCTTTTTCTCCTTTTGTTTTTGTAATAAGGAGTGGAATATCTAAAGCAAGAGCTTGTAATTTCAGGAAATTAATATCAGGTGTTTGAAACATATAGGAATCAATATTTTCAGGAATTAAAGAAATTAAACAAGAAATTTCTTTCCCTTCTTTGAATGCAAGCCATAAAGATAAATTAGAATCTTTACCTCCAGAGTAAAGTGCACCAATTTTTTCTTTTGAAAAAGAAGACAGATATTCTGTTTTAGTTTTAAATTTATTTTCTTTTGCAAGCTTTTCAAGAATTCTGTCACTATTACTTCCATATTGGCAAGCTAATTTTTTTCTTTCAGCTAATTCTTTAGATAATCCAAGATCTTTTGCAATTTCTCTAATAATTATTTTATTCTGAACTTTTGAAATAAAAAATTTTGAATCTAATTGTAAGGAATAATCTACAATTTTTTTATCAAGATATGGGCAATCTACATATAGATTAAAATGTTTTGCAATTGCTTCATCTCTTGACAGATTATCTTTGTAAATATTATCTAGACACTTTTTGGTTTCTTTTTTTTGATTTTTTAGTGTAAATCTACTATATCCTGCAAATAATTCATCAGAGCCAAGTCCAGAAAAGATAATGTCTGTCTTTTTAGATTTAGCTTTTTTACAAGATAAATATCCTGGAATTGCCACACCAACTTTAATTGGATTATCAGAATCAATAATTTTTATAATCTCGGGGACAATTTTAGATATTTCTTTTTTGTCTACAGAAATAATGTCAAGTTTTAGATTAAGTTCTTTTGCTGCTTTTTTTGCATAAATTAAATCTTTTGCTTCTGTGTTATCTTTAACATAAGCAAAAAAACAAGTAAAGTTTATTTTCTGTTTTTTAAGAATCATTGCTATAAGGCAAGAATCAATTCCACCACTAAATAACAAACTATATTTTTTAGATTTATCTTTTGTTCGTATGGCTAAGGAAGCTTCAAGTAAAGATAATAAATCTTTTTTTGCATTATTAAAACCGGTTTCTGACATAAAAAGAATTAAAAAAGAAAAGAAATATAAAGTGTTTTGTTAAATCTTTTATTTATTAGAGATAAAAATTGTGAAAAATTATGGGAATATTTAAACCAAAAACCACTATAAAATCAAAACCAAAAAAAAAGGCCGATCCAAATAGATCATTAAAAACAAAAATAAAGATTGCAGCAGCAGGTACAATTGTTGGAGCTTCTTTATTTGCAGGAAATATAACTAAAGGGGCAGTAATGGATTTTCAAAAAGATAGATTAACAACATCTGCTTATGGAAATCATTTATCTAATGTATCTTATCCAAAAGGGAAAGAAGTCACAATTAAATCAAATTTAAGAAAACTAAATGAAAAATCTAAACTTGGAGAAATATATTTTTGGGATAGTTATGCTCAAAAGATAAGTAAAATTACTTTGGATCCAATTAAAATGAGAAATATTTATAATATTCTAGAATATAAATCTCAAATAAAAGAAATTGAAAAAATTTTACAAGAAGCAGGTGGGCAAGTTTGGGAAAAATATTTTTTAGAAAAGCCATTAGGAGATATATATAAAGATTTAACACCTAATCAAATTCAAAGATTAGAAAATATAATAAAAACAATTCCAGCACCAGAATTGCAATATATTCAAAGAGAAGCAAATATGTATGGGACAATATTAGGTGTTAGTGCAGGTGCAGGAGTTGCAATTAAGTCCGCATTAATTCTATCTGCATTACTAGCAAAAATTAAATTAAGAAGAAAGAAATAGAAATGGAAAAAGTTAAAGAGTTCTATAATAAACAGCCATATCCAAAAGCAAATCAATATACTTCTAATCAAATTAGAACCAATAACAAAATTATACTTAATATTCTTGAAACAGCAGGATTGAAAGAAAAAGATTTAATTGGTAAAAGAATACTTGATGCTGGTTGCGGAACCGGAGAAAAATCTATTTTTTTTGCAAAAGCAGGAGCAAAAGAAGTTATTGCTATTGATTTTTCAAAAAGTCAATTAGAAGAAGCTAAGAAAAAAGCAAAAAAAGAAAAAATAGACAATGTTATCTTTAAAGAAAAAGATATTTTAAAAGACAATCTCGAAGATCTGGGCAAATTTGATATTGTGGTTTCTCTTGGTGTTCTTCATCACACAGAAAATGCAAAAAAGGGATTTACGCGAATTGTTGGACAACTTAAAAGTGACGGCATTGTTATTATAGGATTATATCACAAATATTCTCGTTTAAGATATTTTTTTCAAAGATTTTTATTACACACATTTGTTTCTAAAGATCCAGATAAGATAATTTCTTTTCTTTATAGAACAAAAAAATTTCATAATGCTCCAAAATCTACACTTTATGATAGATATTGTGTTCCATATGAAAGTTATCACACATTAAAAGAAGTAAAGAAATGGTTTAAGAATAATAATATCCAAATTCTCGGTCAAAAAAATATAAGAAATGAAAAATCAGAAATTTTAAATCTTTTTGAAAAGAAGACAATATTCTTTGTAGCTGGAAAAAAATTGTGAATTTTGGGAGCTGACCGCAACCGGCTCTAGAACAATACATTATTTGGCTGGGCGCGAGCTGACCGCAACCGGCTCTAGAACATGTCATTCTTCCAAAGATAGAATACTCCAATTAATGAAAATAGCATAACTATTCCCATGATTACAAGAAATGCATGAGGATGATTATCGAAAGGCAAAGGGACATTCATTCCATATATTCCAGCAATCATTGTAGGGATTGCAATAACAACAGTAATTGAAGTTAATAACTTCATAGTTTTATTTAGATTATTTGAAGTAACAGAGTTAAAAAGATCAGTAGCATCTGCAATAATATTCTTATAGATTGCAGTAACAACAATTGCTTGTTTATTTTCATCAATTACATCATCAATAACATCTTTATCATCTTCAGAATTAACAAAATCTTTATTTCTTGCAATCTTTTCAAGAAGTATTTGATCGCTTTTCAAAGAAGTATTAAAATACACAAGAGATTTTTTAAGATCTAAAAGATCAGAAATTTCTTTATTCCTCTGAACACTTTCGAACTTTTCTTCAATACTTTTTATTTTTGCATCAATTTCTTTTAGATATTTAATATAGGTTTTAGAAGAAACAAGTAACAATCTTAAAAGAACTAATGATTTTTCATGTTTAAATTTCTTTGTTTTTAAAACATCTATATTTTCATTTTCTCTAAAGCTTATTGTAATTATATAATCTTTGTTAATCATAATTCCTAAAGGAATAGTAATATATTCAACAGCAGACTTATACTTGCTTTCAGGATCTATAGATTTTAATTTATGAGGCGTTCTTGTAATTATAAAATACTCTTGTCTATATTTTTCCATGAAAGGAATTTCTTCCATATCTTGAAGTGAATTAATATCATCTTTAAACTCTTGATAATCCACTTCTTTAACTTTACAAATTTCTGCTAAATATTTAATCTCATAAGCATCGGGGTTAACTACATTAATCCATGCATCTTTAGTTGGCCTTTCATGTCTTTGCAAGCCCTGTTCAGAAAATTTTAGAATTTCAATCATAGTTTTTTCACCCCGTTATAAAAAGCAAGCTTAAAAGCAAGTTATTTAAATATATTATATATAATTAAGTATAGAATACATTTATAAATATTTAACAACATAAATAATTTATAGACAAAATATAGATTAACTAAAATAAGTTATAACTTCGTAAAAAATAAAGGAAAGATAAGAAATGAACAAAAAAAATCTAATTTCAATTTTTATAATATTAATTTGTGTACTTTTTATAAGCAATGGTGTTTTTGCTATTACAGGTATTAAATCCACAATAACAAAAAATCCAGTTTGTAGAACAGATGTAAGAGATATAAAAATATTAGATTTAAAAGCAAGTAAATATCCAGAAGTTACAGAAAGAGGTGTTTGTGGGGTAATTTTAATTACTACTAATTCTTATACCTATACTACAGATAAATCCTTCGGTATGGGTGTTTTAATTTCTCCAAGTCCTGCAGCGAATATTGTTACTAATCGAGATTTATATAGATCTGGACTATATTATATGGATGCAATATATGCGGGGGGAGCAGGGAAAGCAGGAAAAGGTGTTGACGTAGGTACCGATACAATTATGGCATATTCTCCTTCAACACCAAATTCTAAAACAATTAAATTGTTTATAAGTAAACCCTCAATTTGTAATAGTCCAAAAATAGATGTCGTAATATTTAAACCACAGCAATTGAGTGGAATGTTTCTGCAAGGTAGTCAAGATGATACATTTAGTTGTAAATTAATAAATGGGAAATTAGATACTTGGTTTCAAACAGATTTGGCCCCAAGTGGATATACATCTATACCTTTAATAAGTTCAAATAATTGGATTTATAATTTAGATTACGCATATGATGTTCCTGTTTCAGGCAATAATGCAGCAGCAAATCCAGTAGATTGTTCTACAAAATGTTCAGGATACACTAAATCTACAACTTATCCAACATCTGCTGTAACAGTAGGTGGTCAATCATTAAGTAAAGGGCAAGTTTGTTATAAGTGTAATGATTCTGGTGCAATGGCAGATAGATGTAATCCATTTAATGGTCAAAAATCAGGATTTACTTTAAATTTAACAAATTATCCTGATTTAAAAAGAGAAATCTGTCCTAATGCTGGAACAACAAACACAAACAGTGGCTCAGGAACAACTTCAGCACAAAATACAGATACTGGAGGAGGTTCTGAATCTCAACAAGTTGCTGCATCTGAGTGTTCATCAGATTATAATATAACTTATGAATTATATCCTAATAAAAAATTCAAATGTGTAATTGAAGGATCCATTCCTAAATATCAATCTTGTTCTATTATTAATGATGCAGTAATTATTTCAGATATTATTGCTTTTGAAAATAATTCCGAACAGTTTAAATTAACTGTTTGTTCATCTATTACTCAAACAACAGATTCTAGTACTCAAACATCTTCAACTCCGGTAGCAACATTAAATATCGTTAATGATATTGAAAAAAATATTTCAGATATTAATTTTTCATTAAATAATACTAATTGGTATATGGTTAATAAAATGGATATTCCAAAAGAGTTCTTATTAAATAATAAAACTCAAGATAAGAGTTTAAGTATTGATTTAAGTATGTTTAGAGAAGGAACAGTTTATGCTATAATTGCAACAACAGATAAGAAAACAGAAATAGACACAGAATTACAAAACATATATCAAACAGGTGTTTTTAGTAATAATTATGTTGATCAAACAACAAATATATTTAACATAGATGGCACATTTACAGGTTTTAAGCAATTAAAATATATATTAAACAATAATAATAAAAATATAAAACTAAATATTAAGAGTCAAAACACAAAAAATAATTTAGTAATTATTCTTATGCAAAAATCAGAAGATAATTCTAAAGTAAATTTATCTTATGCTAATTTATATGTTTTAGATAATAAAGAATTATCTCAATATAATTTTTGTATAATTAATAGAAATATTGTAAATTTCTATTGTAAAGGACATAATTGTAATTCTACAGTAAGTTGTCTAAAATACGGCAGATGGGATTTTGATCCTAAGATTTTTGAAGGATTAACAGGAAAAGCTGTAGAACCAGTAACACCAACACAACCTGTTGTTCAACCACCAACAATAGAAAATCCTCCTGCACAAACACAATCAACAACTTTAGAAAAAGGAACAGATGGTTGTTATACAAGTAATCCAACTACTTTAGCAAAAATAAGACAAGAAGGTGGAATTGGGATAACAAAACAACAATTTAGTGGTAAAAGAACAATGAGTAGTATAGTTTTACCAACAACAAATACAGGAACAGATGATGATCCTAGTTTAACTATTGCTCAAATAAGAACTGCATTTAATAGATCTGGAACAAATATACCACAAAAAGTAAAAGATGCTTCACCAGCATTTTATAATTTAGGATTGTTATATGATATAGATCCAGTATTTGTTCTTTCCTTTTTTAAAGCAGAAAGATCAATGTTTAATCAAAATTCTTCAAGTGTTACCACAACAATGATAAACAATAACGATATAAGCGGAATTTCTGCATGTAGGTGTGGTGGAGTAGATACCGGCAATTATTGTAGATATCCAACACTTGAACAAGGAATTGAAGCAACATACTTGAATTTAACAAAAGGAACCACATATAGTCCAAATTTATATCGTAATAAAACATTTTCTGCAGTTTCTAAAAGTTGGAATGGTAGAGACTCTTATGTCACTGCAATGACCGGATATCTCGCAGATACCTATGCTTGGGCTGGAAAATAATTTTTTCTTTCCTATTTTTAAATTTTTTTATACTAATTATTAGTTATGTGTGGAATTAATGCTTATTTTGGAAAAAGAGATTGTATTTCTATTTTGGTAAATGGTCTTAAAAGATTAGAATATAGAGGCTATGATTCTTGTGGTATAGCGGTTATTGATTCTGGAGAGTTAAAGATAATTAAGACTAAAGGCAAAGTAACAGGTAATTTAGAATCAGAAATAAAGAAATACCCAGACCTTAAAGCAAACATAGGGATAGCACATACAAGATGGGCAACACACGGAGAACCCACCACAATTAATGCCCATCCACACACAGATTGTAAGGAAGAAATAGCATTAGTTCATAATGGAATTATAGAAAACTTTGAATCTTTAAAGAAACTTTTAGAAAAAGAAGGACATATTTTTAAATCTCAAACAGATACTGAAGTTTTAACACATTTGATTGAAAAATTTTATCAAGGAGATTTAAAAAAAGCAGTACAAAAAGCTTTAAGAGAAGTTGTTGGAACCTTTGGTCTAGTTGTTATGCATAAATCAGGAAAAGAATTAATAGTTGCTAGACGTGGCTCTCCAATAGTTATTGGGATTGGAAAGGAAGAATATTTTGTAGCAAGCGATATTTCAGCAATTATTGAACATACAAAAAAAGTAATTTACTTAGACGATAATGAAATGGCTTCTATTAATGGAGGTTGTGAAATAACTTCTTTAGATAATATAAGTCTTGATAAAGAAATAATAGAAGTTTCTATGAATTTAGAACAGATAGAAAAACAAGGATATAAACATTTTATGTTAAAAGAAATACATGAACAACCAGAAACTATTAAACAAGCAATATTAGGAAGAATTGATTTTGAAAATAATACAGCAAAACTAGGGGGCATTAATCTTTCTGCAGAAAATATAAAAAAAATAAAAAGAATAATTATTGTTGCTTGTGGAACCTCTTGGCATTGTGGTTTAGTTGCTAAATTTTCTATGGAACGTTTCTTAAGAGTTCCAGTAGAAGTAGATTATGCTTCTGAATTTAGATATAGAGATCCAATTATTGATAATAATACTTTAATAATAGCAATAAGTCAATCAGGAGAAACAGCAGACACCTTAGCTGCAGTTAGAGAAGCTAAAGGAAAAGGTGGAAAAGTAATTGGTATTGTTAATGTTGTTGGTTCAACAATAGCAAGAGAATGTGATGGTGGAATTTATATTAGAGCAGGACCAGAAATTGGCGTTGCTTCAACTAAAGCATTTACTAGCCAATTAGTTTGTTTAAATCTTTTAACACTTTATCTTGGAAGAATACTTGGAACTATGGACGATAACGATTCCAAAAAACTAATAAATAATCTTTTAGAACTTCCAGGCGTAATTAAAGAAATGTTTAAAACAGAAGAAGAAATAAAGAATATTGCCAAAAAATATTACACTTCAAAAGACGCATTATATCTTGGACGAGGCATAAATTACCCTATAGCTCTAGAAGGAGCACTAAAACTTAAAGAAATATCTTATATCCATGCAGAAGGATATCCTGCAGCAGAGATGAAACATGGACCAATTGCTTTAGTTGATAAAGAAGTTCCAGTTGTTGTTATTGCAAACCAAGACCTTAACTATGATAAGGTTTTATCAAATATTCACGAAGCAAAAGCAAGAGGCGCAAAAATTATTGCAATTGCAACAGTTGGAGATACGGAAATATCTAAGATTTGTGATCATGTAATCTATGTACCAGATGTTTGTGTTAATCTAACTCCTTTTGTTAATGTAATTCCTATGCAATTGTTAGCATATTATATTGCAGACTTAAGAGATTGTGCAATTGATCAACCAAGAAACTTAGCAAAATCTGTAACAGTTGAATAATACTAATTGTTGGACAAAATATGACAAACTATGCAAACAACCATTATTAAGATAAACCCGAAAACTCCAGAATCTGAAAAAATAAAATTAATTGCAAAAGCAATAAGAAACGGTAAACTTGTTTCTTTTCCTACAGAAACGGTTTATGGTCTTGGAGCTAATGCCTTTAATCCTTTGGCAGTTTCAGAAATATTTAAAGTAAAAGGTAGACCACAAGATAATCCATTAATTGCACATATTTCTGATTCTTTACAAGTAAAGAAACTTGCAAAAGATTTCCCTGAATCTGCTAAAAAATTAACAAAAAAGTTTTGGCCTGGGCCTTTAACGATAGTTCTTAAAAAGAAAAAAATTGTTCCTGATGTTGTTACTGCTGGACTTGACAGTATAGCAATAAGAATGCCAAACAATAAGATTGCTTTAGAATTAATAAAACAATCAAAAGTTCCAATTGTTGCTCCTAGTGCTAATCTTTCAGGAAAACCTAGCCCAACAAAAGCAAAACATGTTGTTGATGATCTTTCTGGAAAAATAGAATATATAATAGATGGAGGGAATTGTAAAATTGGAATAGAATCAACAGTTATTGATTTTACTTCTATTGTTCCAACAATATTAAGACCAGGATATATTACTAAAGAAGATATTGAAGAAGTAATTGGAGAAGTTAAATTTTCTAATTTAAATTCTAAAAATAAAGATAAACCAAAAGCACCAGGAATGAAATATACTCATTATTCTCCAAAAGCAAAAGTAATCTTAATTGATTATAACAGAAATTTCTTAAGAGAAATTGAATTAATTAAACAGAAAAATCCAAAGAAAAAAATAGGTATACTTTCTTATAGTTTTGATTTAAAAGAAAAAAATGTAAAATATCTTAATTCTGATTCTAAGATTTATGCCCAAAAACTATTTTCTTATTTTAGAGATTTCGATAAGAACAAAACAGACATAATTATTGCTCAAGGAATTGAAGAAGATCAATTAGGTAAAGCCATAATGAATAGATTAAAAAAAGCATCAACTATTTATATAAAATAAGAAAAAAAGAAAAAGAAAAGATTTAGTTTTTAGCTAAACCATAGATTTCTTTTAAAGCAACAATTATTGTAGCTGGTATGACAAAAGTCATTATTGCTTGTAAAACACTTCCTAAGTAAGGACCAATATACATTATTCCTCCAAGTACTGCACTACCAAGAGCAGTTACAATTACAAGAGCAACTGATGCAAGTAAGTAATCCTTTACTTCTGTGTCTGTTACATTTAAGAAACCAACAATTAATCCAAGTAGTACTAAGATAGATGTTGTAACTACTTCACCAATCATTTGAGACAAAAGTCCTGCAATTAAAGCAATTACTACACCTACTATGAAAGCAATTGCTCCGAATTTCTTTAATTTTTCGCTATTTTTTTTAGCCATAGATATTTCCCCCTTATTTTTTTTATAAGAATTTGTGCTAATATATAATATATATTAAATTTTATATATAAACCTTTGCTTTATAAAGCTTTTCTTATATAATATATATAATAAATAACCGGATTTAGTTAATTATAATTAAAATGTGAAAAACATATGAAAAAGATAACTCAAACACTTAAAAAAAAAGAAGTAATTGAATTATTAAACAAACAACTTAATTCTCCAAAGAGATTTATAATTTCTCCTGTGGATTTAAGTTTGTTAAGGAAAAGAAAAATAGATTACAAAAGTTATTCAAAAGACTTAAAGAAAGTTAATGCAAATAAAACAATTTATCTTGGATTAAAATATACATTAAAGGACCTATTAGACTCTGGATTTACAGACACAGAAATTAAAGAACTAGGATACACAATAAACCCTTTACAGAAAAAAACAGAAAAACAAAAACCAAAGAAAAAACCAGCAAAGTCAAAGAAAAATATAAAAAAAGTAGCTAAGAAAAAAGCAAAAAAATCAGTTAAGAAAAAAATAAAACAAATAAGTTTACCGCAATTATTAAAAAAAAAAACACCATCAAAAAAAATGTTATTATTAGGATATAATTCTACAAAGCTAAAACAAAGAAAATACAATGCTACAAGACTTAAAAGAATGAAATTCGGAGCAAAATATCTTTTTACATTAGGCTTTAGTGCTTTAGATTTACATAATGCAAAATTTTCATTAAAGGAATTAAAATTAGCAGGATATTCAGCAAAAGAATTAAAAGATCTGGGATATTCAGCAAGAGATTTATTAAAAGTAAAATTTAGTGAAGACGTTGTTGCTTATGCTAAATATGATGCAAAGGAATTACATTCTCTTGAATTTCCTGTAAAGAAATTAAAGATTGCAGGATATACACCAAAGGAATTAATTGATGCAGGATATACTTTAGAAGATTTAAAAAAAGCATTCACAATTAAAGAACTTTGTGAAATAGGATATACTTTAGTTGATTTAATAGATAAAGAAAAAATAGACATTAAACAACTTTTAGAAGAAGGAATAACAATTGCAGATCTTTTAAAAGAAGGATTTAGAATTAAAGAATTATCAGCAGTTGGAGTTACTGCAACTCAATTTAGAGACGCAGGAATTTCTGCAAGAGACATGTATAAAGCAGGATATTCAATTAAAGAAATAAAAGAAGCAGGATATAAGCTTAAAGAAATCTTTGATTTAATGGATATTTTAACCTTAGAAGAAAAGAAAAAAGAATTTAATTTAGAAGAATTAAGATATCTTAATTATTCTGCAAGAGAGCTTCTTAATTTTGGGTATTCTCCACAAGAGCTTTATTTTGCTGGCTATACAACAAGAGAATTATCTAATGCTGGACTTTCTTGTGTTCAATTAATGAATGCTGGTTGTCCATTACATGAAGTAAGACTTATTGGTTGTGGCTTACCTGAATTTATATCAAAAGGATATACTGTTAAAGAATTAAAAGAAGCAGGATTTTCAGCAGTAGAGATTCATTTAGCAGGTTATAGTTTATATGATTTAAGAGAAGCAGATTTCAATGCTAAAGAATTATTAGGTATAGGTTATTCTGCAAGACAATTTCACAATCTTGGTTTTTCTGCAAGAGAATTATATTTTGCAGGTTTTGATCTTAAGACAATAAGAGATGCAGGATATACTGCTAAGGAACTTAATGATCTTGATATTGATGTTACAGATCTTAAAAATGCAGGGTACACTGCTAAAGAAATGAGAGCAGCAGGATATAGTGCTTATGATCTTAAAAAAGCATACTCTGCACAAGAATTAAAATCAGCAAGATTTGATGCAGCATCAT
Source organism: archaeon (assembly GCA_035390665.1). Lineage (GTDB taxonomy): Archaea > Iainarchaeota > Iainarchaeia > Iainarchaeales > CSSED10-239 > JAKQTP01. Next base: position 2,534 of record DAOOUC010000003.1, on the reverse strand, counting down.
TAAGAGATGCAGGTTTTTTAGCATCCGAACTTTATGCTGTTGGATTTTCAGCAAGAGAATTATCTTATGCAGGATTTCCAGCAAAAGATGTTTGGAAAATAGGTTGTTCTGCAAGACAATTAAGAATAATAAGATATTCTGCTAAAGAACTTAAAACAATTGGTTTTCCAGCAAAAGAATTATACAAAGCAGGGTATAGTTTAGATCAATTAGTTAAAGCAGGATATACTTATAAAGATTTAGAAGATTCAGGAATTAGCCAAAACAGATTAAAGAGATATATAAGATTACACTCTAGAGGTTTTGGTTTTTCTTTGTTCTAATTTTCTTGGTTTTCTAAAAAAAAGATAAGCAATCTTTAATATAACAAAAATAATCGGGGCAATTAAAAGGTCTTTAAATTGTTCCCATTGAAATATCCCGAATCTATAGAGTAATAATAATCCAAGCAACCATCCAATAGAATAATAAAGAGTAGAGTGAATCTGACTTTTTACTGACATATATACAAGAAAAGCAACATAGCCAACAACATAAATATAAGCAATATATTGAAAGGTTAATTGTTGTTGCCAAGAATATCCAAAAGCTATTTCTAGAAATCTTATAAAGATATAGATAACAAAGGGAATAATTATTCCAAAGATAATTGTTTTTTTAATAACTCTTATAATTGAATTAACTATTCCACTTGAAATTTCTTTAGTTTCACTATAGTTACTTTCTTTTAGCATTTTTTTTCTTTATTTCTTTTGTTTTCTTTTTAACAACAAGTCTTCCTGTTGCTAAGAATTCTTTCATACTTACAAGTCCATATTTTGTAATTATCCAGCTACCTGTAAAGACTGCTCCAGCCATAAAAGGATTTACTCTTAATAATAATGATGCCACGCCACCAGCAGTAGCAACTTGAAGATCAGGCCTAGAAAATAATTCTCCAATCTTTTCAAAAAATTGTTTGTCTTTTCCTGTCCTTGGATTAATCTCTGCAACCATCTCTCCTTCTCTAAAAATTCTTACTCTTCCATCTTCTTCAGAAGAAATAATTGGTAAAACGTTCTTTGTTTGAGAAATACCTCTTGCAGCAGAATGTCTTGTGCCGTGTCCTAAAAGTATTTTTGTTCTTTTAATCTTAACGCCATAATCTATAACATAACCAGAATCATCAACAACAATTGCACCATCAAGTTCAGCAAGAGCAATCAAAAGAGTTTGGGTTTCTTTATCTTTAATATTTATTTTTTTATGTGAAAAAAGATCAGGATATAATCTTTCATATTTGCTTGAAATATCTTGTTTAGTTATTATAAAAAAAGAGCCCTTCTTTTTATTTGCCATTTCATTAACTAAAGCAGTTATTTGAGCAATTGTTTTTTTATTAAAATTATTTTTCTTGTCTATTTTTCTCATATTTTACCTCGAATTTTTTATATATGTTATAAATATATATTTTAGTTAAATTTATAAATTAATTTAATAATATATATTTTAGAAATTAAGGAAATGATAATCATGATTAATCCACTTTTATTTTTGGTTTTTATTGCAGGAATATTTTTATTAGGATTTCTAGGAAACTTATTTTTTAAAAAAACAAAAATTTCCGATATTTTTATACTGATTTTAATTGGTTTATTGTTGGGCCCTATATTTCACATTATCCCACAAACAGCAATAACTCAATTAAGAACATATACTCCGATTTTTGCAGCAATTGCTTTAATTGTTTTAATTTTTGATGGTGGATTATATCTTAATTTTTATAAAGTTATTACAGAAATTAAAAATGCATTTTTCTATACTTTGTTGGTATTTGTATTAACCTCTATTCTTTCAGGAGTATTATTACATTATATTTTTGGATTTGAATGGATATATGGATTATTATTAGGAGTAATAATTGGTGGAACAAGTTCAGAAATAGTCATACCATTAGTCACAAAATCAAGTGCAACAGATAAAACAAAAACAATAATGACTTTAGAATCCGCAATGACAGATGTTTTTTGTGTTGTTGCTACGGTAACTATTGTTGGAATAATTGTTTCTCAAGCAGCAAATACAAAATTAATTGTTCAAGGAATATTTTCTGCATTTGCAATAGCCGCAGTAATTGGGCTTATTGGAGGAATAATTTGGTCTAGGATTTTAAGAGATTCTGAAGCAGTTAAAGATTTTAGTTATTTCTTAACATTATCTTTTTTATTTTTATTATATGCTGTGACTGAGTATCTTGGAGGCAATGGGGCTTTTGGGGTTTTAGTTTTTGGCCTAGTTTTAGGTAATGCTTCTGATTTATTTAAAACATTCAAAATGAAAGATTTCACCTTAGACAAAACAATACATCATTTCCAGACAGAAATCTCACTTGTTATAAAAACTTTTTTCTTTATATATTTAGGTGTAATTATTGACTTTAAAGTAATTAATTTAGATATTATATTAATTACTTTTGCTCTTGTTGCTTTAATCATTATATTAAGAATATTAATAACTAAATGGTTATTTTTTAGAAACTTTGAAAAAAAAGATCA
>DAOOUC010000002.1:0-124142 GCA_035390665.1 archaeon | reverse complement strand
AAATAAAATCACTTTCTTTTTTATCTTTTAGATTTGGCATTAGCTTATATGAAAAACCTAAAACTCTTAAAGCCTGCATCGCATATTTTTCTTCAAGTTTTTCAAAGAACTCTATATCTTTTTTTGTTATTGCTCTTACTTTGCCGTTATCTAGAATCTTATTAGACCTTTTTAAAATTTCACTTAAAGCACCTTTACTAAACATCTCATATTGTCCACTAATCTCATGAACTGTTGACATCATCTTTCTTTCAGAAGAAAAAGGAATCTCATCTACAAACTTATAATTATTTTCAAGTCTTGATTTTTTGGCAAGAACCTTTAAAGCAATTTCTGTTGGGTCTCCAAAAATGGCTTTATCAATAATTGCATTATTACAGTTGTTTGCAATATCTATTAGTTTATGAGCATCTCTGTTATCAATTATTTCCTGTTTATCATAAGCATAACCTGTTGCAGAAATATTTTTTTCAAAAACTAAAGTATGAAGCTTTTCAACAGTCATCTCATTTAATGTTAGGGTTCCTGTCTTATCTGAACAAATAACTGTTGTTGACCCTAATGCTTCTACTGAATTTAACTTTTTAACAATTGCATTTTTCTTTGACATTAATTGTACGCCATTAGCTAGAGTTAAAGTCATAACTATTGGTAACCCTTCAGGAATTGCTGAAATTGCAAGAGAGACAGATATTAAAAATATTGTAAGAATTGGTTGCCCTCTAACTAGTCCAAGAATAAACAAAATCACAAAACCTACAATCATTATATATACTAAAACCTTAGAAAGATAATCAATGTCTTTCTCTAGATTTGTCCTTTCTTGTTTATCTTCAGAAACAAGATTAACAATTTTACCAAATTCGGTTTTCATTCCTGTATTTTCTACAATTGCTTTTCCTTTTCCACTAACAATTGTTGTTCCTGAAAATAAAAGATTATTCTCTTTTAAATCTTTTCTTGTTGGTGTACTTTCTCCATTTAATATTGATTCATCAACTAAAAGAGAATAATTCTCTAAAATTTTCAAATCTGCAGGTACCTTGTCTCCTTCATAAACATAAACAATATCTCCTGGCACTAGCTCTTCAGAATTAATTTCTTTTCTACTTCCGTCTCTTAATACTTCTGCTTTTAAGACTAACATCTTTTTCAAAGACTCTACAGCTCTATCTGCTTTATATTCTTGAATAAAACCAATAACTCCATTAACAAGAACAATAACTAAAACTAGAAAAAACTCTAAAGTATCTCCTATAAACAAGAAAATAAAAGCACAGATTAATAATATAATAATAATTAAAGAAGTAAATTGAGAAAATAACATCTTTAGAAATGTATTTTTTTTAGCAACACTTATCTTATTAAGCCCATATTCTTTTAGCTTATATTGTACTTCAGTTTCTGATAATCCGGTATTAAAATTCGTGTCCATATTCCTAAATATTAGCATTAGAATCATTTAAAAATATTTAGGTTGTTTAATTGTTTCTATGATTAAACTTATAATATTTGATTTATGGAACACTCTTTGCTATAGAAAATCATACACAAGTAGCGCCATAAGAGAAATTGAAAAAGCATTTAAGATTAAAAGACCACACGAAGAAGTAATTAAAATATTTGAAAGAGTTGTACAGACAAAAGTTTGGGAAACGGAATATGATGCATATTCTGAACTACTTAGAGAGCTTGGTATTAACCCCACAAAAGGAAATGTACTTAAGATTATTTCCATAAGAGGAAAAGCAGAAACACATATTGTGCTTTATGATTTTGTTATTCCATTAATTACACAATTAAAAAAACAAAAAATAAAAATTGGGATAATTACTAATAGTTCTGTGTTTATTAGAGGTGTTTTAGAAAAAGAAACCAAATTGCTAAAATATATTGATTATCCTTTATTTTCATACGAGCTTGGAACCATTAAACCAGATCCAATATTATATTTAGAAATGCAAAGAATATCTGGAGTATCAAACCCTTCTGAAATTATAATGATTGGTGACAACCCATTTGATGATGTATATCCTGCATTAGAACTTGGAATTAATGCCATACATTTTACCGGAGACTATACCAAACTAAAAAAAGAACTTAAAAAATTTAAGATTATTATTGAATAATTATTTTGCAAAACTTCTCGGTTTTGAAACCCTTGTTATTTTTTGCTTAGAGGTGTTTTTAGGATCTGTGGTTAATTTATATTCAAAATCTGATATAAATTTTCTTTTTTTTCCTAATTTATCTGCTAATTCTCCAGTTAAATAAGAATTTATTCTTTTTGTTTTCTCTAAAGCAAGCATTTCAATCTTTTCATAACCTTTTCTAAAAATTATTGACATTGCTTTTGCCATAAGTTTTGTGCCATAGAGTTTTCCTTGATATTCTTTTTTTATACCAACCATTGATAACTCAAAATGCTTTTTTAACACAACATCATATCCATAGATTGCTCCAATTACTTCTTTATTATTAGTAATTAGAAAAAAAGTAGTCTTTGGACCAGCTGCTAGCTCTTTTACCCATTCCTGAAATTTTTGATGAGAACCAAGATGTAATTCTTTATCAAAGATATCATAGATTTGCCTAAATTTTGTTGGATTTTGCTTATAGAAATCAAGAACGTCTTTTTCATTATTTAAAACAATTGTTTCAAAAGAATGTTTCTCTTGTTCCATAATTTTTCAAAATTAATAATCGTGACCTGGGCAAAGAGTTTCAAAATCAAGATCTGCTATCAAATCTAAGGTTTTTTCCATCTTTTTTGCTTCAGAACTTGGAAGATCAACTCTTCCATGACCGTCATAGAAAAGTGTGTCTCCTGAGAAAAGAATTTTTTTTACATTATCTAGGATACATATTGAACCACCTGTATGACCGGGTGTGTGAATAATCTCATATCTTTTAGGTAGTTTTAATCTTGCAATACTAATTAATTTTGGAGTAAATTTCTTAACAATTACTGGATTTAATACAGCTCCTTCTTTGTTCATTTCAAAATAAGAAATTTCGTCTTTATGCGCATAAAATTTGGCATTAGGAAACATATTGAAGTTACCTATGTGATCATAATGAAGATGAGTAAAGATAACTGTTTTTATGGTTGCGGGATCAACTACACTTTTCAACTCTCTTTCAACCATTGCTCTTTCTTGAAAATTACCTGTATCAATTACAAGCTCTAATGGTTTTATGTAATACATGTTTGAATCACATGCAATCTTATATACTTCATCATTTATTTTTTGTAACATCTTTTATTTCTCCTTTTTAATGTGTAAACCAAAAGTTATAAACATTTTCTTCAGTTATTGAATCCAATCTACAGAATCCAAATCTTTCAAATTGAATAATCTCTCCAACCTTTAAAGATTGAATATTCTTTTCTGCAATTCCTTTGATAATTCTATGATCAGGCATAAAGATTGTTGCAGTTAACAATTGATTTTTATCTGCTGGAAGAAAGTGAATAATCTTCTTCTCTTCTTTAAAATTTTTAAAATTTAAATAATCCTCTGAATGGAATTTATTTATTTTTTTTGTATAAATAAAATTAATATTATCCATTAATCTTACTAAAACTCCATCTTTAAAAGAATCAACATCTTCTTTTTCAAGATAATATTTCCCTGTTGATTTGAAATTTCTTTTACCCAAAGAAACACTTGGATGCATCTCTAATAAAAATTCTTTATTTTTGTCTTCTGATATTAATATTTCTGTCGGTTCTTTAATAAAAAAGAATCTTTTTGAGCTGTCGTTTAATATTCTTTTATTATATTTTATTAAAGTATCCCAAGTCAATAAAGAACCAGAAGATTTTGTTATCCCGCTTTCAATTACCATTTGAGTAATTGCTTGGGGGGTAAAACCTCTTCTTTTTAATGCCCTTAAAGTTGGAAGACTTGGATCATCCCAACCAATCAATTCTCCAGACTCTACTTTTTCTCTAATTACTCTTCCACTTGACTCTGTTCCTTCAAAGTTAAGTCTTGAAAACTCATAGGTATAGGTGTCATAAAGACCTAAAATATTTCTAATATAATGATGTAACTCACTAGCCATCTCAAACTCAACTGTTCTCAGTCTATGAGTAATATTAAAATAACCATCCATTATTGGATTTTGAAAATCATACATTGGATAAATATTATATTTATCGCCTATTCTTGGGTGTTTTGTATCTATTCTTCTAAAGATTGTTGGATCTCTCATTCTGTAATTCTTGTGTTTCATGTCAATCTTTAATCTTAAAACTGCTTTACCTTCAGGATAACTTGAAAACTCATTCCAGAATTTTAAATTTTCTTCAAGGGTGTGATTTCTACAAGAACAATCTTCTCCTTTTGCTCTTTTATCACTTGCTTCTTCTGGTTTACAGAAACACATGTAAGCTTTGTTTTCTTTAATTAATTTCTCTGCACAAGATATAAATAAATCCATATGATCTGAAGCATATTGAACCTGATCCCATTTAACACCAAGCCAACCAATGTCTTCAAGCATTATTGTATAAAACTCCGGCAAAACCTTTTCTGGATTTGTGTCTTCAAATCTTAAATAGAACTTTCCATTATATTTTTGAGACAAAAGATAATTAAGAAGAATTGCTTTTGCATGCCCTATGTGATAATACTTTTCTGGACTTGGTGGAAAAGCACTTATGACTTTATCTCCGTTTTTTATATTTAGAAAAGCAAAAATGTTACGTTCAACTTTATCTTTTTTATCAAAAAAGTTTGGATTTAACTTTTCAAGTTCTTGTTTTTGAGTGTCTAAATCCAAAGAGTTAATTTCTGATATAAGCTTGTCCAAGATTTCGTGCAATTCTTGTTGTTTAGTTCTATATTCTGGGTGGTTTGCTAATACCCCACCAAACACAAACTTCTTATCTGCTGTTCCTTTATATTTTACGGCATTTTCTAAAATTAACAGTTTGATTGCATCGTTGTTTGACATAATTATCTATTTTGTAATAATATAACTTTCAACTTTTGTCAAAAGTTCTTTAGCTTTTTCATCTATTTGGAAATGTTTTCTTACTGGTTCCAAAAGCTCATCAATATACTTTGCACTTGATGCTTTCAAATCCATTGGATGTAATTTCTTCTCTATAAAATCCTTTTCAAGTTCAGAATAATCTTTATAGATAACATTACCTCCAAACTTTTCAGGTCTTTCTACTTTAAATTCTTTTAAAGTTCCGTCTTTTATTTTTTCAAATATTATATATTTACAATATTCTAATACTGGATTGTCTTCTACAATTCCTTCTGGGCAATATGCCTTCTTAAATTTTTTATTAATTTCTTCTGTTGTGTCAGTCATAAAAATTGCAGAATCTGGATTTGATTTAGACATCTTTTTTGCTATTGCTGCTTCTGCTCCTTCTAATCCTTCTGTTTTTGGTTCTGTTAAACCCATAAGCATGTGATGATGTATTGCTATTGGTTTTTTAAGGCCGAGTTTTGGAAAACTTTCTCTTGCAAGAACATTTACCTTTCTTTGATCCATTCCAAGTTGTGCTATATCTGCTTTAAGATTCCAAATGTCTGCTGCTTGCATACAAGGATAAAAAATTTGAGCTGCTGAAAGCTCATCTTTATCTGTTCTGCCCATAATCTGAGAACATCTTGTTATTCTTGCAACTGTGTTGATTCTTGCAATCTTTAAAACCATTAACCAATATTCTTGATCCATATTCTCAGAAGCCCACAAAAACTCACAATTTTTCATATCCATTCCTGAAGCTTTCCAAACTTCTATAAAATATTTTCCAACCGTTTGTATTTTTTCTAAATCTCCGTCCATTTTATTATTCATTAAAGCAAACCAGTCAGCCACCCAAAATTTAAAATGAATTCCTGCTTTAGAAAGTTTATTAACATTAATTGCTCTCATTAATCCTTGAGCAATATGAATTCTTCCTGAAGGTTCAAAACCATCATAAGCAATCAGTGGTTTATTAGATTTTAAAAGCTCAATTAATTCAACTTCACCAATAATTTCTTCAGAAACTTCTTTAATTAGTTTTAATCTTTCTTCTGTTGTTAGAGTCATGGTTTTCCCTTCTTAAATATTAAATTTTTCAAAAAATAATTTGATTAAATATATTATAATTATTGAAAATATTACTTTTAATATAAATTTACCAAAAGATAAAATTTCAAATGTCTTTATTTCGTTTATTAATGCCATTAAGATAATTACTAGAATTGCATAGATAAATAATGTAGAAAATATATGAGATTTAAGATAACCACTTGTAAAAATTTCTGTATACCAAGAAAGTGGTTTTGATTTGCTTAATTGCATATATAATATATGTTAGATTATATATAAAAAGAGTTTGTTTTAATGTATATTTTTAATATACGATTGCATATTATTTATCTACAATAATTTTATCTTAATCTTGAAAGAATGTGGTCTATTTTTTGTTTTAAAATAGGTTTTGGTTCAAATCCTACAATTCTACCCATTTCTCCACCACGTTTCATAATAACAATACAAGGCACTTCATCAATATTAAACATTGTTGAAATTGGCTTGTTTTCTTCACTATTAATTTTAAGAAATTTAATCTTATTATTATATTCATTACTAAGTTCTTCAAAAGTTAAATTAAGAGCCCTTGATGGCCCAGAAAGAGTTTCCCAAAAATAAATAACCACAGGTACATCTGATTCAACCACTTCCTCTTCAAAGTTGTGTCTATTACAAAGTATGACTGACATTGATTTACCTATTTACTAGTTTAATTTTTATAATTACAATAAAATATAAAGGCGCTATATATTAAAAAACTTGCTTTTTTATGAAATCAAGAAAAACCGTAAAGATGAGTGATTAAAAAATAAAAAGAAAGGATCTTTATCTAAATCCTTTAAATCTATAATCTTTTGCCTTTGGCGGTTCATTATTACACTTTAAACAAATTTCTTCGCCAGTTTCTTCATCTACTCTGTGTCTTGTAACATTTTTACAAAATTGACACATCTTTGTTTCGTATTTCATAGTCTCACTGTTTTCTTGTTATTTCAAATTAAATTAATTAATTTGTATATATATATGAAAAGAAAGATTTAAAACCTGACTTTTTTAAAAAAGTACATAAAGATAATATCTTAAGAAAGATTTAGAAAAAATAGAAATAGAAAAAAAATAAAATAAAAAGAATAAATCTAGTTACCTAAGATTTACTTCTTCTTTGCTTTTGCTTTAGGCTTTGCTGTTGTTTTTTTTGCAGCAGGCTTTTTCTTTGCAACCATTTTCATTTCACCCCGTTTTACCTTTTCCTTCCCCATTTGGAAAAATATTATATAATAATTGTGTAGCATTATATATATAAAGCTTTTTATTTTTTTAATATGAAAACAGGTTCATTTATAATTCTACAAACATGAAACAAATTTCATGAACTGTGATTTCAAATAAGCTGTTGTTTTGCAGGCAACTACAAAAACAAATGAAATTATTATCATTTATCAAAAATTAAAGAAAAAGGACGAAAAATTATTTCTCGTCTTCTGCATATACAAAATTTAAATCAACTTTTTCGTAATTAAACAATTCATTATCTTTAAAAAATCTAGCAATTTCAATGTCTGAAGCAACAATAGAATCAGATGCATGGACTACATTACATTGCCCACTTAAGGAATAATCTCCCCTTATTGTGCCTGAAGCTGCTTCATAACCTCTTGTAACTCCCACTAAATTTCTAACAACACTAATTACGTTGTTTCCCTCAAGAACACAAAGAATTGAAGGTGCACTCTTCATAAACTTTTTTATTCTTGGAAAAAAGGGTTTGTCTTTAAGATGAGAATAGTGTTCATCAAGTAAGTCATCACTAAGATACATCATTTTCATTCCTACAATCTTTAATCCTTTTCTTTCAAATCTATGTAAAATTTCTCCAACTAACGCTCTATTTAGTGCATCAGGTTTAAATATCAATAATGTTCTTTCCATATCCTATTCACTCCTTTAAATTCATAATCTTTCTAAAATATATATTTTTCTATTAATCATTGATCCACTAGGTGTAGAATAATTTATTGGATTTCTTAATCCTAAAGTACAATCAATTTTTGAAACATCAACTAAACTAAATCCATTTTTTTCATAAACTGCCCAGTTAATTGGAACAACTTTATTATCAAAAGTTTTCAATTCTGGTAGAATACAAACCACTTTTGATTTCTTAGGTAACTGTTTTGAAAGATTTTCAAAAACTTGAAAATAAATATCATTTAATTCTTTAATTGTTGCTCTTGCTTTATCAATATTAATTGCTTTACGTAAAAATGGCCCCATATATGGTTCAAAGACAGATGCATCTGCTTGAAATTTAGATGTCCCTGAATTACCTTTAATTATTTTATAATTACCCTTTAATTTAAATTCTTTTATTGCCCAAGAAACATTTTTATTACTTGCTTCTACCATCTCTTGATCGACATCAATACCCACAACACTATAACCTTTAATAAGTCCTTCTATTAAGAAAGTTCCTGTTCCACAAAACGGATCTACAATAGTTTTACCTTTTTCAAGACCTAAAAGATTAATCATAATTGAAACTAATCTAAAAGATGTATTATACATTTCTTTTATTGCTGGGCGTCCTTTATCTTTAATTATATTTTGTTTAGGATCAAAACAAGATATTGTTCTTGCAAAATAATAAGTATCTGAATTTTTAATTACAAATAATTCCAAACCATTTTCAATTTTCCAAGAATAATAATTATCCGGATTTGCAATATAATTTGTATTAAATTTAGATTTTTTCTCAGAATGATTTATTGGCTTTTTATAAACTGCCTTAGCTTTTTCTTCCTTAAAACTCTGTTTTAATAATTGTTCAACTGCTTCTATTTCTCTCTGATTTATATCAATACTGGATATCGTGTAATTAAATTTTTTTGGAACATTAAAATCTAATTTATCAATAATTTCTTTAGTTATCTTTTTAGCAGATATATAAATTTTACAAACTCTAACAATACCCCCAAGATTTTGAGTTAAATTGATAAGTTCCTTTTCCTTTTCTTTTATATCTAAGATTAAATATTTTTCAGAATTAGAAATGATAGAATAAGAAATTTTATTTTTTTGCAAATATATTGCAAGCTCAAGTTTTGAAAGTTCTTTATCTCTTCCAAGTAAAAATAAATACATAATTTTTCAAAATTCAAATACAAATAAAAAAAGAAAAAGAAAGAAATAAAACACTTATTTCTTCTTTGCTGGAGCTGCGCCCTTTGCTGGAGCTGCTGCTTTTGCATCTTTACCTGCGGGAGCTGCGCCTTTTGCAGGTGCTGCACCTTTAGCTGGAGCTGCGCCCTTTGCAGGAGCTGCTGCTTTTGCATCTTTACCTGCTGCTGGTGCTGCTTCTGTTGTTGCGGCTTTTGTTTCTTCTTCTTCCTTCATCTTTCTTTTCTTTCTTACTGTTCCAACAGACTTTAAATTATCTGTATTCTTTTCAACAATAACTTTCATTTCTGTAGGGAACTTTGAACCCATTCTTTCGAAAAGTTCCTTAACAAATTTAACATTTGCTTCATCAACTAAGACACTATATATTTTCTGTCCTGCTCTTACTCTTGAAGCTCTACCAACAACTTTTCCAAAAGGACATTGACTCATTCCTGTTTGAATTCTATCTGCGTGTGCCCCTTGTGCTTGTTTGTTTTCTCTTAAGAAAAATTGAGGATAAACTCTTACTTTCATATAATAGTTTACTGCCGTTAATTTCTTGTTTAACTGTCTTACAACACTTTGTCTTACTGCTTCAATTGCATTGTCTCTAATCTGTACCTTGTTTTTTGTAGTAAAATGAATTACATGCGTATATGCTCTATTCCCATTACCCATGTGAAACTGTCTTATCTTTAATCCTGGTACACCACCAATAAAGTTCTTTTTATGAACTTTAACTGCAATTCTTGAATATGCTCTTTTTTTAACATTTTGACAATAACAATGTCCTGGTCTTAATCCCATCTCTATTCACCTTGAAATTTTTTAAAAATCGCTTAAAAACACAAAGATTGTGATTTTCTATAGTCGAATTTATATTATAGTTATTATAAATATATTTATATAGAAACATATTTAAATAAAACATTTTTAATAAAAATAGAACTTGAGCCCATTTGGGCTCCTTAGTTTACCTCTTCTTTTGGGGAAGGAAAAGGTTTTGGGGCAATTAAGCCACAAATGTAATTAATTTCTAAGAAGAAAAGAACAGGGACCTGTTCCTGTTAAACAGTATGTTTCTTCTCTTCCTCTTTTCTGCCTTTTATTCTTTTGTGGAAATCTAGGTAATAGATTACTGTATATGTTATAGTCCTAAAATCTTTATATATGGTTACTGGTAGTTAATTTAAACCAACAATTAGAAATCAGTTTGATTTTCAAAGTCTACATAATAAAAACACAAGAAAATCATCAATTTTTGATGTTTTTCCAAGAAATTCTATCATTTAAAGAATAATATCTTAATCCAATCTTTTTAGGTAATTCAATAATATACCTGCATTTCTTATTTGTAGAATAAAATGTAAATGGCCTAAAATCGGTTTTGATATCCACAATTTGTTTTTTTGAATTCAAAAATATTACATTTATTGGATAAAATACAAAAAACATATGCAAACTTGCTCCAATAACTGTTTCTCTTTCTAAGTCAAATATTAATCCATAATTAAATTTTGATTTTCTGGAAAACATTAACCCTAATCCTCTAGAAAAAACAGTATTTGCAATCTTATAATCACTAATTATTAATTTTTTCTTTGTAATGTTTTTTATCATATCTTTTTCTTATTAAACTTTTTTATAATATATAATAAAATGATTATTTTCTTGTTTCTCGATAATAAAATCATAGAATGCTGGCTCATTAACAAAGATAGTAAACTCTTTACATTCTTCAGAGAAACAACTTAAATTATCAACCTGTTGAAAATATATAGTTTCGGTCTCTACTTTTTCAGAAATGTATTTAGAACTTATTGTCTTTAATGCAATTGCATTATCTATTTCTACTTTTGTTTCATTATTTTTGATCATATATTCTATTGTATCTATTAAAATTCTTTCAGCCTCTGGTTTTGGTGCAAAGATTTGAAATAAGATAACGGTTATTATAAACATTAATAGAATATATTTAACAAAATTTATGCCTTTGTCTTTTTTTATAGAATACATAACGTAAGCAGTAAAAACCCCTAAAAGCAATGCCAAATAAAGCATAAAATTATCAAAGAATATTCTTGTAACTACTTCTGCATTACTACTCCACAGAAAATTTCCACCAATAATGTGGTCAATATATAATAAAACAAAAATAAATACAAAATAAAAAACCAAAGACAAATAAAATAAATTTGAAAAATACTTTTTTGAACGATCTTCACTTTTAAATATTTTAAGATCCTTGGATATATTCTTTAAAATTATATCATAAGAGACCGATGATTTCTTTAATGCTCTAAGTAATACAAGTGTGTGAATAATAACAGAACTATTTATGTTTTTATTTATTGACTCTAATGCATCCTCAAAAGAATCTCCCCAAGATACTCTATTTGCTAATCTTTTTATATCTGTATTTATGTCTCCATAAAAATTATATTCAGATATATTTGTTAATGCTAAAGATAAATTGTTTGTTTTTTTATATTCCTTAGATAAATCATATAAAAAATAACTAAATTCTGTTTCTAAAGACTTACGTTTTTCATTTTTTATATAATATTCTATAACAAAACCAAATCCCCCAACTAACAATCCAAAAATAAATATCAGATAATATATCTTACTATCAACAAAAAAGTTATTTGCAATCCATAAAATAATAAGACCACAAATTATTCCTGCAATATTTAAGATGGTATATTCATGATTATAGAAAAACAAATTAATTTCTTTATTTGTGGTTTTATTTACACTCATTAATTTTTCACTTACTTAATATTATTATTAAAATTAATTCAATAATTGGAAAAATAATTGCAATAGCAAATAAAATCTCTTTTATTGAATTTCTATATATAGGCATTAAGAAAACACTAAAGATTAAAACAAAGATTAAAAAGAACAAAAAAATATTTATTTCAAATAACAAGGTAATTCTACTTCTTTGATGTTCTTCTTTTTCTTTTCTTGTTTGCTCCGTAGACAAAAAATATTCATTTATTACTTGATCCAATTTGTATTTCCCATCCAAGACTTCTATTAATTTAGATAAGAAGCTATATTCTTGTTCAGAATAGGTATTATCACACATATATTTTAATGTTTCTTTAAGATTTTTATTTAAATCAGACATAGATAATATTCTTTTTGATTCTACAGTAAGTATTTTGTTATTATCTATTTTTTGTAATAAGTAAAGTACATCTTTCACAGTTAAATTCTTATCCTGTAAAACAGAAAGATGCTTTATGCTTGTTTCTAATTCTTCTTCTATCTTTTTTTTATTAGATAATAAAATAAATTTTGGATAATTATATAATATAATAAAAATTAACCCTGCAAAGGTAAAGGCAATTATTATTGTTAAGACAAAAGTAAAAATATTAAATAATATATTTAATTTAAGCATTACAAAAATCATTAAAAATTCTAAGATTATTCCTATAAGGAAAGATAAAAACAATATATTTGAAAGATATGTTTGAGCATCTTCTTCAATATCAGTAAATGAAAGAGTTTTAGATAATTCTTTAAATTTCGGAACAATAAGTTTAGATATCTCTGAAAAGAAGAATTCAGAAATCTTTGTAAAAAATTTTCCAAACATATCTATTGCTCTTTTTCTATTATATTTAATTTGTTAAATAATTTTTTAGAATCTAAATAATAATCATTAATTAGATTATTAAAATCTAAATAATCAGATATATCTGTGTCTGATATCCATCTAAGTAATTTCTGCTTTTTTAAAAAATCAACAATATTAATATTAGAAGGCACTAAGTTAAAATGATAACTCCCATCATCAATGTTAAATTCTATGATTTTTTGTTCTTTTCCTTTATCTATTTCTATTATTTTTAATATTTGTGTTTGTTCAAAATCGCGAGATTTTATTCTATCTAAATAAATGATGATTGTATTTGTGCCTATAGATTTAACCTTCTCTATATATTCTCCAATAATATTTGAATCAGCATAAATTAAACTATAATCATACCATTTTGTATCAAATAATTCTTTAGTAAAATCATCCACAATAATATAATCTGGCCTTTCAGAAAGTGTTTGAGATAATAATGTTTTCTTATCTAGTGCCGTCTCATTATGTATCATTCTTTTTATCCAATTTTTTTGTGGGAATTTAAAATAATCATAAGATTGAACACTTGCAATCTTTTTATTAGGATATAATTGAACAATAGAATTAATCAAAAGTACAGAATCTCCACCTGTAATTGCGACCTGATAATTTTGATCTATTGCACACCAAATATATGAAAAGACATCTATTGTACCTATACCTAAATTTATTAATTGATTTGGGGTTAATGGTTCTTCTAAATATTTCTTAATTATAAAGGATGATCCTTTATTACTTGTATCTCCTACAGAATATAATCCTTCAACTTTATATCCATTTGGGAGATAGCCATTAATTAATGGTTGAGAAGAATTTACCCTTAATCCCATAACTTTAGTTAAAGATAATACAAATAAATTTAATTGAGACATTTTTTCAAATTTTAAATTAGTTTGAATTAACCCATATTTAGTATGATAAACCATAATTGGTAATCCTACTCCTCCACAATTTACCTCAATTATATTTTTATCCTCTAATATACTTGCTAAAAATCCCAATCCAGAAAATTCTTGTTTTATGAAATTAAAATATTGTTTCTTTTCTAAGCTTGTTAAATCAAAGGATAATTTTTCTAAAGTCAAATCAAATATCTTTTTTATATAACTTTGAATCCCTTGTTTATCTCCTTTAAAAGAATAATAATTTGCATCAATAGAATCTAGAAACGCCCTTTTTACTTCAGAAAGTGTTTCCTCTTGTGTCTTTGTTAATTCTGGTTGGATTATATTATAAAAAAGGCTGTTTTCTTTATAATTAATATTAACAAATGTAAATTCATCTATATTGTATTTTTCATTAATTTCAGATTTATTTATGGATTTGGATTTAACTTCTGAATCATAAATTAAATTAATTTTTTGCTTATTTTTTATTGCATCATAAGCTACAGGCCCTTTATTAGTTAAATAATCTTTAGGTAAAATATAATTTACTTTTTCTAATTCTTTTATTTTTGTATTTTCTTTTTTATATTCTACAGGCGTAGATATTTTAATGTTATCTGCTTTTATCTTTATATCTTTTATTCTATTCTCTATTTCTGGATTTTGTTTCAATTCTTTATTAGAATTTACAAAATTAGATTCTTTTATTTTTTCTGTAACTGCCTTTTTTTCTAAACTTATAAAATCATTCTTTATTGATTCTGTAATTTTTGTATCATCATCTAAAGTCATAATTTCTGGAATTTCAATTTTTTCAATTAATGGAACAATGTCTATTTTTTTTTCTTTGTTATTATTTTGTAGTGGATTCTTAAGATTATTCTGATTTAGATATTCTGTCTGGATTACTTTTGATTGTTCTCTTTTTTTTTCTATTTCATCTATTTTCGCATATAGGTTAGAAACATCTAAATTTGGAATCGCAATTTTATTTATTTTTGGAACATCATCCAAAAAAGATATAGATTCTAAAAACGGTTTATCTTCATCTATATTTGTAGTTTGCTTATTTAGATTCTCAAGCAAATCATCAATATTTGAATCAGATACATCTATCAAATTATAATCTTTAGAAATATTATTATCTTTAAGGTCATCAGAAATAATTTCTAACTTTTTTTTCTCTATTTGAAATAATAAATTTTCTTCAATCATTCTATTTTGTAAATCCTCAACAGGGATTTTAGAATTAATAGAATTTGGTTTTTTTTCTTCAACAATTGCAGATTTTGGTGGAATGTAATTAGATTCTCCACGAGTTTTAATTTTTTTTAAAGTAATTTGTTTATGCTCATAGTTAGACAACTCTTGCGGGGTGTATTTAGGATGCTGATTTTCTTTTATATGATTATCTTTAATCTGTTTTAATTTTTTTAATTCAACCATATTTATTACTTAAATATATTATAGCAAATAATAAGTACATTATGTTTATAAATATATATTTGTTCTGAAATAACTAAATAAATAGAGTTGCAAAAAATCCAAAGAAATTCAATTTGCTTAAAATTAAGAAAAATAATAATAAAAGATAAGCAATAAATATTGGCCAGACAAATGGAATTAATGGAGAGGCCCATATTTTTTTTATATTATATTGTATTGCTATTTCCTTTATCTTTTGTATTTGGATTTCAGAATCACAATTAGGTTTAATTAAAATACTATTTTCGATTTTTCCGTCTTTCAATTTATATTCCTCTAACGGAGTAAAGAAATTATTTAGTTTTGAAACAGAAACCGGAAATCCTAAAAACATTAAAGAAAATCTATTATTTATTTTTTTTGATGGATAGTTCTTTTTTAATAAATTATATACTAAGAAAATCAATGGAATAAATAACATAAAGAAAAGAGCCAGTAAAAATACAAATTCAGAAAATAAAACAGAATATCCGCTAGTAAAAGAAATCATCATTATTGTTAACAAATCTCCTTCTCCAATATATGCATAAATAGTTATTTTGCCTAATAAATAAATTATTATTAAAAATATTAAAACAATTAATAATTGTAAAATATATAATTTCCAGAAATTATATAAAAATCCAAAATATAAATTATAAATTAAACCAATACCTGATAATATATAAATAGGAATAGTATTTATTTCTCTTGTTCTTAAATCTTCATAGACTAGATAAAATAAACAAATTATTGTTAAAAACACCATTGGATAAATAAAAAACATATTACTTCTTTTTTTCTTTTTTTTCAATCTTAAAAGCTGTTTTTGTAAGATATACTAAATCATCATATGCTTTTAATTTGGTTATTCTTGCTGTTGATCTCTCAAACAATTCATCAGTATATTTTCCTGGTGGTCCAAAAGAGATTATTTCTTTTTTTGAAATCTTGTTAAGTAGTATTTGGTTTTGAGAAATATTTGTTTCCTCAAAAAAAGATTTTGGTAAATCTATGGTAACAACACCGCTCCCTATTCTATCAACATAATCTGTTCCAGAACCGGCTGTTATAAAATTAGCTGATTGAGATAACTTTATTGTTGCTGCAAATTTATATACCATGTCATAACTTTTTTGATCTATTTTGTGATTTAATTTATTTGCAAATTTAGATAACCCAAGTAACTTGAATGTTTTGTGTGCTTGAATATACCATAAAAAATCCCTAATTGTTTTTAAAAAATAAGAATCATACATATAATAAGAAAGATATCCAATTCTTCCATTATATGCTTCCACCCCTACATTTTTTTCTTTAATAAATTTTTCAAGTTTTGATAACCCCATCATATAACTTGCAGAATTATTTATTAGTCCAAATGGGTGAGCTATTGACATTAGATACCCCTTTCTTTCACAAAGATCATATATTCTTTTTATGGATACATTATCTTCATAGATTACCCCATAATCATAAATTTCTTCAAATGGGGCATAGACAACAACATCTCCAGAATCTGTTGATATTGTTACTCCTGGAATTAATATTTTGCCTTTAGGTTTAACAGCATACAAATCAAAATATGCTTTTTTTGGATTTAATTTCGCATCTTCGGTTATTGCTGTTCCCAAAAGATTATTTTTAGAAACAAATTGCCAGTATCTCTTAGGAGATTGCTTTCTTTTACGAAAACTTGTGTTTAAATCTAAATTATATGACATAGTGTCTATTCCTCTAGCTTAACTCTTGCATCAACAATGTATAATCCTTCTTTTGTTAGAATTACAGGATTTAAATCTAATTCTAAAACCTTAGTTGAAATTTTAGAAATATTTTCAATCAAATCAATTAATTCTTTTGTATCATAAATTACTCCTCTTGCAAAAAATAATTTACTTACCCTTGTTGAAAATATCATTTCTTGTATTTCTTTCTTTTCTATTGGAAGTATTCTTATACTTGTATCATCTAAAACTTCAGTGTATATTCCGCCTTGACCAAATAAAATGACTTTTCCAAACTGTTCATCTTTGTTAATTCCAATAATTAATTCTAAACCTTTTACTTGTTTTTGAAGAATTATTTTCCCTTTGATTTTATGTTTTTCTAAAATTGAAGAAAGGTGATTATATGCAGAAAACAAAGACTCCTTTGAATAAATATCTGTGATTACTGCTTTTTCTTCAGTTTTATGTAAAAGATTGGAACTTAGTTTTAAGACATATGGAAAATCTTTATAATATTCTAGTTTTTCTTTTGAATCAATAATCTTATAATCCAAAACTTTAATATTATTTTTTTTTAAAAAATCAATAGACTCAAGAAAATTTAACCAAACCATTTTTTCCACCAAAAATATATTTAAAAACCTATATATACTATAAATTATATATTATTTAAATATATCTAAATTCTAATTAGACTATATATTACATTTAAAATTACATAGGTAATCTATTTAATTATTATTTTTATTAAACATAAGGAGACGATATAACATGAAAGTACAATGTTTAGGCGCCGGACAAGAAGTAGGTAGAAGTGCTATTCTTCTTAAAGGCAAAGACAACATACTATTGGATTATGGTTTGAAACTTAATCCTACAACAAAAACGGCTACAGATTTGGAAATGCCATCTAAAACAGAGCATCCAAGACCTGTTAAAGATCCACTTAATGGAGTGATATTAAGTCACGCACATTTGGACCACTCAGGTGCTGTGCCATCACTATATAAAAGTGCAAATGCTCCACTTTTTTTAACAGAAGCAACCTTACAATTGTCTAATCTATTATGGAAAGACACATTAAAGATTGCAAAATTGACTGGAGAAGATTGTGGATTTAAACAACAACATGTGGATGATACAAATAATTCTGCATTCTATATTGATTATAAAAAACCAATACAGATTACAGACAACACAACAATAACATTTTTTGATGCAGGACATATTGTTGGAAGCGTTATGCCTCTTGTAGAGATGGATAAAAAAAAAATACTTTATACCGGAGACTTTAGAGGTTCAGAAAGCCAAATGTTTAAAGGTTATGATAAAAAATTACCACAAGTTGATTACTTGATAACAGAAACAACTTATGGAGATGAGGTTCACAAAAATAGAAAAGAACAAGAAAAAGTATTAATTGAAGAAATTAAAGAAACAATTGATAACAGAGGAATTGTAATTTTACCTGCTTTTGCTATTGAAAGATCTCAAGAATTAATTAGTATTCTTGATAGATACAATATTCAAGTTCCAATATACCTTGATGGAATGGCAAAAACAGCAACAACTATTTTTTCTCAATATCCAGCACACTTTAATGATTTCTTAAGATTTAAGAAAGCAGTAGAAAGAGTAGAATATATTAAAAATCAAAAGAAAAGAGACAAGATTATTAGTAAACAAGAACCATGTATAATAATTACTACTGCAGGAATGCTTGAAGGCGGGCCTGTTCTTTACTATATAAGAGAACTTGGAGATGATCCAAGAAATAGAATTATTCTTACTGGTTATCAAGTAGAAGGAACAAATGGAAGAAGATTATTAGAAAAAAATAAAATCTATATTGATGGAAAAGTTTATTCTCCAAGAGCAAAAATAACCAAGCATAGTTTTTCAGGACATGCAGGAAAAGATGAACTATTGGAATTAGTAAAAAAAGTAAATCCAAAAAAAGTAATTTGTGTACATGGAGATAAAGACACAACCTTCCATTTTAAAGACGAACTTAAAAAACTTGGAATTGTTGCTGAAAATCCTGCACTTGGAGAAACAATTGATTTAGAGTAGGTAAAGAATTATGCAAAGATTTTGTCCAAAATGTGGAAAGACTGTTCCAGAAGAAAAAATGATAAATAATTTCTGTATTGAATGCTATGTTTCTGAAAATCCTGTAATCACAGCACCTAAATTTGAAATTACTTATTGTTCTAAATGTGATAGTTATAGATATGCTAAGAGACTTATGAAAAAACCAGAACTTGAACATGAACTGTCTAAACACATAAGGATAAAAGAACTTGAGCAAGCAAAACCAATGGTTACTTTTATTACTGACTTTGAAAGACATGAATATTATGTTAAAGTTGTTGTTAAAGCCTTATTTGGAAATGCAATAAAAGAAATAACAATGGAAAAAGATGTGTCTTTTAGAGTTGAACCTTGTGCTGAATGTTTAAAATTTGCAAGTCATTACTATACTACTATTTTACAATTAAGATTTGATACTAAAGAACTTTTAAAAGAACTACAACCGGCACTTGTTAAACAAATAGAAACACAAGTTAATTCTATAAACAATGCGGCTGCAAATAAAACAAAACCATTTTTTATTTCTAAAAAAGTGGATCAAAAAACAGGTATTGACATTTATTTAAATGACATTGATCATACTGAGAAAGTTAGAAAAACAATAATTTTAAACAAACACGCTAAAACTTGGCAAAAAACAAGATCTCTTATTACTGCAGACAAAGATGGCAGAAGAAAATATAGACACACAATCTGTATACATTTTGAAGAAATACCATCTGATAATGGTGCACAAGAATTAGAAGAAATTGAAAATTAAATCAATTTCTTTACTTCTTTCATTTGCTCTTTTTTTGCAACAATTAAAATCTTTTGACCTTCTTCTAAAATGTCTGTGTCCTTATAGACATTAAAGTTTCCATCTTTGAAGTATCCAATAATGTTTGTATCCTCAGGTAAAAGAGTTTTAAATTTAGAGATATGTAATCCTAGGTGTTTACTTTCTTTTTTTATTACATTTTCAACAATTCCTGCATCCCCCATAGAAAAGAAAGATAAATCTAGAATATCTTTATCGGTTATTAATTGAGTGATATACCCTGCAGCTGCATAATCTGGCTGAATAACATAATCAATTCCAAGTTTATCAAAAACTTCTTTTTGATAACTTATCTTTCTTAAGATTACTGCAGCCATTTTTACTCCTGCTTGTTTAGCAATTAGAGCCATTATTAAATTTGTTTCATCATCGTCTGTTAATGCTAAAAAAACATCTGCATGATCAATTCCTGCTTTTTTTAAAGTATTTGGATTTGTTGCATCCCCATTAACGGTAATTACATCATAATCATAAGCAATTGCCTTTGATAATGCTGGGTCTTTTTCAATAACCACTACTTCGTGATCCTCTGCTTCTAATAGACTTATTACGTGTCTTGAAACCGCACTTCTTCCTACAATAATTACATACATTTCATATCACCCTCGTTCTTTGGAATAACATTCCAATTAATCCAAATATTGGAATTATTTCTAATCTTCCAACCCACATGTTTAATATTAATACAATTTTTGGTATTAATGGCATACTATATTCAGCAATTCCTATTGGAATACCAATATTTCCTTGAGTTGAAATAACTTCAAAAATACTTGTATTTAATGGATAACCATAAGCCGTTAATACTAATACTCCAAAAACTATAAAAAATAAATAGCTTGCCACAAAAAAATATAATAATTTTATTTCATCATCATCTATAATTCTATCGTCGTATTTTTTTGAAATAGTTGAAAGATCCGGTAATCTTATCTCTTTAATTTGCCAAAAAATTGATTTAATTAATAATAGAAATCTTTCTTGTGTAATACCACCAGCAGTAGACCCTTTTGCACCACCCACAAACATAACAAATAATAACAATAAAAAAAGCAATGGTGCTAATCCTAAAATCATTTCTGGAGAAAATACTATAAAACCACCACCCATGGATCCTACTATTAAACCAAGTATGCTTTGCCAAGTTTGTGTTGTGTGTAAATATGCATAAAATATTAAGAAAAATATAAATATTATAACTGAAATAAAAATAAACTGCGGATCTTTAAAATATACTAACGGGTTTTTTTCTTTATAAACCTTATAATGAGTTACAAATGATGTTGCTCCCAATAAAATAATAAATGCAATTACTAATTGAATATTACCATTATATATATAATTTGCATTTGGCATATCGTGTCCTGTTGTAGAAATTGCTGACATTGTATAAGTTACTGAATTTAATAAATCCATTCCAACCAATAATAATAGAATAATTCCAATAATAGTTAAAACAATATATATTATCCAAAGTGCTTTTATTGTTCCTTTATAGGAATTTGTCATTTGATCGTGACCTTCTGCCATTGCAATTTTTTTTGAAAAAAAGATATTGGTATTCAATAATCCATAGAATGCAATTAAAACTATTCCGATACCACCTATCCATGAAAGTATAGCTCTCCAGACATGAAAACTTGTTAAATCTATAATGTAAGGTAATGTTGTTGTCCCTGTTGTTGTAAGAAGAGACATCGTATCAAAGAATGAATCAATAAAGCTATATCCAAAAACATAATATGGAATTGTTGACACTGTACAAAAAATCAACCATAATCCACAAACAATTAATAAATAATGTATTCCACTTAGTTCTACAAAATTATTTTTTGGAATAAATTTATATAAAATTAATCCAAATAAAAAAACAATTAGAAAAGATAAAGCATAATTTCCTATAAATAAGGTTTGCTCTTTTAAAATAATAGACAATATTAATGGAATTAAAAATACAAAACTACTGTAATAGATAATCTGACCAATAATTCTAAAAATCTCATCGAAATACCATCTTGTGTAATACATTTTCTTTCCTATATTTATTATTCTATAGTAATAGTAAACTAAAATATATTTAAAGGTATCTACTTATTGCAACTTAGTTAAAATTTCTATACAGGTCGGGCGGGATTCGAACCCGCGATCCCAAGCTTAGGAGGCTTGTGCACTATCCAAACTATGCTACCGGCCTTTTTTTCTAAAATAAGAAACATTTTTAAATACTAAGTTTTTCTATATATTATATAATATATTTATTAGAAGAGCAGTTTAAAAATATAAGTTTTAAATAGAAATAGTTATGACTAAAAAAATAATCATAATGGTTGGTCCAGCAGGTAGCGGAAAAGGAACCCAAAATAAACTTATAGAAAGGGATTTTGGTTACAAACCTTTTTCTATGGGCGAAATCTTAAGAGAAGAAGTAAATAAGAAAACAATTTTAGGAAAAAAGATTAATGAAATCATAAGTAAAGGAAATATGGTTTCTTTAGAAATTGCAAGTGATTTAATTTTTAATAAAATAAAAAAAGAAAAATCAAATAAAATATTAATGGATGGCTTTCCAAGAGAATATGATCAAGCAGCAGTTTTTGATTATTTTTTACATTCTAATGATTACGAATTAGTTGGAGTAATCCATCTTAATATTTCAAAAAAAGAAAGTGTAAAAAGACTATTATTAAGAAAAAGAAATGACGATACAGAAAAAGCAATTAAGAAAAGACTAGAAGATTACGACAAGATAACAAAAAAAGTAATTCAAAGATATAAAGAAAAAGGCAAACTTATAGAAATTGATGGAAATCAATCAATTGAAAATGTTTATAAAGAAATTAAAAGAAAATTAAAGGAACACAAAATATGATTCCAGATCCAAGAATTATAGAAAATATAAAAAAATTAAAAGATTTAGGAATGTCTAAAGAAGACATTAAAGATAATTTATTAAAGATGGGACTTTCAGCTAAAGATTGTGATGATTTAATTAGTAATGCCTTTGAAGAAACAAAAACATCTTCTGTTACTGAATTAAAAGTTAACGACATAAAAAGTACAGATTCTAAAGTGACGACAACTAAGATTACGGAAGAACCAAAAACTATTTTTAACAAAAGTGAAATACCTGATAATTTATTTTCAGAAGAAACAGAAATTGCTAAATTAACAGTTCCTGAAATTCCAGAAACAAAAGATGAAACTAAAGATATACCTGATATTACTAAAGGCTTAGATATTAGTGGATTAGACTATTCTAGCGATAAAGATACAGTGTCTTTTGATGATTTTAATACCTACACACCAACCCCTCAAACAACAAAGAAAAAAGAACCAGAATATTCTAAGATTGAAACAACTAATAACACTGCAGATGTTTGGCAAACAGGACTTGTTACAACAATTAATACAAAAATCAATGAAGTTGAAATTAGACAAACAAAAATGGAAGAATATTTAAAATCTAAAATTGATTTAGAAATAGAAAAATACAAAAAAATCCAAGAAACTACAAAACAATTATTAATGGGTAAAATAAATGAACAAGTAGCTGAACAAGTAAGTGGCATTTCTACTCAATTAACAAAACAACTTGCACAATTAAAAGTAGAGCAAGCGAAAATAAACAAAAAAGCAGAAGACATAAACAATAGCAAACAAGA
Organism: archaeon; assembly: GCA_035390665.1. Taxonomy (GTDB): domain Archaea; phylum Iainarchaeota; class Iainarchaeia; order Iainarchaeales; family CSSED10-239; genus JAKQTP01. The sequence goes on along the minus strand of DAOOUC010000002.1, from coordinate 100,623 downwards.
AATAGAAGCACTTTTGATTAAATTCCAAGAATTCCAAAATCAAATAACCGAGACCACTAAACTAAATCAAGAAAATGTAAATAAAATTGTAGCAACAACCACAGTAAAATTAAATGCAAAAATAAAAGAGATAAATGATATACTTGCTTTACAATCTAAAATCACACAAGGATTAATAAAGAATACACAAACAGCAGTAATTGAAGAAATTAAAAAACTAAATGAATTTAAAGAAGGAATAAATAAACAAATAAATCCACAACAACTTTATGATAAATTAAATCAATTAGAATCATTTAAACAACAATTAGCAAATAGATATGAACTAAGATTTGATGCTGTAAAGAACGAATTTTTAACTAAAGCTAGAGAAGCATTCAAAGATGAAATTGCAAAAGAACTATTAGAAATAAACAAAGTAAAAGACACTATTGTTGCTAAAACCGATCCTGAAATTATTAATAGAAAATTAAAAGAACTTGAAGGATTTGAATCTCAATTAATTAATGCCGTTGATGAAAAAATCTCACAATCTCTAAAAATTTACGAAAGCGCAATTACTCAAGAAATAAAAGGAAAAATAAAAACAGTAGATGATGAAATTAAAAGAATTGAACAATTACAAACTACAATAGATATTGCTAAAGAAAAAATCACAGAACTAAATATGTTTAGAGATCAATTTATTGCAATTATTGACAAAAATATAGAAAAAATAAACAACACCTTTAATTTAATGGAAAATAAAATTAAAGAAATGGAAGAAAGACAAAAATCACTTATCTAAATTTTTTTTGTCTTAAATATTCCTAATACAAATAATAGGATTATTGCTAAACATACTACAATTATGCCAGTAAATATAGAATTTTTTAAAGACAAAAATCCTGTTATTCCTGATTTACTATCTGAATCTAATTCTTGCCCATCATCTATATTGAATTTAATTTGTCTTTCTAAAATTCCCCCATTTCTTGTAACAAATCTTATTTTTGCATTTTGATTTTCTTTTATGTCGCCTATATCAAACTTTACTTTTATAGTCTTTGTATTTTGTGGTTCTATAACTGAATCTCTTGGGGCAATTATTGTTATCTCTTGAGAGGCATCTGTTAATTCTATATAATCAATTATTACTTTTGAATTAGTAATATTTTTCAAAATAAAATCCACTTCTTGATTGCTTTCTGGGACAACATTTATTTCTCTTGGATAAGATAATATTTCTAATCCAGCAACTGGTGTGTCTCTTATTACATTAATAATGTAATTAACTTCTTTATAGAAATCACTATCTTTTCCTTGAATTTTTACATTTAAATAGGCATATCCTGTTTGTGTTCTACTTCCTGAAGATAAAACCATTGAGAAAGGAACAGTGCTATTTTGATAAACAGAAAAGCTATTTTCTGTTGTTCTTACTTTTACATCATTATCAACCGTAGTAGTTACTGTAAACTCATCTCTTATATCTCCTTTGTTTTTTATAATTAAAAGCAACTCTAAATTTTGACCAATTATTAATGTCTGACTTATACCATTTAATGTTTCTACTTCAATACTATGTTCTGGGTTAACAAGTAATTTTACTTTTTTATTAATATTGTTTATCCCATCAAAGAAATTTAAACTTAAATCATAGCTTCCAGATTTAATGTCTTCTGTTGTTTTAATCTTTACATCTATTGTCTTTGAAGCATTTGGAGATAAAACAATTGTTCTTTGAGAAATATTTACTTCTATTTTATCTTCTGTATGTTCTTCTGAAATATATATTGTTTTATTGCTATTTGAATTGTTTTTTATTGTATAGTTTACAACCTTTTCTTCATTTTTATTTATATTATAAGAGATAGTTGTTGGACCAGTTACACTAAAATCAACAAAAGTATCTGGACAATTTCTAGCATATACTGATATTGATTTTGTTTCTAAAATCTCATTATCTTCTATAGTATATCTTAAATTAAAAACTTGTCCTTCTTCTGTGTTTTCTGGAACAAAAACATAATAATCTATTTCTTTTTCATTTCTTAAATAAACAGGATTAGAATATTCTGAATTTATTTCTAATCTATCACTTGTTAAAAATAAATTATATAATCCATCACTTGCATTATTGTTTATTTCAAATGTCATTTTGTTAGTTTTTCCAATACAAATACTTGAATTATATACTTCTATTTCAAATTCTCCGTCTTCTTCATCATCAATAACATCTATATCTACTGAATATTCATTTATTTTATCTGAATCTAACTCATTTACATAAATTGTAAGATCTGTTGATGAATCTTCTCTTCCTGTAACATAAAAAGAACTTGTTTGAGTTGAGTTTCCATGCATTATTATTCTTTGAGAATAATTACAACTTAGTTCTTCATCCTCATCATCACAATCTGCCCACAATAAAAGATTTAATTTTGATTCAGAATTATTGTAGATTGTAAACCCAATTTTTGTGCTTGATCCTTCCATTACAGAATATGTTTGCTTATCAAATTCTAATTCAATATCTGAAGCAAAAATATATCTTACACTAAATACGGAAACCAATAAAATGAAAAAACCCACTAATAAATATCTTAATTTATTATTAGCTTGCTTTGTATTTTTATCTTGATAATCAATTATTTTTTTTTGCATATAAATCATCTCTTATAAATATATTTTATGTATCTTGTTGAAAAAGACAAGACTAGAATAATTAAAATAATTATTAAAATTATTTGAAATAATAAAGAATCCCAGAAATTACCTAGATTTACAGAACCAATGAATGAAAATAAACCAGTAAATCCTGTTTTAATATCTATTGGGGTCTTTTTCTCAGGTAATTCTATTTCTTTTTTGCCAAATAAGCCATTACATCTATATTCTAAAATTACATTTCTTTCTTCTGTTTTAAACAATCTTACTGTAGAAACCTCTGTTTTGCCTGATATTTCAACAATTCCTATCTCATCTGAAAGATTAATGTCTTTTAAACCAATAATTTCTATATCTTTATTTACTATAGAATTATTCTTTAGTATTAATTCTAATTTATATTCCTCAGAAGAAGGAACATACATTACAAAATACTGTAAATCAATAGAACATATTCTATTGGTTTTTTGAATAATATTAAATGTTTGTTTATTATAATAATTAGCTGATTTTATTTCTATACTTGAACTATATACTGACTCTAAATAATCATTTAATGGAGAAATTGTAACTGTTACTCTTTTGGATTCATTTGGTGATAGTCTAAATTGATTTTCTGAAAAAGAGCTTGGAAAAGGAGAAATATAAGAGGTTAAAGTTATTAATTCTGAAGAATTAGAACCATTATAAACATAAAGTTCTACAGAAACAGGATTATTTACTAAAGTTATATTTTCTGGAAAAGAAACTGTAATATTTGATGCATAAATATAACTAGACATTAATAATACCGAGATTAAGACTAAAATATTTTTATTCATAAATAAGCTCATTTTACTTCTTAACTTTTTAGAGTTATAAATAATTTATGGCTAAAAAGGTTTATAAACACAGTTATTTACCAGAATTAGTTACTTTTCGGTATATACCCTGCTATATGGCCATATCAAGGCCAATAACTGAGGAATTTCCTTTAAGAGTTACACCAATTACTTGGTTTGCTCCTGAAACTATTGTGCTGTTGTGAGTTATACAGATTACTGCAACAGATTTAGATAATTCCTTTATGTAATTTAGAAGACTTTCTGAATTTTGATCATCTAAAGCAGCATCAACTTCATCAAGGATATAGAATGGAGATTTCTTATAAGCATGCACTGCGAAGATAACTGCAAGAGCAGTAATTGTTTTTTCTCCACCAGATATTATATCTATGTTTTTTGTTTGCCCGTTTTTTGTTATATTTATTATTAGATTAGAAGTTAATGGATCTTGACCAGATAACTCCAAAGAACCTTTCAAGGACTTAGACATCTTTGAAATTATGTCTTTAAACTCTTTGTTTACTTTATCAAAGCAATCCATAAATATTGCAGACTTTTTCATATTTATTTCATTTAGCATTGCTTCAACTTGTGCTTTTTCAGCCACAATTATGTCATACTTCTGAATAATCTCTTCGTATTCTTTTGCAAGCTTTTCATAAGAATCTATTGCATTAAAGTTTATATTGCCTAAAGCATTCTTGTCTCTTTTTATGCTCCTTAATTTTGAAAAGATTTGTTCAATTGGAAGATTAATCTTTTCTAAATCTGTTTTTATATCTAGAAGTTTTAGACTTTGTTCTGATTGAATAATTTTACTTTTGAGAGTGTTTATGTTTAGACGAGAATCATTTATCTCAGAATTAATATCTGAAATTAAAGAATCTATTTCATGACTTTTTTGATTTAATATAGCAATCTCTTGATTAATCTTTGACTTATACTGGAATTGACCTTCCTTCTTACTGTTTTCAAAATCTAACTGTTTATTAATTTCTGAAATCTTGTTATCAATCTTTGTTATCTGGTCTTTGAAATCATTTAATTGCTTTGTAATATCAGAAATCTTTTGATTGTTTAGTTCTACAAGATTTTTTTTATTATCTAGTTTTTCTTTTGTAGATTTAATTTCTGAATTTTTAGAAATTAAGCTTTGTTCTAAGGTATTTGTTTCAGTTACCAAAGAATCATAATCATCTCTTAAGGTGTTTTGAACACCAATGTTTAAGGACTTTAATTTGTCTTCAATCTCTTGCTTTTCTTTACGTAAATTTGTAAGGTTAGTATCAAGGTCAGAAATTTGACTTGAGAGTTGTCCAAGATTTTGTGTAATGGTTTTAATAGTTGCGCCACTTTCTCCTGATGACTTACTGGTTATTCCTTCAAGATTTTCAATAATATCATCAAGTGTCTGTATTGATGTGTTTAATCTAACTTGTAATTGTGTTTGCTCTTTTGTTTTTTGAGTTAGCTCTTGTGAGGTTTCAGATATTTTTGTTGTCGCCTCTTGTAAGTGTGCTTTGATTTTTTCAAGTTCTTTGTCTATATGATTAATCTTTTCTTCAAGTTCTTTTGTGTCTTTTACAAGTATTCTTTTATAACAGAAACCATCAAAATAAAAACCATCTATTTCTTCTACTTTGTGTTTAGTATTAAAGTGTTCTTGGAAATGATTGGATAGTTCTTTTTCAGACACACCAATTGAAGATAACACCACAAAATTAAAATTAATATTTTCAAATTCTTTTATGATTTTAGATATTTCTGATTTTTCTTTTAATATTATATAATTAGAATAAACAGATTTTTGATGTTTGTTTAACGAAACAAAATCATCTAAAAATCCTAAAAATGTTTTGTGTACTTTTAACTTCTCTTTAAGTTTATCTCTTTTTTCTAGAGCACTAGAACTAAAAGAAAGGTCTTTTCTTAATCCCGAAACCTCTATTGTTTTTTGATTAAATTGTAATTGTAATTCTTCTTTTTCTTTTGTTTTTGTTTCAAGTAGTTTATTACTATTTTGTATTTCTTTTTCAATGTCAGATAATTCTTTTCTTAAAGTTGAAATACTACTTTCCAATTCTTTCTTTCTAATTGATAATTGCTTTTGATTTTCATCTCTTTCTTTTGTTTGTTTTTCTAAACTTTCTTTTTGGAATTCATAAGCTGAAATTTTATTCTTATTTGAAAAATATTCGTCTTGTTGTTTTGTAATCTCTTTATTTATTGTAGATAATCGAGAATACAATTCCTCTTGAACAGTTCTAATCTCTTCAAACTCTTTTGAACTTTTTTGTATTTTTTCTTTAAGTTCTGATTTTATTTTGTTTTTGTTTCTTAATTTTTCTTCTTGTTCTTTAATTATAATGGAAAGAGTGTTTTCTTCTTTTATTAGTTCTGTTATTTCTAAAGCTAATCTATTGTTTTCTTTAGTTAAGTAATCAATATTTTCTTGTCTTAAATTTAAATTATTAAGAATTATTTCTTTATTTGCTTTTCTCTCAGAAAGTTCTTTACCAAAAGTAGATTGGACTTTTTCTGAATGAGATATTAAATCATTATTTATTGTTTCTAGTTTATTTTCTAAATCTGAAATTTCAAAAAGTATATTTTTCTTTTCTTTGTTATTGTCTTCAATCTCGGATAATAGTTTGTTAATCTTTCCATCTTCTAATATTAATTCATTATTAAATTCAGTTATTTGTTGATTATAAAGATTATAATTATATAGCTGTTCTAAACTATCTAATTCTTTAAACTTTAAAGCATTTTCTCTTTCAGCAGATAATTGTTCAACATACGGTTTTCTTTCATTTAATGCAATTGATACTTTATCTAATCTTTTATTTACTTTATCAAGATTATCCTGTGCTTCTTTTTTTCTTTCATCAAAGAGAGAAATACCAGAGATATCTTCTATTATTTTTCTTCTTTCTTCTGGGTTCATGTTAATAATTCTTGTAACATCTCCCTGTTGAACTGTATAATATCCATCTGCAGTTATTCCAACTTCTGCTAAAAAAGAAGTAATTTCATTTAATGCTTTTCTTTTACCATCTAAAGAGCAAGCAGACTTTCCTGTTTCATCAATTTCTCTAATAATGTCAAGATCTTTGCCTTCGTGATTAAATACAACCCTTACTCTTGCAGTTCTTTCTTTAGCTGATTGATTAACAAGATTAGCGGTTTTATCTACTCTTAATCTTTTAAGGGATGTTGAACCAAAACCAAATAATAGAGCATCAATTATATTACTTTTACCTGACCCATTAGGGCCAACAATTACTTGAAATCCTGGCTTAAATGGAATACTGGCATAATCAAAAGACTTAAAATTTTTTAGAACTAATTCTTTTACTTGCATTTTTGTCTCACATTATTCTCTTAGGTATTCTGAAATATCATTAACCTTAATAGTTTTAGAACAAACTTTATTTAAATGATATGATTTCATTTTTGGAAATCCAACATAATATACTTCTTTATTCAAATTTAAAGCTTCTTGTATTGCAGGGATAAAATCTGCATCATTTGACACTAATATTGCTATATCGTACCTGTCTTTATAAGCATTAACAACTAAATCAACTGCTAATTTAACATCTACTCCTTTTTCTGCTTTTTTACCATCTGGTCTTTTTTCTAATCTTCCAAAATATATATCAATTAATGGCACTTCAGATAAATATTCAAAAAATTTCTGCTGCTTTTTATATTCTTCTGGATTTTCTATTCGATTTAATGGAGAATTATAATATTTAATTTGTATTAAATTGTCTGAATTAACAAGAAAATTACAAAATTTTTCAAAATCAATATTTGTTTTAGAAAAAGATCTTTTTAAAGCATAATAGAAGTTACTTCCATCAATAAATATCATTATTCGCTTTATAGAATCAGACATTTAAATCACTTAAAAATCCTACCGTTGTGAATCTAAAAGATTCTCAATGGTAGGGAGTTAATTATAAATATTATATAGCGATATCTTTTTAAAGATTAAAGTTAAAACTTATATCTAAAAAGACAGGTTTTAAATAGCTCTTTTAAGGTAATTACATTTGGTGCAAGATTATATTTTTCTAAATCTTTAACTGCAATATATTTTGCAGTTGAGAAAATATGTTTTTCAGTTATCTTTGGTTCTTTATTTGATATTGCAATAAAATTATAGCTTCTTCTTTTTATCTTATCTGGAGTTTCAAAATCAATATAGAAAGGCGAATAATTTAATATTTCTGGTTTAATATGTACTTCTTCAAATACTTCTCTAATTGCCGCATTTCTTAAAGTTTCTTTTTTGGTTTTGTCTGTATCAAGAAGTTTAATTTTTCCACCAGGAAGTTCCAAATGTTTTTTGTCCTTTCGTTCAACAAGAAGGATTTTATCTTTGTTAAAGATAATTATTCCAGAATTAACAACTCGCTCATCTTCAAAATACTTTTCTTGAAGTTTATTGTATTTCATAAAATTCAAAATATTTCATTTCTTTTAATCTCTGTTTTACCATACATGTATTTCTGTAAGACTTTTGGAATCTTAATTGTACCTTCTTTTGTTTGGTGGTTTTCAAGTATTGCTACAAGCGCTCTAGACGTGGCAACTGCTGTGTCATTAAGAGTATGAACATAATATTTTTCGCCTTGCTTTGTCTTTGCTTTAATGTTAAGCCTTACTGCTTGGGCTGATGTAAGATTACTACAAGAAGCAACCTCAATATATTTGTTGTTTCTTGGTGACCACACCTCGACATCTGCACTTCTGTATTTTAAGTCTCCTAAATCTCCGGTACAAATTTCTAAAGTTCTTGTTGGTAGTTCAAGTGATGTAAAAAGTTTAACTGTATTTTTTAAAAGCTCATCATATGCTTTCTCTGAATCCTCTGGTTTACAAATAATAATTTGCTCAACTTTATCAAATTGATGTAATCTAAAAAGTCCTCTTTCATCTAAACCATGAGATCCAATTTCTTTTCTAAAACAAGAAGAGAAACTAAACATCTTGATTGGTAGCTTTTCCTCATCAATTGTTTTGTCTACAAACATAGAGATAAGTGGATGCTCAGAAGTTGCAATTAAATAAAGATCTTCGCCTTCAATCTTATAAGCCATATCTTTAAAAAAAGAAAAATCCACACTTCCCTCACAAGCTCTTTTGTTTATCATCTGTGGTGGAAGCACATAAATATATCCTTTCTTGTTTAAGAAGTCTTGAGCATAGTTGATTAGTGCCCTATTAAGAAGTGCAAGATCGCCTTTTAAGTAATAAAATCCTTTTCCTGAAACATTTCTTGCTGCTTCAAAGTCAGCAACATTAAGTTTTTCTGCAATTTCTCCATGGTTAATTATTGGAAAATCTTTTTTTTCTGGTTCTCCAAATCTTTTGATTTCTTTATTTTCAGTATCGTCTTTACCTATTGGTGTTTTTTTAGAAATAATATTTGGTATTTTTTTTTGAATATCAATTATTTTTTCATAAAGTTCTTTTTGTTTTTCGTCTACAACTTTAATCTTCTCAGGTAATTGTCTTGCTTTTTCTAATAAATCATCAACAGGAAGGCCTTTTTGTTTATTTAATGCAATGTTTTCAGTTACTGAATTTCTTTGGTGTTTAAGATCATTAGCTAGAATGATACCTTTTCTATACTCTTCATCTAAAGAAATAAGTTCATCAACTAAGGGCAAAAGGAAATCTTTTCCTTTCTTTTTTATATTTTCTTTAACTTTCTTTGTGTTTTCTCTAATAAATTTTAATTCTAACATAATTTATCACAATATATATTATAGATAAAATAAGAACAAAAGAATATAAAAAGCTTTATTTTAATAAAAAAAGACACCCAAGACACAATAAAAGCAAAGCTTTTATGTGCTCAAGAAAATTAATAATTTTCTTTGGGAAACTAATGTTTTCTGGGCCCAGAAAAATCAATGAATTTTTCTTGGGATTTAGAAGAAATTATTCTTCGTCGTCTTCATCGTCACAATCGCAATCGTCTTCATCACAATCGCACTCATCTCCGTGTTCTTCTGAACAATCAGAATGGCAACTTGAACAATGTCCGCCACAACTATGTGCTTGCATTTCTTCTTCTAGTTTTTCGGCTTCTTCTGGAGATAAGATTTCTAAAAGTTTTACTTTAAATCTTAAATCTTTTCCAGCTAATGGATGATTCAAGATTGCATCAATTGTTGTTTCTTCAATCTTTGAAATAAATATAGATAATGGACCAACTCCAGACATTACTGTTATTTCTTTTCCTTCTTGAAGGTCGCTTATACCATTTAAAAGTTCTTTTGGAAGTTTAGCAATTTCATTATTTTTTGGACCATATGCTAATTCTGCAGAAATATCAATTGTTTTTTCTTCTCCTACATTCATTCCAACAACTCCGTCATCGAAACCAGGAATTACCATCCCTGCTCCAACTTTAAATTTTAATGGTTCTCTGCCTTTACTTGAGTCAAATAATTGCCCGTCACTTAATGTTCCTTCATAATCTACAGAAATCCAATCATTTTCTTTAACACTCATATTAAATCATTCTCTCCTTTCTAAAAATAGAATATATATTTATGAGACAAAACCATTATAAAAGGTTTTAAAATAAAAAAGAAATGCCCAAAAGTTTGGGCAATTTATAACTTATTTTCTTTTGTACATGAAATAGTAAACAATTGCTGTAATGATGTTAAAAACAATTGCAAGAACAGTCCATAATATTTTCATTTCTGTTTTTAATTTCTTGTTGTTTGTGAATACATCATATATTACCCATATTGCTGCAACAAGTGCAAGTATTCCTAAAATTGTTTCTAATAATGCCATTTTTAAAACCCCCTTTTTAATTATAGCTTAATACTTATGAATTAAACTATTTATAATTGTTTGTTTTTAAATAATTATAGTTTTAAAATATAATGATTTAACATCACTTTACTTTTTCTTCTTCTACTTTTTGATTTTTTAGTAAATTTAAACCCACAGGCAAGAATGTTATTTTCCGATGGTTTGTTTTTTGGATTAACATCAGTTACTACATATTTCTTTTTTATCTTTTTAAAATATTTTACTCTTTCTTTTATTAAAAATCTTTGAAGACCATATCCTCTAAATCTTTGAGAAACCGCAGTTGCCACCATATCCCCAACATCTAGCATTTGCTTTTCAGAAAGATTATAATCACTTGCCCAATTGACATCCATATTAAGAACAATACCTGCCCAGGCAACTAGTTTATCTTTGTAAAATACTAGCCATATTTTTCTTCCATTAGACATCATATTCTTTAGTTTTGTTTTTGTGTGTCTAAAATAAAAGTCGTGATTTACTTTTCTATAAATATTGATATCAAATTTATTAATTGCATCAATATCCTTCTCTGTTGCGAAACGGCAAGTAAAAATTTTATCTTTTATCTTGATTTTCATAATTTATTTAATTTACAAAGCATTTAAAATTATTAGCATTATACTATTAACTATGAATGCACAAAATTTATATGACAAATTAGAAATTGATTTTATTGCAAGACGTGGTCTTAGCGATGACTGGAAAGAAATCGGGACAGACAAATATCTTTCTCCCAATTTTAAGAAAAGGTCAATGGGTATTGTCTATGATTTTAATACAGAAATAAAAAAAGTATATACTGCTGTTTTTCCAGAAAGTGCAGTATTAAAAAAAATACTTTCTAAAAAAGAAACAGATGTGTTATTGTTTGTTCATCATCCAATGGTGTGGGATATTACAAAGAAATCAATATTTACTTCAATATCTGAAAAAGACTTGAAGATGATGAAAAAAAGAAGAATTTCGGTATATAATCTACATGTTCCTTTAGATAACTTTGGTAAATACTCAACAACAAACACGCTTTGTAAAGAATTAAATATAAAAGTAGAAACACAATTTGCTCCATATTTTGGAGCATTATGTGGAGTTGTTGGAACAATTGATTTAGAAAATATTTCTGACATTAAGAAAAGATTTGAAAAAATCTTAGGACATAAGTCTATGCTTTATAAGTACGGCACAGATAAATTAAATAAATACAAGGTTGCTGTTGTTGCTGGTGGTGGAAACGATTTAGATATTCTAGAAAAAATACCAAAAGATTGTAATCTATTTATAACTGGAATTACAGCAAAAAACGATTATTCAAAAAATGCACATGATTTTTCAAAGAAAAGAAAATTAAATGTTTTAGGTGGAACACATTATTCCACAGAAAAGTTTGCTTGTATTGCAATGGTTGAATACTTTAAAAAGTTGGGATTACCTTGTGAATTCATTCCAGGAAAACCAGTGATGGAAGATATATAATTATCTTCTATAATTTTTAAGGACTCTGTTAATTATTTCTGTTGTCGAAACACAATAATCTTTTTTATCAGGTATTGCTATTAGTTTCCAATATTTACTTGAATATGCTTTATCTTTTGCTTTGCTTTCTGCAGTTACTACTAAAATGGTTGGTTTTAAATAATTTAAAAATGTAATATATTCTTCTCTAGAATTAGATTTATCCAAATAAACATAATCAACACCCTTAATTCCATCAATTACTTGTGCTCTTTGTAATTGTGGATTTATTGGTCTTTCTTTTCCTTTCTTTTTTTTCGTAAATTCATCTGATTGTATTAATATTATTACAATATCTGCTTTTTTACTAAATAAATCTATTGCAAAAATATGCCCTGGATGGATTAGATCAAAAACTCCTTTTTTGATTAAAACTGATTTATTCTCTGATTTTGCTTGTTCTATTATTTTTTTCAGTTTTGATTTGTTTTTTATTATCATATTTTTCCCTAAAAATATTCTTTAAATTCTTCGATTACTTTTTGCATAACTTCTACCTGTATTGGAAACAAGATAATCGGTTCATAATTATTTTTATTAAACCATTTTATTCCAGCAACTTCTTCCTCTTGTAATTTAAATTTAAAATTAGAATCATGTAATTTACAAATAAATATTTCTCTTTCTTGACCATCATACCAAATGCTTTTTTTTTCAAACTTCCTTTGACTTGTTTCTTTTGGCCAAGTAAATTTATCCGTGTATTTGCTTCTGCCTATTATTTCATAATCATTTTCAGTAATTCCAATCTCTTCAAATAATTCTCGCTTTAATGCAGTTATTGAATCTTCATCTTTTTCTACGCCACCAGCAGGAATCTTCCAGTAATCTGGGTCATTTAGATTTTTCTTAAGACCAAGCACCATTACAAATTCTTTTTTATCATTTAAAATAAAAGCCGAAACTCCGTGTCTATAGTTCATAAATAAAATAGAAACAAATAGTTTTAAATAGAATATTTTTTGTAAAAAATTAAATATTAACTATTTGCCCATCTTTTGCATATTCAAAAACAATATCTGGATATTTCTTCTTTTGATCTAAGAAATGCTTTTCTTTCCAAATATTAGTTTCTATTTCTTCTATGTGTGTGAATATTACCTTTTTTGGTTTTATTTCTTTTATTCTTCTTGTCGCTTCTTCAAAAGAAATCTCTGTTGAAACTTTTGAAAATAATCCACACTCAGATATCCATAAATCTAATTGTTTTTGATTTTTATAATTTTTAAAACCAATTGTATCACATGGAGAATATAATATTTTTTTGCCTTTTTCTTTAAGCAAATATCCATAAGTTTCTGAGTTCTTTCCAGTAAATCCTATTGGAATAATTGTAATATTTTTAAATTTTAATTCTTGATTATCTTCTATTAGATGTAATTTTGCTGTTTTTTGACCATAAATAAAATAATCAATTGAAGGATATTTTTCTTTAAGCATAATGTATACTCTTTTAGGGATATATAGATTTATTACTTGATTTGGTTTTCCTGTTCTAAAATTAAAATTAGCTTCAATTATTGCTCTTAATCCAAAAGTGTGATCTGGATGCCAATGTGTAATCAATAAATTTTCAACTTTCTTTATATTTTCTCTATTTAATGAACTTGCAATATCTTCTCCACAATCAATCACTGTATTTATGTCTTTGATAAATAGAGATGAACTATTTCTTTTATATGGTGCACCAATAGTTCTTGCTTTTTTACAAGTTTCACATTGACAAAAAGGCCTTGGAGTTGGCATTGCGCCACCGGTTCCTAAAAATAATAGTTTCATAATTTATCACAAATATATCTATTAACAAAAAATATATAAACAATGTTAATTTTGTAAAAGAATTAGAAATCAAGCTCCAGACGAGATTTGAACTCGTGACCTCGTCCTTACCAAGGACGCGCTCTACCAGGCTGAGCTACAGAAGCACTATTTGTGATTTGGACAAACTACAGTACATTTATTGCTTAAACATATTGCTTGATGTGGGCAACTTGACATAACTGCATATTCTATTGGCAATTTATCTGTACATTCTCTATACCCATTACAAGTTGTGTTTTCTAAAACCTTAACAACTTTAAAGTTTGTACAAGTGTACCCTCCAGGTAATGTTAATTCATTACAAGGGGATTTTAATTTTGAAATGTTTGTAAGTATAATTATTATCGCTGCTATAAAAATAACTATTAAAAGAAATATCCATATTTTATTATATTTCATTAAATTTTCCTCATTAATAATACTTTATTTCTTTGGTAAAAGTCTTCTATGGTGTTTTCTTTCCACCAAATTCCTTTATTTCCATAATCTTTTATTTCTTCTTTTAATATCATTTCGGGTTTGTGAAATGGAACAATTCCGGGATTAAGAAAAAATCCTTCACTATCTGTCCATCTGACTTCCATTACCTGATTTCCTTGAAATGTTGTGTTATTTCTTATAACTGCTTTTTTTATTGCTATGTCGTGTATATGGTTATTTGGAGTTTCTTGATTATTATAATCCAATCCTGAATTTGTATTTGTTGGTGCAGTATCAAAAATATCTGATGCCCTTTTTGTCAACCACTCAAGTATTAATGGATTATTTTTTAAATATTCATAATAGGCATCTTCATAAACCTGAATGCCTTCTTCTTTAGAAATTATTTGATTACCCCACTGATATGCAATTTTCCAATTGTCTTTACCATAAAGATTATCCCAAATGGCATATACTTCGTCTCTTTTCTTTCCTAAGTACCCTGGCCTTTCAGCAATTTCCCAAGACATGATAGTTCTATATTTATTAAAATAGGTCCGAACCGGGATTTGGACCCGAGTCAGAGGATCCACAGTCCTCTATGCTAACCACTACACTATTCGGACCACTTTCTATAATATTTAATATCCAAAACATTTAAAAGACTAAATATATTATATATTATAGTAATAATTAACTAAAATATATTTTTAATATGAATAATAAAGGAACTTCAGAAATAATTAGTCAGATATTATTAATGCTAATAACTGTAGTTGTGATTGGAATAATATTAACTGCTTTAATTCCGCAAATAACAACAAGTAAATCTCAGCTGAAATTTGAAGAATCAAAAAGATTAAGAGATAATCTTTACAATAATATTCAAGAAGTTTATAATAGCCCTATTGGTTATACTAAAGAAATTGAACTAAGTTTAGAAAACTTAACTCTAATTATTGATTCAAATACAAATACAATTGAAGTATATAGTATAATTAATGGAGACTTTTATAAAGATAATTTAAGACTAGACGACACCTCAGAGAAATACACCTATAGAAATGGACAAAAACTATATGCTGGTTTTACTTTAAGTAATATTGATTTAGTAAGATCTTATATTCTTGAAAATCAACTTAATGCAACAATCTATTTAAGAAAGACAGACAAAGATAAAATAACTATACTTTTAGAAAATGTAATCGAAGATGACTGGTTTACTGCTTCTAACTTAGGGTTGTATGATGAAACTCCAAGCACTTGGCAATATAGAAAGAAAATATTAATTGATGGAAACAAAGTAGACGGCAATCTTACAAACTTTCCTGCTTTAATATATCTTGAAGACCAAGATCTTAAGAATTATGCTAATTCTGATGGAAATGATATTATCTTTACCTCTAAGGACGGAAAAACTAAATTAAAAAGAGAAATTGAAAGTTATTCTCTAAGAGAAAATTATGAATATAGAAAGAAAATAACTATTGACAAAGATAAAGTAGATGGAGACTTAACAGATTTTCCAATGCTTGTTTCTTTACTAGATTCTGATCTTAAAACCTATGCTCAAAGTGATGGAAGAGATATTTATTTTACTAGTAGTGATGGAACAAGATTAAAAAGAGAAATAGAAGATTATAATTCAACAACAGGTTCGCTTGTTGCTTGGGTAAAGATTCCAAGTCTTTCTTCAATAGAAAATACAGACATCTACATGTATTTTGGAAACTCAGAGGAAAATAACACAAATGACACAAATGTTTGGGATAGTAATTATGTTGGGGTGTGGCATAGTAACGATTATAACAGTACAACAATTGCAGATAGTACTTTGAATAATAACATCGGAACAAAAGTATCTGCAAATAATCCTATTGAAACTACTGGAAAAATAGGGAAAGCACAAGCTTATCTTGGAGATGATTACATAACAATTCTAACATCCTCTATTCAAACCGCATCTTTGTGGACAAATTTAAATTCAGTTACTGACATTCAATATTTTTTAGGGGGGTCTGGTACTGGTATAAGATATAATGGAACTAATTTTTTAGTTTATAATGGAAGCGCTGGTTATGTTACACTTAATTGGACAAAGGAAAATGCCTGGAAATATCTAACTATAACAAAAGTAAATTCTAATGACTATAATTTCTATATAGATGGAAATTTATTGGGGGTAGCTACTGCTGGAACTAATGGCACAAACATAGGAATAACTTTCTTTGGAAAAAGAAATGATGGATATTATTATAATGGCCCAATAGACGAAGTACGTATCTCAAATATTACGAGATCAGAATCTTGGATAAAAACAGAATACAATAATCAATCAGCTCCTGAAAACTTTTACTCTATTGGAGAATTAGAAACAATTTTAACTCCTCACTCAGAAGTATTTGCTTGGGTTAAGATTCCTGAGTTAACTACAGAAGAAGATACTGCAATCTATATGTACTTTGGAAATGAAACTGCAAATGAAAGTAATGACAAAGATGTGTGGGATGATGGGTTTATTATGGTACAACATCTAAATGAAAGTCCAAATAATGATGAAAATGGATTTATAGATTCTACTAAAAATAATTTTACAGGGATAGCAAAAGGATTTGATAATATTAATTCAACAACAAGTACAGATGGACAAATTGGAGGAGCAAACAAACATAAAATTATTTTAGACGGAGGTTATCCTTCATTAGCAAGTAGTAACTATGTTGAATTTGGAACAATATATAACAATGATTGGAATTATCAAACAATTTCTGTTTGGGTAAATTTTACTGGAGAAACAAATGGAGGTTATGCTTTGATTTTTGGAGATGAAAGATATAATAATTTTGGCCGATTTGTGTTAAATGGACCTGGTTCAATTTTAATACAAAATCAACCAACAAGCAACCTATTTTCCTCTAATCGTGTTCCAACAAATGAATTTGCACATATTGTCTATAGATACAATATAGATGAAAATAAAGAATATATTTTTGTTAATGGACAAAAAGAAGAAAAAAACAGAGACGTAAATATAAAATTAAATACCAGCCCATTAAGACTAGGTTATGCAGATTCATTTGCATTCTCAGGAATTATTGATGAATTTAAAGTATCAGATGTTGCAAGATCTGACTCCTGGATTAAAACAGAATTTAATAATCAATCTATTCCTGAAGCATTTATTAAAGTCGGAGTCTTAGAAAAATCATGAATAATCAAAAAGGTGCAGCAAATCTTATTACAACAATGGCTTATCTATTAATCTCTTTTGTAATCATAGCAATGGTTACAACTTCTGCTATAGATCTTATCTCAAAAAGCAAAGAAAAAGCAAATTATGAAACTATGATTGATTATTTTGATAAATTTAATCTTGCACTTAATGACACAATTTCAAATAAACAAACTACTGAGTTTAATTTTTATAATCCCGGAGAAATAGAAATAGATTGTACAAATAACCAGATTATTGGAAAAATTAATTATTCTGGAGAATATAGAACAGATGAAACAGTAATTAATGATATTGTAACCTATAAGAAAAATAATCAAATCTATTTTGAAAAAGATTTAGATAATCTTGAAAGAATACAATTGAATTGTAAAGATATAATGTTTAATTTAGGAAAAAATCAAATAGCTTTAAAATATCAAGCATATGATGAAGATTTAGATGAGATATCAATTGATATTTATAAAAACACCGATATTGATGAAGTTAATTCGTGGTATTCTTCAAATTGGTCAAATAGATTAAAAATAACAATAAACAAAGATTATATTACTGAAGATTTAACTAACTTTCCAATGTTAATAGATATAAGTGATTTAAAACTTCTAATAGCAAAAGATGATGGAAAAGATATAATCTTTATTGACTCTTTTGGAAATAAATTAGACAGAGAAATTGAAAAAGTAATTAAACCATCTAGTTTAGCTTTAACCTCTAATTCAAAAATAATAGATTATTATATTGAAGATCTTAATGTAGATAAAAAAATCTGGATAAAAACAAGTATTCCTGCTAACACTACAAGAAAAATAAAAATTACAAAGACTCCGGGATATTCTCCAAATGGAGATTATGTTTTTGAATTCTTTGATGATTTTGATGATTGGTCTATTGACCCAAATAAGTGGGGATATATTAATGGATTTCCTTTACCTGCAGAAAATGATCAAAACATTTATTTAAATGGAACAACGGCTTATATTGTTTCAAAAAATAAATTAAATTCTTATAATAAAATATTTAAGATGAGAATGTATCCTGTAACAAACACATCCAGTCTAGATTGTGCAATGCATGTAATGGCTGATTGCGCAACCTGTGGATATACTTATAATAAAGGGATTGGTTTTGGAACAAATATAAACACTACAAATTATGAAATCTTTGCAAGTAATTATTGTGGCGCGGCGGCAATATATGCAAGCACAATATCTTCAGCAAATGGAAGATATTTAAATTTTGATGCAACAATTACTGATGAAAATACTTATAAGGTAAGACAAGTTGTTTATGATGATAATGGAGCGCTAGTTAATGATAGTGGATTTTTAACCACAAACACCCAACGTTGTTTTAATGAAACAGGATATTTTAATCTAAGAACACAACCAGCTGCTGCTGAGATGTATGTGGATTATGTTTTTGTAAGAAAATATGCATATAAAGTGCCTTGGGTTGATGTTTATGATAATGATAATTTTTATGAAATTGTTATAACTAATGGCTCTTCTGATAATCTTACAGATTACCAGGTGTCTATACCTAATAATATTATTGGAATTACAACCAAAACAGAAAGTCTAAAAGTAGAAGAACTACCATTAACTGCAATTGGGTTTATAGAAGAAAGAACAATTCCTTACTACATTGAAGACGATGGAACAAATAAATTTATTTTTATTAAACAAACAATTCCAGCTAATACCACTAGAACTTTAAAAATAACAAAAGAAAGTGGATATATTCCTAATGGGGACCGTGTGTTTGATTTTTTTGATGATTTTACTTCTGCACAATTAGATTTAGGAAAATGGACAAATGGAACTACACCAACTTATGTTTCTTCTGGAGAAACTCTAAGAATTAATGTAGGTGCTGTAACTTTAACTAATCCATTATCCATCAATTTACAAGACAATTATATTATTAGATCTCGCTCTAAAAATATAAATCAAACAGCTAATTACGGTGGAACAATGCCAGGTATTTCTTCAGCAACTTTTACTGCAAGCGGTAATACAACCTCAGAAGCGCAAATTGAAACAATGAAAGGAGTAAACAATCTAAATTTACATGTTTTTGCAGGAAATGGAACCGCAGGAAGTCACAATGTCACAAATACTTCTTTTGCAAGTGTAATAACTTTAGATCAATATTACTTATTTGATATTATTACAAAAACTAATACCTTTGATTTAAATATGGACAATTCCACAATTTATAGTTATCCTTCTACTACTACATTTACAAGAAATATAAACTATATTCATCTTGGACAATTTAGTGGTGCTGCAACAGATATAGGAGATACAGAATTTGATTATATCTATGTAAGAAAATATGTTCCTGTTGAGCCAACAGTAAATGTGATTGATAATGGAGACAACTATACAATTACAATTGAAAATACAACAAGTGATGATTTAAACAATTATCAAGTAAAAATACCAACCACTACAATTCCAATTACTTCTAAATCCGAAAGTTTAAAGATAGAATATACTACGACACCTACTCCAAATAGCACAACAAATACCACAAATACTAGAGTGATTGCATGGGTAAAGATCCCTAATCTTTCATCAACACAAGATACGAATATCTATATGTATTTTGGTAGCGATGTTTCTGAAGACAATTCCACAGATGTTTGGGACGAAAATTATCTTTATGTTGAACATTTTGATGATGAAATTATTCAAAATAATCAATCAAGTTTGAAAGATTCAACAGGTAAAGTAATAGCAACGCCTTATCTATTTGATAATACTCCAAAATCTAAATTTAAAACAGAAGGTTTTTTTGGTGATTCTGTACTTTGTGATGGATTTAATGATTATATTATTGCACCAATATCTTTATCAGAAATAAACGATAATAATTTATTAACAGTAAGCCTTTGGGCAAAAACAAATATAATTTCAAAATTAGCACTACCTTTTTCTTCTTTTACTCCTGCGGCTGCAAGAATTTATCTTGGAACAACTAACTCTACTTGGTCAAGAGGAATCGGAGACACTGTTCAGGCAGCCTCTTCTTCTCCTGCAACAACAAATTGGACAAAATTAGTTTTAACAATTAACAAAAATTCTCCAACAAATAGCAAATTTTTTGTTAATAATGAAATTGTTTATGATACTAATGGTTTTGTGTGGACAAATACTACTGATTTCCCATACATTTGTGGAACTTCCTCTTATTATTGGGATGGATATGTAGATGAAATAAGAGTTGAAAAAACAATAAGATCAGATGCTTGGAAAAATGCAGAATATATAAATCAATATTCTCCTAATCTTTTTTATACTTTTTCTTAAATTAAAAAGAAATATAAATATATTTTAGTATATAATATATGATAATATTATGAAAACTAAAAAAGGGGCAACCTCTCTCGTTACCGGCATACTGATTTTAGTATTATCTGTAGTTGTTATGATTAGTATATTAGCATTAGTTTCTCCTTTTTTTAATAACCTTACAGATTCTTTAAATTATAGAAAAAACAAGGAAAATTTATTTTATATAAATCAACAATTTTTAGAATTAAAAGGATTAACTAATAATTCTTTTATTTACCTAAATATAAAAACAGATCATGAAATTAATTTTGACGCAATTACAAATACAATAACAATAATTCAACCACTTAAAAATGAATCTAAAGAATTTAAAGAACAAATTTTTGAAAATATTACAATTACTAAAAAAAATACAGATATTGAATATAAATTAAATTTAAATGGGATTATAGATCTTAATGAGAGTCTTATAGTAAATAATAATCAAAAATTAAAATTAATTATTTCAGAAAATACTAATATACCTATTATTAATATTGAAAAAATGTCCCCTAACTTAGATCCAAATTATTATTTTGAAAATGAATCTGATGAAAATTTATTTGTTGTTGAAAATTATGATTCAAATCTTATTTTAAATTTTGATTTTACTAAAGGAAATAACTTTAATCAAGGATCAGAATCATTTAGACAAATTGTAGAAGATATCACTTTTGATAGTAATGGTGCAAATTTTAACGGGGTATCTTCAAAAATAGAAATTGATAAAGATTTAATGCTTGGAAATAATGACTTTACAATTGAAACATTAATTGATAATAATTATTCTGGATATCTTTTTAGTAAAACCGCCAGAATTGGTGGACTGGATATCTATATAGATAGTAACAGAATAATAAACACTTATGCTCAAGGAATAGAAATCCCTTATTTAATTTTAAGCATAAATGTAGATGATAATTATATCTATTACATTGATTCTTTTTTTAGATTAATTAAACTAAATAAATCAGATTACTCCTATGTTAAGCATATTGGATTTCCTATGAATTCATCAGGAGATTATGAATTTATTAATCCTTTTCAAATTGCAATTTATGGAGATTATTTATATGTTGTTGATTATGGGTCTTCCAGTCTTGCACAAATTAAAATATTTAGAAAAGATGACTTGTCATTTGTTAGAAAACTAAGTGTTGCAAGAAGTACGACAAGTATAAATGGTTTAAGTTATCCTCGTGGCGTTGCAACAGACGGCAATAATTTATATATATCTGATTCTGGAAATCATAGAATTATGGTAAGAAAACTGGATGATTTTAGTTATGTCAATCATTATGGCGGATATACTGCTGGTGCCGGACAAGATCAATTAAGTACTCCAAGAGAAATAGATGTTGATGATAATTATTTATATATTGCAGATGGCGGAAACCATCGTGTAATGATAAGAAATAAATATGATCTAACATATGTTACTCATCTTGGAACAACAGGCACCGCAAATAATGTTGCAACTAATTTTAATACACCTGTTGGAATATATGTTGATAATAATTATCTTTATGTTGCAGAATATGGAAACCACAGAATAAAAAAATATGAAAAAGGCACATGGACACTTTTATCTATAAGACCTTCAAGTGGAAGCACTTCTGGAAACGATTTTAATAGATTTATTTATCCTATTTCTATAGCCGCTGATTCTGATGGTTTTGTTTATACTGCAGATTCTTCAAATCACAGAATTATTAAATCAGATGAAAATCTTAATTTTGTTTCAAGATTTCCAGAAAATCAATATAATCTAAGAATTGCTGATCCTGATAATCTTTTAACTCCATACGGAATAACTTACGAGGATGGATATATTTATATCTCTGATTACGGTAATTCTAGAATTATTAAGAAAAGAGCAGATAATCTTGAAACTGTTGCTATGTTTGGATTAAAATCTCTTGCAGCAGGAAGTGGAACTACAGGAGTTAATAGTCCTTATGATCTTACTGTTGATGGAGATTATCTTTGGGTTGTGGATTATGGAAATTCAAGAATATTAAGATTAAATAAATCAGATTTAAGTTACTCAACTGCTTTTGGTACTTCAAGTACTACAACAGATGAAGGATTTTATTTACCTAGGGGGGTTGCTGTTGATGAAAATTATATTTATATTACCGACGGCAGAAACCACAGAGTGAAGAAACACGATAAAAATACTTTTGCTTTTGTTGCAAAAACCACAGATAGTAATTATACTAATTATGGATGTGGTGCTACACAAACTAATTATCCTACCGGAATTGCTGTTGATGAAAATTATGTGTATGTTACAGATGCAAGTTGTCACAGAATAAAAGTATTAAATAAATCAGATCTTTCTTTTGTAGCAAACTATGGCTGGAATTATGCAACAACAACAACAGAAGCATTTAATACTCCTTATCTTATGACATTAGATGGGAATGATTTATATGTTGCAGAAAGTGGTAACCATAGAATTAAAAAAATTAACAAAAATAATTTCTTTTTAAGTGACATGGCAACTTTTGGAACATTAGGGTATATGCCTTCAGAATTATATGGCCCTTGGGGTGTTGCTGTCTCTCCTGATAAAATTTATGTTACTGACACAGCAAATAGAAGAATTGTTGTTTATGACAGAAATTTAATTGATCAAAATGTTTTAATTAGTGGGGCTCTATATGACAATAATAACTTCGGTGCAATGAATAATAATCAATATAACCAACCAAATGCTGTTTCTTGTGATACGAATTATCTTTATATTACAGACACCGCTAATAACAGATTAGTAAAATTAAATAAAACTACGGGAACTGCAGAAGTAGTAAATGGAAGACAATATTTGTCTGCATCCCCTACTTATCCAAATGATTTTTCTACACCTTCAGGAATTGCTGTTGATGAAAATTATATTTATCAAACTGATTATTCAGCACACATTCTAACTAAAAGAAATATATCTGATTTATCTAAAATTACTGCTATTGGTGGTTCCGGTACTGGAAACACAAATTTTACATACCCCCGAGGTGTTGCAGTAGATGGTACTTATGTTTATGTTGCAGATACCAGTAACAATAGAATTAAGATACATAATAAATCAGATTTATCTTATGTTAATCAATTTGGAACCGTTGGCTCAGGAACTGCAAATTTTAATGGTCCACAAGATGTTGCAGTAGATAACAATTATATTTATGTTGCAGATTATACAAATAATAGAATCAAAATACATAATAAAAATTCTCCGTATGCTTATGTAACAATGTTTGGAACTTCTGGAACAGGAGACGCAAATTATTTTAGAAATCCTGATGGGATTACTGTCGATGATAATTATATTTATGTCTCTGATTATACTAATCACAGAATTGTTAAATATAATAAGTTTACATACCAATATATTGGTAAGCTTGGAGGAACGACATATAATAACGACAACAACAGTTTCTATAGTCCCGGAAGATTAAGTATTTGTAATGGAGAGATATATGTTCCTGATACTGGCAATTACAGAATACAAGTACTTGATACTAATCTTAATTATTTAAGAACATATGGAGAAAGATCATTTGGAGAAAATCAATATCTTAATCCAAGAGGGGTTTTTGTAGATGATAATTCTATTTATGTCGTAGATACTGCAAATCATAGTGTAGTAAAAAGAAATAAAACCGATTTTTCATTTCTTGCACGTTTCGGTGGTCCACTTCTTGGAGCCACAACCGATAAGTTCTATAATCCTTATAGTGTTGCCTCTGATGGGACAAACGTTTATGTTACAGATGCAAGTTATCATAGAATTAAAAAATTATTAGCCAGTGATTTGTCGTTTGTGAGCGGTATTGGAGGAACAAGTGCAGGTACGGGAAATAATCAATTTTATGGCCCATACGGTATTAATCTTTTTGGAAATGAGTTGTTTATTGCAGATTATTCTTCTGGAAGTATTAAGATACACAATAAATCAGATTTATCATTTATTGCAAGAGATTATGGAATGCACGGAAATAGTTATTATGGACCATACGGTGTGGCCGTTGATGAGAATTATTTTTATGTTTCTGAAACATTGTCTTTTTCTATTAAAAAAATAAGGAAAAGCGATTATATAGTTGTTGCAAAGATAACTGGATATGATCAAAATTATTTTGATGGAAGATATTTTACACAAAGTTATAATCAATATGTCTATGGTGCGCCATATGAACTTGCTTTAGATGAGAACTATCTTTATGCTGCAGATTATGCAAATAATAGAATAATGGTGTTTGATAAAAGAGATTTATCTTATATAGGAAAAATTGGAAATTACGGTCAAGGCTATTTAAATTTTTATAACCCTGCCAGTGTTTCTGTAGATAATGATTACATATATGTTGGAGATACCTTAAATAACAGGGTTGTTAGAAGAAATAAATCAGATATGTTAACTGAAAATAATGGTTATGCCTCTGGATATAGTTATTTACCATTTTCTTTTGCTTCAGTTGTGCCTATTTCTCAAGATAAACCAACACATCTTGTTATTCAAAGAAAAGGAAAGAATCTGTGTTATTATATTAATGGTAAAAAAGAAAACTGTATTGATATTTCTGTAAATCTTAATTGCTTTAATTTTGATACAAAAACTTGGTTAATGAGTATTGCTTCAAAAGATGATATAACAAATACAAAAGGATCAATGAAATATTTCAGACTATACAATAGATCATTTGATGATCAAGACATCAACAAGATGTTTAATACAGTTAATTTAGATTACAATATTTCTAATAATGATCGTAATCTTACTACTGGACTTTTATCATATTATAATCTTGATGAAACTTCTGGTTCAGTTTTAGATAGTACTGGATTTAGAAATGGAACAATTGCAGGTAACACATTACAGAATCAAACAGGAAAAATAGGAACTGCATATACCTTTGATGGAGCTGGAGACTATGTCAATCTTGGAAATAATACAATTACAGGTAATACTGATTTTTCATTAAGTGCTTGGGTTAAATTAAATACAAATACTACACAAGGTGCTGTTGCTATTGGTAAATCTACTGCTGATCTTGGAGCACATATTGGATTTATTGGTGGCGCCGGAGCATATGATTATGCAAATAGTAATACCGCAAATAATTCTTATTCTGGAGGATTTTATGCATATGATTTGGCAACAGGAGTTAATACTATTGCAGAATGGACTCACATTGCTATGACTTATAATTCCACAACAAGTGCAATTAGAGTATTTGTTAATGGTATTGAAAAGATCTCTGTAAATAGAACCTCGCTTAATTTAGATTCTACTGCTACAAGAATTGCGCGTATGCAAGATAGTTCTTCTTATGATTTAAATGGATCTGTTGATGAAGTTGGTATTTGGACAAGAACACTAACTCCAGAAGAGATATCAACGCTTTATAATAATGGAAATGGATTAACTTACCCTTTTACTAATTAATTTGATTAATTATGATTCCTAACAGAACAGAAACAATCACTTTGCTTAAAGAACATCTTAAAGAAAAAGCAAATCTTGAACATTGCTATCTTGTTGGTTTTGGTATGCAAGGACTTGCAAATTACTTTGGAGAAGATAAAGATTATTGGTTTGTTGTGGGCTTACTTCATGATCTTGATTTAGAGTGTTTTGGTGGAGATATCAACCAACATACACTTGTTGCTGAAAAGATTCTTCAGAAAAAAGGAATTAACCAAGAGCTGATTGACGACATCAAAAGCCATAATGAAGCGGTTGGTGTTGAAAGAAAAACAAAATTACAACATGCTCTTTATTCTCTTGATGGTTTAACTGGAATCATTAGGGCTTATGTCTTGATGAGACCAGATAAGGATATTACAAAAGCAGAAACAAAATCAATAATTAAAAAACTAAAAGACAAGTATTTTGCTTGTGGTGTTAATAGAGAACAAATCTATTTGTGTGAAAAAACACTTGATTTACCTATTGAAAAATTTATAGAAATAACTTTAGAAGAAATTAAAAAAAACTATAAATTAGAATGATTAATTATGCCTAAACTAAATTACGCAAAAATTCCTGTAATAACAACTGTTCAACTTAGAAAAGCATTTGAAAGAAATGGATTTAAGGCAGATGAAGTAAATCACAAGCACATAAAGTTTAAAGATATACATGGAAACGAATTTATACTAAGAAAAGGAAATAAAGACTATACTAAATTTGTAATAAAAGAAATAATTCAAAGATTTGCAAAAGCCAAAGGCATAACAGAAGAAGAAGCACTAAAATTGTTATTTGAGAAAAAATAAAAAAGGAAAAATACTTTTCCTTTAACTACAACTTGCAGCATTATTTGTTCCTGTGCTTTCATAACCAAATCCTGCACTTGGGGCAGTTGAACTTAATTCTGTTTGACATTCTTCTGGTTGATTATTGAAAGCTAAACAAACTTGGTTTAATATCCCTGCAGAATCTCTTGGCATATTGTCTACTTTTACACCATTAATAACTGTTGTTGGAGAGCCTTGTACGCCATATAATTCATTTTCTTCCTTGTAAATATTAAATTGTGGAAATTGTCCGCCTTGCCAAGTTGATTTATCATTAAATAATTCTGTAACTTTATATTCTGTGTCTGTTTGTGAAAGACAAGCATTTACTTTTGTTGTATCAATTTCAGCTCTTGTTAAACAATCAGCAGTCTTTCCTTCCTCTAAGAAACACTTTAAGTAAGGAATATATTTCTCTGGTTCTTCTTTGTTTATACAGTATTGATTTAATTCTTCATCAACTTCAGTTTTACCATGCATTGCATAATCAACAAACTTAATTTCTATGTCTGCTTTATCATTTAATGTTTCAATAACAGGAATTAATCCCTTTTCCATTTGTGTACCGTATGGACAATGAGACATTACAAATACTTCTACTTTTGGTTTATCTGATTTTTGAACCTCTGCTGGTTTTTCTGATTCTTCTTTTTGTGCTAATGCTTCTTTTTTATTTAATAAACCCATTCCAGGAATTATTAAATTTTCTCCAGAAAGAGTTGTATATATTGGTATTTCTTGATCTTCTATTGATATAGTTATTTTATATAATCCGTCTTCTATTACTGTGTCTTTAACTATTATATCTGTAAGACTAAAAGCATCTTTTAAAAAAGAAACAGTATCTGTTACTATTTTTTGATTTATTTCAGTGGTCTCTGTTGTATTAACTAGTTTATTATCTGTATTTGGTTTTATAACGGCTAATAATATTGTAATAACTAATGCAACAAATAATATTCCACTAATTATTTGCCAAATAAATAATTTTTTCTTAGAATGATGTGGGCTTGTTATAGCTTCTTCAGATTCTTTATTTTTATGTTTCATAATTATTCCTCCTAAAAATAGAAATACTAAATATATTTATATAAAAAAAGAAATATAAAGGAATTTGTTTAGAAAAAAGAAAAGAAAAAATTCTTTAAAAAATCAAAAACAAATACCTCAACAACAGAACCTAAAATCAAGAAAAAAACAGCAAAAGCCATTAATATTAAACAATATTTAAAAATATAAAAAAATCTATCAGAATCTAATTTTTCCTTCTGAAAACCAATAGAAAGTGTACTTCCTGACATTGCTGCAAAGAAATAACATATGGCTTCTATAAGTGTGTGTAAGGCAACACTTAATAACAAAGGCAACAAAATAAACAAAAGATTAACATTATATGAAGAACTATAAACAACAGCATATTGTGTAAACGCAACAGCCCAGTACATTGCATTCCACACTATCATCAACAATGCACCCAATGGAAAAACCAAAGCCACAATGAAACTAACAATCATTACTGAAAAATTATTTTTAAAAATCTCAAAGAAAACGCCCCATTTATCTATCCCTTCAAAACCAATATCTTTTGTTGGCATTAACGCATTACTCCAACCTTGTTGACTAAATAAAATTGATGAATGACTTATTGGCATAAAAACAATTAAAGCAATAACAACAAGCATTATTCCTAAGAAAAAGAAAAAATAAGCAGAAAGCATTTTTCTGTTTTCTTCATAGAATTCCTCTAAAGAGAATTGCTCATTGTCTTTTATCTTAAAGCTTGTAATTGTTACACCTTTATGTTCTACTTGTTTTGTTCTTCCAACTAGCAAGATATTTAGATTAATTTCTTTTATAACAAAAGGAGCAAGAAAAATAGTTAAAAAGAAAACAGAAAATAATCCTGGATTTTCAGGAAATAAAAGAATTGCAAAACAAAAACTTACCATTGTTCCTAATATTGAATAATAAATAAACTTTCCAGAAGTACTTAAAAATCTTGCAAAAAAAGTTGGTAATCTTACAAAGAAATTAGTTATTCTAAAGATAATTTCTTTAATAGTTATTGGTTTTTTTTCTTTAACTTCTGGTTTTGTGATTTCTTTTTTTGTTTTAGGATTAGATATTGATATTTGATCAATTTTTGTCTTTATTTGTTTTTTAGAAATTTCCTTAACTTTTATATCTTCTTCTTTGACATTAAGTGATTTTCTGTTTAGGATATTTATCTGATTTTTATCGTCCATGTTATCTAAAATATAATACAAAAAATGATTTATAAACATTTACTTTTTGAAACTTGGATAAAGTCTTGTTGTTTTTCCTTTAGTTATTAGTGGCTCTATTGTTTTTAAAAAATCTGTTTCTAATATCCCATCTGAAATTGCTTTAGAAAAATTAAAAGAATTTACTTCTGCAATTATTTCCCAAAGACCAGATTCTCTTAATTTCTTCTCAAAAAGTTCTCTTTCTTTTGTTCCTTTTTCTGGAATTGTAAAATTACTATATTCTTTAACAAGAATGGAGTTACCAAAAGGACCATAGACCCTTTCCGAATTGTGGGTTTTTGAGTAATTGACTAATGCCTCTTTAACTTTCTCTATCTCTGGATCAATCTTATCTACAATTTCTTTTTTTTCTTTTGTTAACTCTAGATATCTTTCAACAAGCTTTACTCCTTCTTCTTTTAGATACTCATTTTCTGGTAGTTTCTTTAGCATAAAAAGATGATTCTTTGCAGGGCATAATTCTTTATAACTACACCAATCACATAAAGCACTTTCTTTTGTTGGAAAATCATTTATTGTTGTTTTTCTTTCAATTTCTTTTATTGATTCAATTATTTCTTTTTCTAGGGTTTCTAATTCCTTATCTGTTCTTGTAGATCTCATTTCTAAACCAGACTCTAGAAAATGCCAAACAAGATCTACTCTTTTAACTGTAGGATACATTCTTTTTATTGCTATTGTGTAGAGTGCTAGTTGATTATCCTTATCAACTTCTTCTTGTGTTTTTGTGTGCGCGTTTGTTTTATAATCGTGTATTTCAAAAAACTCTTCTGTTACCATTGTTAATCTATCAATGTAACCTATTAAATCAAAAACATTTCCAAAATTATCCAAGAATCTTAGATTAATTTCCATTTCTAAACCTAAGGTTTTTCCTTGATCAAAGGGTTTATATTTATTATAATAATCAGTTAGAAATCTTTTGCCCATTTCTTTATAGTGTTCTTGAGTATATTCTGTTCTTACAATTTCTATTGTTAAATCAAAATTCTTTTCCCATTCTTCAGAATAATAATCTAGTATTTCTTCTAAAGAATTAACTTTTGTAAACTTTAAATCTTTATAGAGCTTTTCTAAAGCAAGATGAACCATAGAACCTAAGAAAGCTTCAATTCCTTTCTTTTCTTCTATCTCTGGTTTTTCAATATATTGAAAATAGAACTTCTTTGGACAACTTTTAAAAGTTTCAATTCTTGAATGTGAGTATCTCATAATAGATTTATGATTAAAAGAATATATATAGTTTTTGGGACCAGTTGTCCAGTGCGAGAAAAACAATTTTGTGATTTTGAGATTAATACGATGTAAAATTTCAAAAAAACAACAAAGATTTATAAACAACCCACTGGACATCTACCCTCCCGGAAATGACTCCTGTTTTGATAGAGTAATATATCTATGGGTAAACAAAAAGAATATTTAAATTTTTTAAAAGAAATAAAAGAAAGAATTACTTCTGCGCAGTACGAGGCATTAAGAGCAGTAAATAAAGAACTGATTAATCTCTATTGGGATATTGGAAAAAGAATTGTAGAAAAACAAAAACAACTTGGTTGGCGGAAATCAGTTATTGAAATGTTAGCTCTGGATTTACAAAAAGAATTTCCTGGGATTAGTGGGTTTTCTGAGAGAAATTTGTGGAGTATGCGCCAATTTTACTTTGAATATCATAATAAACCAAAACTGCGACCATTGGTTGCAGAAATAAGCTGGACTAAAAATTTAAGGGTTATGGAAAAATGTAAAAGTGATGAAGAAAAAGAATTTTATCTTAAACAAACAAAAACTAACAACTGGACAAAGAATGTACTAGTACACCAAATAGAAAACCAAACTTATGAAAAGTATTTACTTAACCAAACTAATTTTGATAAAACAATCACTACTAAAATAAAAGCACAATCTAAATTTGTTGTAAAAGACGAATATACTTTTGATTTTCTAGAATTAAAAGAAGAACATCTTGAAAAAGAGTTGGAAAAAGGATTAGTTGGAAATATCAAAAATCTACTTTCAGAATTAGGAAATAACTTTTGTTTTGTTGCAAGCCAATATAGAATAGAGATTAGTGGAGACGAATTTTTTATAGACCTTTTACTCTATCACAGAACTTTAAGATGCCTAATTGCAATTGATCTTAAGATTGGTAACTTCAAGCCAGAATATGTTGGTAAAATGCAATTTTATCTTTCTGCACTAGACGACCTCGCAAGAATCAACGGAGAGAATAAATCCATTGGAATAATTATTTGTAAAGACAAGAATAGAACAATTGTAGAATATACTTTAAGAGACACAAATAAACCAATTGGTGTTTCTACATATAAGATTCCTGAAAAAATAATTAAGCTCTTGCCTACAAAAGAAGAATTAAAAAAGATAATCAAAGGAGATTAACATGAATGAAATAAGTGTTTTAAACAAAAAAATATCTTATTATACAAAAAATGAAGACGATTATATATCATTAACAGATATTGCAAAATATAAAAATTCCGACCATCCTGCTGATGTTATTAAAAATTGGATTAGATCTAAAGAAACAATTAGATTTTTAGGATTGTGGGAAAAAATAAATAACCCTGATTTCAAACTGGTCGAATTCGACCAGTTTCTGCAAGAATATATTAATTAAATCAACTAATATAAGGAAACGATTATGAAAATAAAAGAAATGTCAATTGAAAATAGACCACTTGAAAGACTACAGACTTTTGGAGCAGAAAGTTTATCTCAAGCTGAACTTTTGGCTCTTGTTATTAAAACTGGAACTAAGGAAAATAATGTTTTAAATATTTGTCAAGAAATTTTTTCAAGATTTCAGCTTAGAGATATTGGCGATGTATCTATTACGGAATTACAAAAAATAAAAGGAATAGGAAAAATCAAAGCTTGTCAAATTAAAGCTGTTTTTGAAATATCTAAAAGAATTTTAAGTCAAGAAATTAGAACACTTAAAAGTCCGGAAGAGAAAACAAAGATTGTTTGCCCAACTGATGTTTATAATCTGTTATTCCCTGTTTTTTTTGGAGTAACACATGAAAAATTAGTTGCTGTTTTTTTAACACACAGAAATGATGTTATTGATTATAAGGTAATTACAACAGGAACAAGTAACCAGACACTAATCTCTTCCAAAGACATTGTTCTTGAAGCTATGAGAAGAGGAGCAGATGGAATAATTATTGCTCATAATCATCCTAGCGGCATCTGTGAACCATCCATGGATGACAAACAAGCAACAGACATCTTAAAAAAGGCAGCTAAATTAATGGATATACAACTTCTTGATCATATAATAATATCAGAAAAAGAAACCTTTAGCTTTAGAGAAAAAGGATTGATTTAATTATTTATTCTTCAAATAGTTTTTTAAAAAATCCTTTTGAAACTTCTCAAAGGTTCCTTCTTCTATTGCACTCCTTGCATCTTCCATCAAACGATGAAGAAATCTAACATTGTGCTCTGAAAGAAGAATCTTTGCAGCTGCTTCGTTTAATCTATAAAGATGATGAAGATAAGCAATGGTGTGGTGCTTACAAGCATAACAATCGCATTCTTTTTCTATTGGTTTGAAGATGTGAGCATTATAACTTTTACCAATCTTTAAAACTCCGTTTCTTGTAAAGATTACTCCGTGTCTTGCCATCTTTGTTGGATAAATTGAATCAAAACAATCAACTCCTTTACCAATTGAAATAATCATGTCTTCTGGAGAACCAACACCCATTAAATATTTTATCTTATCTTTGTCAAGATACTCTAAAGAATAATCAATAGCTTTGTACATCTTTTCTTTTTCTTCACCAATGGCTAATCCACCAATAGCAAGACCATCAAAGTCCATGTCGTTAATCTTTAATGCACACTCTTTTCTTAAATCTTTATATGTTCCACCTTGAACAATACCAAAAACTTTCTGATTTTTATTCTTATGATTGTCAAGGCAACGCTTGGCCCAAGCAATTGTTCTTGTTGTTGCATCCGCAAATTCTTTTTTGTTATGATCTGGACCAAGTACATGATCAAGAACCATAGCAATATCAGAACCAATAATGTTTTGATTTTCCATTAATTTTTCAGGAGAAATAAAATGAGTTTCTCCAGAGAATGGAGATCTAAACTTTACACCTTTATCGTTTAAGGATATTAAAAACTCAGGATCAAGTAATTGAAAACCACCAGAATCTGTAAAAATTGGCTTTTGCCAATTTATAAAGTTGTGATAACCATTTGCTTTCTTGATTGTCTCAAGCCCTGGCTTTAAATAAAGAAGATAAGCATTTGAGATAAAACACTGTGTCTTAACATTCTCTAAAGAATTAAAAGTTAAAAACTTTCCTGCGCCTTTAGTGACAACAGGCATATAGAAAGGAGTCTTAATCTTGCCGTGACTTGTCTTGAACTCTCCACATCTTGCGATTTTGGATTCATTTGTTATTTTAAACATGAGTTAATTTTCTCCAATTTTGTCCAAGAAATAATGTATCATATAATGAATATATTAAAAATCAAAATAGAAATTACTCCAAGAAGAATATAGATTCCAAATCTTGGAAGATAATCATATATAGGAATGGATTTATATTTTAATTTCTTAAGTAAATCAATGTCTTCTTTTTCTAGAACTGCTCTTTTTTCTAGACCTGTTTCTTTTAATAGTTCTTTATTACAAAACTCTATTGCTAAAACATCGCCTTCTTCAAGCTTTGAGATTGGTTTTCTTCTTAAGTAAATATATTCTTTAATCTCATCTTCTAAAATCATAACAATACAACCAAAAAACATTGGAGGAATTGTTAAATAAACTAAAGATGGAAGGCCTTCTATTGAAACAGCATATAAACACAATGCTAAAAAGAATACAAAGAAAAAAATAGATTGAACTATTTTCCATTTCTTTTTTTTTATCAAATCTTTTGTAATTTTAATTTTGCCATATAGTTTAATTATATAAGTTACTGAAACAAACAACACAGATAAAAGAGAAGAAGCAATAATTACCCACAAAATAAATAGTTGTCCAATAAGATATGGAAGAATCATATGTATTCCTATAAACAATTTAATATCTCCGCCACCAATCTTTCCATAATAATAAGCAATATAACCAAAAATATAGATTACTAAAGCAATCAAAAGAATTGACAAGACATCAAGCCAATAGAAAGTAAAAATATTAATAATTAGACCAATTGCAATTAATGGAAGACTTATCCAGTCATAGATGTAACCTGTCTTATTATCATAATAAGCAGCAAGGCCACAAGCAAGTAATAATAAAATAATCCTTATAATAAATATTGTATCAAACATTTTCATCCCATCTATCTAAACTTTAATTTTTGTTTTTTCATTCCTTTCATATTTGCAAATTGATTCATATTTATCTTTGACATGTCGAGATTATTTGGATCAATATCTCCGTCTTTTCCCTGGAATTGCTTTGCCATTCCTTCCATCTTTTTTGCATCCATTCCTTTAAACATTTTTTTCATTTTTTTAACATGAGAACAAAGTTCTTTAACATCTTCTAGTTTTGTTCCAGAACCTTTTGAGATTCTGTCCATTCTTGAACGTGTTAAAAAATCAGGACCGTTCTGTAATTCTAATTTTGTCATAGAAGAAAGAATCGCTCTGTATTTTGCCATCTTCTTCTCGCCTAAGTTCTGTTGCTCAGCAGAAAGTTTATTTCCTACACCTAAAAATCCCATAACCTTTGTTAGTGGTCCAAGTTTTTTAGAAAACTCTAATTGCTGCTTAAACAAACCAAAAGTTACATTTCCTTTTAAGATATCTTCAGGATTTAAATCCTTAATTTTTTCCATCTCTTCTTCTGTTGTTGCTTCAGAAATTTTTTCCATTAAGCTTTCAAGATCTCCAAATCCTAAAACTCTTGAAAGATATCTATTAGAATCAAAGATTTCAAAATCATCTGCTTTTTCTCCTGTTCCTATGAAATACACTGGAGATTTTGTGATATAACAAGCAGTTAATGCTCCACCGCCTTTTGCTGAACCATCAAGCTTTGTAATAATGACTCCGTTAACTCCTATAGCATTATTAAAAGCAGTTGCTTGGTCTTTAACTGCTTGGCCAATGTCTGCTGAAATTACTAAGAAAGAAAACTTTGGATTAAACACCTCATCAATCTCTTTAATCTCAGTAACAAGTTCATCATCTAAAGCACTTCTTCCTGCTGAATCCACAATTATTAAATTACATCCGTTCTTCTTATGTAAATCAATTCCTTGTTTTGTTACCTTTTGAGCAGAAGTTTCTTTTGGGTTACCATAGAAAGCAACACCAACCATATCACTTAATTGTTTTAATTGTTCATAAGCTGCTGGTCTAAAAGTATCTGCACAGATAAGACCAACTTTTAGTCCTCTTTTCTTATAGAACTTTGCAAGTTTTGCTGCTGTTGTTGTTTTTCCTGAACCAAACAACCCACAAAGAAGAATTGTTTCTGGGTTTTCTGGTAAAGTAGTTTTAACTTCTCCACCCATGTATTTGAGAAGAGTCTCATAACATAATCTAACAATGTGCTCTTTTCTTGTTATTCCACTTGGGATTTCAACAAAAGCTTTTTCTTCAATCTCTTTTGATATATTTAGAACTAGTTGTATATTTACATCTGAAGATATTAATGCTCTTTGAATTTCTTTAATGACTTCCTTAATCAAGTCCTTATCGACATGCATTGAATGTTTGACTTTATCAAGTGCATCTCTTAGTTTATCTCCAAAACCCATAATTAATCAATAAAATATATTTTAGTATATATTAAAGAAACAAATAGAATATAAACATTTCTGGAAAAACTATTTTAGAATAAGAACCTTTGTAGTACCACTTGAATTTCTTAAAAAAACTGTAGAAGCTCTGCAGCCTTTTCCTGATAAAAATATTGGTTCTGTTGTTTCTATTGTTTTTTGCTCTTTATTGTCTATTATATTTTCAAGAAAGATTCCAGAAACAATAAGTCCTAAAATCAATCCTAATATTATTATTTTTTTCATAATTTTCACCGTTATTAAATTACTATTCTATCAATTATAAACTCTGGAGAAAAGACTTCTAAATCTTCATAAGTCTGGCCTGTTCCAACATAAAATATTGGTTTTTTAAGTTCGTTTAAAATTGAGATTGCAACTCCACCTTTCGGATCTGTGTCTATCTTTGTTAATATAACACCATCAACACCTATCTCTTTTTCAAAACCAGACACTTGATCAACAATTGCTTGACCTGCTTGTGCTTCTCCAATATAGATTGTTAGATTTGGATTAACTACTTTTTTAATTTTTTTAAGCTCTTGCATTAGATTGATATTATTTTCTTGTCTTCCTGCAGTATCAATAAACACATAATCAATTTTATTTGATTTTGCAGAAGTCACTGCATCATAGGCAACTGCAGCAGGGTCTGAACCATAGTTTTGTTTAACAATTTTAACACCAATAGTATTAGCGTGCTTTTCAAGCTGGTCAATGCTTCCTGCTCTAAAGGTGTCTCCTGATGCTAGAACTACAGATTTGTTTTGTGTTTTATAGTGATAAGCAAACTTAGAAATTGTAGTTGTCTTACCTGCCCCATTTGGGCCAATAAACATTATAATAAATGGTTGATTTTCTTTTTTAGTCTTTGTTATATAATTATTAATATCACAATCAATGTCTAGTTGTGTCTTTAGTGACTCTCTTATATGGACTTTAAT
The DNA here is from genome assembly GCA_035390665.1 of archaeon. Classification (GTDB taxonomy): domain Archaea; phylum Iainarchaeota; class Iainarchaeia; order Iainarchaeales; family CSSED10-239; genus JAKQTP01. Next base: position 63,661 of record DAOOUC010000002.1, on the reverse strand, counting down.
ATCTTCAAGTGGATTATCTTTAGAAAAACTTGCAGAAACTAGTTTTTCTTTTAAATCTTTACAAATATTCTCTGCAGAAACTATTGAAACATCTGCTTCAAGTAAAGATAATTCAAACTCTTCTAGAAATTCAGAAATTTCTTTATCTGAAAGTTTTACTTTGCTTGTAAAAATACTTTTAACAGAAGTAATAAAAGACTTTTTTATCTCTGTTGATTTTTTAACTGTGAGGTCTTCAGAAGAGCCGGTTTCGCTCGGGCTCGCGCGCAATGGTGGTGTTGGTTGTTCTTTTGGAACTGGTCTTTCCTCTATTTTTGGGACTTTTATTTCTTCAATTGGTTTAGCTGATTCAACAGGTGTTGGCCTGATTTCTGCTCTTGGTGTTGGAACAGCTCTTTCAATTTCTTTTTTAATTATTGGACGCTCAACAACTGTCGGCTGAGGCTTAGTTTTTGGTTTAAAGATTTCAAAAATAGAATGATGCTCTTTCTTTGGTTCTGATTCTGTAACTACTAATTTTGGTTCTTCAATAATTGATTCTTCAATTGGAATTTCTGGTTGTCCAAGATTTAGTGTGCTTTCTTTTTGTTCTTCTTTAACTTCAACAAAAACTTCTTTTGGTTCTTCAACTTCTGGAACAGAAATAGTTTCAACTTCTGGAAGGTTCTTTGTTTCTGAAATTGGCTCTTGTGCTAAAGGTTCTTCTATTGTTTGTGATTGTTCTGGTTCTTCTTCGGCTTTTTCTTTGGCTTTTCCAAAGATTTTATCTGTAAAATTCTTAAATTTATTTTTTAATAAATCAAACATTTCTAATTACCTTTTTTTAAAAAATTAGAAAAAAGATTTAGATGGTTGGAGAAGCTTGCTTTTGTGATTCTTTTAATTGCATCTCTCTAAATGCTTTTGATATTTGATCAAGCATTTGTGCTGTTTGGTTATATGATTGTATTAATTTGTTTCTTGCTTCTTCTAATTCTTTTCTTCTTTTGTCAATATCAGCAAGTACATCTTTAGCTGATTTTTCATTCATAATTTGTCCAGGAAGCATAACTTTTACTGGAGATTTATTTGTTACTTCGCATTCAAGCATAATACCTGCGCCAATATTAACAAGTATCTTCTCTTTAGTTTTTATTTTTTCTATTGCTTTAAGAGATGTTTCTGCTTTTAACATTTCAGTTAATATTCCTTCAATTTGTTCAACTCTTTGTGTTATTCCTTGTAATTCTTTTTCTTTATTTTGATATAACTTAACTGTTTGATTTTTATCTAATTTTACTGTTTTTGTAACTTTTGCTTTTTCATCAGATTTAACAATTTTACTCATATTCCTAACACCTCATTTAATGTCTAACACAAGATCATCAATCTTAGTCATCTCAATATTACTTGTAATTTCCCCAACTAATAACCCTTGTTTATTTCCAATAGTATCATTACCAACAAAAACATCTCCGTAATTTGTGGTTATTGCAAGTCCTGGAACATTAAACATCTTCTTAATATAATTAAATTCTTTTAACTCAACTCTTGGGTTAATCAAAAATAAAGAATCATTAACATAGATAGAACTTCCAGGAAGATCTAACCCAGCACATGCTTTTTTTTCAATTGTGATATTAAAAAACTTCTGAATCTCTTTAACTGTCTCAGGCAAGAGCAAAGGACTTGCAAAACCATAATTTGAATTAATAGCTAGAAGATTACCAAAAGCATTATCTGGATTACTTAATGTTTTAACTTTTATTCCTTCTTTTTCCAGAATTTCTATTTCTTCAGGATAGATGCTATTTTTTTCTACAATAACTTTATTTCCAACACCAGAAAGATAAACTCCAATAAGAGAAGAACGATTGATATGTGTTTTAACAACTTTTACATCTAGAATTTCTTCAATCTTTCTTTCTTCTTTTGGAAGAATACTATTTGGTACAACACAAATCTTCTCTGTACAATATGCATAAATATTTAAAAAAGAAGAATTGTAAATTGTAGATCTATCAAATTTCATTTCTATTCCTTTTTTACTTTAGGTTTTGTTTCTTTCTTTTCTACAACAGGTTTTGATTCTTTCTTTTCAGTTACTGCTTTTTCTTCTTTTTTTTCAGCTACTGGTTTTGTTTCTTCTGTTGTTTTTGCTTTTGAAATCTTTTCTTTTTTCTCAGGAGCTTTGCCAAATTCCTTAAAAGCTTTAGAGTCTTTTAAAAAGACATAGACCTTTCCGTTATCTATCTTAATACTAACTGCAACTTTTCTTGGAGGGTTTTGAATACTATTTTGCCAAATATATTCATTAACCTCTGAAGAAATAATAATGTCTTTCTTGTCTTTTCTTGTATGTTTCTTAAAGAAATCATAAATCACAGTAATAGCATTATTTGCTCTTCTGGTTCTTGGTTTATTATCATATACCTTTTGTAAAGGTATAATATAGTTTTCACATGGCATAAAATATCACACTCACTTTTTCTTCTTTTTTATTGGATTTCTTACAACTGTTGTATTTCTTGTTTTCTTTACAACTCTTCTTGCTGTCTTTACTCTCTTTCCGCTTGTTCTTTTAATTTTTAAAACAGCATCTTTCTTCTTTAATTGTAATTTTTCAAACTCTGCTCCAAATTCTGTTTGTTTCCAGTTTCTTTTTTGTCTTCTATTCCAAATTCTTTTACCTGCTTTTTGAATAATCCAAACAGGAGTATTTAAGTAACCTGGACCAACCTTATCTCTTTGAGCAATTAAAAATTCTTTCTTTTCTCTGGTTTTTGTTCTTGCCATTATTCTTCACTCTCACTTTCTTCTGTTTTTTTCTTCTGTGGCTTCTTTCCTTTTGATTTCTCAGAAGTATTTTCAGATTTTGTTTCTTTTGTCATAACAATTTCTTTTTCTTTCTTAACAATCTTATATTTATCAAAGTCTTTTAAGATTTCTGTTGCCATCTTATCTAGATATTTTTGACCTACGGGAGTAATTATTCTTCCTTTTTTTTCATCTGATTTACTTACAAGGCCTAATTTTTCTAAATCCTGTAAACAAACTCTAATTATCTTTCCACCAGCTTTTCTAAATTCTTCTGGCTTTACTCCTCGGTTTTTTCTTCCACCATAATAGGTTCTTAAAGAATTAACTGTCGTTTTATCATTAATTGCAACTTTTCTTAGAATAGATGCCATTCTTACAAACCACCAATCTCTATCTTGTGGGGCTTTTTCTCTACTACATCCTGTTTTTACAAATTTTGCAAAATCTGGAACTTTTACTTTTTTGTTATTTTTTAAATCTTTTGCGATCTCTGCTATCATAACTTGTGCAGGTACGTCTTTTACATTTGCCAAAATATTCACCTCAAAGTGTTTTGTTTTTTATACTCTTTTAAACAACTTAAAAATTTTAAGCCATTTAAAAAAATCTTTTCGCATTTCTGCTGGTTTATAGACAAAAGATTTTGTCTAAAAACAAGTATTATAATATAATTATGGAGTAGTTTTATTTAAATAGTTATTGTTTTATAACATTTCTAAAAATGATATTCTTATTGCAAGATTAGCATAAGCATTTGCAACAATATCACTTTCTACTTTTTTTGTGTCCCTATATTCTTTTACTTGTTTATCATATCCAGCCATATATTCTTTAACTAAAAAATTAGCAACAGTTGTTTTAATTTCAGAAGGAATATCCCCCAATCTTATTTCGAGACGCTTAAAACTATTTTCTACAGCTTCTCCTTGAATAAAAAACATGGATTCATAATAACATCTTTCCATATACTCTTTAATTTTTTTTGGATGAAGTGGGCTTTTTAATTTTCTTTTAATCTGAACCATTAGATTTCCTATTTTTGCAGAAGTCATTGCTTTTGTAGTGTGATTATAATAATCTCTTGCAATTAGTGTATAAAATTTATCTGCTGCTGATTTTTCGCTACCTTTTATTTTTTGAAAACTTAAAGAAGAACCCAATGCTTTCATTTTTTTTTCAAATTCTAAGAAAATTCTGTATCTTAGTTCTTTTTCTTTAACTGGGTCTTTAATTTCTCTTAATTTATTAATCTGGGATTTTGTTTCTTCAAAAACCAAATTTATTTTTTTTATTTGATTTACATCTTTAATTTCTAAGGGCACAGATAACTTTCTTCTAATAATTTCTACTTTTTCCTGTGTTGTTTTTTCTCTAGGTTTTATTCTTTTTAGTGGTCGTTTTTGTAATGCCATAATTATCTCTATTTTATATTTATTTTTTTTATATTATTACAATTTAAACAATGAATTTTTATGTATTTTTGTTTTTTGTGATTCTTAATTTCTGTTATAGTTCTAATTTTCGTATTTTTTGAATCTCTTACTGAAAAACAATATTTACAAACCATTAAATGTACATCTTTAGACACTCTATAATTTATTTTTTTTGAAATCTCAAATGCTAATTCAATATATTCTTTTATATATGGATTTCCATTTTTATTGCGATATTCAGAAATAGCAAAATCAATCAAATAGAAAAATCTTTTCTTTAAACTATCTTTAGTCTCAGTCATATTAATCAAAAAAGTACGCCTGCCGGGATTCGAACCCGAGCCGAAAGCTTGGCAAGCTCCCATACTAACCACTATACTACAGGCGTATAATATATAATAAATATTAAAAAAAGTTTATAAATGGTTGTTATTGTAATCCATTACTTTTTATGCTTTTCATAACAAACAAGTATACAATAAAGATCATAAACAAAACAATAAAAACAATAGACACATAATTCAATTTTGATTTTTCTTCGATTCTGTTCTTATCTATATTATTAAATATCTTTTCATAATTATTTACGTCTTCAACATTGCTATCGATTAATTCTTCTTCTGTTTCAGAGATTATTTCTTCGTGTTCTTTATAAAAAAAGGTTTGTCCGGAAAAACTATAATCTCCAGAAATTAAATAATTAAAATTTGCATCTTCTAGTATAGGAAATGTTACTGTGTATTTTGTTGTATTATTTTTTTGAATAATAATTTGTTTGCTTGTCTTATCTCCATTATAATCAAAATTAAAATTTATGTTTTTATCTTTATTAGAATAATTGAAGAAATCTTGTTCAAAATAAAAATAATTGTCTTTAAAAAATATTATTGGATTATTTGCTAAAAATAATTCCTGATAGATTCCTTTATTTTTATGAATATTTACAAAATCTTCTATATCATTTAATTGAGACGAAAATCCAAAACTATAACTATAGGAATTATCTACACTTGGCAAAATAAAAAAATAATCAACATTCTTTTCTTCAAACCCTTTAAGATAATATATTTTTTTTCTAGAATTTGGATAAATTTGATTAAAGTCTTGAGAAATTTGACTTACAACAAGAACAGCTACTGGGCTTGAGGTTGTATTTATTAAATTTAATTTTACATTAAAAGGACTTGAAGACAAATTGTCTTTATTAAAAATCATAGACATCTTTATTATATTTTCATATCCTGAATCTTGATAATTTCTTGTTTCATTGTGTTTGAAATTGTGGGTTTTATTTCCAAAAGCAATTTCAATATTGCTTGTAGAAGTTACACTGTCTTTAGATTCAACAGGATCTTTTAATTTTTCTAAAACTATGTGGCTAGAATCTACAAAACCAACTTCGTTATATGTAGGATCTACTGGAATCCAGCCTTGATTAGGTATATACACTTCTAACCAGGCGTGTGGTCCCCACTCTTGGCTTGTATTTGCATACCCTACAACATATTTTACAGGATATCCTTGTGCTCTTAAAATTGCTGCTTCAAGTATTGCAAATTCATCACATACTCCTTTTTTTTCACTTAAGATGGTTTTTGAATCTATTACTTCTTCTATGTAACTATTATCATATTCTAAATAATCATGCACCCAATTAGTTACATTTACTAGATTTTCAATTGCATCTTCTGATTGTTTTAAATATTTAGCAATCGTTTTTATTTCTAAAGAATTTGATTGTATAAATCTAGATGATAATGTATATTCTTTTTCTTCAAGTATTTCTTGATTTAAATTGTGGTCTTGATTATTTAATGTTGTTTTATTTTCTGAAACAATTGAACCAGAAATATAAAATAAATATTCTGTCTTAGTTACTGGTTTAACTTTAAATATAGCATAACGATTCCCATTTTCGTTAATTATTTCTGCAAGAATTTTATTATTGTTCTCATCAAAATAATATGCTTCTATATCTACTGTTTGGGTTTTATAATTTGAAAAAATTGCGGTTTTATATGTAAATTCTGAATTTTCTGTATACCCTGAAACATAAATTGGCATAGTTATATTTAAATCCATTGAGATATATTTAGTTTTCATTGCTGAAAACTCTAAACTATTGTCGTTTTCTTCTGCAAATATTGGATTGATTAATAATATTGCCAATAATATTAAAACTTTAATTTTCATCATAAACATTAAAGAAACAACAATTTATAATATTTATTATCTTTTTATTTTATGTGATATTATGATTAAACTTAAAAAAACAGAAATAATAATCTTGATTTTAACAATTATTTATTTAATTATTGCAGCTATTATTTATCCTCAACTTCCAGAACAGATTGCAACACATTGGAATGCACAAGGTATAGCTGATGATTTTTCTCCAAAATTATTTGGTGTATTAATTATGCCTTTTTTCTTTTTTTTTGTTTTAATTATTTATAGTGTATTTTCTAGAACAGAATACTTCAAGCAAAAAGAAATAGGTAAACAACTTAGTACAACAATTACAATGTCTATTTTATTTTTATTTTTTATATCTATTTTGTCTTTGATTTATAATATGGGAATTAAATTCAATATGAGTTACTTTATGATTCCTGCAACTTCTGCATTATTGATTGCTCTTGGAATAATATTAAAAAATGTAAAGACAAGAAATCCATTTTTTGGAATAAGAACTCCTTGGACTCTTTTAGATCAAGAAACTTGGGAAAAGACCCATGTATTTGCAAGCAAAGTTTTCATAATATTAGGAATTCTATTACTTACAAGTATATTTTATTTAAAACACTTTGCAATAATTTTTATGATTACATTATTAGGTTCAGTTGTAATAATATTTGTATATTCTTATCACATTTACAAGAAAAAGAAAAAATAATGCAGGAAACAGGATTCGAACCTGCGAAGCACTAAGCACACGGTTCTTAGCCGTGCCCCTTTGACCGCTCGGGAATTCCTGCACAACCGGTTGCGGTCGGTTGGCGCCCAGCCAGAACTTTGATTGTACTTACTGGTTGCTAAATCTACCACAGCCAAATAAAAAATTAAAAGTGGATCTGGGCGGATTCGGACCGCCGATCCTCACCTTGTAAGGGTGATATCATAACCACTAGACCACAGATCCTTTAAAAAACTAGAAATCTCTAAATAATATAGAAACAAAAAAATATTTAAATACATAACACACTAATAATATTATAATATTTTAAAAAAGGAGTGAAATGATTAAGTATGGAAAAATTAAATATTAAGAAAACAATCGGTGCTTTTGTTATTACCGTTGCTGTTTTGTTATTGGTTCTTTCTATTGTTGATTTGTTTAACAGAGTAGATTATGTTTCAGAATACAAATTATGTACAGATATATCTTTAACAGACACTGAAATATCTACCTGTAAAGAAAATGCAACTAATGGCTTAGGCTTTAAAATTAGAGAAAATCAATTAGATCTTTCTATTTCACAATATATGATAATCTATTTAACTGCACTTATCAAGATATTAATATCAATTACATTATTAATAATTGGAGAAGCAGTATATAAGACAAAGACTGAAAAGAAAGAAATAGTTGCTATTAAAAAATCAATAAAGAAGAAGAAGAAATAATTTCTTCTTTATTTTCCTAATTCTTGATAGTTCATAAGATGTATTTGACTGTCTTTAACTCCTGTTGAGTTCTTAACAACCAAAATTCTTGCACCTTTTTCTTTTGCTAAATCTTTTATTGTGTCATTAAGGTCTGAATCAACAGCTATTGCAAATAGTTTATCAGAAGTAAAATCTCTTAATTTGTGTTCTAAATCACTTGCTGAACAACTACTTATTCTTCTAAATTTTTCATTTAAAAGTCTTGCTTCACTTTTGTCTTTAATGTCGTCTATAATCTTTGAAAGATTTTGTTTAATCTCGTCTGTTATCTTTGGAAGAACTATTGGTTTCTTCTTTGGTTCTTCTTTTGGTTTAATTTCTTCTTTCTTTTCTACTGGTTTTTCAATTTTAACTTCTGGTTCAGAAACTTTTTTTTCAACAATTTCTGCAATCTTTTTTTCAAGTTCTGCTTTTAAAGAATTATCTGATTTTGAAATTGTTGTTTTTGAAATTGTCTTTGATTCAAATATTGGTTTTTGGATTACCTTGTCTTTTTTATATTCTTGTAATGTATTTTGTTTTGTTTCAATAAGTCCGACTTCTTCTTTTACCATGTCTGTTATTGATTTTTCTTCTTGTCTATAGAATTGATTATCACTTCTGTGATTGTCAAATCGGTTGTGGTTGTCATGTCTATTGTGATTATCAAACCTATTGTTTCGGTCTCTTGAATTATTATCTCTTCTATTGTTTCGGTCTCTTGAATCTCTACTTACATCAACTCTTTCAATGTCAGGGATTTCTGAAAGCAAGTTATTAAAGAAATCATCAGAACCGGTTATGGGTTTTGCTTGTTGAGGAACAAATTTAGTTTGTGGTTTGTTTTCGAAAAATTTTGATGGATTTCTATTGTCATTAGCTGTTGTTGAAAATTTTGTTGCTTTAACAATTCCTGCTTGTTTTGTTAAGTTAGGATTGAAGCTTGGCTGCTTTATTTCTTGTGTTGATTGATTATTATTAGATGACGAAACATAACTTGATTTTATTCTTCTTCTTAAAGCTTGATTTATTTCTTTTTGTGTTAATTCTTCAACTTCTTTTCCATCTGGTGCTCTTGCAATGTAATCAACCTTAATTGATTTGATTAATTGTTGTTGTTGAATATCTCCGCCGTGATCTCCATCTAAAAAGATAGTCACTGTTTTATTTCTAGAAATATCATCTAAAGATCTTGGAATTCTTGCCCCACCAGTTGCAATAGCATTTGTAAAACCATATCTTAGAAGAGTTAAAACGTCTGCTCTTCCTTCAACAACAATTAATTCTTTACTTGAATCAACTGTTGGGCCTGCTGCTAATTTTTCAGGGCCATAAGAAATTATGTCTTTTGTTTTAAAAGTATCCATTATTTCTTCCATTAGCTCTTTAGTATCAGGTATCTCTTCTTGCATTAATCTACCAAGAAGTTCAATTGCTCTTTCTTTTATTTGTTGTCTCTTTAATCCTCTTGTGTCTTCTATTTGTTTAATCTTAAAAGATGCATCACAAGGCCCTACTTTTTCTATAGTCTCAATTGAAGCAGCAATAATTGCAGTTTCAACCATAGAGACACTACATGGAAGTTTTAAAACTCCTCTTACTTTATTTTGGTTTTGATTGTATTCTATTTCTATTCTTCCAATCTTTCCATTTTGTTGTAATTCTTTAATATCTAAGTTTGCTCCTAAAAGCCCTTCTGATTGTCCAAAAATAGCGCCTATAACATCTGGTCTTTCGACAAGCCCGTTAACTTCAAAATCAGCAACAATCATATATTTGATTGTTTCTATATATGTTTTTCCCATATAAATGTCACTCCTTTTTATTTATGACATTCAAAAATAGACTTTATAATCTTTTAATAAAGAAGACAAGTTTAAAGGAATTGAATCAATTTATTATTTGATTTTTCGCCTTTTATTATTTTAATATTATAACCTAAATCTTTAAATATTTCAACTATTTGCTTATTTGCTTTCCCAGCTATAGGTAAAGCCTTAATTTTTAACTTATAGCTCTTGTCATCAAGCTTTTGTAACTCTGTTTCCTTTGCATTACAAATAACATGCAAAGTCACTATTTGATCTTTTTGAAACATTTTAATTTCTTTAAACTTAAAATCTTTAATAAAAAATTTAATCTATTGTTTGAATAATAATTTTAATTTAATATATATATTAATAGACAAAAACATATATAAATAAGTCCCTTCTATATATAATATAGTATTTTAAAAGTGAAGAAAAGACCATGAAAAACAAACAGAAAGGCTCAAATGCTGAAAGAGAACTACTTTTTGCTCTTTTTAACAAGGGGTTTGCAGTATCTAGAGTAGCCGGATCTGGTTCTTCACAACTTCCTACCCCAGATATCCTCGGTTTTAGGGCTGGAAAGGCATTAGCCATTGAATGTAAGACCAAAAAAGGCGAATACTTAAACATTAGAGAAGAACAAGTTGAAGAACTTATACTTTGGGAGAAACTTAGTGGTCTAAAGGCTTACATTGCTTGGAGACTTGGTAAAGATCAATGGTATTTTATTGGGCTTTCAGGGCTTAAAAAAACAAAAAAAGCCTACTCTATAAAAAGGGCAGAAATTCAAGAAAAAGGCTTGATATTTGAGAAATTTATTTCTGAATTTGAAAGCAAATAATAGCTTTAAATACTCTTTCTTTCATAAATATATATTAATAAAATATATTTTAATTGTGAAAAAATATGGCATACTTAGAAATTGAAGACATCATCAACTCCCTTGACAGAGAAGCAAAAAAAGAAAAAAGTTTAAGAAATAGATGTCTTTATGAAACTGCCATAAAAGCACTAAACGAATTAAAAGAAAGAAAAATAAATAATAAATAATTATTTTATCCTTTTTCCTCTTACAGTCATTGCACCAATTAGTAGCCCTGTAATAAAATTGGTAATCATATCAGAAAGAGCATCAGATTTATGTTCCGCTTTTATTTTTTTTAAGAATTTCTGGATTACTATTTTCAAGCGCTTTTCTTACTGCAGTTTCTGCTTCAGGGAATGCATTTTTTAATTCTCTTGGAGTCAAAGACAATAAATATTTTGCATAATCTAGTTCTCCAACTCTATCTATTATTTTCTTTCCTAAAGTTGGATTGTATATTGCATTTTCTTCAATAAGTTTTACTCTTTCTAAAATTAAATTATTAATTTCTGCTTTTTCATTTCTTGGGATAATACTATTAATTTGGCTTAATCTTGTTTGATCAAAATAAACAGATTTAATTTTTTTACCATCATAGAAGAAAATTTGTCCTAATTTTGCTTTTTGATTATAAGAATTAACAGTTTCTCTTATTAAATTTGGATTCTTGGAATAATATTCTACTGCTCTTGATCCGATATCTACCCTTTGCTTATCTATTTGTGTAATTGCCGCTTTAGTACGAATTCTTTGACCAGTTGATCTCATTGGATTATTAACTTTGTCTGCTACCCCTATAGATAATGCACTAGACAATAATCCCACTGCAGCACCATTTATTATTCTTTTCTTAAGTGTTACTTTTTCTCTTACAATTTTTGGTTTTGGTCCTGGCATTTTAATCATCTCCATTAATTATTAATTTTATAAATAAACAGAAAACCGATATATATATATCCTTCGATGGTTGACTCAAGATGCGTCCAAGAATTAGTGATATTATTTAATTAACCATTTCCAGAGTGGAATAAATTTAATGACTTTATTGCTTATCTTTTCTTCTTTGTCTAAATCATTTGTTACTATTGTGCCTTCTTTTAATCCAAATTTATCGCAAGCATACAATAGTGATTTTAATTCTCTTTCTTTTGTTTTTTTATCTGTTAAATCGTAACAAACTTGTATTGCAGAAACTATTTTTGTCTTATCTTGAATTATAAAATCAACTTCCCAACTATTCTCTGCTTTATAAAAATAAATTTTGTGACCTCTTCTTAATAATTCAATAAATACTGTGTTTTCATATAGTTTGCCTAAATTTTCTGAAAACTTAAATGCTATTTGATTAATTAATCCAGTATCTATACAATATATCTTTTTTGCAACATTTTCTTGTTTTTTCAAAGAGGGGTCGTATTTATTTAACTCAAATAAAACATATGCATTTACTAAATAAGAAACATACTTCTTTGCCGTATGAGTGCTACCCATATTAAAATTATTTTTAAGTGAAGTATATGAAAATTCTTTAGAAAAATTAGTAATTAAAAATAATGCCAATTTCTTAAATGTATTTTCATCAGTTATTTTGTATCTATTAAGTATATCTTTATTTATAACATCATCATATATTGAACCCAATATGTCTGAATTATTATAAACTACAACTTCTGGAAAACCTCCATTTTTTATATATTCATTTAAATATCTTTTAATTTCTACTCTCCCCTCAGTAATTTTTGGGTTTTTTTCAAATTTATTATAGGCTAAATATTCTTCAAATGAGAATGGATAAATCTGTATATCAAAATGCCTTCCGGTTAAATAAGTAGATATTTCTTTACTTAATAATTCTGCATTAGATCCAGTTATAAAAAATCTATATCCTTCAGTATATAATCTATTTACAAATTTATCCCAATTGGGTTTTCCCTGTATTTCATCAAAAAAGAATATCTTTCTTTCTCCAAATTGTTCTAATAAGGTTTCATGTAATGTCTGGAAATCTGCTGTTTTAAAATCTTGTATTCTTTCATCAGAAAAATCAAAGTAATAATAATCGTTTTTATAAAATTTATTCATCCATTGTAAAAGAAATGTTGATTTCCCGGATCTTCTGTGTCCAGTAATAACAATATTTATCTTGTGATCAATAAAAGAAGTAATGTCGTCTAATTTTTTTCGTGGTAATCCTTCAGACAATTTCTTTAATCTATTATTTTGATCTAAAACAACCTGAGTTAAATATTCTTTATCCATATATAATACAGAACAAAAGGATTTAAAAATAGTGTGCATCTTCATTGCACAAATTTTGGTAATTTTGTGCATTTATATTGCACGACATTCCTGCGGATCTACAAAAGCTTATATTTTCCTGTAAATTGATCTATTTCTGTTTCTTTGATTGGACCAATGCCAAGACAAGTTATGTCTGGTTCTGATAGCTGAGTCTTTGCAGCATCCTTGATTAGAACACAGGGAAATTTGTTCTTTATTGATTGATATAATTCAAGAAGTTCTTTTTTAGAATCAATCTTTAAAACAACTTTTTTCTGACCTTCTTCAAGCCAATATTCTGTGGCTCTTGGATCTTTCTTAGAAGTAAGAATATAGGCTTCAACTGCTGCATGAGATACTTGCCCAGCAATCTTTCCTTTGCCTAATTTTAAATCATTTCTAAAAATAATAACTTGTTTATACATTTTTTTTCCTTATAAAAAATAAGTTAATAGAGAATTTTAATTTCTCTATTCAAATGTTTCTGAACTTTCAGAGCCTGCAACTGTTCCAAGATATGTTATTGTATATGAAACTTGTTGTTTACCCCACATAGATGTTACAATCTTTGGTTCTCCAATATAAAATATTGCATTATATTCGTAACCTCTGTGTTCATCTTTTACAGAAAAATGTCTATCGTATTCTATTTGTGCACCATTTGCTCTAGCTGCAAGTAATTTAAATACATAAATTCCGCCTTCTAATTCAAATTGTTCATCAATTGCTACTTCAACTGCTTTTTCTTCTTTTGAGTTTTTCTTTGGACTCTCCATGTCTACGACTTTCTTAAGTATATGAAATTTTGCTTTCATGACTTTTTTCACTCCTTTTTAATATTTAAAATATATTTATTCTTAATAACAATAAGACAAATAAGTTTAAAAATAGATTTCTTTATAATCTTCTGATTTTTATTGGTTTTTGTTTTAATTTTTGTATTTTTATTGCTTTTTCTGCGGTTTTTTTATGAGAATTATAAAATCTTTCATAGTCTTTCCCATATTTTCTTGATAAAACATTTAAAATTTCCAATTTAGCTTCTGCTGCTTTTTTTGGATCTTTTATTTTTGAAGACCATTTAAGAAGTTTATCTGTTCCAAATTTTTCTTCTAAATGTTTAATCATTTCTTCTCTAAATTCTGGATTTGAATATTTATCTGGATTTATCTTTCCACCCATTCTTAAAAAAGTATCAACGACTTTCTCAATTCCATATATTGAATCAACTCTATTCAAAAGTTCTTTTCTAAAATCTAAATAGTTTTGTAAGTAATCTGATTTTGAATAATCATTATATAAAGTATTTATTTCGCTTTTATATTTTTCAAAATTATAAACTTCGGTTAAAGACTTATCTAATATTTTACCTTCTTCATTAAACCTATAAGAATAAACAGTCATTGTCTCCGGATCTATAGCAAAAGATAAGAAGCCTTGATTATTGGAACTATTTATATTTACATGCCCAATTGGTGTTTTTATAAAAACTCTTTTTAATCTGCCATTTATTTTTACTTTAGTAGTGTATAATGTCCCAGATTCTAATGCTCTTATAAACCCAGAATATGTTTCTAAACATCCAGAAGTATGTTCAGTTTTAAAATTTAAGTGGTTTGGAAATAATCCTTTGTGTATATTATTTATCTCACTAATTAATTGATTCGCAGGTTTTTCTTGTTTTTTGAAATATCTTATTGTTTCTAATAATATAGATAATTGATTAGCATTAAATTCTTTAACAACGGGGTATATTTTTTTAGAATAATTCGGATGAATTGTTAGTAAATATTTTCTAATAGATTCTAATTCTGATTCTGATATCTCATATTCTCTATCTTTAAATAATATCTTTTGCCTTCTATCTTTTGTTTTAAGTGCAGTATAAATTAAATCAAATATTAAATCTTCTGATTCCATTGTTTTCACCAATCAATTTTAACTTGATCTGTTCTAAATTTTGGATTGATTTCTGTTTCTTGTAATTTCATTCCACCTTTCTTTTTATATGTGTAAAGATAGTGCTTTAATCCAAGATCTGCAATCAAAACTCCATTATCAAGACAAACAATTGCAGGAGGAATATAAAGTTTTACTTTATTTTGCTTTGCTAGTTTCTCAAGCATCTCTGTTAACGCCTTACTTGCTGCAACTCCGCCAATTACCATTATTTCTTTTTTCTTAGTATAAGATAATGCCCTGTCTGTTACTTCTAAAAGCATTGCATAAGCTGTATGCATAAAAGAATAAACTAAGTCTTCTTTTTTTTCAGTTGATATTTTTCTTCTTGCTGCTGTTTGTAACCCAGAGAAAGCAAGATCCATTCCTTTAACTGAATATGGAAGTTCTATATATTTTCTTTCTTTATTTTCCATATAAACCTTATCAAGAACTGGCCCGCCAGGAAAACCATAACCCATGTCTCTTGCAAAAGAATCAAATAGATTTCCAATTCCAATATCAAGTGTTTCTCCAAGTATCTTGTAGTAGCCATTGTCTTTAGCAATAATTTGTGTGTTTGCTCCAGAGGTATAAATCACTAATGGATCTTTACATTTTAAAATTGTTTTACCAATTTCAATATGAGAAACACAATGATTAACCCCTATTATTGGTTTTTTATATTTATCAGAAAGACAACGAGCAACAGTTGCAGAAACTGAAAGGCAAGGGGCTAGACCTGGGCCTTTAGAAAAAGCAACAACTGAAATGTCTTTCATTTTTAGTTTCGATACATTTAGTGCTTCTGTTAAAACTTCAATTGCACAATTATAATGATGAATAGAAACTTCATACGGTTTTAGTCCTTCTGCTTTGTCTTTAACAGTAAATTGTCTTTTACAATTTGCTAATATCTTGCCATTAGAATCAATTATTCCAACACCAAAAGTGTGTGCTGTGCTTTCGATTCCTAGGCATATTGTTTTAACCATAAATATATCTATGAAGATATATTTTTAATTGCTTTATTCCTAAGATATATATGGCAATAAAACTATATAATACTGCAACTAAAAAAAAAGAAACATTTAAGTCTGTTTTACCAAACACACTTAAGATTTATGTGTGTGGTGTTACTATTTATGACGATGTACATTTAGGGCATGCTTTCTCTTATGTTAATTATGATATACTTGTAAATTATTTTAAGCATTTTTTAGAATATGATATTCTTTATGTTAGAAACATAACAGACGTTGGACATTTAACAGATGATGGCTTAAGCGATTCCGGAGAAGACAAAATTGAGAAAAGAGCAACTGAAAGAAAAATGCATCCTATGGAACTTGTTTACAAATATTCTCATCGGATGTGGAAATATTTTGATGCTTTAAAAATGTCAAGACCAAACTTAGAACCAACAGCTTCTGCACATATTCCAGAAATGCAAGAATGGATTAAAAAAATGTTAAAAACTGGATTTGCATATGAAGTAAATGGAAATGTTTACTATGATATTTCTAAATTTAAAGACTACGGAAAATTCGCAAATAGAAATATTGAAGAACTTGAAAAAAATACAAGATTTGAAAATGACCCAAATAAAAAACACCACAGTGATTTTGCATTATGGATTAAAGCAGACCCAAAACACATACTTAAATGGCCATCTCCTTGGGGAGAAGGATATCCTGGCTGGCATCTAGAGTGTTCAGTAATGGGCACTAAATATCTTGGAGATAAATTTGATATCCATGGAGGAGGAATAGAGCATGTTTTTCCACATCATCAAAACGAGATTGCTCAAAATTATGGTTACTACCAACAAGACGTGATTAACTACTGGGTACACACCGCAATGCTTATGGTTGATGGTAAAAAGATGGGTAAATCTCTTGGTAACTTTATAACCATTGAAGATTTTTTAAAAAAACATTCTGCTGAAAGCTTAAGATATCTTTTTAGTACAGGACATTACAGGAAACCACAAAACTATACAGAAAAATCAATTGAAGATGCTGAGATAGCAATTGAAAGACTAAATAAATATATTAAGAGATTACAGGATTTAACAAATGAAAATGACACAAATAATGCAAAAGAAATAATTGACAACACTATTGAAAATTTTAAGAACGCAATGAATGATGATCTTAATACTCCTTCGGCTTGGGCAAGTATTTGGTTTTTAATTAAAGAAACTAATAAACTGATGGATAACAATCAACTCACAAAAGAAGAAGCAAATAAGATACTTGATTTTTTACAAAAAGTTAATCTTGTTTTTAAAGTATTTAATTTTGATCAAAGCACTCCAAAAGACAAAAATAAAATACAACGAGCAGAGATTGAAGAACAAATAAACAAAAGAAATCAATTGCGAAAAGAAAAGAAATGGGAAGACGCAGATAACATTAGATTAACATTAGAGAAGAAAGGAGTTATCTTAAGTGATTCCCCTACAGGAACCACTTGGCATTATGAGTAGTTCTATTTTTCTATTATAACTTCTTCTGTATTATTTTCTTTTATTATTATAAAATCGATTTTCTTATTTTTTAATTTTTTAAAATAAAACTGAGCAAGAGACTCCATTCCTTTATAGTCTTTTATTAATTCAAATATTTCTTTATCTCTTATCTTAGAATTAAAATCCTCTAGTTCTTTTCTTTCTTTATTTAGATCTATTCCTTTTACTCTGCCGTTAATCAGCTTTCCTTGAAAACCAAGACCAACAGTAAATTGAAGTGGGTGTTTTTTGTGACTTAATGTCAGATTGGAATAACAAATTGCTTTATTCATAATCTAAATATATAACAATAATTTTAAAAGATATAAAGATTAAAGAAAAGAAATATTTCTTTTCTTAAAGCCCCTAATTACGTTTCTTGGCCAAACACTTGACTGTACTTCGCCAATATGTGTTTTTTCTAAAAGAAACATACAAAGTCTTGATTGTCCAATTCCACCACCAATAGTTAATGGCAATTTATTTGAAATTATTCTTTTGTGATAGTCTAATTTCAATTTGTGCATTTCTTTTTTTTCTTCTAGTTGAAATAACAATGATTCTTTATTTACTCTTATCCCCATCGAAGATAACTCTAAAGATTTTTTACTAATGCTATCCCAAATTAAGATGTCTCCGTTTAATCCTGGTTTCCCTTTTTCTATTGTTGACCAATCATCATAGTCTGTTGCTCTTATGTCGTGTGGTTTACCATCAATAAGATCTCTACCTATTCCAATAATAAACACAGCTTTATATTTTTCAGTAATTTTATCTTCTCTTTCTTTTGGTGTTAATTTTGGATAAAGTGCTTGTAAATCTTCAGAATGTATAAACTGAATTTCTTTTGGAAGAGCTTGTTTTAAATTTGGATATTTCTTATTTAGCTCTTTTTTTGTTTTATAGATTGAAGAATATATTTGTTTAACTATTTTTTTTAAGAACTTAATATTTCTTTGTTCTTTTGTTATTACTTTTTCCCAATCCCACTGATCAACATAAACACTATGGGTTGAATCAACATCTTCGTCTTTTCTTATAGCGTCCATATCAGTGTACAATCCTTTACCTATTGGAAACTTAAAATCTCCAAGTATTACTCTTTTCCATTTTGCAAGAGAATGCACAATCTCTATGTCTTCTTTTAAGAATTTTACTTTAAAAGACACTGGTGTTTGAGTTCCTGCTAAATCATCTAATAATCCTTTATTAGAAACTAAGAATTTAGGTGCGCTTACTCGCAAAAGATTTAATTTTTTTGATAAATTTTTTTCAAAATCAGTTTTTATAAATTTAATAGCTTCCTGTGTTTCAAAGAAATCTAATTTTGATTTATATGTTGGGTTGATACTTTCTCATAAGTTATTCATCTCCTTTTTTTATATGCGCCCCAGGTAGGATTTGAACCTACGACCTATCGATTAACAGTCGATTGCTCCAACCACTGAGCTACTGAGGCACAGCCTGTTTCGCTAGGCTGGCGCGCAATGTATTTCGTGCTTATGCACGATTATCGCCGCGAGCCAATTATATTTTTATCTAAGGTTTGAAACGAACCATTGTTCTTGGGAATGGTATTGTATCTTTGATGTTGTCTACTCCTGTGATATAAGCGATTAAACGCTCAACACCCATACCAAAACCTGCATGTGGAACCGAACCATATCTTCTGGTGTCTAGATAAAACTCATATTGTTTTGGATCTTCTCCATCATCTTTTAATCTTTGTTTTATCTTCTCTAAATCTGGTTCTCTTTCACTTGCACCTATAATTTCTCCATAACCTTCTGGACCTATACAATCAAAGCCAAGAACTACTTTAGGGTCTTTTGGATCTTCTTTCATGTAAAAGGCTTTAACAACTTTTGGATATCTTGTAACAATTGTAAAAGTGTCGTGTAGTTTACTTAACTTATCTTCTTCAATTGTTCTTAAATCTTTTCCCCATTCAACTTCCATATCTGCTTTTTCTTTTAAAAGTTTTAAAACTTCTGTGTATGTCATTCTAATGAAAGGTTTAGAGATTGCTGTTTCTAAAAGTTTTGTGTCTCTTTTTAAGATTTCTAAATCTTCTTTGTGTTTTGAAAGAACTGTTTTAATAACATGCTTGATTAAGCCTTCACCATAATCTTGCAATTGCTCAAAATCAATCCAAGCTCCTTCCATCTCTGCATGCCAATATTCTGTAAGGTGTCTTGATGTCTTACTTTTCTCTGCTCTAAAAGATGGAGCGATTGTGTAAATCTTTCCTAATGAAAATATTGCTGGTTCAGCATATAGTTGCCAAGTCTGTGCTAAGAAAACTCCTTTTTCTTCAAAGTAGTCTACTTTGAAAAGACTTGAACCTCCTTCACATTGAACAGATTGAAGTATTGGTGATTGATATTCATAAAAACCTTCTTTACGGAAATATTCATGAATTGCACCAATAACTGTTGATCTTATTTTTAATATTGCAGTCATCTTTCTACTTCTAAGCCACAAATGTCTAACATCTAAAAGAAACTCCTCTGAGAAATCTTTAGAGATTGGATAGTTCTCTGATTTTCCTACTAATTCTAAAGAATCAATGTCTATTTCATAGCCTTGAGGAGATCTTTCTTCTTTTCTTAATTTTCCATGAACAATTATTGAGGATTCTATTCCTAATGTCTTTGTTATTGCAAATTCCTCTGCTTTAAGTTTCTCTTTTGAAGCTACAAGTTGTATGATTCCAGTTTCGTCTCTGATTGTTATAAAAATATTATCTTTTTGATCTCTAATTCTATATACCCATCCTCGAATAGATATGTCTCCTTCCTTTTTATCTAAAACTTCTTTAACACTTAAATATTTTTTTTCCATAATTTTAATTTCACTTCCATTTTAATTATTAATACTTATAAACAAATATATTAAAAACAAAACACTTATGTCAAAGAACTTTGACTATAAGTTCCTATGCAGATAAATAAAGTAGCGGCCTACTGGCCATTAAAGTTATTGATAACTATACAAAACTTTGATTTAAAATCAGAATCCTCTAAAACTATTTTGTATATCATAAATAATTTAATGAAAGAAAAAGTTTATAAAAGAGAATGAAATTCTCTTTTAGTTATATATATTTTAGAAAGAAAAGTAAACTTCTCTTTCTATTAGCTTTTGTTTTGCTTCTGTTGTTTGATTGAATGCTTCAATAACAATCTTTGTTGAAGTCGCTTGCTCAATTGCTTGCTTATTTGTTTCAATGAATGCTTTATCTGAACAAGCGATATTTAAAGTCACTACTTGACTTGGTGTAAGGTTATTTTTCTTTCTCTCTGCTTGTATTGCTCTTGTTAGTTCACTTAGTTCCCATTCGTCTTCTAAACCTTTTGGAATATCTAAGTCAAGATAGATACTTAAAGTATCAGAAACTTCTCCTACTTCAAAGTTTCCTTTTGGAACTTCTTCTTGAAGAAGAACTACTTTTACATTTGCCATGTTACTTACAATTTCTTTAATTCCTTCAAGCTTGTTTGCATCTTTTGTTACAACAACAAGACTTGGAAGAACCCATCTTAATCTTTTCTTCGCTCTTTCTCTTGCTGATAATGCTTCTTGAACTATTGAAAGAGCAATCTCAAAATTATCTTCTAATTCTTTGTTGATTAGCTTTTGGTTTGCCACTGGAAGCTCTTCTAAGTGTATTGTTTCTTTTCTGTCTTTAAACTTTAAGAAAAGATGTTCTGTTAAGTGCGGTGCTGCAGGGCTTAAAAGCAACAATAATCCTGAAAAGATGTGGCTTAAAACATTGTTCTTTGTTTCTCTTTTCTTTATTAGCTTTAGATAGGTTCTACTAAAATCCTCTAAGATAAACTTCTCCAAGTCAAGAGTTGCTTTTGAAAAATTACATCCTTGATAGTTCTTATGGAAATTATCAACTAAAGAATTATATTTAGAAAGAATCCATTTGTCTTCTATTTCTAAAGTGTCTTTTTCTATTGATGGATAAAACTTTGTTTGTTCATCTATTAATACCATTAATGAATAAATATTTTCTAGAAGATTAAATACTCTTTTGATATCCACAAACTTCTTTTCATCAATTACTACGTCCATTCCATTATATTCTCTTGCAAAATAATATCTGTAGTAATCAATTGCAGTTTCAGAAAATCTTTCAAGAAGTGGTCTGTCGTTACCTAAAGATTTTGAAAGCTTTCTTTTATCAACTGCAAGAACCATTCCGTGAAGTGCAATAAATTTATATGGTGCCTTGTCAAAACAAATTGCTGAGCAAATCATCTGAGAATTCCACCACCCTCTTATCTGGTCTGAACCTTCAAGATTAATGTCTGGTGGCCAAAACTGATTAAAAAGTTCTTGCTTTTTTGGATACCCTAGACTTGCAAAAGAAGCAATTCCTGAATCAAACCAAACATCAAAGATTTCTGGTATTCTTTTTTTTGTTCCACCACATTTACAAGTAAAGGCAACATTGTCAATTCCAGGTTTGTGAAGATCCATTGAAACATCTACACTTGGTGCTTTAATTTTCAATTCCTCTAAAGAACCAAAAACTTCAATCTCTTTACATTTATCACATTGCCAGATTGGTATTGGTATTCCCCAATATCTTGCTCTTGAGATTGGCCAATCAGAGATTGAATCAAGCCAATTATCAAATCTTTCTTTTGCCCATTCTGGATACCAAGTTACTTGTTCTTTATTTAATTCCTTTAATCTCTCTCTCATACTTTCAATTCTTAAAAACCATTGTGGTAGAGCAACTTGTAAAAGAGGAGAAGAACATCTCCAACATGTTGGATATGCATGAGTTATTGCTCTTTTTCCTAAAATTGCATTTTTGCTTTCAAGATATTCAATAATTTCAGGATCTAGTTGTTTTACTTTTCTTCCTTGAAATACTTTTATTGTGTTATCATAAACTCCAACAACTGTTACTGGACAATATGCAGGAAATCCGTTTTCTTTACCAACAGTATAATCTTCTCTTCCATGTCCTGGTGCACAATGAACAAGTCCTGTTCCTTCTTCAAGATGAACAAAACGAGCAGAAAGAATTACTTTATAACAATCTTTTTTTAATTCTTCTAATTTTTCAACCCATTCTCCTAACACTGGTTCATATTTTTTGCCAGCTAATTCCTCACCAGAATAAGTATTTCCTAAAATATAATCGTCTTCCCATCTTAGTTCTTTAACTATCTTATTTACAAGTTCTTCAGCAACAATGTATTTTTCTTCATTATGTATTAATTCAATATAAGTATAATTTGGATGAACCATAATTCCTAAATTTGCTGGAAGAGTCCAAGGCGTTGTTGTCCAAATTACAAAATAAGTGTTCTCGCTATCAACTAATTTCATTTTAACATAAACAGAAGTATCTGTTAAGTCTTTATGTTCAATCTCGTTAAAAGAAACAGAGGTTTCACAAGATGGACATACATGCACTGGATATTTATCGTGATATAAAAGTCCTTTATCAACTGCTTTTTTAAAAACCCACCAACCTGTCTCCATATATGACTTATCGAGTGTTCTATATGGATTTTTCCAATCCATCCACTGTCCAAGCTCATAGATATCTTTAGACATGTCTGCAATATGTTCTGTTGCAAAATTATAACATTCTTTAGTAAATCTATCTATGCCAAATTTTTCGATATCTTCTTTTGATTTTAAATCATATTTCTTTTGAACCTTTGCTTCAATTGGAACACCATGAGTATCAAAACCAGGAATATCCAAAACATTATAGCCAGACATTCTTCTATATCTTATTATTAAGTCTTTAAGAATCCGGTTCATTGCTGTACCTAAATGAAGATGGCCTGAAGCATATGGCGGTCCATCAATAAAATAGTAATTTTTAGTTGATTTTTTTGTCCTAACTTTTTGTGGGATATTATTTTTTTCCCAGTATTCTTTTATTTCTTTTTCAGTTTTGTTACTAAATTGTTCTGGCATAGTTATTCTTATTTTTAATTTTAAAATCCTTTACTTTAAATAAGCCGAATTAATATATATTAAGAGTAAGAAAAAGTATAAAAACTATTTTATTTTTAGCTTTTATCAAAAAGTCTATTTATAAACGAAATTATTTTATTTTCTGAATCCTTTTCTTTAAACTTAACATTATTTTGTTTAAATAATTCCATTAAATCTTCAACTGTTTCTAAACTATAATTTTGATATAACAAAAAAGATTGAATATCTTCTTTTTTATATTTCGCTGCTTGTGGCAGAATTAGATTATATAAAAAATAAACATCTTTTGAAAATTTAAAGCCTTTTTCTGCTTTTATTTGATTTGTAATCTTTGGTTTTTCAAAATATTTTTCTGTGTTTTCATTTCCTATTATTGGTTTTTCTGATTTTAAAGATTTAAGATTTTGCTCTATTTCTTTTTGTCTATCTTCTACTTTAGAAAGATTCTCTTTAATTGAATTTATTTCTTGATTTACTTCTTTTAATTTCATAAATTCTTCATAAATTTTTGAAACAAATACCTTTTCTAATGCACTGCCTTTTTTTTCAGGAAGTTTTGCAAGAGTATTAATTTGATCATCTGTTATCTGCATCATTATTTCTTCTGCTGCTTTTTTGGAAAAGCCTTGATTTGTTATAATTGTTATTATTTTATCTTTTGGAACTTTTATCTTCAATAAATATCTTATAGCTGTCTTTATGCTTTCCACAGACATTTTTTGTTTAGTCTCTAATATTTCTTTTTTTTTAATTGTTTTTTCTTTGACTTTTTTTTGTTTTAAATTAAGTATCTTAAGATAAAAATTATCTGGTAATCTCATCACTAATAATCCTTCAATATAGAACAAAACAAAAATAATAATATTAATCAAAATTGGCACATAAATTGGATATCTTAAAAAACTAAAATAGTCTACAAAAAATATTAAGAATACATTCATTATTGAAAACATTAAACCAAATAACCAATATGTCCATTTTACTTTTATTAATTTTTTAGTAATTTCTATTAGTTTATATGTTTCTTCAGAATTAATACCAACATATTCGTTAAGCATTTTAATTGATTCTTCAGAATAATTTTGAGAAATAACAAAAGACATTGTATTTTTTAATTTTTTAACAACCTCGTGTATCTTTTGTTTTTCTTCTTCTTGTCTTGCAATTTCTAATAGTTCTTTTGAATTTTTATTATTAAGCAAATAGAAATAAATCCCAGAAATATGAGCTAATATTTCTCCTACAATATAAAATAAAAATATTACGATTAAAGAAATAGCTAATGTTACCCATGTTGGATTGCTTGAAAATTTTTGTAATAAAAAATAAATTGCTATAGAAAACAATAATCCGAATATCCAAAAAAACATTTTTCTTATTTGTGGAGTAATCATATATCTAAATAACACAAATATATTTTTAAAGAGATTTAAAATCTGTCAAAGGTGGGAGAAGCAGGATTCGAACCTGCGACCTTTGGTGTATAAGACCACTGCTCTAGACCAGGCTGAGCTATACTCCCTTTTTTAAAACGAAATTGTTTTGGTCTAATAAATAATATAACTTCAGAAATATATTTAAAGGTTATATAATTATTGTCCTGATGATCTAAAATTATTCAATTCCACTTCAATGGATTTAGACACTTCTTCAAATTCTCCAAATCTTCCGATATTTAATCTTAAGGATTTTTGGAACTCTGAAGAAAATAGATTTTTGAACAAATAGGTTTTGCCCATTTCAACTCTATTGATTGCTTCATCCCAAAGTGTTAAGTAGATTGTTCCTGTCTCATCACCAATTAGGATTTCACAAACCTTGTGTCTTGTTTCATCAAGTTTAGAGATTACTTCTCTAATGTTGGTTTTATCAATAACCTTAGCTATCAAGTCAATTTTTTTTTGAAAATTTTTTATGTTTGATATTTTTTCTATCATTCATTTACACTTTTGCTAGGTTTTTATTATATATTTAGGTTAAGAAGTTATTTAAAAACCTTGCGATTTTATTAAAAAAAGAAAAAAGAAGAAAGATATTTACATATCTCCCATATCCATGCCACCTGGCATTCCCATTGGCATTCCTTTTGGCTTATTTGCTTGCCCTGCAATAATGTCATCTATTCTTAGAATCATTTCTGCAACTTCAGTTGATGATGTTACTGCTTGTGTCTTAACAGATATTGGTTCAATTATTTTCTTTTTCTTCATATCTGCTATTGTTCCGTTAACCACATCTACTCCAAATCCTTTATTGACAGGATCTTGATGTTTGCTTCGCAAAGATACAATTGTGTCGATTGCATCTAGACCTGCACTTTCTGCAAGAGTCTTTGGTATGATTTCTAAGACTTCAGCAAATGCTTCAATTGCAAGCTGTTCTCTTCCACCTACGCCTTTTGCAAAGTTTTTAAGTCTTAAAGCAACTTCAATTTCTGAAGAACCGCCAGCGGCAACAAACTTTCCTGATTTTATGGTAGAAATTACTGCACCAATTGCATCAGTTAAAGTTCTGTCTGTTTCAGCTAAAACTTGCTCAGAAGTTCCTCTAAGAAGTATTGTTACATATCCTGGATTTGGACAGCCTTCAATAAACAACATGTCGTCTCCTGCTATCTTTTTAGAATATACAAGTTCTGCTGTTCCTAAGTCTTTAGTTGTAACATTCTTTAATCTGTTTACAATCTTTGCACCAGTAGCTTTTGCAAGTCTTTCAATGTCTGTCTGTCTTACTCTTCTTATTGCAGTTATTCCTGCTTTTGCTAAATAATGCTGAGCAAGATCATCTATACCTTTTTGACAAAGAACAAGAGTTGCTCCAGTTGCTTGAATTCTGTCAACCATTGTCTTTAATGTTTGCTCTTCTTGGTCAATAAATGCTTGAAGTTGATCAGGAGAAGTTATTTGAATCTTTGCTTCTGTCTCTGGTTCTTTAACTTCTAAGGCTGAACTAACAAGAAGTATTTTTGCATTCTTAATGTTTTTTGGCATCTCTGAATGAACAATCTCTTTATCAAGAACAATTCCATCAATTAATTTTGTTTCTGAAAGATTACCACCTATCTTTTGTTCAATCTTTATTTGTTCTCTTTCAATTTCTTTATTTGATTTTGAAATCTTTAGTATTCCATCAACCACAATCCCTGAAAGAATAGAACTATTTTCTGCTGCTTTTCCTGTCATTGATGTTTTCGCAATATCTAAAAGTAATTGCTTATCTTCAATTGTTACTTTTTCAGAAATTTCATTAAAATATTCTACTGCTTTTTCTGAAGCCATTTTATATCCTTTAATAATTATTGAAGGATGTATGTTCTCATCTAAAAGATTTTCAGCCTTTGAGACAAGACCGCCAGCAATAACAACAGCGCTTGTTGTTCCATCTCCTACTTCGTCATCTTGGTTTTTTGCAAGTTCAACAAGCATCTTACCAATTGGGTGTTCAATTGCCATTTCTTTTAATATTGTTGCACCGTCGTTACTTATTGTTACTGTTCCCATCTCATCAACAAGCATCTTGTCCATTCCTCTTGGGCCAAGTGTTGATTTGACTGCATTACTTACTGCTTTTGCTACCATTATGTTCATTCTTTGAGCGTCCTTTCCTCTCTCTCTTTTTGAACCTTCTGGTAAAAATACAGTATTTTGACTTTGATTATTACTCATTCTTATTCACCTCTATTTGTGAAATTTTCTTTCAACATCGTCAATTAAAATATCACATTCTGCTTTTATCTTTTCTAAATTTTTAATAATTCTTATTTTTTCTAATTCAATTGTTTGAATATTTTCAAAAGTTTCAACTGCTTGTTTAAACATTCCATAATCTACATAGCTATATTCATAACCGTTCATTTTCTTACAAATTATTTCAACTAATCTGCCTAAAAAAAGATTCATTTCTTTCTTAACAATTCCTTTGATTTGTTTGTGCTTATCTAGGTTCTTTCTCATTAATCTAACAACTGTTGCATTTGGAAATGGTAATTTACTATCATCAAGTTCTATTCCTTCATCCTCAACAGCATCTAGAATTTCTTCTTCAACATTCTCTACTTCTTGATTTTTTATATCGTCTGCACTCATTTTTTTCTCCTCTTTTTTTAGTTGTAAAAATAGTATTAATCTATATTATATTTAAGTATAGAAGCCTTTAAATATGTATTTTTTAATGGTTTTTTCTTCTAAAAAATATTATCCAAAAGTTAAAAGAAACAAGTAATAAAGCTAATTGAAATACATAATTTTCTGGTTTAAAAACAGGGATTGCAAGTATTCCAAAAACCGCAGACACAAAAAACAAACCCCAAGAAAGCAAATTCTCATCTTTTGGTTTGTGCCATAAATGTACAATTGTTGGAATTGAGGCAATTATTTGTGTTAAAGAAAGAATAATTAAAGCTATTAACGGATTATTAAAGAATAACCACAGAATCATTCCTAAAACAGACAAAACTAAACAAATAATATCTATTTTTGTCCAGCCTTTTGTTCCATATCTAAATGCTAAGAACGCAATAAAAACAGAACCAATAGTTGCTGCAAGAGAAATATGAAAATTAGATACTTTTTGTAAAAATAAAGTAATTAATATCAAAATATCTGTTATAGCCCAGATTAGCCAACTCACTTTCTGTGGTTTTGTTTCTTTCGAAAATATAGAACGAATATAAAAAAAATATGAGAAAAAAAATAAAACTGCTGAAATTATAGAAAATAATTGCAACATTTTTTTTTATCAGTTTAAAAATAGAAAGAAAAAGAAGAAACTATTCTTCGTCTTCTTCATCAAAATCTTCAAAGTCTTCGTCTGACTCTTCACTATCTTCGTCAAAGTCATCATCTTCTTCATCAAAGTCTTCAAAGTCTTCTTCTTCGTCGCTTTCGCATCTATAAATTTGTCCTGCGCAATCGTTGTTTATTACATACATCTTTTATTTCACCTTTTTTGTTTTTAAAAAATGCCTATTTAGTCTTCACTAAAATCGTGATCACTATCAAATTCTTCTTCATCTTCTGTATCGAAATCTTCTGGAGTATATTCCATTTCTATGTCTTCTTTTTCTTCATTTAAGACTTCGTCTCCATCATAATCAAATTCATTAAGATCATAATCTGATTCTATGTCTTCTTTTTTTGTTGCCATATCTAAATACCTTCTTAAAAATTCATATAAAAAAAGTCTTATATTAAAAATTTATGGTGCCATTAGGTTTATATATCTTATCTTTATGGCTCTATTTTTAAATACTTTTAATAAATATTTTTCTATGACAAGTGTATATTTACCTGAAGATTTTAAAAAAAAATACGAAAAATTACTTGATAAAGAATCTGCAGATTTTTTTGAAAGCTGTAAGACAAGACTTACAAAATCATTAATAATCAACACTTTAAAAACAAAAGACATTTCTTTTCTTAAAAATCAAGAAATTGATTTTGAAAAAGTAAAATATATAGATAATGCTTATTTTATTAAATCAGAAGTAAGTGGCCTTGGTAACACAATTGAACAAAACGTTGGTTTATTCCAAATGCAAGAAGTTTCATCAATGCTTCCTGCTTTTGTTCTTAACCCTAATGAAACCGATATTGTCTTAGATCTTACTGCTGCTCCTGGAAATAAAACTGCAATATTAGCACAAATTATGAATAATAGAGGTTTAATTGTTGCTAACGATGTAGACAAAACAAGATTAAAGACCCTTTTATTTACTTTAAAAAAACAAGGGGTAACAAACACCATTGTCACAAACCAAAACGGAATTACTTTTAATTCAAATTTCCTTTTTGATAAAATACTTTTAGATGCGCCTTGTTCTTGCGAAGGAATGATTAGAAAAAAACCAGATGCTTTAAAAGAATGGTCAAATTCACACGTTCAATCTAAATCGGATTTACAAAAAAAACTAATAATTAATGCTATTAGACTACTTAAAAAAAATGGAATACTTGTCTATTCTACATGTACTTTATCTCCTGAAGAAAACGAAGAAGTAATTGATTTTCTTTTAAAAAAATACAAATGCACTGTAGAAGAAATCAACATTCCTGGATTAATTTGTGATAAAGGATTAACAGAATATAATGGTCTAAAATATAATCCAGAGATTAAGAAAGCAATAAGAATCTGGCCACATAAAAATAACATAGAAGGATTTTTTATTTGTAAAATTAAAAAAGAAGAATAATTATGACTAAACTATTAGACCTTAAAACAAAAACAAAAATAATTAATTATTTAAATTCTAGATTTGGAATTGATAAATCTTTTCTTGAGAATTACATGTATATAATAAAAGGAAACTCTGTGTCAGTAGTTATTAGCGACAAAAAAGAAATAATTCAAAAAATGATTAATAGTAATTTTGTTAAAAATATAGGCATAGAAATATTCTCAAACTATAAAGATTATGTACCCTCCTCTCTTGGTTTTGGAATATTTAAAAATTCACAAATTCTAAATAATTTCGTTAATTTAGATAGAACTCAGGCGAATAATTATTTTAAGGGTAAAGAAATAAATACAAATGATATTAAAACAAAAAATCTTTTGTCTTCTGGTTATGTTGTTTGTATATATAACAATCAAATAATTGGAACTGCAAAATATATAAAAGAAGAAACAAAAATTTTACCGAATCTTTCTTTTGTTAATGAAAAAATAAAATAAATTATATTTTTCTATTTATATATTCTTTTACTTTTCTAAAAACTATATCATGTTCCTTATCTATCATTATTTGATGTCCTGATTCTTCAAGTATAAATAATTCTATGTTATTTGAAGAAACAGAATTTAATATTTCTTTAGAATTACTAATAGGTATCAGATAGTCTTTTTTACTATGAATTATTAAAATATCTGAATTTACTTTAGATGCTTGTGTTTTAACATATTTTACAAGTTTAAATATTTCTTGTATAGCATTATATGAAATTTGATTATATGTGTCTACAAAACCTTTCATGTCCTCATTTTCTATATTAAAGTCTTTAATTACTTTCTTATAAATATTATTTATTACTAATTTCATCTTTGCAGGGGTTGCTTTATCTGCATGTGGTTCTTTCTTGGAGATTTCTTTAATTTCATTAAGTATCATAGACAAACTAAGGTTGGTTTTTTTCCAATCTGCTAAAATTATCTTTGCAAAATCAGCATCTAAGAAATTAATAGGAGAAGACAAAGTAATCAATTTATAAGGTGCCTTCTTTGTTGAAAGATATAAACAAATTGTTCCGCCCATTGAAAAACCTAAAAGAACAACCTTTGAGTATTCTTCTAAAAGTCTAGTATATATTTTTTCTGAAAATTTTAACCAATCCGTATATTTTTGTTTGTCAAAATCTTCTATATTTGTTTTGTGTCCTGGAAGAATTGGTGCATAAATATCAAAATCAGTTTTTAAATATTCAGCAAGGGGTTGAAGTTCTACTGGAGAAGCCGCAAAACCATGTATCATTAACACAGCAATTTCTTTATTTTCTTTGCCTTTAAGATAATAGCCTTTATTAAGATAATCTTCTATTGCTTGAGACATAATTAAATCACACAAATATTATAGAAAAAAGAATTTAAAAACAAATGGGAGAGGCAGGATTCGAACCTGCGGCCTCCCGATTATCAGTCGGGTGCTCCAACCAGGCTAAGCTACACTCCCATTATATATATCTTTTTTTAAGAAAACTATTTAAAGAGATAGTCCGTAAGAGATTCGAACTCTTGTCGCAAGGTTCAAAGCCTTGCATGCTTGGCCACTACACTAACGGACTAAAAAGTTTGCTTAAAGGATATATATTTATAGAACAGTTATTTTTATAAATAGAATTAAATTTTAAAAAATAAAGAAAATAGAAAGTAAAGTTAGTTTACTTCTATTATTTCTGAGGTTTCATTAGAATCAAGAATTAAATCATCTTCATTTAATGAATCCAAATCTGTTTGAAGTTCTGGATTTATTGCAGTGGTGTCATCTGTATTTTCTTCAGTAGATTTACTTCCTGTAAATACAAATATTCCTACAATAACCAAAGCTAAAATTATAATTCCGCCAATTATTAATGTTTTTTTATCCATTTAGTTATTCACCTCTGTTTTTGTATTCTTCTCTTTTGGTTGGATGTTCCTACTTTCTGTTATTATTTCTTTTTTTAATGATTTGTAATCTTCAACTAGAACATCAAATTCTTCTTTTGTTGCATTTTCAGTTAATGCTGAAACTTTTGTTGATAATTCTAAAATACTTGATTTATAGGTTTCATAATTTTTTGAATCAACATAGTGTTTTTCTAAGATTTCACTTAATTTTGAAATACTTTTAGATAATGAGATTACTCTTCCATCAATTATTGCTTTCTCATCAATTTCTCTTGCATCTGTCATAATTTGTTTTAATTCTTCAGCTGTGGTTGCAGTATTTAATTTATCTAATACTTGTGTCAAAGATGCAATTCTGTTATTTAAATCTGAAATTATTTTCTTTTTATTTTCTTCTGAAATAGTTTCTGTTGTTTCTATATCAGTTATTTTTTCTTCTAATTTTGTAATTCTGGATTTAATTACTGCTGCTGTATGCTCTAAAACTTTATCAAAATTGGTCTCTAATAATTCTTTCTTTTTTTCAGCATTAGCAGATTTCATTTCTCCAGTAAATTCTCTCATTGATTCTCTTAGAGATTTGATTTCATTATCTTTCTTTTGAATCTCTAATTTTAATCTTTGTATCTCTTGTTTTAATATTTCTGTTTCTGAAACAGGTTTAGTTGAAACTTCTGTTGTTCCTTCTACTGAGCTAATTCCACAGCCAGCATTCATTTTTTTTATTGCATAATCTAATGCTATTCTTAATTTATATAATGTATCAGGATCTGTTTCTGTTAACAAGCTTTTTTTATATTTTTCAATTTCTTGTAACAATCCTTCGTCTGGTTTACATCTATCTACTTGAGTAACTACTCTTGCTGTTTGTTTACATGCCTTTTCAATACTATTTATTTTTTCAGAAACTTGTCCATATTCTTCTTTTACTTGTCTGTGTTTTAAAATAAACTCTTCTTTATTTGCATTATCTTCAGATGTAAAATTTGTTTGTAATTCCATTAGTCTTTTCTCTAATTCTTTTCTTTGTTCTAATAATTCCTTAGGAACAATACATTCTTCTTTTATTACACTAGCAGGATTACCTGGATAACAACTTCTTATAATTTCTTGTCTTTGTGCTTGTAATTCTTTTACTGAAATTTCATCTGCTTTGTATTTTTCTCTTAATTCTTTTATTTTTAATATTTCTGCTTTAATTTTTACTTGTTTTTCATTTAACAAAATTCTTTGTTCTTTACAGTTAATTGAATCTGTTTCTGGTAATTCTATAATTTCTAAATCTAATTCATTTACATTTATATTCTCAATTGGCATAATTGCACTAGCAACTTGCGGAGTTTCAGAAATACTTGTATTTTGTTTAACCCACCTTTCTGTCATATTTGCTACCGCAATATTTGCTGTCATTCCTGATGTACCTGCTTGAGAACTTACTGTTGAATTAATTGAATCTGTCATTTTTGTAGAAATTTTCTCTGAAATACACTTTTTATATTCTGTTAGTGCTTTAAGATATTCTTCTTTTGCAGATTGATAAGCAGGCAATAATAATTTTAATTCTTCTTTATATGCTTTGTCTTTTTCAACAATTTGTGCATTAATTGCTTGCACTTGTGTTTGACATTCTTTTTTATCCTCTGTTGTTGTTTCCACAACCGTTGTTGTAGGATTTACTATTACTACATCACTTACTTGCCCAATTCCTGTTGTACTATCTGAATATTGAGGGCAAGGAGCAAATTCACAGTTTAATTCTGGCACTCTTGGCACTGTCATACCACTAGGACAAGTCATTACGTCCATTGTACAAACTGTTGAATTATTTCCGCTAGCTGTTGTATCTTGAGTTAATTCTTCAGAATTAACTATTCCAAATATATTTAAACAAAAAATCGCTAATATACCTAATATTATTACTTTTTTCATTTTTCCACCTCAATTTTAATATAAATATATTATATTTTGTTATAAAAACAAATAAAAGAGTATGCTATGCACTAAGATTTTACAAACCTTATAAATTCTTTATAAAATACTATAAATTTAGGATAAAAAATCAGATTTGGAATAATTTTACTTGGATAATCAATATTACCAAAGCTATTTAGAAATTCTTCTATTCCTGCTTCTTTTAATTTTTTTAAAAGCTCGTCGAATTCATAATTTGTTTTATTATAGATGTAGTTGTGGATTTTATAATGAAGATTTAAATCATAAATATATTTTTTTAAATTTTTATTATAATTGTTTACATTTTGAAATTTTTTAAATCTATCAGTAATCGTTTGAGCTGCAATTTCTGCACTCTTTAAACCAAAAACTAATCCTCCACCACTTGTTGCTTTAACAAAACAAGCTGCATCTCCAATCAACAATCTATTTTTGTAAAAATAGGTATCTAATGGTTTAGAGATTGGAATAATTCCAGAACAATTAAATTTAATATTTGATAATTTTAATTCTTGCTTAAATATAAATTGATTAAGTGCTTCTTTTGGATTATAACCAAAAGTTGTTCCAATTCCAATTCGTGCAGTTGTTGTATCTTCTGGAATAATCCAAGCAAAGAAATTTTTAGCATAGTCCCCAAAATAAACACTAACCATATCTTTTTTGAAATTTCCTGTTGCAGTTATTTGATAGGTATTTATGAAAGCGTCATTATTATTTTTTTGAGAAAAACTATTTCTTACTATTGAATTTGGACCATCAGCACCTATTAAATAATTATAATCTATATTAATTAATCTGTTTTCATCAATAATATTTACCTTTATTGAATCTTCATCTATTGCAACAACTTGATAACCACATAAGATTTCTACACCGCTGTTTTTTGCTAGTTTTTCTATCTCTTTATCTAATTCTCCTCGGTTTATTACAATTGTTTGATATTGCTTTGTTCTAACTTCTAAATTTGTTCCATTTGGACCAAAGATATTTGCGCCTCTTATTCTATTAATTGTTAATTTTTCTAAATCTATGAATGGTGCTAACTTTAATTCATTTATTCCTTTAATAGAAACATGACCACTACAACAAGAAGAATATATTTCTTTTTTAGATTCAATTAATGTTACAAGTATACTGGGGTTAAATCTTTTAATAAGATAAGCACAATAAAGACCTGCTGGCCCCCCACCCACAACAACAATTTTTGTTTCTAAACCTTTAATCATTTATTATCTTTTTTTTATTGCTGAAAGAATATAATCATAATTCTCTTGGAATTTATCTGCAGATTGTTTTTTTTCATCCACAATCTTTGCTGTTTCTTCTAATTCTTCATTTTTTACATTTTCCTGTTTTATATTTCCTAAATAATCAGACATTTCTGTTTTTGAATCTTTTTTTATTTCAATTTTTACTTGTTTATTTTTAAAGGTTGTAATTGCATTAAGTATTAATAATATTATTATAAATAAAACAACAATAGAGATTAGATAAATAAACAAATTTGTATTAACTGGTTTTTTAATATTAAATTTTTCTTTTTGAATTTCCCCGCTTAATATTACTGGAGCAACGAAGCTTTTATTTATGGTGTTATATTTTGTTATAGAATCCACATCAGTTATTGGTGTCATTAATCTATATGTAATTTCTTTTGTTTGACCTGCAGGTATTTCTACACTATATTTTATTATTGGATCTGCTAATAAAATATCTATTTGCTCTGTAAATGAAAGATTTTTTATACTTGTACTAAAAGATTTTGGAATTTCTTCCATAATTGTTATTTGCTTGCTTGTTGTACCTGAATTAGTAATTTTAAGAGTAACAGAAAAGAATTTGTGATTCTCTATTTTAATTACATCAAAATTTCTAATAATTTTTATATCTTTTGTTTTATACAAGTTTATAGTATCTGTTATTGCATTTGAATCCATTATTAATCCTTGAGGAACTGTTGAATTTTCATCATAAATTGCATCTGTTTCTGTGGTGTTTATTATTTCAATTTTTGGAAGATTGTTATCTATTTCAATAAGTGAATCTTTCACTAACAAATACTTTTCTTTTGCTTCTAAAAATTTTGATTGCCCAAATAATTGATCCCCATCTGACTTGTCTGCTTTTGCCAATTCAAATTTTGTTTTTATAGAACTATCTAGTTCTTTTAATAAATTAAGGGCTTCAAATAATTCTAAATTGTCTTTTGTTTTTTCTATATTAACATCTAATTCTAGTTTTAATGTTGTAGAAAGTATTTGGTCTTCATCAACGTTGTCAATTACAATACTTGTTTCTTTTTTTGTAATATTTAATGCACGATCATATACTATTATTGAAACTAAATGGTTCCCATCGGCTGTACCTGTGGAATCAAATATACAATTGAAATTACTATCTGTTTTATTTCTCAAACAGATTTCTTCCGAGTCGTCTAATAAATATTGTGCTCTGTGTATATCAGAAGAATAGTCTTTTAAATTAAATAAAAATGTGCCGTTTGAATCAGAATAGTTATAATCAAATGTAGGGGCATTAATATCTATAGTGAAACTTAATTCTGATGTTGAAATCTCATTATTATTATTTGTTGCAATAATTTTTATTGTTCCATTTCCTGACTTTGTGAAATTAAATTCGCCTTGACCTGTTTTATTAGAATTATTATATGTTGTTATAATTGTAACAAAAGAATCTGTTCCTTGCTTTACACTTACTTGTGGAGTTCCTACTAAAGATTCATCACTAATATACTTTATTGTTTTTATTCCACTACCCACATATAAAATATTTGCATCTGTATTTGAAGGGGTTATTGAAATTGTTAAATCTGCGCCAATCTTTTTTGCAACACCTGTTATTGTTGCAGATAAAGAAGATTGATTTCCTGCCTCATCTATTGCACTTAATTTATAATAAACATTTGTGTCTTGATTTGGGTTGTGGGTATAAGTATTATCTTCTACTTCAAAATAAGACGATGTGCTTGTGACATTATTAGTTAAGGAATAATAAACTCTATAAGTAACATAAGAATCCGTATTTTCATCTTCAGAATCATCCCATGATAATTTTATGCTTCCATTTGCTTGAGTTATTGCTTTAATATTTGTAGGAATATTTGGTGCAGTGGTATCGTAATATATCTCTGCAGAACAAATTGTTGTTCTAGGATCGTCTTCATCAGTTGTTTTTATTCTTGCATAAATTGTTTTTTCGTCTTCATCTGAATTACAACCGTTTCCAGAAGTTATTGTAAATGTTTTAGAAGCTTCATCATCATCTTCATCTAACTCTTGATAGCTAGAAAAAGAAGTGCCATTACAACTAAATGCAACTAAATTTACATCATCTGAATAACTAATATTTATATCAACACTTGATAGATTTGTATATTCATTACCATCATTTATTTCTATATCACATTCTGGCCCTGTCCAAATAGACTGAGTATTGGAGTCACTAATATTTCCTGCATTATCTACGCCAACAAGTCCATAATAATAAACTTCATCTAAATTTTTTTCATCTGTGTCTTTACATGTGTAAGTTGTTGTTCCTGTTGTACACACAAGAGTTTGATTTGTTATTGTTGTAAATGTAGTTGTGCTTTTATAAACCCTATATTCCTTTAATTCAGAACCTACATCTGTTGATGCATCTTTTGCCCAAGTAATTGTTACATTCTTGTCAAGATCTTCTATTGTTGTTGTGTTTTTATTTGGTGTTGTTGGTTTTGTGGTATCAATTATTATATTAAAATCATAAGTATATCTGTTATTGACATTATCGTTAGCATCAATTGATACTCTAAAAATGTCTCCATCTTCCCACCCGCTTCCAATGTCTGTAGAACTAATTACAAAACCATTTGTAGCATCATAATTACTATATCTTGGTAAAGCATCGGGGCGTATTACTGTTAATGAACTTGTTTGTTCTATTCCTGAAGAATCCTCTAATAAAATAGTTAAAATAAAACTAGTATTTGGGATATAAATTTTATTTGTGTCGATTGTTTTTTCTGTAGTTCCAATTAATACAGCTGAAATTTCTGGTTTTGTATTATCAAAATAAACATTTTTTTTTGTTGCTAAAACAGAATCAGATAAAGAATAATTTCCAGCCAAATCATTAGCATCAATTACTACAAAATAATTTCCATCAGGAATTACTGGAGACAAAGAATTGATTGTTTTATTGTTGTCTGTACTTGCATTTATAAATTTTCTTGTGGATGATAAATAATTATTAATTTCTGTAACAGGAACAACAGTAATAATGTGATTACTTATTCCCGAAGATCCAGAATCAGATAATGTTCCGGGAACATAACTTACATTTATGCTACCAGAATAATAATTTAAATAATTGTCGCCAAGCACAGAAATAGTTAGGGCTGCTGAATTTGTTGGTTTTACTGAATCAACTATGATTGTGTCGTTTTTATCTGAATTTTGTTTATCTTTTAATCTAATTGTATCAAAAGAATTGGTTTTAATTGTAGGAACTGTGCCAGAACTTGATTCTCCATCAATAGCAATATTAAAACTTCCTGAAAAATTACCACTAACAATTGTAACATTAAAATCTATTCCTACCCCGTCTCCTCCAGAAGATACATTTAATTGTAATTGCTCATTTAGTTCTCCTGTTGCTGTTCCAGTAAAATTAATATTTCCCGAACTATTTGCATAACTTGAAGTAATATTAATTGTATTTGTTGTATATGCAAAAACATTTGCACTAAATATAATTAACATTAAGAATATTATTATTTTCTTTATCATTTTTTTAACACATTTAAATGGTTTATAGTAATATATAATATATTATATATTTAAAATGTTTTGTCTTTTATATATATTGAATAAAAATGATAAAAGAAATAGATTTTGAAAACAAACATATCACAATCATTGGAACAGCACATGTTTCTTCAAAAAGCGCAGAACAAGTAAGAAATATAATTCTTGAAAAAAAACCAACTGCTGTTTGCTTAGAACTAGATTTTAATAGGCTTTTAGGGCTTCTTAACCCTGACAAAGAAAAAAAACCAAAACTAAAAGATATTTTTAAAACTAAAAATAAATCTGCTTTTCTTTTAGGTTATACACTTGGGGGACTACAAAAGGGCATCGCTAAGAAATTTAATATGAACCCTGGTGAAGAAATGGTTTCCGCATTTAATAGCGCAAAAGAAATTGAAGCAAAAGTCTATCTTGTTGACAGAGATATAAACATCACTTTACAAAAACTACTTAAAAGATTAACCTTTGGAGAAAAATTAAAATTAATTTTTGGAGGTTTATTTATTCCAAAAAAAGAACTAGAAAAAATAAATATTGAAAAACTTATGTCAGAAGTTGAAACTGAAGAAGATAAATCTGAGATAATAGAAGAAATAATGAAACTTTATTCTAAAAGACACAAAAAATTTAAAGAAATATTAATTGATGAAAGAGATCAATTTATTGCTTATCATTTACAAAAAATTCCAGAAGAAAATATTGTGGTTGTAGTTGGTGCTGGACACATGGATGGAATTATTGAAAATCTAGACAAAGAAATAAATTTAAGAAAAATTTTAACTATTTAAAATTTCTATCCTGTAAAAGATTCATGTATGCGCCAAGTGTTTGAATCTTTGGTTTAAGTCCAGATAATCTTCCATTAGTTACAACTCTTCCAAGTTTTATTTCTCTTAAAAGATCTAATTCTGTATTTGCTTTAGCTATCAAATATCCATTACCTATTTCATAAGGCATATGTGCATCAGAACCAGCAGTCTGTAATAATCCATTTTTTTCTGCAAAATCTTTTGCTGCTTTGTTTGCATTTTCTCTCATTACTCTTGAATTAAAGGTTTCCATTGCAGGAATATATTTAGATATTGGTCCATTTTGAGAAAGATATTCTAATCCTTTAAATGCTCTCCCAAAATCAAATGCATGTGGTAAAGATAATAATGCTGATTGAGACTTTGCTTCATCAACAACTTCATAAATATCTGTGGAAACAATCTTATCATAAGTAAATAATGCTAAGACATGTCCTATTTTTTTACCATTAAATGTTACATCAATTTCTTGACCTGGGATAAATATTAAATCATTTGCTTTAGCAAGTTTTGTTAAAGCAGGCCACGCTCTTATAGTGTTGTGATCTGTTATTGCAAATCCTTTAAGGCCAACTTCTTTTGCCTTCTTTACAATAGTTTCTGGCTCAGTTACTGCACAAGAAGAATATTTACTATGTAAATGTAAATCAAATTTTCCAAATTCATTTTCTTCCTTTTCATGTATTCTTTTTTTAAGTAAGAAAAATTTAGACTTGTCTATTTTTTTTAATTCTATTTCTTTTTTGGCAGTTGGTTTTTTTATAACTTCTTTTTTTTTACTAATGCTCTTTTTTGTACTTATTACTTTTTTTTTCACAACCACATTTATCACCATAACTAAAAATAATAACTACATAGAAGTTTTAAAACCTTTTGTTTTTTAAAGAAATAGTAATAGGCAAGAGAGGAAACCAAACTAAATTCTGTTTCGACCTTCAAGCCAGGTAATAGCATGTTCCTCCTGCCTGTGCCAACTCCGATACTCCAGAGTTAAATTTTTCTTGTCCCAGCAACTATAAAACCCCCCCTGGAAGATCTCGTTGAAATCCGTTTATGCTCCTTTTCTAGTTTTTCTAGAATTCTTTGGATTTGTACCAATTTCCAAAATATTTGTGTTGTTAGCAGTATATATATACTAACCCCTTTTTTATGTTCCAAAAGGAACATTAAAACTAATTAATTGTACCATAAATCTAAATGCCCTTTAAACTTTAGTAATTGTTTTATTGGGAATTAGTTAACTATATTTAGTTATTAGGCAATTAAAAGAAATAAGTAAATAATAAGATTATATAGTGTGTGTGCAATAATGTTAGGCCAAAGATTTTTTGTTTTATTGTAAGTGCTTGCCAAGAAAACACCTAAAACAAAAGCACCAAGAACTTCTATTATTGAGCCATAAGAAAGATGGCCAATTGCAAAAATCAAACTAGAAAATACAATTCCAACTCTTGGAACCAAGAAACCTCTAAAGAACCATTCTTCTAAAAATACCCTTATTATAAAAAGATAAATAACCACAGAAAATGGAAAATTTAAAATCTCTTTACCAACAACCTCTAAATCAGAAACATTAAAAAAAACAGAAAAAAAACCAAGAAGGTAACTTAAAAAAAACAAAAGTAAAAAGATAGTTAAACTATTTTTTAAAAGTTCTTTAAATTTAATTGACTTTAATCCAAGAGTATAAAATGCTAATTTAATATTAGTAACTCTATCAAATAAAAAAACAAAATAAAAAGGAATTAGAAAAAGAAAAACATCTAGAAGAAAATCTTCTGGTATGAATTGCATAATTATTCAATCATTCAAAAACATTCATACCGCATTTTCCACAAGCATATCTTGTTTTTCCATCTTTGCCTTTGTGTGCACCCATCTTAACTGCTGTTCCACACTTCGGACATTCTTTCCCAATTCTTTCAACTTTATCTCCAGAAACAGAATAAAACTTACTTACTTTTATTCTATCTGTCTTTGTGTGCTTTGTCTTGCCTTTTTTTGGTCCGCCGCCTTTCTTCTTACCCATAATTATTCACCTTTTTCTTCTACTGGCTTTTTATCTTCAAGATCGCCTGTTCTTTTTATCTTGTGTTTTAATTCTAATTCTTTTAAATAATTTAAAGAATCATAAACCTTTAGATAAGCAATACTTGATTGTTTACCATATTCTTGACTTATCTTATCAACAACCATTAATTTTTCATCACTTCCAAGCATTGCAGCAACCTTCTTTAAAAGTTCTTTTCTGCTTGGTGTTTTTACTCCTTTAATTTTTGCAACAATTGTTGTTCTGTGCAATAATTCATTTCTTTGTTTTTCAATTTCTACATTCATTGTTCATTCACCTACTTAATCTTAATGCATATCTTCCTGGAGTTTTTACTTCCATTGCTTTTGAAATATCTGAGTTTTCTGGATCAATAATTAAAGCATTACCTTTCCAAAAAGTTGTAAATACAGTACATCCACAAATAGGGCACTCTTTAACTGTTTCTTTGTCATCTAGAAATTCATCTTCAACTATTTTTCTGCATTTTCTACATGCTTTGTATACCATTAAATATCACCATTTTATTTCTTTTTTGCTTTAGGTTTTGTTTCTTCTTTCTTTGTTTCTTTCTTTGTAGTTGTTTTCTTTTCTTTCTTTACTGGTTGTTTTTGCCAATCTGCTTTACCTAAACCAAATTGTCTCATTGTTAAACCAATTTTTGTTTCTGTAATGCTTGGTTTCAAACTAACATTTGCAATTCTTGCAACAACGTTATCTCCAACAACTAAAGTTTGTTTTGATTCTTTTCCTGTAAATCCTGGT
The DNA here is from genome assembly GCA_035390665.1 of archaeon. Classification (GTDB taxonomy): domain Archaea; phylum Iainarchaeota; class Iainarchaeia; order Iainarchaeales; family CSSED10-239; genus JAKQTP01. The sequence goes on along the minus strand of DAOOUC010000002.1, from coordinate 21,905 downwards.
AATTCAGCATTATAGGAATTAAAATCCTCCATAACTTGAGATACATGACATAAACCTTCAAATGGTCCAATTTTAATAAATGCACCAAAATCTGTTGCTTGTGTCACTACACCATTAACAATTTCATGAAGTTTTGGATAGTATGCAATTACTGAAAACTTTGCTTTAAAGAAAACATTTGGGTCTGCTGGGACAATCTCTCCGATATCGTGAGACAATACTTCTGTTACTGCTACTATTACTCCTATGTTTTTATCAATAACTCCTTCATAATCATAACAAAGTTGATTAAGAATAATATCTTTTAATTCCCCAGATAATCTTTGAGGAGCAATTGAAACAATGCCTTCCAAAGTATATTTTTTATATCCCATTTTATAAAACCCCTTTTTTTTAATTTAAAAAAACATCATGTAATCTTAATGTTAAAACTTTATTTCCTTTTTTTTTTATTTTGTTTTTCAGTATTTTATCATTCGTGTATATTATATAATTATTGCTAAAATATATTAATAAATTATCCACTTTTTTATATTTTTCAAATAATTCATTTTTAACTTCTAATATTTCAAATTTTTTTAAACTAATTAACTTCTCTATGAAATTTTTTAATAATATCAATTTTCTTGGTTTGTCTTTAAAGACTTTTTCAAGCTCTATAATTGACTTATCTAACACGAAGAATTTACCATTTGGTAAAACATTTAACGCAAACTCAAAAACATCTCTTTTAAGTTCATACATATAGATTAAGACATTTGTGTCAATGATAATATTTGCAACCCTATCTTGCGTGTGCATATCCAGACAATCTCCAACGTCCACTTATTAATCTACTAATCGCTATTGTTTCATCTTTATAATAAACTGCTTGATTTTTTAAAGACACCGACAAAGTGTCTCCTTTAATCTTTTTTATTGTGCCTAAATGTGCTGCAGTTCCAATAATTAAAACAATATTTTCTCCAATCTTTAGAGAGTCTTTATTTGAATCTAATAATCTATCAATTCTGGAATACTTTAATTCCATCTCTTGTGTCATTAATGGTTTTGAACTCTCTTCACAAATTAATTGCCCAATCATCTTATCTCCAGAGACAAAGAATGGATCAAGATCTGTTCCAATTGCAATCAATCCGCCTGCGTGTACTTTTTTAAAAAATACACCATTAGAATTTAATGATTCTACTGTCAATTCAATTGGCTTAGTGATTCCTGGATACAACCAAACTTTTTGTTTTTCTGAAAGTGTTCCACAAATTATTGCTCCGCCTAATACTCCGCCTTTTAATTTATCAACAGTTATTCCTGGTTTATTAATATCAAAAGATCTAACAATTCTCATTTTTAATGGAGAAGTAGTATCTAATTCCGGAACAGGAATACTATCTAGCAAAGCATAAACCAAAGCATCAATGTTTGCATCAAAATGAGCAGATGTTGGAATTATTGGAACATGAGAGTATCCTTCATCATCTAAAAACTTTCTAATTTTTTTATAATTTTCTTGTGCTTCTTCTTTTGTAACTAAATCTAATTTATTTTGAGCAACAACCATGTGTTTTATTCCATGCATCTTTAATGCAGAGAAATGTTCAACTGTTCTTGGTTGTGGACATTCTTCATTTGCTGCAATAACAAGTATTGCCCCATTTAAAAGTGTTGCACCAGAAAGCATTACTGCCATCAATGTTTCGTGACCTGGGGCATCAACAAAAGAAACCTTTCTTACAAGTTCTCTTTCTCCACCACACAACTGACATTTCTTTGTAACACCATATGCTTGTAACCCTTTACAGGTTTTACACTTATAAAAACAAGCATCTGCATATCCTAATTTTATAGATATACCTTGCTTAATTTCATCAGAATGTCTATCTGTTGATTGTCCTGTAATCTTAGAAGTTAATGTGGTTTTCCCATGATCAACATGACCAACAACTCCAATATTTAGGACCGATTGTACTGCTTCCATATTTTTCAATTTAGTTTTTTCTTTGCCGAGTGTTTCTTTTTTCTAAAAAAAGAAAAACTCTTCCATAATTTTCAATTTAGTTTTTTAAATTACTTTTTCTTTTTTCCTTTCTTTGAAGAATCTTCTTCTTTCTTTTGCTTTGGGAATCTTTCATCAAAGCCTGTTGTTTCTCCTGCTGTTAATTTTATATTAACTTGAGCAGTCTTATCAATAATTATTCTTCCTGCAACTCTTACTCTTCTTCTTTCTCCACTTCTTGTTGTTTTAAAACCTAAACCTTTTGTGGTTAATATTTTTTTAGAACTTTCAGAGTCAAGTTTTGTGTGCATTGGAAAGCCTTGCTTATCTGATCCACCAGTTATTATTCCTTTTAAACCTGGAGAAATACTTGATAAATCAACTTCATCTTTTATCTTCTTTCCAAGTAAATGAAGTTTTAATTTCTCATCTGCTTCCACATTATAACTTTTTTTTGTTTTTGAATCTGACAATGTTAATCTCAAATTTCATACACCTCTTTTATTGATTTTGTTTTTTATAAATTTCATTTTTTGCTTGAATTATTAACTCTTGCTCTCTTGAACTTAAGTCTCCTTCTAACTTTTCTAGATTTGAAATATTTTCAAGAGTTAAACTTACTTTTAAGATGTCTCCTTCCTTAAAGTCTTTAAGATAGGTTGCATCTCTAATAGAAACTGCAACTTCAGATTCCTCTGTTGCAACATCTATTGCTTTTCCTTCTGATTGTATGCCTTCAACTTCTCCAATTTTATTTCCATTTAATTCAAGGTTTGAACCAACAACTAAACGTCCTTCTAGAATTCTTACACCAACAACTGCTGGTTTACAACTTCTAAAAATAAAATTTGGAAGTACTTTAAAACTACATGGATAAATTATTTCCTTTAGTAATTTATCTTTTTCTTGCTTTTTTAATTTGGATAACCATTCTTGGTAGTCCTCAATTAATTTATATATGATATTGTTTTTAAATATAGGGATTTTCAGCTTCTCTATCTCATCTAAAAACTCTTGATTAATTTTAACATTAAATAAAAACAATACTCCTTGTTCTTTATTTTTTTCATGTAATATCTTTAACTCTAAAAGATCTCTATTTGTAAAATCGCCTATATCTGAACTGGCGATAGCAACACATTCTTTGTCCAACAATTTGTGCAATGCTTCAAGAGACCCCAAAGTGTCTGCTTTTACAAAAGCACCTGTGCTTCCTTTTACTAAACAAGCATATGCTTTATTTTTTAAATTTTCAATAGCTACTTTATCTTCTGCTGAGACAATTACTGCTCCTGGAAGACAATCTGCAATCTCTGGAGCCACAATTTTTATTCCTGCTGCTGCACTTACACTTTCAATTTTTTCATAAGCGCATTTTTTATCTACTGCAGTCATAAAGTTTGGCTTTAATAATGCTTTTATTTTTGAGCATTTTAGCCCGCTTCTTGTTGGAAAGCAAATTTCATCTTTTACTTTCAATTGTCCTTGATAAACAATGACATCTGCAGTTGAACCAATTCCTTTTAGTTCTCCAACTTCAAGAACTGCCCCTTGCATGTAATCATTATCTTCTATTGTTAGTTTCTTCCCTAAAAACTTTTGACTTAATACTGATAAAAACAAAATGCTTTCTGGAAGACCTAAATCATTTGAAACATTTGCAGGAATTATTGCAATCTGTTTTGTAAAATCATTAACTCTATCAAATCTTTCAGCAGCAAAGCCTTTATCATATAATTGCCCAACAATTCTATATAATAATTCTTCTAATTTTTCTGAAACATTTTTTGATTGATTGTTTAGACAAACTAAAATGTCTTTATCGTCTCTGTTAAATCCAGAAACTAAATCTATCTTGTTTGCAACTACAATAAAAGGGACCTTATACATTTTCAAAATATTAATTGTTTGAATATCTTGAACCTGTAATCCTTTATTAATATCCATTACTAAGACTACCAAGTCAGCTAAAGAACCCCCTCTTTCTCTGAGATTATCAAAAGCATTATGTCCTGGTGTGTCTATAAATAATAATCCAGGAATCATTAGTTCGAAATTATATTTCTTTACTAAATGCCCACTAAATTTATTTATTGTTTCAATTGTTACTTCTGTTGCACCAATGTGTTGTGTTATTTTTCCTGCTTCTTTATCTACAATACTTGTACCTTTAATTCTGTCTAAAAATGTTGTTTTTCCAGAGTCAATATGACCCATAACAGTAATTATTGGTTGTCTATAAACTATGGTTATCACTCTTTTAAAACTTTAACTAAAAAAATAAAAAAGAAAGTGCTTTTATTGAGCAGCTTGCTTTTTTTGATGTCTTGTTTTTTCAATGTGGTATGTGTCTGTCCATCTTGTCTTTAATGGTTTGTATTTTTTTTCTAATTGATTTTTCTTACATTTACTTGAACAAAAGTAACTTACTGTTCCATCTTTCTTAGCAAAGATAATTCCAGTGCCTCTCTTTATTTCCTTACCACAAAATGTACAATTCATTTGTTTTCACCGTTTTTATCTTCCTCTAATATCCTTTGCTTCAGATTCTGGATTCATTAAGATTAAGACATCTCCTTTTTTTACAAGGCCTCTTACATTTCTTTTCTTAATTCTTCCTTTTTCAAAGCCATCTAAAATTCTACAAAGAACTTGGGTTGCTTCGCCTCTTGAACCTGTTCTTCCAACAATTTCAACAATTTCTGCTGGAACTCCTTCTTCTGGCATAAATATTCAACCCCCTTTATTCTTTCTTTTCAGCAACTTCTTTTTTTGCTACTGGTTTTTTCTCTGCTGCTGGTTTTTTATCAGCTACTTTTGGCTTTTCCTCTTTTGCTTCTGGTTTTGATTTTGCGGTAACTCCACTAATTTCTTCTATCTTTGATAATAAAGCACTAAATTCCTTCTTTAATACTCCTTCATCAACAATTGCTATTGCACTTGCTTTTGCGCCGATACCTGAAATCTTTCCAAGTTCTTCTCTTGTTGAGACGTATGTAAAAGGTATGCTTTTTTCCTTACAGATTATTGGAACGTGCATTACAATTTCTGCAGGTGATATATCTTGAGCAATAACAACTAATTTAGCTGTATTTCTCTCTATTGTTTTTGTTACTTCATTAATTCCTACTTTAATCTTTCCTGATTTAGAAACTTTTGAAATAACGTCAGCTTGAAGATTCTTAAGATCCTCAGGTACTGAAAACTTAACAAATTCTGCCATATTTAAAACCTCCAAAATATTTGTTTTTTCATCGGCTTTTTTCTTTAGAAAAAAGATTTTATATTATATATAATATATACTAAAGTAAGCTTTTTAAATAGATTTATGTTTGATATTTTCATGGTATCAACAGAAATACTTAAAGAACTTAAAAAACAAGAAAAACTATCACTTTGTTTAAGAAAACAAATTGGGGCAGTTATTGTTAAAAATGGAAAAATCCTATCTTCTGGGTATAATGGTAACAGCTCAACTATTCCGCCTTGTTCTGTTATTGGTTGTGCTAAAGAGTATTTTAAAATGAGGCCAGGGCAAAGAAATGAGCTATGTACTGGGCTTTGTGCTGAGCAAAGGGCTATTCTTAATGCTTTAAAGAAGGGTATTGACCTTAAAGATGCAACACTATATTGTAGTTATTCCCCTTGTACTATTTGTTCTAGGTTTTTAGTGGAACTTGGGTTTAAAGAAGTCTATTACTTTAAAGAATACGGAGATCCATTATCTAAGCAAATACTAAAATTAGGAAAAATAAAAAGAGAAAAAATATAAACTATCTAAACTGTGGTTTATACTCATTTCGTATTGGGCAGCCCTCAAACATATAGACCCATGAGAGTACATAATTTACATTCCAATTACTTATGTTTTGATCAAAATTCTCTGCAAAATAAAACATCCCGTCCATATTGGTTACATTTGAAGTATCAAAGTTTAATGGTTGATTAAAATTCCGTGCAAAATTAAACATGTTGGCCATATTGGTAACACTTGATGTATTAAAATTTATAGATGAATTAAAATCTTCAGCAGCATAAAACATATAACTCATATCTGTTACATTTGAAGTATTAAATGATAGTGGCTGATTAAATTTTCTAGCGCCTTCAAACATAGATTGCATATTCACAACATTTGAAGTATCAAAATCAATTACAGAATTAAACTTTGTCGCATAATAAAACATGTGACTCATATCTCTTACATTTGAAGTATCAAATGATAGTGGCTGATTGAAATTAGGTGAATAATAAAACATACGGCTCATATCTGTTACGTTTGAGGTGTCCCATTCGCTTATCCTTGGAACATCAGTTAATGTACATTCTGAAAACATGTAAGACATATCAGTTACATCACTGGTATCTAATAAATCTGTTGCAGTTATTACTAAATTTTGTGCACTTTTAAAATATTGTCCTTGACTTCCTAATCTTAAAGGCCCCCATTGTGAAATTTCTTTTAATTTTATTGCATCAACTGGAACGCCACCCATAAAATCTGGTCTTACAAAAGTAAATCCTTCTATTGTCCCTGTTATTGTAACAATATATTCTCCTGGGCGAATATATTCGTGTTTTGCTACACCATCGTAGTCAACACCAGAAAATGCATAAAGCACTGTTTTGCTATCATTATTTGTAATGTGCGTTATTTCCCCATCTCCCCAATCTACATAAAAATCATAATTTCCACTATTAATTAAAGGAAGTAAGATTTCATTATTTTTTGTAAGTCCAGAACCAGTATAATCTGTATCCCAGACTGAAATAAATTCTAATGGTTGCTCTGGTTCTACGATTTCTTTATTTATATAATTAGTTATAGTGTCTTCTCCTGTATTTATAGAAAAAGTAAATTCATAGTATCCTGATTGATTACAAATAAAATCAAAAGAACCTGTTAAATATCCTGGTTGTAATGGCAATAATTCTCCTACATTTAAATAAGTATAATTATTATCATAATCCATTAATCCACAATCTATTGTATCATAATAAGCATAATCATCTAAATTGTATTTTTTTATATTAATTTGTGATATTTGAGAAGATTGCGCGTCACTTTCAAATGTTACATTAATTGTAATTTTATCTGTAGTATAAGCTATATCTTCTGGTAATATACTTAATTCCAAACTTCCAAAGAAATATCCTGCTGTACAATCTTGTGGACAACTAATTGTGGTTTCTGTTCCATTACACTCCCCATCTCCACAATATGGAACTGGTGGGTCTTCTGGGTCGTCTGTTCCTCCTGTCCCACTAGAACCTCCGCTACCTCCGGTTATACCGTGAGAACTAGATCCAATCTGTTGTTCTTCATTGTATATTAAAGAACCTTCTAAATCATCATAAACATCTCCGCCGCCATTCTTATCTTGTTTAGTTCCTGGTCCTTCAACTAAAATGTCTTTAACATTATTCATATAAAATAGTCCAAAAATTATTGAACCGATAACTAAAACACCAAATATTACTAATACTTCTAAAGCAATTTGTCCTTTTTTTGATTTAAACATTTATTAATCACATTTCTAAATATATATCTAAATATACATTATTAGTATATTTAAATCTTTTCGTATCATTCTCGTCCAACAGCAATTGCTGTTATTCCAGAATCTAGTATTGTTATTTCTGTATCTACTCTTTCTAAATCGTTCTGATTACTTGCAACAAAAGTTAATCTTCTTTGTTGTCTTCTTATACATCTATTGTTTTCAAAAATATAATAACTATAATGGCCATCATTATATAGCAATGGATGTCTTAAATTAAAAGTACAACCATTCATATTATTTATTGAAAAATTAATATCGTCTTCCCAATGTCTTTCTGTTATATATGTTATATCAAAATTTTCATAAGCTCTCGGGGTTCTTGGATTTATTAATAGTGTTGGAACTTGTTGTTCTTGATGAGATATGCTATAATCTTTTTGTATAATATCACTATCAACATAATCTATTCTTTTTGATATTACTCTTAGTTGTGTATCTTCTAATAATCTTAATGGAGCAGTATATAATTGTCCATCATTAGGATCAGATCCATCTGTTGTATAATATATTTGTACTCCTGGAACATCTGATGTTAAAATTATTTTAGTAGTAAATGGATAATTTCCTGAATCAATATTAAATTTAGGATTTGATAATTTTACTTGATAATCATAACTTGATGTATCACTTGGTTCTTGTCCTGTCTTAAATGTTTTTGCTTTTAATGTAATTGGCCTTACAACATATATTGGATAAGTATATATTGGTGAAGTTGCTGTTGGTTCTGTTCCATCTATTGTATATCTTATTGTTGCTCCAGTTGTTGTAGTACTTAAAGTAACTGGAGTTCTAAAATCTAATACTCCTGATTCTTGTGAAGCAACAGGTGCAACAACTACATTTACTGTATAGTTAAATTCAACTATATCGCTTGGTTGCCAATTTTCTTTAAATGCTCTTGCTTTTATTATTGTGTCTTGTGTTATGGTTATTGGAGAACTATAAATTGAACTACTCTCTGTTGGTTCGCTTCCATCTAGAATATATCTTATTGTTGCTCCATCAGTTGTTGTGCTTAAACTAACTTGGGTACCATAATCTACAAAACCACTTGCTGGTGTTGCTTGTGGATTAGCAACTGTCCCGGTTATTGTGTATGTTCTGGTAATAATTTCACTTTTATAATAATCTTCCCCTTTCGCCATTGCTTTTAATGTTATTGTTCCAACAGGCAATGTTATTGCAGAGCCACTTTCTATTTGGGGAGAATTAAAATTTGGAGTTGATCCATCAGTTGTATAATAAATTATTGAATCTGGAGTTGTCGTAGAAATAACAAACTCCGTTCCTTCTGGATAAGTTCCACTATTGTAATCGATTATTGGAGTAATTGTATCTTCTGCAATCAATATTGTTGCCGTTTTAATATTATCTGTTGGCCCAGACCATGCTTGGAATCTAATTAATGGATTTGGATTTCCTGAATATGATTTTGTTGTCATATCAAATGTTGTATATCCTGGTCTTAAATGATGGTTTTCATCAAAATACTCCCTAATTCCGGGAAGGGTGTTTTGATAATAATATAAATCTGCAACTTGTATTGTAAATGAATTTAAAGAAGTAACATAATTTTTCTCATAAGTTATTCCTGGCCTGGTTGTATCATCATAATAATTACCATCTGGATCCCAATTAACATTGCCATTTATATTTGGATAATGGGCTTCAATTTTATTCTCATCAACATGATAAATTGCAAAACCTCCGATATTGTACGGCGAAGAATTAGAAAACAGGCATTTATCTAAATTAGATACATTTGAGTCTCTCTGTCTATTTTCAATTATAAAATATTCTCTATCTAAAAGATTATTATTTTTTAATATTACAGCATCAGGATAATAATTTACACTTCTTAAAGTTTGATTTTTATCATCAAAAGTATTCAACTCTTTTGGAGTTATCCAACCTAAAAAATATCTTGACCAAACATCAAGATTAATTGGTTTATTTAAACAATGATTTGTTGTTGACGTATAATCTTTAAATATCATCATAGACATTTGATAAATTGGTCCTTCATCAAAAGTTCCTTGCGGATTTAAAGAATATAAATCCGGAAGTCCAAGAATGTGTGCAAGCTCGTGTATTGCTATTACTGTTGCAAAATAATTGGAAGTGTCACTTTTTCTTTCAGAAACTAACGAAGTATTTCCTAAATATTTGTTATCAAATAAATAATCAAAATCTGCTTTTAAGATTCGTGTTTGTGGCCAAATTCCTAACGAGGTAGTTTTTCCAATATCTGGATAAATTATAACTGCACCATCAATTCTGCCATCATTATCGTTATCATATTGTGCAAAATCTACAGATGGATTGAAAGTAGTATACGCATCAATTGGTAATTGATATTCGGTAACATTATTTGCTGAATAGTAAGCAAAAGTTTGTGGCATGGTTGTCCAATCGTAAACATCGAAGACAAAATTAAGAGTTCCATATGATTGCATATTATAGTATTTGCTCACACTTATAAAATTAGAATTGATGTCTTGTGAATTAAAATAATTATTAATATCTGATAAATTGTAAGTTGTGATGTTTTTGTCAGAAAATTTTACAAGCAACACTGGAATCTTTACTGTTCCAGTTGTTGGACATGTGCCCCAAATGTTGTTGACACTTGAGTTTCGATTCTTTGGCGCGCTTCGCTTTAATGCTTGCTTGTAACTTTCTAAAGTCATGCCTTGCTTTGCAAGTTCTTCTTCTGGTGGATAAAATACATCTGGATATTTGTAAAAGTCTAAATTGCCTTCTTCTATTTGTGATTCTTCTACAGTGCTTTCTTTTGCATAAACAACACTTACAAATAGAATTAAACTAATTAATAGTAATAAATAAATATTTCTTTTCATTATTAATTTAAAGATAAGAATATTTATATTACTTTCTGGTTGATTATCTTAAAAATAGGAATTGGCCTAAACATTCCAATTAAGGATAATAAACTAATAGAAATTAGGGCATCTTCAAAATTAAAATTAAAACCAGTTTGTGCAGGAACTTCATAAGTGTATAGTGAAGAATTAAAGTCTGAAACAGAGGTGTCTTCTGATTTATTTACTTTATTTTCTTTTCTTATATTCCCAATATAGATCATTGAAAAAATAACTGCTCCAAGAATTAATATTCCAAGTATTATTAACATCTCAAGAGTGCCTTGCCCTTTAGAATTTAATCTCTTAAATTTAAACATAAATAGTCTTAAAGCTACAAATATATTTAAAGCTTTTTATTTAAATAAAAAAAGAGAAAAACTACTTTTTCCAATAATCATCAAAATGAGTAGTTATTGCTTTTGTTAAACTTGGATTGTTTTTTAAAATAGTTAAATGATATGTTTCTTTTGGTGTTGACAAATCATTTAATGACATAATAACTTTATTCTTATCAACAATAAAAGCATCCATTGAGTGATCTTTTTCTTGAATCTTAAAATTGCTTGGTAAGTCGTAGTCTTTTGACAATGGTTTAGATATTAAATTTACTGAAACTTCTGGTTTTTCATAAATTGATCTAAATGCATCGATTCTTTCGTCAAAACGTGTAAAACCAGTAATTGATTTTTCAGCACCTTCAAATTCTTGAGATAATATTTTGTTATAATCTTTAATACTTTTAACTTGTAATATTTTTTCTTGAACAGAATTAACTTGTGCCATCCAATTGTCTTTACTTAAAATATCTTTTACTTGTTTATCAAGACCAGATAATTGTTTCTGTTTTTCATCCATTAAATATTTAAAAATCTCGTTTGGTTCTATTACCTTATATCTTTTTGGCCTACCATAAACTTCAAGAACCAATCCTCTTTCTTTTAATTTTTCTAGAACATCGTAAATTCTTGTTTTTGGAATTTCTGCATTCCTACTAATGTGTGGAGCATCAGCTTCTACAAAATTAAATAAAGTTGTCAAAGTTTTTGCTTCATATTCTGTTAATCCAAACTCTAACAATAAATTTAATACTTTATTATTTTGCATTTGCCTTTTTCACCTTAATTAATTAAAACTATTATATATATATTATCGATAAATAAATAAACCTATTTATTTATACTTTTTCTTCAACTTTTGGAGTTTCTGCTGCTGTTTCTGTTGCAACAGGTGTTGTTGCTGCTGGTGTTGTAATTGGTGTTCTTCTTGTGTATGGTCTTCTTGGAGCGTCTGTTGGTTTTCTTGCTGTTGTTGGTCTTCTTGTTGGTGTTTTAGAACTTACTTTTCTAACTCTTTTTCTTGAAACAACATTTTCTTCATCTACTTCTTTTTCTCCATTTTCTGAATTATATACTAAGTCATCAATTGTGTATGCAAAGTCTTTATCTGATTTAATAACTCCGTTTCTTAATTCAAGCTCTCTAATTAATATCCAAAAATACAAAGCAACTGATTTTCTTCCTTTATTGTTATAAGGAATAATAAAATCAACATTCCTTGTATTACTTGAAGTTGTACAAAGAGCAATTACTGGAATATTTGCTTTTGTGCTTTCAATAATTGCTTGTCTATCAACATTAGGATCTGCAATAAAAACTAATTTAGGTTCAATAAAGTGTTCTGATTCAGGATTTGTAAAAGTTCCTGGAATAAATCTATTTAACTTAGACTTATAACCAAATGCTTGTTCTAAAATCTTAACCCCTGGAAGTGCATATTTCTTTCTTGAAATAAATACAACATCTTGTGGTTCATATTTTGAAATAAAATCAACAGACATCTTTATTCTTTTATCGATTCCTTGAACATCCATGACATTGATTTTATCATTTCTTGACTTAAATACAAATTTTCTCATTGGCCCGTTTTTATATTTAGTTCCAATATGTATTCCGTTTTTTAAATATAAATCAACATTTACTAATGTTCTTCCAGAATTTTGTGGTTTATCTTGAGTTTCTTTTACTGCTTTCTTATCCATAATTTTTCACATTTAATTATATTTCATAATGTCATCAATGACTTCAACATGTGTTAAATACATTCTTCTACAACAATATTTTTTTATACCTAAAATATTAAGTGCTTCTTCTGGGCTTTTTTTTTCTTTAGTAGTTAATTTAACATACTCATCATATTTGTGAGCAACAACCTGACCACAGGAAAAGCATCTTACAGGACAAATCATATATATTTCACCTTTTAGAGTGTTGTTTCTTCTTTCTTGCACCTTTACCTAATTGTTTCTTAGGTTCTTTTTGTCTTACATCATCGACAAGAAGGTGTCTATCATATCTCATAATTTTTTCTTTTAATTTTTCTTTATTATTAAAAGCAAGGATTCCTTTTGCAATACAAGATCTTACTGTTTGAACTTGAGACATTATTCCTCCGCCTTTAACATTAACAAAATAATCAAGTTTATTTGATTCTTCGTCTAAAAGAAGCATTGGCTCTCTTATTAATCCTTGTTTATAACCGCTATAATAGGCCTCTAATGGAGCACCATTAATATGAATTTTACCTGTTCCAGGTTTAACCATACATCTTCCTATTGCTTTCTTTCTTGAAGCTTTTACACAATGATATTTTACCATATTTTTTCACACAATTTAAATTTTTAATTTTGCACCTAATAATTTACAAATTTCATTTAATTTCATTCCTTTAACTTTCGGAACTTCGACTGCTTTTGGTAAGTCTTTTTGATATTCCTCTGGAGCATCAATAAATACTTTTAATTTCTTTAATGCTGCAGTTCCTCTTGCATTTCTTGGAAGCATTCCTCTTACTGCAAACTTTACCATCTTATCTGGATATCTTGGATATTTTGCATTCTTTGATGGATTTCCTTTTCCTCTTCTATGTGTTCTTTCTTGGAATCTTTCCATTATGTTGTCTTTTTGACCAGTTATTATTGCATCATTTGCATTAACAACAATAATCTTATCTTGTTCTCTTAAAAGAGCAGAAGAAATCTCTGTACAAAGTCTTCCTAAAATTTTATTTTTTGCATTTATTACTTTCATAAAAATTCACCAAAAATTATTTAATTAATTTAATTTTTTTATAGTCTACATTATCCTTTATCAAATCAGATAATAATTTTATATTTTTAAATTTTGCTTTTGCGCTTTCAGAAAAACCGTTTGCATATATTGTAATTTTCTTTTCTAATGTTCCAACCGCAAGTAATTTTCCTGGAATTACAATTATGTCGCCATCAACAACGTGACTTGATTTTTGTAATTTAAAGAAATTAACACCATTTATTTTTCTAGTTGGCGCCATTAGAGATTTAGCAACTACTGCATAAACTTCTTTTTTCTTATCTTTTGATAATCTATATAATTCAGATATTAATTTCTGAGTTTGTAAATTCTTTTTATCTAATGCTTTCATAATTTTCATCATTTTTTAATTTTTAAATATCAATTCTTATTTTTCTTTGGGATCTAGCAAACATTGCGTGCGAGCTCATAAAAACCTGTTGGTTTTTAGGATGCCAAAAAATCTTTAGATTTTTTTAACATGAGCGAAACCAGCTCTGCTGAGGACAGGATTCGAACCTGTGAAGCACTAAGCACTGGATCTTAAGTCCAGCCCCTTTGACCGCTCGGGAACCCCAGCAAATCAAATTACTTAAATTTCTTTTTAAGTAACATAAAATATTCTTTTGAATATCTATCTAATAATTTTATTATTGTTGAAACTTCCATTTGGCCTATTAATTCTATTGACAATATATAGTTATTAGTATCATTTAATTTTAAACAACTTTTTGGACATGCATCAACACACGCTTGACAATTAATACATTTATTAACATCATCCATTTTTGGTTTACCTGATGCCATTTTAATACAATTAACTGGGCAAGCTTTTACACATAATTCACAACTATCGCACCCTCTTAATATTTCTAATTCTGGTAATATTGAATAAGATACAATTGCTGGAGAAAATTTAACGTGTGTCCTTCCTTGTCCTTGTGTTGCATATGCATCTAATCTTAAATTTTGATTTTCTTTTAATTTTGTTAATGGAATGGTGTCATAAACTGGTGCAATATCATTATCATTAGATTTAAGATCTCCTGAATAAACTGTACAAGGACCTGTTTTTTCTAAACTTAAAGTTACTTTTTTTCCTGTTGTATTTTCTGGTGTTGTTAATGGACATAATGCTAATCTATTTGCAAGCATTTCATCAACAATTACTGAATCGTTTTCATAAAAGTCAACTTCATCAATTGCATACACGTCTAAACAATAACCTATCTTTCTTCTTAAAACATTTAAGTTAGTAATTTCTGTACCTTCAACTAAAAACCTATGTGTTTTATCATCTTTATCAAGATATGTTATTTTTACCATTTTTTTCCCTTTTTAACCTTAATTTTTCTTTCTAAACTTTTCTTGTTTTCTACAACCATCGTGTGGGACTGGTGTAGTGTTTGAAATACTTAAAATATTAAGACCTGCTCTTGTTAATGTCTTTAATGATGATTCTGCACCTTGTCCTGGATTATAATATAAATTTCCACCTGGTGCTCTTATCTTAACGTGAACATTCTTTATTCCTTTTTCATTAGCTTTATCTGCAATTGTTTGAGCAATTTTTGTTGCAATGTAAGGTGATCCTTCTTTATGTTGTGATTTTGTCATTTGTCCACCAGAACATTTTGCAATAACTTCTGCTCCGGTTTCATCTGTTAAAACAATCAAGGTGTTATTTCTTGAAGCAAAAATATTTACTATACCTGTTTTTCCTGGAGCTGCCATTTATTGTTCACTCTCCTTTTTTGTTTCTTTTAATGCTGGTTTACCTTTTTGTTCAAGTGATTTGTCAATTACTGCTT
The DNA here is from genome assembly GCA_035390665.1 of archaeon. Classification (GTDB taxonomy): domain Archaea; phylum Iainarchaeota; class Iainarchaeia; order Iainarchaeales; family CSSED10-239; genus JAKQTP01. Next base: position 6,545 of record DAOOUC010000002.1, on the reverse strand, counting down.
TTATTTTTGTATTTTTATAAGCAATTGAATCTCCTGCCATTACGATTGAACCTGGTGCTGTTCTCTTAACTCCGTTTACAATAACATGCCCATGAACAATTAATTGTCTTGCTTGATTTGGTGTTAATGCTAATCCTCTTCTAAATGCTTGTGTTTGTAATCTTCTTTCTAAAATATCAGATGCTTGTAATTTTAAAACATCATCTATTGTGTGATCTTTTGTAAAGATACCCATCTTCTGTAATCTTCCTAAAAGTTCTGCATGTCTTTTCTCATAATTATCAACATTTCCTGCTAAAAGACTTCTTGCAACTTTTCTATAATTTCTAACAACAGATTCTGCTTTCCAAATTTCTTTTTTAGTTTTTAAACCATATTCTTTTGTTAGTTTATTATCGATAATCATTTTTTGTTTATCGTGCAATTTTCTTGGTACATCATACCTTCTACTTAATTTTCTAGGTTCACCCATTTTTATTCACCGTTTTTTTCATGCCTTATTTCTTTTTGTTAACACCAATAGTACCATGTCTTCTTCCAGTTGATTTTGTTTTTTGGCCTCTTACTCTTAGACCCCATTGTAATCTTAAACCTCTATAACTTTTTATTTTTCCAAGTCTTTGAAGTTCTTTTCTTTCAACTAGCTTTAAATCAGCCATGATATATTGTGCTTGGCCCCCGTCTCTTTCTTTAGGTCTATTTAATAACCAAGCAGGCACATATTTGTCTAAATTAACTATTATGTCTTCGATCTTTAATATATCTTCATCAGATAAATGACCTACTTTTGTAATTACTTTTCCTGATTTCTCAAAAAATATTTCTTCTATAATTTTACTTGATCTTTTTCCTATTCCATAAACCAGAGTCAAACCATCTGCAATAGTCATATAACCTGGAACATCTCTATTTGATATTCTTACTATTTGTTTAAAGTCTGCACCTTCTTTTGCAGCATTAAAATGACTTGGCTTTGGTTTAGCTTTAGACATCTTTAATTTATCTGTTTGTGGAGTTGATTTTTCAACTTTTAAAACTTTACCTGCAGAAGCCTTTCCTTTATTTTGCTTTGGAGTATTTTCCTGTGATTTTTTATCTTGTTTTTTTGCCATAAATATTTCACATTTTTAATTATTCTAAAGGAAATACATGTTGTATTCCTATCTTTTCAACTTTGTCTTTATTTTTATAATAAACAAATTTAGAATCTAAATTGTCTATTATAATTTTTTTACCAAAATTTCTTCCTTGCATTATTGTGCATTTTTTTCCAACTTTTAATAAACCCATAAAAAATCACTCAATTTTTTTCATTATCATTTTTATATATTTTAAATATCTTAAATCTAAATCTTTTTCTTGCTTAATATTATTCTTTAACATTACTGCTTCTTGATATGCAATTTGTCTACATTTTGGACATAAAACACTTGACAATAAATTCTCTGGTCTTCTTTCTGTTTTACTTAATTTTTTAACCTCAAATGTTCTTTTTCCATGAGGCATACCATGTAATGTACTTTTACATACTGCACACTTATGATTTGATGTTTTCTTTTTTACAATTACTCTTGAATTTCTTTTACCAGGAGTTATTGTACTTTTATGTTTCTTAAATTTTTGATTTGGATTAGGCATATTTTTTTCACCGTATATGTATATTATATATAAATTTATTTATAAATGAATTATTTTTTTTTATAATCTGCAGGAACATAATCTGCATATTTTTTTTCAAATATTTTGTCATAAACATTGTTTGTAATTATTGATAATATAAATGTTATAAAGAAAAATGTCCAAAAACCATACAAATCAAAACTCCATGGAAATGTTGTTACAATGTATTGTATTGGCCCATAAAACTTATTTATAACATATAGGAATGGTAAAGACAATAATAATAATGGAATCATTGTTTTAAATAAAGACTTAAATTGTCTTGACATTAAATTAAATGCTTCTTTTTGTTTTTCTTGAACAGCTATGTAGTCGTTCTTTGCCATTAGCCCTTTCATTTCTTCTTGTATTTCTTTATTTCTTCTTTTAACAAAAAAATACTCTTTAGGATCCGCAAATAAATGTTGTATTGTTCTATTGGTTATTACAAAAATAACTGCAATAAAAATCAAATCAACCCATTTGTCAATCATTGGCACATTCATCAAACATCACTTACCCATCATTTGTTTTAAAAAATTCCCGGATTCAAATAATTGATCCTTTGCCAATTGTTCATAAAATCTATAAACTATTCCAACTGTTAATAATATTCCTGTTCCTGTACCTATTGCTCCTGTGAGATCTGCTAATACAGCTAATAATGCAACAAATATTGATCCTAGAATCACAATTGTTGGAATATATCTGTTTAATACAGAAACTAAAACTCTTTCATCTCTTCTAAATCCTGGAATAGACATTCCTGATCTTTGTAATTGACTTGCAACATTTTCTGTTCCTTGTCCACCCACTTCAATCCAAAATTTTCCAAAGATTACACAAATTAAAACAAAAACTATTGTGTATCCAAGTGCATGTAATAACATACTTCCTGTTGCTGCGCCCATAATTATATTTTGTAATAGTTCGTGAGGTGCAGTCAAAAAATTGGATAAAGGAATTAAAACATTTGCTGCTGCCGTATTTTTAAATAAAGTTGCTAACAATGCAACATTTGCAAACAATGTTGCGGCTAAAATTACAGGCATATTTGAAACATACATTAATTTAACTGGAAAGTTAGCACCCATGCCGCTTCTTCCAACTGTTAATGGAATATTAACATGTACGCTTTCTGCATACACTACTGCTAAGAAAACAACAATTGTAAAAATTATTGGAAGTAATACTACTGATAATAATTCAAGTGTTGCACCACTCATCAATAATTGTATTCCTTGGAATAATAGTCCACCAGGATAATTTTGAGAAGTTACTGGAAAACTAAAAATTCTCCAAATAATTGTTTGACAAACTCCTGCCGCGATGAATAATCCAATTCCTGAACCAATTCCATATTTGCTTACTACTTCATCTAGATACAATACAATCATTGCACCTATGAAAACCTGCAAAACCACTAACCAAAGCATTCCTGGAAGTGGAGCAAGCATTCCAAATTTAACATAAATAAATGCTTGAACTAAAGATAATATTATTGCTAATAATTTTTGTGTTCCTGTAAATCTTGCTCTTTCTGCAGGATTAGAAAAATCAAAATTAATTATTTTTACTCCTGCAAGCAATTGTAAAATAATTGATGCTAAAACAATTGGCCCAATACCAAGAGTAATTAATGTACCGATATCACTTGCAAGAATCATTTGATACATTCCAAGACTTGCAGTCTTACTTGGATCAAGTCCAATTAAACTTATTGTACCAAGTATAAAATAAATAACCAAAACAATTAAAGTCCAAAGCAATTTTTGCCTTGTAGTTGGAACCTTACTAGGGTCCTTAACTGCAGGTAATGCCTTTAAAAGGCCATCAAAGAAACTCATTCAAGTTTTCCCCCAATGCTTTCTATTTTTTCTTTTGCAATTTCTGTTGCAATTGCATTTTTTATTATTACTGGTTTTGATAATTTTCCTTTTCCTAAGATTTTATCATAACCCATTTCTTTTAAATTTATTTCTTTCTGATCTTTAATTAATCCAGATAATGCTTCTAATGTAATTGTTTTTAATTTTGTTTTTGCCTTAAGTGTTATTCTCTGGCCAAAATCAACATAATATTTAGTGAATTTGTGTTTTGTGGATCCAGCTCTACCTTTTCCACCAGTACAACCAGAACCTCTTGCGTTCTTTGTGTTACCGTGACCGTGAGTTCTTTTTCCTCTTAATCTATCAACTTTTGTTCTACCCATAATTATCCCAAATTTAAATCATTTTTAAAAGTAATTTATTTATGTGGTCTGCTCTATATCCTAGAACTCCGCCTTCCTTAAATGTTTTTTTAATTCCTTTTCTGTCGTATCCTTTTGTTGGTGGCTTTAATCTAAATACTGGTTTTAAATTAACATCATTCATCTTAACTTTTCCAGCAATTAAATCCTCAACAAGCTTATCTATTTTCTTTTCATCTGTATATTGTTCTTTAAACTTAAGTAATTTTCCTTTATCTGTATAAACAAATCCTCTTTTTACAAGCATTTTCTTTAAGGTTTCATTTGTTATTTCTCCATAAGTAACTAGGTTTCTTATCTTAAATAACATTCCTTTTATTTTCTTGTCTTCAGGATATATTACACAATGATTAACTCTTGTAAGTCTTAATAATTTCATTGTGTGTTCAATATCTACATTAACCTTAATTGGTCCTCTTACTCTTAATATTGCAAACATATTTAATTACCTTTTTCTTCTTCTTTTATTTCAGATTCAGCACTTGGCTCTCTTGATTTCAATTCTGAAATTTTATATAAAGCATCAATTGTTGCTCTAACAAAGTTTAATTTCGTGTCTGTTGCACCTCTAGTATTAGACCAAACGTCTTTTATTCCAACTAATGTTAAAACTGGTTTAATTGTATCACTTGCAGCTAAACCAATTCCGTTTGGTGCTGGAAGTAATTCAACTCTAAGAGATGAACATTTTCCTATAATTTTATAAGGAACAGAATGCTTTTTTGAACAATTACATTCCCAAGATCCACAACCTCTTTTTATTGGAACAAGATTTAATTTTGCTTCTTTGATTGCTTTTTGCTGTGCTATAATTCTTTCAATATTCTTTCCTGTACCAACGCCTATGTGTCCGTTTCCGTCTCCAATAATTACAGAAACTCTAAAAGAGAAATGTCTTCCTGCTCTTGTTACTCTTGTTGTTTTCTTAACATCAATAACTTTCATTTGTAATTCAGGAATAAAATAATCGATAATTTCTGGTTCCATTATTTTTTTTCCAAGTTTGAAAACATCATCAAGTGAAGAAACTTCTCCAGATTTTACTTTCTTACCTAGTTCTGTTTTTGGAAGCCATAAATCTTTATCAAAAACTTTTTCCTTTTCTTTTTCTCTTCTTCTTCCTTTATCTCTGCTGTTTCTTTCTCTAAACGCACACATAAAATAATCACATCTTTAATATTTTTTCTTTAACTGTTGTAAATTCTTTATCAACAGGTTTTTTTAAATAACCTGAAATTACTTTTCCTTCTATTCTGTCTTTTGTAGGGAATGCTTTCTCGTTGTGTGGACAATCAATTCCACTATCAACAATTGCTTTTAATCCAGCAAATATTTTATTGCCTGATTTATAATTTCTTGCACCTAAGTCAAAAACAACTTCTTTAATGCCTGCTTTTTTTGCTTTTTGGCAAAGTAATAATGTTGTTAGATAAACTGCAGGAGTGTTTTTTATATTTCCTGTATATCCTAAAGCAATTAATTCTTTTGAATATGCAGAAACAATTGTTTTGTCTCCATCTTTATCATATCTAATTAATTGTGCTTTTACTGATACATTAGATATTCTCAAGACTACTCTGTCTTTTTTAGATTTAAGAATTGCTAATCTTTTCTTATAATCTGTTTTTTGTTCAATTCTTCTTTTGAACTGAGTTTTATAAGTTGGTCCTGATGTCATTTATTTTCACCACTAATATATTCTTCTAAATGTTTTTTTCCTCTAAAATAATTTCCTTTAATCATAAGATAAATTTTACTATAAACTTTATCATTTAATTTGTCTTCTTTTCTTAATTCTCTTAATCTTTTTCTAAGACCTCTTACTCTTTCATTATAAGTATTTCTTTTCTGTCTTGCCTGTGGCGTTCCCTTTCTTTTTCCTTGTCCTCTTTTTCTTTTAAGTTTCTTTTTTTCTAAAAGGACTCTTGCTCTTCCTCTTGATTGCCCAGTATCTGCTTTTTTCTTAATAACTCCTTTTGAGATTATTTCTCTAACATCTTGTTTAGTTATTGCCTTATCTACAAATTCTTTGTTGTCATCATAAGCTTTTTTATCAACAACTAACTTGTGTTTACTTTTCTTAAGAAGTGTTCCTGAAATATCTTTTAATTTATTTAATTTCATATAATTACACCAATTTAATTAATTACTTTATATCCTTTTTCTTTTGCAAGTGCTTTTAATTCTAATTTTTTCTTTTCACCAAGAGTTGCACTAAATCTAATTACAACATCTTTTGTTTCTAATTTTAAAAGGTCTGTTTTAGATCTAATTAAACATTCTTTTAAACCACAAGGGTGCGCGTCTTTTAATTCAGATTTATGACCATATCCTATTTTTGGCTGAGGTCCTTTCTTTTCAGACATGTGTCTATCAATACCTCTTGGATATCTCCATTTCTGAACTTTTCTATTATGTTTTGTTCTTCTAAGTGTAATTGGGAAATGCCCTCTAAAGTTTGGTGTATCATTACTCATAATCATTCCTGCTTTGCTTTTTCAACAATATAACAACCATCATCAAATATTCTGAAATCTCTTCCAACAACTCTTGTGGTTTTTTCAATATTTCCTGCTGTTTGGCCAGTATTGTATTTGTTGTGACCTCTTACAATTATGTCTTTTCCCTTTACTTC
>DAOOUC010000001.1:140733-158691 GCA_035390665.1 archaeon | reverse complement strand
CATCCATTGTAGAAATTACTATTCCTTTTTCTTCTTTTGTATTCATGATGTCACTTTTTTAAATATTTTTTTCTCTGTATAATCAATTGATCTTTAAATTTTAAATCCATTTTGTGTTTTAAAAGATTTAAAACTAATTCAACATAGTATTTATTTCTATTTTGTGTATCAGTGCCATATCTTGATTCTGCATGATGGGCAAGCGCATTTAGTATGTCGTTTGCACAGGCAATTTTACTTCTTTTTTTAAAATCTAAAGTTTTTGCAAAATCCATATCCATTGGTATTAAACTACCATCCCTGTGCTCTGTAAAAAGATCTGCTAAAAAACCTAAAGACCCCTCTTTAATAAAACCTTGTTCTCCAAGCTTTAATATATTCCAAGTATATTCTGACATATTAAATTGTGTGTGATTAACATCATTGTTTTCTTTAAATTTTGATTTACCTTCTTTAACAAATGCTTGAGAGACGACAACCCATTCTGGTTCTTTTCCTTTCTCTTGAATTTTAACCATCGCCATCTTTGGTATCATCTTTGCTTTTCCAATTTGACGATTTGGAAATGCAACATCGTGTTCTAATTCTATCTTTCTTAAAATATCAATAAACTGTTGATATTTTCTTGCATCGTGATCTGTCATTTTTAATTCTTCAAAAATTGGAGTAAATCTTTTAATTGCAACTCTTTTTTTTGACCCGTTTTTAAATTTCACTTGACCAAGAAATATTTCTCCATATATTCCTTCTCCAAGTTTTAGTGGTTTTCCGGTTTTATCTTTAGAAACCTTTAATTCACTTATAAAAGAACTAGGGAAATGAGAAGGATCAAATTTCTCATTTGTAACTCTGTGTCTAACAACTTTTAATTCTGGATTTACTGGTGGCTTTCTAATCGTTACAAGTCTGTGCATTAAAATTATCACCTTATATAACTTGCAGGTGCTTCTTTTTTCTTCTCAAGTTCTTTAATTTTTTCTTGTATCTCTTGGAATGATTCTTCTATCTTTTTTGCTTGAACATCTATTTTTTTCATATCTACTTTAAAATCAAAAAGATCACAAATAACCCCAAGCACACTTCTTGCAGAACCCTGATCTCCAAAAATTAGTTTTTGATCTGTTTCTCCCATAAAACAACAGCCAGGAATCTTGTAATTGTAGTATGCAATTCCAATTAATAATCCTGCGACTCCAGAAATTAAAGTATCTCCTTGAGTGTCATCAAAAATAACATTATTAATTTTTTTCTTTTTTAATTTTTCTTTTGTTTCTTTATCGCTTGTTACTGCAAGAACTCTTGGCTTCTGATTTAAACGCTTTTCTCCAATATTAAGCCCTGCAAAAGTATAGATTTCTTTTACTCCTTGCTTTTTACAAAATTCTGTTATGCTTTCTGAAAACTCATAATGTTCTTGACTGTTTGCTACATTTGAAAGATTTGGTTGAACTGGTCCAACTAAAAATAAATAATCTCTTGTTTTTCCTTTGTATAAAAATATTTGATCAGAAATTAATTCTAATGTAGAACTTTTTGCATGAACTGCTGGCGGAAAAGTGTCTGAAATAACTGTTGCATATTCTATTGCTTTTGGTTTTAATTCTCCTTGTAAATAATCAACTGCAATCTTACCAACTAAACCAATACCTGGAAGACCAACAAGCATTACAGCATTTCTTAATTTCTGTTGTTTAATAACATTTATTTTTGTAGTCATTTTTTATCACATTAATTCTTAGATTTATCTGATTGGGTATATTTAAAGCTTGAACCTTTAAGTGCCTTTTCTAAACTTACAATAATTTCGTTAATCTTTTTAGATGCAAGTTTATAATCTTTAGCAGTAACACTTAATTCATATTTTCCAGAAGCAACGTAAATTATCTGTGTTTCTTGATTTTCAGAAATTACTTTAGATAATGCTTTTTTTATAATTTCTATTCCATTCTCTGAAGAATTTGATATTTCTAAAATCCCTGTTATTTTCTTATCTTTAACACTTATGCTTTTGTTAAGAATATCAAGAAGCTTTGTTTCATATTTTTTATTAATTTCAGGATAGTATTTTATTCCATATTTTAAAATATTTACAAAACCAGTATATAGACTTGCATCTTTTTCTAGAATTGGTTCAGCGACATCTCTCCAAACCTCGTCTTCACTTAAAGATAGTTCTTTTGCAACAGCAGACAAAAGACTTTGAGCTCTTTTAAAAAGTCTATAATCAGATATTTTTCTTTTTTCTTCTGCAGAAGTCACTCTATTAAAGGAAAGATCAATTTGATTTTTATAGGTATCAATATGTAAGACTTTACCTGCTCTTATTTGGTTTAGTTTTACATGGTTGTGTATATTTTTAACCCAAGTTGAAGAAACTTGAGAAACGTGTACAAATGCTTCAATGTTATCATACTCTAAAAGAGAAACAAAAACACCATAATCATTTATTTTTGTAATTTTACAAATTACTACATCTGAAATTTTAGGATAATCTACCATTATTTAATCACATCTATTCTATTTTTTTTACTATATTTTTTGAAAACAATATTGTGAAAATATTTTCTGGAATCTCACAAACATTATCTTTATCAAAAGGGCCATATTCTTTCATATCTGATCCAATAAATGAAGGGATATTAGATAATGCAATAACCTTTATTAAGTTTGATTGCTTATCGGCATTTTTTGTTTTAGAGCCAAATAATCCATCAGTGTATTCTGCCTGTTTATCTAAAAGTTTTAAAATATCTTTAACAAAATCAATTTCAAAATCAATTAAATTGTCTTCACTAAAGTCTTTTGTTCTACTATAAGTTAAACAAAGATTTAAGCACTTCTTAAGTCTTATCTCTCTAATTTTATTTACTGTTTGTTTTAAGGTTTCAAACTTCTTTAAATCAACTTGAGAAAGATTTTCAATAGCACTAACATATTTTGATTTTTCTTGAGTAATAAATTTTTTTAATTCTTTATAAAAAGAGGGATTTAGTTTTGTTAATTTTGGAGACTTGGTTTCAAGTCTATAAATTTTAGAAAGTTCATCGTAATCAATTGTATATTCATTCATTTTGCTACCCCTTTTAATAATAAATAAACACTTACTGCTTCTGGTAAATCTATTTTTTCTCCAATATTGTATGGTCCAAATTCTTGATCTATTAATCTGAATTTATTAATCGGCCTTGTAATCTCTACTTTTTTTGTTTTATCTTCTCTAAAGATTATTGAATCACTTAATGGCTCAAATCTTTCTAAATCTTCTCTTGTTTTAATTGTATTTGATAGAAACCCTGTTCCCCCGTGAATGGTATTAGGCATCCTCATTATTTTATAGATATCACTTGAAGACATTGGGTCAATTCTAAATGTTGTTACATCTTGCTTCACAAATTCGAATAAATCTTGCCAAAAATCTACGAGATTTTTTTCTCCCGTAGGTGCCCAAATAATTCTTTTGGGTCGATTTTTGTTAATATCTGTATCTTCATATACTTTTATATCCCATTTGTTTTTAATAGTTTCTTTTTGAAGCATAATTTTATTAGATTTATTTACATTATACCCTAAATTTTTCATTAACCATTCTTTTGTTAAATTATATATAATTTGCTGCATTTTCTCTATAAATTTCTTCTGAAACCAGTTTTCTCCTATAGGACCTCTCATTTTTTTTAAATCAAAACCCAACATTTCAATATCAAGACTTTTACCTTGAATATAGTTCATCATCTGTAAACGAGAAGATTTTGATAAAGGAATTATAGATTTGTCTGTTACTCTTAGATGATATCCTTTTGAACCAGAGAAAGACACTACAAAACTTTTAGGGTCAAGATTAAAATCTGTTTCTAAAAAATCCATTAATCTTAGGGTTTCGTTTTTAGCATGACCCAAGCATTTATCACAAACCCACTCAGTAATTTCTGTCTTTCCTTGACACTTTGGGCAAATATCCTTGTGACCGTTTCCAAATTCCCCACAGGCCTTACAAAACCACACGTCGTGTTCATTTTTACAAGGCAAATCAAAGTCGTCAGCATCAAATTCATAAACTATGTCTGCACCAAATAACTCCTTGTTCTCCATTGGTCGTCTATCAGGAAACTTATAGTACCCAACAGAATAAGAAACAAAAAAAGGAGTCTTTTCAACTAAATATTTATTTAAACCAGAGATATCTCTAAAAGAAAGATGTCTTGAACTTATTTTTTTACCATATTCTCCAATGCCAACCTCTCTTGTTTCTATTGCTATAGGACTTGTTACTGGATTATTTCTATAATAATTTTTAAACAAATCTCTTAAGTAAGAAACAGTATATGGATTTGTATCAAGTTCTCCCATATATAATATATAGAAAACAAGTATTTTAAAGGAATAAGGAACTCATCTAAATTATAATTTCTTTAATTTTTCATAAACAAAAATATTGGGTTTTATGCCTAATTTTCTAGCTAATCTTTTGGCTTCTTTTTCTCCACCAACATAATCAAATAATTTTTGTACATTTCTTGGATATCTCCATTTTTCAAATTTACTTAGCCCAATTAGTAATTCTTTAATTTTTTCTTTTGGTGGTGCTTTAAACCCCTTAGACATAAATCTAATACAGGCAAATAAATTTGCAGGATGTTCTATAGAATTTACTCGCAATTGCTTATTTTTTAAATCTTTCAAAGAACCTGTAAGCTTTATTGCATTTTTATACCAATTTTTGGAATCTATATCTTTTATAGAAATTGCAAAACCATTAATTGTAAAATTTGCATGTTTCTTAAGATTGTCTAAGACGTGCCTATCGGTTGCAAAATTAATATCTAATATAACATAATCTGAAAAATTATCTTTATCTGGTTTGGATACCTTCTTCTTTTTTAAAGTAATGTGTGTTTTTCTTTTCATTTTACCATAAACAAATCCGTGAGCTCTTAAATTCTTAATAAATTGTTCTCTATTGCCAGAATACCAAATATCATAATCTCTTTGAGGCAATTCTTCTTTAAATATTTTATAATAAAATGAATTTCGGCTAGCTCCACCAATCATATATGCTTTTGCAGTTTTTGGAATTGACGCTTTTACATCCTTAAGTATTTCTGCAGTTTTTGAGTCCTGCATAAAGATTGGCAAATTATTCATTTTTATCCCTCTATTATTTTTGAAACACCATCGTTTTCTTTATCTCTTTCAATTATATATTTAGATGAATTTACTGCATCTAAAAGTTTAGAATCGTGAGTTACAATAAATATCTGATCAACTAATTCTGGAAGATCTTTTTCAAGTATTATAGAAATATTTGCTATGGTCTTTGTATCCAGATTGTGTGTTGGTTCATCAAGTATTAAAAGACCAAGTTTTTTTGTTAAAGACAAAGCTATTGCAACTCTAATACTAAGAGCCGCACACGTTCTTTCTCCTCCACTTAGAAGGCCTTCAACTCTAATCCAATTATTATCTAGTGTTTGAACTTCAAGAACATAATCGTTTTCTGCTTTCAATCTTGCAGAAATATAGTCTGTATAAGGATAAACTTTTGGCCAAATCAACTCTAGAGTTTTATTAATATTATTTACTAATACAGTTCTTAAATTATTTTGACTTGATTCTGCAGCCAAAGTAAAATAAGAAACATTTTGCAGGTGTTTATCTAAGTTATCTAGTTTTATCTTAATTTTATTTTCATCTTCTTTTAACTTTGTATATCTTTCTACATTTCCTTTTAGATTCTCTTCTTGTTTCTTTAGATTTTCTTCTTGAGATTTTAAGTATTCAAATTTAGTTTCAAGATTTTTATAATCAGTATAAAGTATTAAATAATTCTCTTCTGAATAGTTTAAATCTAAAATGGCTCGATTTAAAGAATCTAATTTGCTTTCAATTTCTTTTTTCTTTTCTATTAATTGATATTGTTCTAGAAGAGCTATAGTATTTGAATATTGGTCTTGAAGAGGTTGGGTGTCTTTTTTTTCAGGCAATTCTTTTACTTTTAGATTTAATTCTTGAATAGTTTTGTTGAAATTCTCTTTTTTCTTTTCAATCTCTAAAATCTTTTGAATCACAATTTCATTTTCTTGGGCTTTTTTTTCTTGAATTTTTAATTCTTCTTTTCTTGTAAGTTGTTGTTTCAAGATATCATTTAAATTTAATAATTGTGTGCTTTCTTGTTTTTCTTGATTTTGTTTTTCATTCAATTTTAAAGTGATTTGCTCTTTACTTAACTTAGAATCACAGACTGGACAATTTGAAAATCCTTTTTTTAATTCTATTATTGATTTTTTCAAATCATTGATTATTGCAGTCTTTTCTGCAATATTTAATTGCATTTCTGAAATTTTTAATTCTAATTCTGTCTTTTCTGCATTAATTTTATTTATATCCAATTGAATTTTTTTTAGCTCAAGTGCTTTTTGTTCTGTATTTAATAAATCTTGTTGTTCTAAATAAAAATGCCTTTGATTTTCTAAATTTCTTTGCATTAAAATAACTTTCTTGTTTTCTTCTTCTATTTCTTTAATTTCTTGTTCTAATATAATCTTTTTTTCTTTTAGACTAGACACATTATCAGATATTTTAAAATCATCTTTAATTTGTAAGACTATTTCTTTCTGTTTTGCCTCTAGAATGTTTTTTTCTGTGATTTTGTTTTCATAAATTTGTTTTTTCTCTTTTATTTTCTTGTATTCTTGTTCAAGAGTTTGTTTTAAAGTTATTTGCTCAGAAATTTGATTAATGATTTTTTCTTTTTCGGTAATTAGGCTTTTTAATTGCAATTCTATTTCTGAATAATTAAATGCAGAAATCTGCTCAGTTATCTGTTTATATAAAACTGTGTTCTTTTCTTTATCAAACGAAATCAACCTAGACAATTCACGAGAATTCACTTTTATGTTTTCTAGATTACTTATGCCAAATAAAGAATCAAACTGTTCTTTTCTTTTCCCTGGAGCAATCTTTAGAAAATAATCTATTTCATTTTGTTCTGAATAGACGATTTTTATAAAAAGATTATAATCAATACCTAAAATATCAGACACTTTTTCATTAACATCTGTTTGTTTTGGCCCAGCAACCAATCTATCATTTAAATATAATTTTGCATTATTTGTTTTTTCTGTAAATATTTCTCGTTCAATCTTGTACTCATTATTTTCATATTCAAAAATAAGAGTGATTTTAGAAAAATCTTTTTTTACTGGTTTAAACATTATTGTTTCAGAAATTGTTAATTTCTTTGTTTGAAGTGCAGGATATGTTCCATAAAGTGCAAAACAAATTGCATCAACAATACTTGACTTACCAGCTCCAATCTTTCCTACAAATATATTTGTGCCTTTTGAAAAATTTATAATGGAATTATGATGTGTTTTCCAATTTTCAAGCTTTAAAGATTTAAGCATAATAATATTATGCAATAATTAATTTAAAAAATAACCCATTAAACCATAAAAAAGCAATCAAAATTAACAAAAACACAAAAAAAAGAGTAATTGATTTTTATAAAGTACTTTAACTCTTTAATTATTATGATAAAAAAAATACTATATGAAAAACGCGGGCAAATATCTGCAGAAATGATTATTCTTTTAGCTGCAATTGTTGCTATTGTTCTTGTAATAATTACTCAACTACAGAAAACAACTGCAAAAGCGAATAAAACAGTAGAAGGCACAGCAGATAAAATTTTTGATAAAATCGATGACATAGAATGACTAAAGGATTTGTAACTATTGAATATGTATTGATATTTGCTGGGATTTTATCAATTCTAGCAGTCATTAGCACAGTAATAATAACACTTTATTCTAGAAATTTAAATGCTATTGATAACTATAGGCTAAAAGAAAAATGTAAGGAGATAAATCAAACAATAGAATTTTTTGAACTTATGCCTGAAGGATTAAAACAAATCGAGCTAAATAATTTATTTGAATGGAATATAGAACAAAAATTATCAACAAAAATTATTTTAAAAAATAAACAAAAAGAATGTTTGATTTTTTCTAGATTAAATTTAATATCAGTAACGCACATATCCAAAAATTATAAACTCACTATTTCTAAACAGAACAATAATTTAAATATTAGTTGATGTATAATAACTTATATGGAACTATACGAAATAATGCACATATTGTTTTTTCCTGGAATAATTATACATGAAACAGCACATGCTTTGGCCTGTTTATTACTTAATGTGCCCATTAAAAAAATTAAATTTCTAGGAAAAAATGGAGGCTATGTTATTCACGAAGACTGTAGAACAGATAAAATTATTATTATTGCATTATTTCCTTTTCTTTTTAATATTCTTATTTCTCTGTTATGTGCAAGAATATATCTTTTAAGTTTTGAACCATTTATTAAATTATTAATGGTCTGGATCGGCGTTTCTTCTCTTTTATTTAGTATACCAAGCGACAAAGACTCAGAAAATGCTTTTGTTGCCATAAAAAAGACCTATACAATAAAGCAAAGTTGGGGTTTATTTCTTTTAAAAATATTATTGAGTCCTTTAGTTCTTGCAATTCTTATACTCCTTGGAATATTTAAGATTTTTGATAAATTTATAGCAATTAGGCTAATTTTAATAGCAATCTGGTTATTTTTGTTTATTATCTAAAAAGAAATAATATTTAAACCTAACTAACTAATAAATATATAGAATAGACCTTATTTTATGTAAGTTTTTTCAAATTTATGAGATGTGAATTATGGTAGCAAAATTAACAAAATATGAAGTAACCAGATTAATATCTGCAAGAGCACAACAAATATCTTGTGGAGCACCCCCACTTGTTAAAGTGGATAAGACTAGTACAGCATATTCAATTGCAAAAGATGAATTTGAAAATAAAACTATGCCATTAGCAGTAATAAGAAACATAAATAATGAAAAAGTAGTAATAACTGTAAGTTAAAATTAAAGAGGAAAGAGATTATTATGGGTAAAGCAATGTCAAATAAGATAAAAGCAAAAGCAAGAATAATATTAAATGAATTTAAATCAGATTTTGGAACAGACTATGTAAAAAACAAAGATTTCATAAAATCAATGAATCTACCATTATCTAAATTAACAGTAAACTTAATGTCTGCTTATATTACTAGATTTATGAAAGCAGAAAAGAAAGAACAAGATGCATTAAAGATCAAAGTTGATCCAAATACTGCAATACCAACTAAAAAACCAATAAATAAAACAATAACACACTAAATTTGTGTTATTTTCTTTTTTTTAATTATAAGCAAATCTAAGATTTGCAATAATTCCACCAAATGATTTAAGTGCTTTGTGTGTCTCGTGTGAATTATCTACAATGTGCACTTTCATTTTTTGTTTTTCTGCTTTTTTAATTAGTTCTGAAATCTTATCTAAATCTTTCTTCCACAATTCTTCTGAAACAAGTATTGTTTCTATTGCTCCAAAATCAACAGCATTTTCAATTTCCTTTAAACCATAGATTGCTTTTTTATTATCTTTTCCTAGGTTTTCTAAGAAATCATCAAATATTTTTTGTTCTTTATACACTATTGAATTTGTAAAAAATCTAGAAACTTCTTGTTTTTTGAAAAGTTCCCTAATAGATGCTTTTTCTGTATTAGATATATTTATTTCAAGAATCTTTAAATTATTTAGCTTTGATTTTAAGAATGCAGAAAATTTAGATTTGGTATTTCCTGGCCCCGCAATAATTATTTGAGTGTCATATCTAGAAACTACATCTAAAATCTCTTTAAAATAATCAGAATAATCAAAATCAGAAGAATATCTTTTTCCGTGTTTGCCTGAGTTTATTTTTGTTATGTCTGTTGTACCTGTATTTGTCAATTGGAAAATGCTTGCCTTTTCATCATCTAAAGTAATCAAAATAACAGATTGCTCTAAAGAAGAATTGGAATTAAGTAATTCTAATTGATGCTCAAAAAAATGCTCTTTAATTAATGTATAGGACTTATTAAATTGTATTTCTAAAGTGTGATGTTCTCCAATGGGTGCAAGTTCAGTTGGTTTACTTTCAATAATTTTACCTGTAAATCTTAACGAAGTCATATCTTTAGAAAAATCAAACTTTTCTATTTCTATTGAAACAAAAACAGGCTTTCTTGCAGATTCGTCATCATTTTCATTTCCTCTTGTTCTTCTATAAGATTGCCCAGAGATTTTATCTTTAACATCAGTAATTGATTTAATAATCCATAAATCTTCTAGATTCTGCGGAACAAAAACAAGTTTTCCATTTTTATCTAAAGATATTATATTCATATTAATCTTCAATAATCTAAAAGATCTTCTGCCATATATTCTGGAACTTTTTCATCAAGTAATTTTAATATTGTTGGAGCAACATTAGCAATTGAAAGCTCTTTATCCGTTCTTAATTTATGTTCTTTTTTTGAAACAACAATAAATGGAACTTTGTTTAAACTGTGAGAAGTGCTTGTTTTTCCATCAGGTAGAAGCATTTCATCACAATTACCGTGATCTGCAGTGACAATGACTGTTGTGTTATCAAGATCAACTTTTTTAAAAATAATTTCAAGACACTGATCTACAGTTTCCATTGCTTTTATTGCAGCAGAAATATTTCCTGTGTGTCCTACCATGTCTCCATTTGCAAAATTTACAACTGTTAATTTATAATCTTTGTTTAATGTTTCTAAAAGTCTTGAAGTAATAATCTTTGCAGACATTTCTGGTTTTAAATCATATGTTGAAACACCGGGAGATGGCACTAAAATTCTATCTTCTCTTTTATTTGGGTGCTCATCACCTAAATTAAAAAAATAAGTAACATGTGCATATTTTTCAGTTTCTGCTATTCTTAATTGATTATATCCTAATTTTGAAATAATCTGACCAAGACCTGGTTGTTGTTTTAAAGGCGGAAATAATACTTTTATATTTTTAAATTTAGAATCATATTCTGTAAATGTAATAAAGTTCACGCTCATCTTTTTTGTTAAGAAACTATCAAAAGATTTATCTACAAACATTCTTGTAAACTCTCTTGCTCTGTCGCTTCTAAAATTAAAAAAAATCATTGTGTCTTTATCTTTAATTAATCCATTTTCATTAAATAAAGTTGGAATTAAAAATTCATCTGTTACTCCTTGAGAATAACTGTTGTCTATATATTTAACAATATCGTTTTCTCTTTCTCCTATTCCATTTACAATCAAATTATATAATTTCTTTTGTCTATCCCAACGATTATCTCTGTCCATTCCATAATATCTTCCACAAATACTAGCAATCTGCACTTTTGGAGTTAATTTTATTCTTTCTTGCAATTTAGAAATATATTCTTTTGATGAATTTGGAGAAGTGTCTCTTCCATCCGTAAAGATATGCAAATATACTTGAGAAATATTATTGTATCTTGAAACTACTTCCAATAAGGTAAATAAATGATTTATAGAAGAATGAATTCCCCCATCACTTAATAATCCAGCAATATGTAGTGCTTGAAATCCTTTTATTTTAGATAATTCGTCATTTAATATTTGATTTCTGTAAAATTCGCCATTGTTTATTGCTTTATCAATTCTTACAATTTCTGAATCAACTACTTTCCCGGCACCAAAAGTAAAATGTCCAACTTCTGAAGACCCCATTTGTCCTTTAGGAAGCCCAACAAATTCTTCGCTTGCTCCAAGAGTAATATTTGGATATTCTTTTAATAATTTATTAAAACAAGGCGTATTTGCCTGAGTAACGGCGTTACCAGGATAATCTTTGTTTATTCCTACACCATCTAAAATTAAGAACAAAATCTTATTATTGTTCTTCTTTTTTTTAAAAACATTTAACATACATAATCACGTCTATTTAATTATCTAGGCTTTGATTTAAAAGATTTACTTTTCATCTTTTTTTCTTAATAGTTGTAGAGGGTGTTTAACCTTACAATCTTTAACACACAACCCATTTGATTTTAATGTTTCACAATTTGCAACAGAATATTTTTTTTCTAAAATTTTTTTTATCTGATATCCTGCAATTTTTTCATCAAAATTAGGAAGGTGCCTATAGGCCTCTAAAACTTCTTCATAAGTATATCCAACACCACAAAGAAAAACAGCTAAATGATAATTAGCAATGTGAGATAATTTCTGACCAGATAACAGATCATTATAAAGTTTATCAAAACAAGGAGGGAATTCTCCAATATTTGGTTTATTTATATTAAAATCTTCTCTTTGTCTTTGAACCAAAGCATATTTTTCTTTAATCTTATTTGATAATTCAACAACAGATTTTGGAAGTTCTTTCTTATTAATCTCTGTTGTTCTTAATATTCTTTTTTTTAAAACAATTGCTAAGAAATCAATCAACGCCTCTTTATTTGGAAAATATATATTTCCATTTTCTAAGTTTGCATATTGTAATTTATACTCTTCTCCTAAATCTAATGATAGCAGATCAACTAAAGAAATAAAAAAGCCTTTTTGATTTTGAAAAAGATTTGGGCAAATGTCTTTTAGAATCTTTTCTATTGAATCATAATCCTTTATTTGATAGTCTTTATTTATAAAATACAAAAACCTTTTCTGTTGATAGTTTGCAAAAGCTTGAAACAAAGGAATGTTATCTACTGTATTTAAGATTATCTTAGACAAAGGGAAAACTAATAATTCTTCATCAATATTTATTTTTTTGTCTTTTATTTTTAATTCGTCAATATTAAAATATTTATTTTGATTTTCTATATCAAACAATTTATTGAATTGCATTTCAATTTTCTCTAAAATAACTGGAGAGATTTCTAATAAATTTATATTTTTTGACTCTATATATTCTTTTGCCTCTTTAGAAAAAGGATATTTTAATAAATAATCATAATTGTGCATAATATATTTATTATATTAGAAAAAATATATAAAACTACAAGAAATAACTTGCTTCTATTATGGCGCCAAGAACTAATAAAAATACTGATAACGAAACCATAAATAGAATATCTACAAGCACTTTCCATCTAAATTCTGTTGTAAATAGACCTTTCATAAGGTCTCTTGCAAGCATTGCACCCGCAAAACTTATTATAAAATATGAAAGCATTTCTGGAAAACCATGAGGGATATACCCTAAAAAATTAATAAAAGACTGTATTATACCTTGAAAAATACCAAATATCCCTGTAATTGAACCCATACTTGTAAATATTTCACTAGAAATGACTGTTGCAAGAATAGATGCATTCCAAGCAATCAAAAATAAAGCCCCTGCTCCATAAAAAAATGAAAGTAGTGCTGCTCTTATAATTACATTAAAATTATTAAATAAAACGATCTTGAAAACTTTTGTGAAATTATTTTCTGAATTAATTTTTGTTTCTATTGCTTGTCCTGTAATTGATTGTCTAAGATTAGTCACACCCTCAATTTCTCCTAATTGAGTTGAAAAAACTGTTTCTTTTGTTGTTGGCCCTAGAATAAAGAACAATAATACAAATGCAACAAATATACCTAAGAAAAAATAAGTAATTTCTAAAAATAAAATCTTGTGTCTTGTAAAGAAACTCTCAGAATAATTAAAAAGATAAGAACTATATGAAAAAAGCTTAGCAAAAACAGGAATTGCCCCCACGGTTATAAATAATAAAACACCAATACTTGCATACTCTTTTGGAAAAATAAAAACAGAAAAAAATACAGAGATTATTGATAAAAATAGGGCTTCAAAAAATATTATACTTGGATTTTTAGAAATCTTTGCTGGATTAAATATAAATTCCATTACCATATAAAACTAATTAAACCAACAATATATAAATCTTTTTTAATATAAATATATTATTGAATTCTAATTATGTGATATTTGTGAATGAAGAAATAGTATTTAATACCATTTTAGGTAATATAAAGAAAAAACAAAAACTTGGTGTTGGAGATTTAGTAATCGGCGAAATTGTTGTAGTTAAAGACAATATGGTTGTTATGGAAATACAACATGCCTATGACAAGGTTTTATCTCCTGCAGATATGGGTGTAATATTTGTTAAAAATATAGACACTAAATTTGTTGATAAACCTGAATCTTGTTTTTCAAAAGGAGACATAATTAAAGCAAAAATTATAGAAGTTGGCCCTTATGAATACAAAATGGCAACAAATAGTCCAGAACTTGGAGTTATAAAAAGTATTTGTAAAAAATGCAAAGAAACATTAGATAATAATAGCACAAATTGTAAAAACTGTGGAAATACGGTTTCTAAAAAATTCGCAAAAGAATAGGTGATAATATGGATATTGAATTTATAAATAAAAACAAAAATGAAATAGAATTTATTGTAAAAGATGAAGACTCTTCTTTTTTTGATATGATTATTAATATTGCATCTACAAAAAAAGACGTAGAATTTGTTTCAAAGAAAAATGCAGACAACCTGGTTAATGAATTTACAATCTATTTAAGAACAAGAGATAAACCTGCAAAAGATGTATTACTTGATTGTATTAACGAAGCAGAAGAAGAATTTAATGGACTTATTAAAAATTTAGAAAAAGCAGTAACTAAAAAATGAAAAACAAAAATAAAGTTCATAAAAATAAATTTGATTTCCTCAAATGGTTTGATCCATTTACTTATGTAGATTTACTTTTAGAAAAAACAATAGGTAAACAAGAAGGTATTTGGAAAAATATTGTTTATTGGGGTTGCTATATTTTAACTGCATTTATATGTGCTATCTTATTATATAAAATATTTGGGTTAATCTTTGGAGTAGCAGAACCAATGTCAATTGTAGTAAGCTCCTCTATGGTTCCTAATCTTCATATTGGAGATGTGATTATTTTTACTAAACCAAACAACCTTAAGGTTCCAGAAATAACTTTAGATAAAAACATAAGATATAAAGACCTTAAAGAATTTATGGATTTAAACTATTCAATTAATGAATATGGTTTAGAAGAAATAGAAAGCATAACCATTAATAGAAAAACCTTTTATTTAAAAGACGCAATAACAAATAAGAACTCTGTCGTAGTTTATAAATCAAATATTAATGGAAAAGACATAATACACAGAGCAATACTTAAAATAAATGCAAAAGATGGAACCTATATTATTACAAAAGGAGACAATCACAAAACAAACCTTTATATAGATCAAGATTGTGATATTATTAGAGAAGGTGGCGAAATAATTGCCCAAAAAAACTGTTTAAATCTATATCCTATAAGGATAGAAGACATACAAAGGAAAAAGATAGGTAAAATTCCATATATCGGTTATATTAAATTAGTTTTGTTTCAATAATATATAATAAAATTGGTGAAAAAATGATAAAACTTGTAATAAAAGATGCAAAGGAATTCTATAAATGTATTGATGCTATTGGGGTATTGATTAATGAAGGATTATTTACTGTTGATAAGGAAAAATTCTTTCTTAGAGCAACAGACCCAAGCCAAATAAGTCTTGTAGATTTTGTTATGCCAAAAGATGCATTTGAAGAATTTATTGTTGACATTGGCCAAGAAAGCGCAAGCAAATTATCATTTGGTATAAACATTAGTAATCTTTTACAAATCTTATCCCACTCAAATGCTGACGATAAGCTTTCAATAGAGATTAAAGAAGGGAAACCAAGCATTCAAATTGAATTTATTGGTAAATCCAAAAGATCATTTACTATACCATTAATTGATGTTTCAGATCAACAACACCCTTTACCACAAATTCCATTTGAAGTAACTGTGCAAGTTGGTCCAGAACAATTAATCTCAGGAATCAAAGATGCAGCACTTTTTAGTTCTCATTTAGTTTTAAGAGTAAATGATGAAAAATTTATATTAGAAACACAAAGTAGCAAAGGAAAATTTAAACAAGAAGTTGAAGCAGGAGATATTGTTATTTCTGGAACTAAGGCAAAAGCAATGTTTCCATTAGATTATTTACAAAACATGATAAAGAATGCTAAAAGCACAATAACTTTAAAACTAAAAGACGATATGCCAATAGAATTAAACTATACAATTGGAACTGCAGCAATTAGATACTACTTAGCTCCAAGAGTAGATAATGAATAACTTCATTAATAATCTATTTCTGGATATTCTTTTTTTAATTCTATTCTTTTATTAGATAAAAACGCCTCTAATTCTCTTAATTTAGGCACAATAGATTCTGCATTGTTTATGCTATTTATTTTTTTTAAAGAATCTATACATAATGAATCTAATTCTTCCATTTTTATTAATCTAGATTTACCATGACGAAAATCAAACTCTGCTTGTTTTGTATAAATGCCTCTCAAAGACTCTATATTTTCCCAAATCTTTTCAGGCAATCTAGAAACTATCTTTTCTTCAGCTAAAATATTAGTTAAAATCTCTAGTTTTCCTGTTAATAATTCTAATCTTATTAATCTTTTCCCGGAGATTATTTCATTTGTTCTTGTTTTAATATCTTCATATAGTTTAGATTTACGATTATAATCTGTTTCTATTTCAAATGCAGCCTTGTCTGCTTTTAAACGAACAGATAATTTTTTCAAATCATAGCTATAATCTTTTAAGGTTTCGTATCTGCTGCGATTACCATATTTTTCAAAATTGTTTAATTTAAAATTAAATGAATTTCTTGCTTGCTCACCTAATTTTTTAATTTGTTCTTTTGTTAATGCAGTTTTAGAATTAACTTTTTCTGTTTTTCCTTTTAATGATCCTAACATTTTAGGAGTTATTTTTCTTGTTGCTATAGGTGCTTTTCCCATTTTTATTTCATCTCCTTATTTATTATTAATTGGATATTATTTTTAAATTTATGCTATTTTAATAATTCTTTATTAAAAGTAATTTCTATATTTCTTTTTCTTCCTTTTTGAGTGTTTATTTGATTTATCTTTACTAGCCCAATGTCTTCCAAAAATTCTAAATGACGTCTTATAGTTCTATCTGAATCTTCAAATAATTCATATAATTTGCCTGATTCTATTCCTTTTTCTGGAATTGCCAATAAAATTTCTTTTTGCTTATTATCTAAATAATTTAATTTTTCTAAAAGTTTTACAGAATCAATAAGTTTACCAGATTCTAAAACTATTTCTTTTGTTATTTCTAAAACCCCTATCTTTTCTGCATATTTAGCTGACTTATATAATAGATCAATTGCAATTCTTGCATCTCCTCCATTCTTTGCAGCATATCCTGTTATGTAACCAATTAAATCCAAAGATATTGCGTTTTTTATTAATCCATATTCTATTCTTTCTATTAAAATTTCTTTAAGATCTTTTGGGGAATATTTTTTAAATTCCAGATCGGTTAGAAATAATGTACTTTGTGCTCTTGAGTCTAGATTTACTAAAAACTCTTTGTGATTTGTTATTAATATTAAAGTAATATATTTGTGATTAATTTCAAATCTAGATAAATCATAAAGTATTTCTGAAATTTCCTCTTTTGATAATTTATCAACTTCATCAATAATTAATATTGGAAATTTTTCTGACTTTTTTACTTCTTCTTTAAGTCTATTTAATAATTCATCTATTCCTAGGCCTCTTCTTGGGATTGGAACAGAATACATACTCATTAGGATTTTAGAATATAATGCAAATCTTGTGTTATCCTCAATTGCATTAATATATAAACATTTTACCTTTTGTGTATATTCCATCAATTGCTTTAAAACAAAATTTGAAATTAACGTTTTTCCTGTCCCTGGTGGTCCAAAAATTATTAAATTTCGTGCTCTTTTATTTTCTGTTATTGGTTTTAGAGAATAACTAATTTCTTGAATTTCTTTATCTCTTGCTTTTATATTTTCTGGAAAATAATTTGGATAAAATACCTGCTCATCTTTAAAGATACTTTCTGCTTTTGCAACTCTATTTTCAAAAATATTTTGTTTATACATTTTATCAACTTACTTTATTATTATTGTAGATAGAGCTGTTTAAAAACATTTGTTGTTGCTTTGTCTAATTTTGGTTTTTCTTT
>DAOOUC010000001.1:0-140633 GCA_035390665.1 archaeon | reverse complement strand
CGCACTGGACAGCTACCCCCCCGAAAATGACCCCTATTTTGAAAACAACAATATAATATTGATTAAGAAAACTTCAAAAAGATAGGAGCAATCATTTTTGAGTTGAAAAAGACTTAATCGCAATTTAAAGGAAAGTAGTTAAGAACCACCAAAACTACTTCTTCCTTCCCCTTTTTGCCAAATCGCGTTGTGTTTTTAACAATTTCACAAATTTTTGTAGCACAATTTTATTAAACAACAAAATACAAATTATAAATAATGCTTTCAAAAAATAAAAAAGGATTTTTAAGTGTGTGTGTCTTGTTGTTTGTTTCTTTATTCTTTAGTATTATAATATCTAATAAACGAGAAAACTACTATAGCTTACTATCTATAAAATTACTAGATACAAAAAAACAAAGTGCAACTATAAACTTTGAAGAATACATCAAGATGGAATTAAAATATGGAAGTAATGATCCTATTATTCTTAATCAAACAATTAATCAAAAATTGGCATCATATCTAAAAAGTCAAGAAACTGAAAATTGGTTTGTACTAGACCTAAAAACAAATCAAAGAAAAGAAATTAGCTATTCTGAATTACTAAAGATATCAAAAACTATTGTTCTTAAACCGGCTCCTAATATTACACTTAAAAGATATACGTTAACAAATGGAATAACAAAGACACAACAACTTTCTTTTGAACTTTCAACCAATTGCTCAAAGACAGTTTTTTCTTTCCCTAAGAATTATTCTGTAGAAGTGATTGTATATGAATAAAGGCCAAATTACAATTGAATTTCTATTGTGCCTTTTAGGGGCAATTTTAATTATCTCTACTTTTATTGATGTTGCTTTAATTCTTAAAGAAAAATTAGAGATTTCTCCTATTATTAATAAAAAAATTGATGAGATTATTAAACAAAACTATAAAGAACACAATTGGATTAGAAATGAAAGGACAAATAATGATTATTGATCTTTTGTTTTTTACATTAATAACTATTTTTGTTTTATTTATAATCATCAATAATGTCTATGAAATAAAGATAGAAGATGATAATACAAAACAAAATATAAAAGAATTAGAAGAAATACTATTTGTTGAAAAACTTGTATCTGATTGTGATTTCTTTGCATATACCCCGCTAAATAGAAAAGGCCTTTGCTACAAAAATATTTTAGAAATAAAGTTAAATACTAAGATCCTTACACAATTGGAAGAACAAAATGTGTGCAGAATAAAAATAGGAAATAATACAATCTATGATCAATCTCCTGATATAAAAAAAACATTTACTAGAGGGGTAATCCATAATGGGGAATTTAAAATCGCAGAAATTAGTTTTTGTTAAAGGTCAAATATTTAGTGCTGATGGGATTTTTGCTCTTTTATTTTGTGCTTTTTTTATTCTTGTTTTTAATTTAAGCAATGGCCAAGAACAAGAAAATAACTTAGATTTAATAAAAATACAAAAAATTAATGATCTTTTGATTACTTCTCAACATTTACAAATTGATAATATTAATATTTTAGAACAAAATTTTGTGTCTCTTTTCCCTAATACTTGCGGATATATAAAAATTAATCAAACACAGAAAGAAATAAATTGTCAAAATGCCACAAAAATAAAACTACTGTCCAATTCCATAAAGTATATTAATAATTCCAATCATAATGTATATATAGAGATTGGAGTATATTGATATGTTTTATATTATTGGAATAGGATTAAATACTAAACAAATAACTATTGAAGCAATGAACGCCATCAATAATTGTTCAGAAGTTTATATTGATAATTACACAAATATTTTCTCTAATGGAGATGTTGATGAACTTGAAAAAACAATTTCTAAAAAAATAATAAAACTTAATAGAACAGAACTTGAACAAGAAATGAAATTTCTAAAGGATGATTCTTGCCTTTTAGTTATTGGCAATCCTTTTTCTGCAACAACACATTATACAATACTTGAAGAAGCAAAACAAAAAAATCTAAACGTAAAAATCATATCTGGAATCTCAATATTTAATTATAGAGGCAACTCAGGATTATTTGAATATAAATTTGGAAAAACTACTAGTATTGTTTATCCACTGAAAAATTATAAACCCACAAGTTTTTATGATTGTATTATTGATAACCTTAAAATTGGAGCCCACACTCTTTGTCTTTTAGATATAAAGGTTGAAGAAAAAAGATTTATGAATGTTTTAGAAGCTTGTCAATTACTTGAAGAAATTGATATAAATAAAAATCTTGAAAATCTAACTTGTGTAGCATTGTGTGGGATTTCTGGAATTGATGAAAAGATAATTACATTTGATTTTAAAGACTATAATAAATTAAAATTTAATTCTTATCCGCAATCTTTAATTATTTGCGGAAATCTAAATGAATTTGAAAAGAGGTCAATTGATGAATACAGATGTTAAAGAATATTGCTTAAAATATAGAGGGCTTCTAGAAAAAGCAATAGGCACTATTAAAATAAATATAGAAAACGATTCTTTTCTAAAAGACATGGCAAACGACTATCTTTCAATGGCAAAAAACTATCTTGACGATGGAAAGGTCTTAGAAGAAAAGGAAGATTTTACTAGAGCTCTTGCCTCTTATTCTTATGCCTATGGTTGGATTGATGCAGGCGTTAGAATTGGATTATTTTATGGAATAGATAGAAATATGTTTACTTTATACAAGTGATAAATATGATTGTAATATTAGAAAAAAATAAATGTCTTGTAAAAGACAATAATCTTAAAAGTCAATTATCCCAGAAGGGCTTTGGGCATAAGAACGGACTAGATTTCTATTTAGATTTATTTGAAAGCCTTTATCTTTTAGAAAAAAACAAAATTAAAATTACAGAGAAAAACAAAAATATTAATACAGAAAAATTAAAAGAAATTTGTTTAAAAGAAATAGATAACTTTGATAATAAATATTTAGTATTTAAGGATTTTGTAGAAAATGGCTATATTGTAAAAGACGGGTTAATTTTTGGATTTGATTTTAGAATTTACAATAAATCAAAGACAAAAGAACACACACACACCGTTTTTGTTGTAGATGTTAAAGAATCACATAAACCTAAAGAAGATCTTGTCAAACTAATAAAATCAGAAAGGCTTGCTAACACCATTAATACAAAATACATTATAGCCATAGTTGACAAAGAACAAAACATACACAAAATAAAAATAGAAAAATACTAAAATTATCTACAAGTGGTTTTCTTAAAAAAAGTCGGACATTGACTACTTCTTATTGTTACATCAAATGGTGCGACTAAGTCTGTAGAAGACACACTCAAATCAATTTCTTTTTGTGTGGATGCACCTTTAACAAAAGCAGCGCCTTCTAAAAGATTATTTGTTTCATCAGTTGCTTCAAATAGATTATTTTCAGAATCAATAATTGTCAAAGATAGATTTGTATCTTCTTTAAAATCTATTTTTCCTGTATTAACAATTATTAAAGTTAATGCTTCTGATCCTGATGTACTAACATATTCACACACACTAAATTCAATGTCTGCGCCAATACATTTTCTATCAATTGCGTTATCTGCATCAGCAGTACTTCTTTGAATAAAATTTTGACCCCAAGATAGAAGTATTCCAACTAATATTAGAGCAATCACTACTAAAAGAATGGTTGCGATTATTGGCGAAACTGCTTTTTTTCTTAGAGTCATAATTATCCAATTTTCTTCTTTTTTATTTCCATTTATGAACAGGTTACTTCAGTAAAAGCTATACCTGGACAGGTTTTTGATCTTACTTGCATTTTTACTCTTGTTGTGTCTGTAATATTTACACCTGTATCTGCAACAATTACTGTTGCGCCTGGTGTTATTGCGCCTGGTGTTGTAGTAAAAACGGAACTCATTTCACTATTTAATGAATTTACGTCATCTATATAGTTTGCAGTAAAATCATCTGCAACAAAAGAGTAGGTACTACTTGTATTTTTTAACAAGAAACTAATTGTTCCATTTGTTCCTGCTGCTGCATTATAATCACAATTTGAAACATTTATTGTTGCTGCTGAACAATCATCTGATAAAACATCATTTGTTTTATTTAATCCTTCTGTTGAAAAGTTCTTACCCCATGCAAGAACTATTGTTACCAAAATTACTGCAACAACAATTAAAAGTATTGTTGCAATTAATGGTTCTAATCCTTTTTTCTTAAACATATTTTATTCTCCTCCTAAAATTATTTATCTGTGACAATTTGAAACTGTTACACTTGCTTGTGGACATGTTCCAGATCTTACCATTACATTAATAACGTCTCCTGCATCATCTGTCCAAGTTGAAGTTACTGGTGCTACTTTTGCAATAACTGTTTGGCCTGGTGTTAATCCTGGAAAAGATCCTACAGCATATGTTAATGTTTTTTCGGCTTCTGCACCTAAAGAATTATGAGATAACATTATCTTAAATGTATCTGTACTAACAAAAGAATAATTTTGACCTATATTCTTTAATTGAAATGTAATATTTCCATCACTCATTATTTCACAATCTGAAATTGCAAGTTGTGCGCCAGCACAATCATCATTTAAAACATCATTTGTTTTATTTAATCCTTCTGTTGAAAAGTTCTTACCCCATGCAAGAACTATTGTTACCAAAATTACTGCAACAACGATTAAAAGTATTGTTGCAATTAATGGTTCTAAAGCTTTCTTATTCATTTTAATTTCCTCCTTTTATAAAAATTAATCACAGCTTCTTGTCTGTGCTGTTCTATCTGGACACCCATTCATGTATACTTTAACAAGTTGTAATGGTTCTGTAAGATCTGTTAGAGGCTGGGTCTCAGATTCTGAATATACTGTATTATTAATTACCATTGCACGCCCTTGAAAATTTGGTGTAACTGTTGCTGTTCCTATATTGTTATTAGCATCAATAATATTAATTATAATATTTTCATCAAAATCAACTGTTGAATTATCATAAAGTATAAAACTTATTCCGGTTGTAGAATCGTATCTACACCCATATTCCATATTTAGGGTTATACCTTTACAATAATCCCACTTTTTAGATGTTTCTGTAACACTATTTACTGTATCTCCTGCATTTTGAGATGCCCAAGAATATAATATTCCTGCAAGAGATAAAGATACAGCTACAAGTAAAATTGTAGCAATTAATGGAGAAACACCTTTATTTGTATTTATCTTAAACATATTAATCTCTTTATTCTAATTATTAATATTATATATATATTTATAAATATTACTTATTTACTTACTTAACAAAAAACAATGAAACTAAAACATATAATGGAATTGAAATAACTAAAAGTATAATAGAATGTTTAATTCCTGCAATCGCATTTCCTTCCGAAATTTTTCCAATTATTGGACCTGCAAATCCTGCTTGTATTATTAAAAGATATAAGAAATATGCATTAAAATTAATATCACCTAATGATGCACCACCGGTTCCGCCACCAACTGCATTTAAATCACTAGATGTTAACATTGGTAAGAAAACAATTTGGATAGTTAAAATAATTGCAATAAAAATGAAAAACATAAAATAGGATGAGAAGACTGTTGAAAATGTTTTAGATCTTCTTTCTTCTCCCATTTCATCAACTAATTTTACATAATTTGAAACAGAACTAAATATTTTAATTAAATTACCACCATATTTCATGGTTTCAGCAATTACATTTGCAATTTTACTAAATAATGGACTATCTACTTCTCCAAAAACTTCAATTAATGCTACTTCAAATGCAACACCTATTTTTAATTGTGCAGCAATTCTTTTAGTGTATTCGTTTAATGCCCCATAATCATGATCTGCTATAATTTCCATTGCTGTAACTATATTCATTCCACCTTGCAATAAATCTTTTAGATCATCAAGAAAAACAAAAAGGTTGGTCTCTAATGACCTTATTTTTTTTGTGTAAATTATAGATGCTAATCCTACTGCTAAAATTACTGGAAAAATTGTAAAGATCATCAATTTTGTTCTAATTAAAAATATTCCAAGTATAAGTGAACCAATCGCTCCTTTTGCTGCATAATCTAGCAGAAATGCTAATCTTGGATTTATTTTCATTTATGATACGAATTGTAAAATTATTATAAAAAAAATATTAATTAATGGAACAAGCCCAAATACCCCAATAACCATCAAAGTTTCAATACTCATTCCTCCAAATCCGCCACCCCCAATCATACCTAAAAGCATAATTGAAGAAAATAGGAATAGTGGACCAGCAATAACTATTGCAGAATAAATATCTCCAAAAGTTTCTGCTCTTTTATTCATCCCATCAAGCATTAATTTATAAGTGAACTGAGCATGCTCTGCCTTTTTTTTCATAAATTCAGGTAAAGAACCACCAGATTCTAAACTGGATTTTAATTCTAATAAGAATTTTTTTAATTCTGGAGATGGTGTGCTTGTACACAAATGATCTATTGCTTGAGGTAAAGAATATCCTAATGCTAAATATCCATTTAATTTTTCAAATTCTTTACTTAAATACGGGGTTTCTGATTTTATTGCACTTGTGTGAAACATTGTTTCTGGAGGTGCACCAGATTCTGCAATACTTGACATACTTAAGATTGCAAGAGACAAACTATTTTTTATATTGGATGTCTTTGAACCAACTTGAAGATAAGGATTAATTATTGCATAAATAATTATTGCAAACACTGAAAAAAAACAAAAAATAAAAAAATTAGGTAAATATTGTGGCAGATCTAAAAAAATAAATATAAAAGAACCGCACAGTAAAAATAATAAAGGTACAAATACAGCAAAAAACAAATGCTTAGATAAATAATAATCCAATTCATCTGGACTATCTGCTTGCCTTAACTTTTCTTCAAGTTCTTTCATTTCTATCTTTTCTGTTAATGGCAAGAATAAAGTATACAATTTTTCTTCGAAAGCATCTTTCTTGCTTTCTTGTTTATTTTGTTCTTCTTTCATATTTTTAGAGTTATAAATATATTTTTCTAAAATAATATATAAAGATATGATTTTTAAATGTTGTTTTTTATGTAAAATAATTAAGCAACAAATTCTACTATATCTTTATCTTTAAGAACATAATTTTTAGAAACATTTTGGCCAGGAAATCTTGTACTCCCCCACACTTTTGCAGACTTTAAATCTTTAGAAATTGTTTTGTGTATTTGCTTTGCTGCTTCTGTAACTGTCGTCCCTTTTTCTAAAACCAACGGATCAGATAGATCTGCCTTCTGTCCTGGTTTTTTTGTATAAACAATGATTTTATTTACCATTTTAAAAATAATTTCAGTTATTTCTGTTTCTTGACTTATATTGAATAATTTAATATTTTTATATTCTTCAGGCAATTTATATTCTTTTTGTATTGGCATAAAAACCGCAATTGCACTATGATAAACTGCTCTTGGGTTCATTAAAAGTAAAAGAGCATTTAAATCTAATTTTTGTCCAAGAATTACTGTGTGGCTTCTAAATCCCGCATCTCTTAAAAGTGCAACGGCTTGATCTTTTGGGACAAGTAAATTTTGCTCATTAATAAAAGTAATTCCAGGATATTGACTTTTAGTAAATTCTACATTTGGTCTTTTCTTTGTGATATATATGTCTTGAGATTCTAAAAGATTAATTAATTGATCTAATTGCTCTTTTGAATTGTTTGGAATAGCAAAAATAACAGCATCTGCACATCTAATAATAGAAAATATTTGATTAGCCAATTCTTTTGATTCCATAAAAGACGGTACTTCTACTAATTGTATTAAAGCACCACCATAATTTAGAACCCCTACTTCTGGTTTTGTTGTGGTGTATGGGTATGGAGCAATGGTTGGTTTTGCATTTGTAAATTTTGCTAAAAATGTACTTTTACCTGAATTTGCTTGACCAATAATAACTACTTGGCCAGCCCCTTCTTTTTTAATATTAATTGCATTTCCTGTTTTTTTTTGTTGGGCGGCTTTTTTCTCCATTTTGTTTTTTAATTCTGATATTCTCTTACTTATGTCTTTTCTTAGATTTTCAGAGCCTTTGTGTGTTGGAGCTGCCGATAGCATACCTTGAAGAGCAATTAATTTTTCTTCATCTGTTCTTGCTTCATCGTATTTCTTTTGAGCTGCAATATACTCGTAGGTTACATTTGCTGGCATAACTAAATTTTCCAATTTATTTTTAATACAAATAATTCTTCAAAAAATAATTTTTTTGTGCCAATTATTTCTGAATTTAGATTTTTCTGTTTAAGGTTTTCAATAATTTCTATTGGCTTATTTAAAGAAGAAATCAAAAGATAGCACTCTCCTTTTTCAGATAAATGTAAAGGCAATTTATCTAAAAATTTATCAATAATTTCTCTGCCGTCTTGCCCTCCATTTACTGCCAAATCATAACCATTTATTTCATCTAAATCTTCATCTTCACTTAATTCTTCTGTTGGTACATATGGCGGATTAAAAACAATCAAATCGAATTTTTCATTTTCATCAATAGATTCAAACAGATTTGAATAAATGATTTTCATTTTTTCTAAATTGTATCTCTCTTTTACATTTAATAAATAATCTACTACTATTGGATTAATATCTGTAGAATATAATTCATTAACATTATCATAGATTGCTAAAGATAAAAATGCATTTCCACTTCCAATTTCTATTGCTTTATTGTATTTTTTATTGGTTTTAATTATTTTTTCATCAATAATTTCCAATAACAAATCCGTGTCATCGCTTGGAAGATAAACCCTTGCAGGGATATCCAAACTATACTCTTTAAAATTAAGTGTAGGCATATAATATTTATGGACAATAAAGATTTTAAATTCATAGATATGCATTGTCATTATGATGATTTATCTATTTTAGAATTAAAAAAACAATTTAATAGCAAAGAGCAAATATCTTTAACTGCTGCTGTCTCTTTAGAAAGTGTTGAAAAACTGGAAAAAATAAGACAAGAGAACATTCTTGGACTTTATTTCGCTTATGGCCTATATCCTGATGTTATCTTAAAAAATAGCTTAGAAGAATGCCTAAATCAAATTAAAAAAATCAATTTTAAAAATGCAATTGCAATTGGCGAAGTTGGAATTGATTACAAGATTACAAAAGATCAATCTATAAGAAAAGAGCAACAAATTGTTTTTGAAAAACAATTAGAATTAGCAGAAAAACTTAATTATCCAATAGTCATTCATACAAGATATGCAACCAAAAAAATATTAGATATCTTATCTACAACTAACCATAAAAAGATAATACTACATTGGTATTCTGGTACAGATGAAGAAATAAATACTGCACTTGACAGAGGATATTATCTTACTTCTAGATTTTCTAAACCAAATATTTTAAACATAAAAGAACATTTAGATCAAATATTTATAGAAACAGATTACCCTATTTCTTATGATGGAAAACCACTTTTAATTTCAGACATTAAAAAATCTTATGAAATATTTTCTGCAGAGTATAAAATTGAATTAAATGAACTAAAAGAAATAATTCAAACCAACTTTTTAAAATTGTTTCCTAACATTAATATTTGAGAGGCATTATTATGATTAAAAAAAACTCAGAAATTTATGATTTATTTATTGCTTGGATAGCAATTTCTTTTTGCTTTGCAATAGTTATTGGAAATTATAGTCTTTTGGATTATGTAACCAAAAATTTTGTTTTTACCTGGAGTGGATTTTTAACAAACTTCGGATTAAGTCTTATAATTACTGCCACTTCATTTATTGCTCACGAAATGGCACACAAATACACAGGAATCCATTTTGGAGCACAAGCTAGATTTGTAATGTGGCTTCCTTTTTTAATTTTTGGTATTGCACTTGCTGGGCTTTTAGGCGTAATTTTTATTGCTCCCGGGGCAGTTTATATTTATGGAAAATCGCACAGCATTAAAGAAGATGGAATAACCTCTATGGCTGGGCCAGTAACAAATTTAGTAATGGCTCTTTTATTTTTTATTGCCGCTATCATTGGTGCACCAATGTTAGTTGTTAGTTATGGATTAATGATTAACTTATGGATTGCATTTTTTAATCTTATTCCATTTGGACCACTTGATGGTGCAAAAATAATTAGATGGAATCCTTTAGTTTGGGGTATATTAATTGCTATACCAATATTCTTTATGTTTGTACTTGGATTCTTTTAACTTTTTTTCTTCTTTATTTTTGGGGCCTTTAGAATTGGCCTTTGTTTTATTCTTCTAAAATTTGTTTTTGGTGTTGCACCCATATTTTTTCCTCTATTGTATATATGTTAAAATCTTATTTGTTTGTTTAAACTCTTCATAATAATTTAATTGCTCTTTTGATATTGTTGGTTTTATTTTCTTTAATGTTTTAATGATGTGCTCTTGTGTTAATTTTGTTTCTTTATAATTTTTTTCTTTTAAAGAAAGCAGAGTTGCATCTGTTATTAAAAGATTTAAGTCTGCTCCAGAATAATTCTCTGTAAGTTCTACAATTTCATCAATATCTAGTTCTTTTTTTGGAATATTAATTAGAATTAAATTAAGAATTTCTTTTCTTTCATCTTTATTTGGAACATTAAATTCTATAATTTTATCAATCCTTCCACTTCTTAGAAGAGAGTTATCGATTAAGTCTGGCCTATTTGTTGCAGATACAAAAATTATATCTTTATTTAGATTATCAAGTTCAGTCAATAATTGATCAAGCACTCTTGGTTGATTATTCTCAAAATTTTTTTCACTGGTCAAAGAATCAATCTCATCAAAGAAAATAATTGCAGGACTAACCTCTCTTGCTTTTTTAAAAATGTCTCTTATTGTCTTTTCTGATTGCCCCACCCATTTATTTAAAATTTCTGGCCCTTTTACATAAATAAAATTTAAACCGTATTCTTTAGCACAAGCTTTAACAAAAATTGTTTTTCCTGTTCCTGGAGGACCATATAACAGAACACTTCTTGGAATCCTTAAGTTCATTTTTTCTACAATTTCTTTTTTGTTAATTGTTAATTCTATCATGTCTTTAAAAATTTCTTTTTGTTCATGTAATGCTCCAATATCTTTAAGATTAATTGTTGGTGTTTCTACAAAAACTTCTCTTAAAGCTGATGGCTGAACAACACTTAAAGCATAGGTAAAGTCTTGCTTTTTTATTTTTAAATTCTCTAGTGCTTTATTATCTTCTGAATTTGGATTAGTCTCTTTAATTGAATTCTTAATTGCAGAAATTCCTGCTTCTTTTACAAGAGCTGAAAGATCTGCACCTACATATCCGTGTGTTATTTCTGAAATCTCTTTTAATGACACATCTTTGTTTAATGGTACATTTCGTGTGTGAATTTTTAAAATTTCTTCTCTTGCTTTTTGATTTGGTACGCTGATTTCAATTTCTTTGTCAAATCTCCCTGGTCTTCTTAATGCTGAATCAATATCTGCTTGTCTGTTTGTTGCACCAATTACTACAACTTCGCCTCTGTCTCCAATTCCATCCATACAAGACAGAAGTTGAGCAACAACTCTTTTCTCAACATCATTTACCATTGTTTCTCTTTTAGAAGCAATTGCATCTATTTCGTCAATAAAAATTACAGCAGGAGAATTTTTTTGCGCTGCTGAAAAAATATTTCTTATCTTTTCTTCTGCTTCGCCAACATATTTAGTCATAATTTGCGGGGCATCAACAGAAAAGAATTTTGCTTTTAGTTCTGCAGAAATTGCTTTTGCAAGTAAAGTTTTTCCGGTTCCTGGTGGCCCATAAAGAAGTATTCCTTTTGGTGGAGAAATATTTAATTGATTAAAATATTCCGGATACTTTATTGGAAGTTCAACCATCTCTCTTATTATCTCTAATTCTTTTTTTAATCCGCCAATATCTTCATATCCAAGAATCTGCTTTTTAGTAATTCTAGATAATGGTTTTTCACTAACTATAAATTCTGTTTCTTCTGAAAGTAAAACACTTTCTTTTGGCTCAGTAGAGTGGACTGTAAAAATAACACTTGTTCCAAAAACCCCAACAACAACACTATCTGCTTCTCTAAAAGCTCTTCCAGTTAATGCTTTCTTTATGATTAAATCATAATTTGCTGAAAAAATTGTAAGTTCTGTATTTGGAGAAAGTATAATTTTTTTTGCAACAACTGGATTTATTTTATTGATTGTAACATATTCTCCAATTGTTACTCCTGCATTTTGTCTTATGAATTGATCCATTCTTATTGTTTCTTCTTCTGTAATTTCTTTTTCTGGCCAAACATTTGCAACGGTAATTTTATTTCCATTTATTTCTATTGTGTCTCCAGAAACAAGCCCTAGTTTTTGTTTTATGGAAGTACTTAAAGTAACTACTCCTTTCCCTACATATTCTTCATTTGCT
Organism: archaeon; assembly: GCA_035390665.1. Lineage (GTDB taxonomy): Archaea > Iainarchaeota > Iainarchaeia > Iainarchaeales > CSSED10-239 > JAKQTP01. The sequence goes on along the minus strand of DAOOUC010000001.1, from coordinate 128,257 downwards.
TCTAAGACTTTTAATTTTATCATTTTAATTCACTCTCGTATCCACTACTAATTCTCCTTCTTTATATCTTGAAGAGTCTTTAGTAATTTTATATATTGGTAAGGGGGTTGTGCCAATCACGGAAAGATCAACTAATTGGGTATCCTTAAGTTCTGTTTTTTTCTTTATTAATTGTTTATATCTTTGGTCTATACTATCAATAAATCTTTGTTTTTCAGAATCTGTTGGAATTGCGGCCTCTCTTATTTCAAAATTAGGATAAACTGACAAATCAATTTTTTTTATTGGGTCGAATAAACTAAATTCTGCTTTAATTGTTTTTACTCCTAGTTGTTCCAAAAGCAAAGCGTATTTTTTTTTGACAATAGAACTTTCTCGTATTGCATTTTCCTTTGCTGATTCCAAAGACACTAATCTAACTAAATAATTACTAGCCCCTCTTGTAGTTATCAAAGTTAAAGATAAATCAATACCTTTCTGTGTTGGACTTCTAAGATATTGTAAAATATAATGTGGTGTTTTTTTAAGAACTCTTCCATCTCTATTTCTAAAACATTCTAAAAAACGTTTTGAATTAAATTCTCTAGAATCTACAATTGATTGAGAATAGTCCAATAATTCATCAAATATGTTTAGGGCATTAGCAGACTGTAATTCTTCTTTAAATCTTGAATTAATTGCTTTTAATACCTTGCTTGATTCTTTGTGTTCTTCTATTATTTTATCAACAACTGGTTTCTTTTCAACTTTTTCTTTTTTTTTAAATATTTTTTTTATTCTTGAAAATTTGCCCATAATTTTTTTCGCCATTTAATTTTTTATTTCGCAATCTCCTGGTGGAAGTAAACTCATTAAATCGTCTACTGATACATTAATTCCTTTTTTTTTTAATTTTTCTGTTATTATCTTACAAACTTCTGATTTTTTAATGCTTCCAGGAAGTAATTGAGTTATTTCTTTTTGGTTTTTTAAAACAGATATTGGAGAAGCAATTATTTTTTGTCTTTTATTATCAAAATAAATGCCTAAAGTTAAATCTATTTTTTTATAATAATCTCTTTTACCCCTTATAACAAAAGCGCCAGTTCCAAGAGACTCTCCAGTTCCTGCAGTCTTAGAAACTTGTCCATAACCAACAGAATAAACATCAATTGAAAAGGTTTGACTTTTCCATGCAGAAGAATGAATTGCAGCAAAATTTGCGGCTTCTTCTTTATCAATCTCAGAGATTTCTTTTTTTTCTGGATTTAATAACACCGTGTGTGGTGCTCCATGAATATCTGCATGAAAATATAAATCGTTTTCAGAAAAATGCTTTTTTACTAATTGCTCATTGTTCTTTGCATCTCTTCCCGCAATTACTAAGAAATTATTTGTAGTATAAAACCATTTGAATTTTTCAAACCAATCTTTATTTTTTATTTCTTTCTTTTGAATTTCAATATCTGGTTTTTTTAATTTTTGTTTATCGATTTTTAACATCTTTGTTTTTGTTATTTCTACTGCTTTGTCTATTCCTTTTATTTTTTCTAAATATCTATTTCTGCCCCTGTATTTATTTTCTGCGTTTTTTCCTGCAGACAATTCATAACTAATTTCAACTTGCATTTATATTCCTGCTTCTTTTTCTAAAACATCAATCAAGGTATCGCTTACATTCTTCTGTACATAATTTGGTTGTGATAAGTAAAATACAGTTCTTTCTTTTATATAATTATATACTTGTGGATAAGTTGTAAAATATTGTCTTTGAATATTATTATAATAATCTTCAACGCTTTTTGCTAAATATCCTATAGAAACATTGTAACCTTTATCTGTTATTACTTCAGAACAATGATAAACATTAGGTATAGTTTTTACTATCTGTTGAAAACCTTTATTTGCATTATCATTTGATAAATCCATTTGTAAAAAAGTCCAAACTCTTAAACCATATCCTGCAACAACTGGATCTATTGAAGGCGCATATCCTGTAATTAATCCTGATTTTTCTAAACTTTCTATTGATGATTTTATTGTAGATCTGTGAAACCCTGTTAATCTTTTTATGTGTCTTACATTTGGAGACAAAACATCTTTTTTTCGCATTGCAGAAAGAATTTTTATCCTTATTGGATCAAGTAGTTTTTTTGTTTCTGGCATACTCTTATCACAAATATAATTATACACAAAAACACATATAAATAAAATAGATTGGGCCAAATGGGCCATTTAATTATTAAATTCTGGTTTTAACAAATCAATAATACTCTGTGCATCTACGCCTAGTCTTATAAGAGTTGTATTTCCTTTAACTCCTTTTCCTGAAATTGTTGTAGAAATAAAACCATATGTTTCAAGTTCAGTAATATATTCTCTAAACCATCTTATTGAAACTCCTTTTTCAGAATATTTATCACAAAGAGAACAATATTTATCGTAGATTTCTCCAGAGTATAAAACATTTGAATCTGTTGTTTCCATACCTGACATTGCTAAAATCCCTTTTGGTTTTAAAGAACTTTCTGCAATTGCAAATAAAACTAATTGTAGTTGAACTGGAAGAGTTAAAACCATACTTTTCATAACCTCTTGTTCAACTTTTTCTTTTGCTTCATAAACTTCTTTATCTGTTACTTTTGGAAGATTATTTAAATCAGAAATCTCTCCGGCCCTAAGTAACAACATAACTGCTCTTCTTGCATCTCCTGATTCTTTTGCAGCAATTGCAGCTGCTGCATTAATCGCAGAACTATCAACTACGTTTTTTTTAAATGCAATATCTATTCTTTGATCTAAAATATCTCTTAATTCATCTGCATTATATGGGGGATAGACCGCTTCTTGTTCACAAAGAGTACTTTTTGTTCTTGAATCTAAATTGTTTTTAAAGAAAAGATTATTTGAGATTCCAATAATTGAAACAGAACCCCCTTCAAGTTCATCGTTTGTTCTTGTAAGTGTATAAATTAAATCATCAATTTCTTTTTCTTTAACTTTGTCCACTTCATCAAGAATCAAAACAAAATTAATTTTATTTTCTTTAATAAATGTTAGAAATTTATCATAAATAAAAGATCTAGAATAACCAAAGAAATTTTGATCAGGATAAAATAATTGAACGCAATACACTAAAACCGTGTATTTTGTTTGATAATTTCTACAATTTAAATAAACTGTTTGTAATGGTAAATGCTGGTCTTTAGAAAACTTTTCTAATTGACTTGTAACGTGCTTAACAACTGTTGTTTTTCCTGTTCCAACTTTACCATAAATAAAAACATTATGTGGTTTTGCTTTTTTTAAAATTGGAGAGAGCCATAAAGATAAATCCTTTATTTGTTCATCTCTAAAAGGAAGTTTTTCTGGAGCATAATGTGGAGATATCTTTGATTTATCTGTAAAAACCGAATTTTCATTTAAAAAATTATAAAAAATATTCTCTGCCATTCTTTCTCTTTTCTCCAAATTTAAAATAATCTATTACCTATCTTTATTTCACTAGAGAATATTATATATTAAGAACAAAAGCCTTTTTAAGTGTGTTGAATTTGAAAAGCAAATTATTTGTTTGCTTTTCTTATTTCTGCATTCTCAAGTATGGAATAGATCTGGTGATGTTTAATTATTTCTTTATTATTAATAATAGAAAGACCTATACTAATAATATCTCCGTGAGTTACAAAAATAATTTTTTTATTTTTATATTTGGTTTCTATTTCTTTAATTAATTTTTCTACTCTTTTTTCAACAGAAGTTACTGGCTCTACACTTTTTAGTGTTTTTCCTTTTATATCTTCTTCCCAAAGTTTATGATACATATTATCTTTGCCTTTTTCATAAACTCCAAGAAATCTTTCCCTTAATTCTTTTCTTAAAATTGGTTTTTTTGTTTTTAGATAACTGCTTACAATTTCTGCTGTTTCTATTGCTCTTTTAAAATCAGAAGAATAAATTATTGTGTTCTTGTCAAGATCTTTATTCTTGGATATTGATTCTAAAGCTTGTTTTTTACCTAGAGCCGAAAGTCCATAATGTTTAACACCGTTATCTGGAGAACTAATAACTAAATGCTTAAGGTTTGCAAGACTTTGACCATGTCTCATAAAATAATAAATATTATTCATGCTTTTCCATTCCATTCTTTGTAAAATTGTTCTAAGTATTTTTCCATAACTTTGTGTCTTTTTTCTGCAATTTTTTTTGCTGTTTCTGTGTTCATTAAATCCTTTAGAAGCAAAAGCTTTTCATAAAAATGATTTATTGTTGTGCCTTCTGCTTTAACATATTGCTCTTTTGATTGATTAAGATTTGGTTTTTCGTCTGGATTATACATTAATCTATTCTTATATCCTCCAAAAGAGAAAGCACGAGCAATACCGATTGCCCCGATTGCATCTAATCTATCTGCGTCTTGAACCACTTTAAATTCTGTACTTTTTTCTATTGGTTGATTTTTCTTAAAAGACATATGTTCCACTATATAGTTTATTTTTTCAATGGTTTCATTATCAACTTTTAAAGACTCCAAGAAATTAGTTATTTTCTTTGGAGCAATAGTTTCATCTCCATCTGTAAATTTTGAATCTGCTATATCGTGAAACAAAATTGAAAGTTCTACAATAAAGATGTCTGCTTTTTCTTTCTTTGCAATTTTCTTTGCAATGTTGTTGACTCTTAAAACATGTGACCAATCGTGTCCTGGATCTCCTTTTAACATTTCTGTTTTTACAAATTCTTTTGTTTTCTCAATAATCTTTTTTTTGTTCATTTTATGATTCCTCCACCAAGGCATTTATCTTTAGAATAAAACACACAGAATTGTCCGGGAGTAACAACAGCCTGGGGGTTATCAAAAATAACTTTTGCAGTATTATTTGAAAGCAATTGTATTTTTGCAGGAATCTCGTTTGGTGTGTACCTTACTTTAACTTTAATTTTTTTTGGAAGTTTATCTAAAAGATTTACTTTTTCAATAATAATTTCTTTAATTTTACTTTCAAGAGAACTTGTGACAATTAACTGATTTTTTTTAGTATCAAATCCACACACATAATACTTTGTGCCATTTCTTCCAAGCCCTCTTCTTTGGCCTAGAGTGTAATACCATAAACCATTATGCTTTCCTTGAATCTCTCCTGTTGTTGTAACAATATTTCCTGGTTTATTTCCTAACTCTTTTTCAATAAACTTAGAAATATCATTTCCTGAGACATAACAAAAATCTTGGCTTTGCTTAGTTTTAGAAAAATAATCAAAATCTTGCTTCTGGGCTAACTTATAAACTTGTTCTTTAGTCAAATCCTCTAATGGAAAAATAATTCTTTTTAACCATTCTTTTCTTAGAAGACAAAGACCATAGGTTTGATCCTTCTCTTTATCTTTTGGTTTACAAAGAGAACCTTCTTTTATCTTAGCATAATGCCCTGTTGCAACAAAAGGGATTTTGTGCTTGTCTGCAAAATCTATAAGTGCTTTAATCTTAGAAAATCTATTACACACAACACAAGGATTTGGAGTTCTGTTATTCTTTAATTCTTTTTTAAAATAACCAACAACTTCTTTTTCAAAGTTTTTTCTTTCATCAACTATGTGATGTTCTATTCCTAATTTTTTACAAACATCTTTTGCAATAGCAATTGACTTATCCGTACAACAAGAATTTTCTTTACAAGTTGCCCCAATCCAAACAGGAAGCTTTAATGAAACTGCAATTGGTGTATAGCCTTTATTCTGAAGAACTACAAGAGCCATACTTGAGTCTACGCCACCAGAAACACCAACAACCACTCTTTTATCTGTCATAAAAATCAATCATAAAAAGAATTATTTATATCTAACGGAACTTTACTGGCAGTTGTATTTCCTAAACCTAACTGCCCTTGACCATTACTGCCAAAACATCTTAATTCACCATATATTGATTTAACACAACTAAATTCATCTCCTAGAACCACGTCTTTTGAATCAATTAAATTTACTGTGGTGGTGGGTACAGATTTATTTACCCATGTATCGTCCCCCAATTGCCCGGCACTATTTTGTCCCCAACATTTTAATTCATTATTGGATAGGACTGCGCAATTGTGACCATTCCCGCTATCAATATCTATTGCATCTGTAATTTGTAAAACTTGTGTAGGTGTGTTCTGATCTGTGTTTGTGCCATCTCCAATTTGTCCAAAATTATTTCGCCCCCAACATTTAACTGTTCCGTTGTGCTCTCGCAAGCAACCACCATATTCTGAACCAATACTTATTTGCATTGCATTTTCCACATTTAAAACGGGTGTTGCAGTATTTTTATCTGTTGTTGTGCCATCTCCTAACTTCCCATATTGATTATTACCCCAACACATTATTTGTCCGTTATTTAGTAATGCACAACTATTAGTACAGCCTACTTTTACATCTACAAAGTTTGTAATAATATCATTATTTGAATCAATAACAGAAACTGGTATTAAACTATTTGTCTTTGTACCATTACCTAATTGGCCATTTGTATTTGCCCCCCAACAGTTTATTTCACCAGTATTTAGTAATGCGCATGTGTGCCAACAACCACCTGAAACTTTTATTGCATTATTTATTCCCAAAACAGTTACTGGAAAGTTGCTATCTGTTGTATTTTGATTACCTAATTGACCATAAGGATTATCTCCAAAACATTTTATTTCTCCTGAACTCAAAACAACACACGTGTGTAAATCTCCGGCGGTTATTGCAACCCCTGAATTTATATCTAAGACCTCTATTGGTATTTTTTTTTGAGCTATTGTGCCATCTCCTAATTGGCCATTATCATTTCGCCCCCAACATTTTACTTTGCCCGTTGCTAAAACCACACATGCGTGATGCCAACCAAAATCCATGTCTTTTATACAACTTGCTGGACTAGAATTAAGACTATTATATTTTATAAAAATATATTTGCTATCACTTGTTAATAATTCAACATTAAATGTTTGCTCTGGCGTACAGGCTAATCCTAAAAAAATTGATTGACCGGGAGATAATGTAGCATTTTCATCAAGACTAAATTGATAATCGTCTAAAAATCTAAATTTACTATTTGGAGATAATATCTTATATCCGACAATTGTTGCAGTTTCTGTTGGATGTATATTTTTTATTTCTAAAATGTTGTTTTCGCTTGTTGTATTACTTCTTGTTTTATATTGTATATAGTTACTTATATCTGATTTTACGTAAATAATATTATTTGTTTTATTTAATTCTTCTACTGAAAAGTTCTTGCCCCAAGTTAAAACAATTGTAACTAAAATTACAGAAACAACTATTAACAAAATAGTTGCAATAAGTGGTTCAAGGGCCTTTTTCTTTTGATTTAAGTTTATTGAAAACATAAATTAAATAGATGAACAAAAGCATTAAAAGATGTGCTCTTTTGCTTTTGATATTGCATCATCTACTAATGCATCAATATTCTTGATGTTGCTTTCAATGTCTTTTACTTCTTCAATCTTTCCTCTTGTCTTAGGGTGCCTTGCAACCATAAAGGAACAACAGTCAGGATATGGCATAATTGAAATATCATAGGTTCCAATCTTTTGAGAAATTTCAATAATCTCGTCTTTGTTTAAACCAATCAATGGGGAAAAAATTGGAAGCTTTGAAGCCTCATAAATACAGTTTAAGTTTTCAAGTGTCTGAGAAGCAACTTGACCGACAGAGTCTCCTGTAACAATTCCAAGAGCGCCTTCTTTTTCTGCTAACTTGTTAATTATTCTAAACATAAATCTTCTATAAATTATCATTCTATAATCTGCAGGAACAACCATTAACAATTGTTTTTGAATCTCAGAAAAAGGAATTACTATTAGTTTTGTTCTTCCTTGATAGTTTCTTAAAGTAGAACAAAGCTTAAAGATTTTTTCTTCAACTTCTTTTGTTACTAGATTATTACTTTGAATGTGTGCATAAACTACCTTACACCCTCTTTTGTTTAGCATATACCCTGAAACAGGACTATCAATTCCCCCAGAAAGAGAGCACACTACAGTTCCTGTTGAACCAACTGGAAGTCCACCAATTCCTATATGTGTTTCTTTATTAGTATAAACAAAAACTTCCTTTTCTGTAACTTCAATATTAATTTCTAGTTCTGGATTTTTTAATTTTACTTTCTTTTTAAGATTTTCAAAGATTTCTTCGCCAACAAGCCTATCAATTTCTTGAGAAGTATACTTAAAGCCCTTAAATGATCTTTTAGAAGATACTCTGAAATTTTCAAAGGTTGTATTTTCTGCAATATCTTTTGCTGTTTTTTTAATTTCTTCTAAATCTTGAACTGTTGTTAAACAAAAAGAAAAACTATGAACCCCTGGTATTTTAGATAGAGTGAATTTAATATTTTCTAAATTTGCGGTTTCTGATAATACACAAATAACTCTTCCAAATCGTTTGTAGATTTGAGAAACATCAATCGCTAGACACTCTTTTAGATTTTTAATAAGAATATTTTCAAAAGTACTTCTATTGTCTTTCTTAATTGCAATCTCTGAATAATGAATAATAATGTGAGTATATTTCATATAGAATATATAACCAAAAAACCATATAAATTAGTGCTAATTAAACTATATGTATTTAAAAGCATTTGCTTTTATTTTTTTAGAAAAAAACAACCGCATATACAACAATTCGTTTTTATATATTTTGGTTCAATATATTTATTACTAGTATTTTAAATTAAATAAAAAGGGGAAAAATTAGAGGTGGAGAAACATGGCATTTTTTGACGGCGTTTTCTCAAAAAGAGAAGACCTAGACGTAGACGACTACTTAAACAATATGGAAGTTGAGGAAGAACCAGAAGACGTAGACTTTTGGGTAAAACCAATCAGCTTACAAACAAACGCAGAAGTTGAAGAAACAATAAAAGAATTAAAACAAAAAAATCTTGTTCTTTTAGATGTTGAGAACTTAACAAAAAGAAATGCTCAAAGAGCAAAACAATTTTTAGGACAAATTAAGATGTTTGTTAAAGATACAGGCGGAGACCTTGCAATGATCTCACCATCAAAGATTCTTTTAACACCATCAAAAGTAAAAATTGTTAAAAAAAGATAAATTCATTTAAAAAATGAAATTAAACAAGAATGCTTTTCCTGTTAAGATAACTCTTGAAGAAGCAGTTTCTATAGTTCAAAAAGAATTTAACAGGAAAGGACATAAGGTGAATATTACTAAAAATAACTTCCACCTTAATATTGTCCCTTTTTGGGTCTGTTTCTATGATGTTGATTCTAAAAAAAACAACGTGTATAAGCATTATACTGGGCAAGTTGCACTAAATTCTTTAACAAATAGATCTCAAGAAGAATATCTTAAACTATTAGAGCATGAAACCCCTCAAAATATAGACACCATTGATATTGCCCTTGAAAAAGTAGAGATAAGATTAAAAAAATCACTACTTACTAAAGCTGAAGCGCAAGACATAATTGCTAAAATGCTATCTTGTAAATTTGAAGTAGATAAAGACAATTTAACTTTAAGTGGGTTTGAAGAAATGTACATCCCGATTTGGAAATGTAATTTTGAAAACCATGAACTTTCTCTTGATGCGGTTTTAGGTAAAATTAATAATTTTAATATTATTAATCAAAAAACAAAAGACAATAAAGACCTTTTTATTGAAATGCTTGATGAAATCAAAGATCCAAAAAAATTTTTAGAATATGTATTTGAATTTTTTAAAAATATATTTCTGTTTATATTTAGAAATTGGAAATCTTTTTTGATAGTTTTACTTATACTTTTAATTGTCTATTTTGTGTTTTTCTAAAAACAAATCTAATTCTTCTTGTGTTTTTAAAGTTGTTAATTTCGCTCTCAATTGTCTTGCTCCACTAAAACCCGCAAGCATTTGTAGAAGTACAAGTTTTTGATTTATTATTGAGTTATTGTATTTTTTTGAAATCTTTAAAAACAAAGAAATATTTTCTTGGATTGTTTTTTGTTTGATACCTGCAATCTTAGAAAAAATACTTGGGTTTCTTACGGCATCTCTTCCAACCATTAATCCACTAAATTCATCAATGCCTTTAAAAGAATCAGAAGTTTCTAAAGTAATATCTCCGTTATAGATTATTGGTAAAGAGGTTTCTTTTGCTAAAGAAATTACTTTTTTATAATCTGAAGGTATTGAATAATCAGAAACACCTAAGCGGCCATGAATAGCTAAAGCATCAATTCCAGAAAGTTCTAATTTATTTAAAATATCTTTAGAATTATCTTTATCATATCCTAATCTAATTTTTGCAGTTATTGGCTTATTGCTTATTTCTTTTATTTCTTTTAAAGTTTTAGAAACTTTTGAAATATCTTTAAGAAGAATTGCCCCTCCTTTTCCTGCTGCAATTTTTGGAGATGGACATCCCAGATTAAAGTCAATAATATCGTAATCTTCTATGTCTTGAACTTTAGTAAAAGCATCAATTGTTTCTTTAGTATTTGTAAAATCCCCAACTAACTGCAAAGAAACAGGATAGTCTTCATCTTTTGTTTTATTTTTTATTTCGTCTATTGGAGAATTTAAAATGTAACTAGTGTGAATCATCTCTGTGTAAGCCAAAGCACAATTATTTTTTGCACAAAGCTGTCTAAAAGAAAGATTTGTATATTCTAACATCGGTGCAAGAATACCTTTATTTTTTAATTTTATTTTCCCTAGTTTTAAAGACATCTTTAATCAATTTAGTTTAAATATATTTAGTTTCTATAATATATTATTATTATCAAATAAAATTTTAATGTGAACGATTTATGAAAATGGATAAAAAAACAATATTTTCTTTATTAATTGTAATACTTTTTGTGGGCTCTTTATTTGCTATGATTACATTTAGCGACAATACAAGCACGCCTGGAGAGGACTATACTCCAATAGATACTAATCAAAATTTAGAACTTGTAAGTTATACTGCTACAATTGATGCTAATGTTGGAGAACTATTCCCTCAAATTATTGCTGCGGGAAGACCTTTAGATTTTGAAGAAACCTCAATAAACACAAAACTACTTGATGTCTCTGGAATAAAAAACAAACAAATAGAATTTAGGCCAGATGCAGATGGAAACATTAATCTTATAATAACTTTAAGTGTTGTTCCTGAAAAAAAACAAGAAATAATTGATAGCATAAAAAATCTAAATATTTTTGAAACACCTGAATTTTATCAATTTGGATTATTAGAAATACCTGAAAAAGTAAAATTTACAAACGATCAAAACCAAGAAATAGAATATGAATTTATTGTACAAAATATGGAAGGGATTCTTGGAATGGAAACATTAAAAGGAGACAATCTTTCAGTTGCAGCATATGCAACATTTAGAGGAACAGAACTTATACAATCAAGAGGAATTGAACAAATAAATAATAGCAACCAATTCCAAATGCTTATTGGCTATGAAAACTTTAAAATCACAGAATTTAAAGATAAAATCTATAGTCAAATAAATTATTCTTTAGATAAGTTAAATAAAACAGAAATTGAAAATAAAGTTAAAGAAAGCTACGAAAATACTTCTTTTGAATACCAGATTACTAAACAATTACAAATTAATACTGCTGATAAAAACAAAACCGAAATTGAGAGTAAATTAAATATATTAAAAGAAGAAAAGGGCTTTGTTGATTATTTAGTTGATGAAAATATAACTACAATTAATTTTGATAATAATATCACTTTTGAAAAATACTTGGAGACAAAAACAAAATTAATTTCTGCTTTAGAAATTACCAATACAGAAATACTACAAGAACCAGAAGTTACTGCTTATATTGAATTTGATTATTCTGATATAAATGCTTCTGAATTAAAAAATAAATTAAACAACCAAGAATTAAAATTTACTGTTCTTGCTTCTGTTGATACAACTGAAGTTATAATTTCTGGAAAGAAATACAACTATAAAGAACCAACAACAGATGTACTTTTAGATTATCCAGAGGATTTAAATAAAACAGAAATAGAATTAAATTTACAAGGATATTATCAAAGAGATAATTTATTGTATTTAAGTTTAAGCAAATAAAACTATTGAAGAGATTCAATTGCTTTTGCTATATCTCCATTTTCTTTTTCTAATGCTTTTCTTGCTTCTTCTTTTGATTTTTTTGTTGCATCTATTACCATTTGAATATCTTCTTCTGGAATGCCTGTTTCTTCTCTTACTTCGCCCATTATTTGAAAAGTCTTTTGTCCTTGCATAGAAACTTGAGTAACATTTGGGTTTTCAATAATTATTCTTTTAGAATCAGTTTCAATGATTACTCTTTTTGCAGGTATTTCTGTATTTTCAATACCCATTTGTTTCATCATTGATTGCATTCTTCTAGGATCTATTCCGCCAAACATAAATTATCACATATATATTAAGATAAGAAATAATTATAAATGGAAATTTTTGTAATTATCAAAAAATTATTTGAAAAATTCTCACAATTCCAAAAAACAAAACCAGCTATATTTAAATATATTAAATCAGTAATATATATGAAAAAGACTATGAAATTTGATATAATTTTAGAAAAGCAAGAAGAAGGGGGATATACTGCATATGTGCCTTCTCTTCCTGGTTGTATTTCTGAAGGAGAAACAGAGAAAGATACTCTAAAAAATATTAAAGAAGCAATAGAGATATACACTGAAGAAATAAATAAAACCAAATTAAAAAATCTTGTGTCTTCGATTTCTATTAAACAAATGCAAGTGAGTGTTAATGTCTAAATTACAAAACACTTCTTCAAAGTACGTTTGTGAAATTATTGAAAAACAAGGATATAAATTAATTAGACAAAAAGGGAGCCACCTTATTTTTAAAAATCAGGAAAATAAAATACTTGTTATTCCTAATCACAAAATTTTAAAAATTGGAACAATACATCAGATTTTAAAGACCTTAAACATTTCTAAAGACGAATTTGAAAGATTATAAAGCTTTAAAAACATTTAGCTTTACTTTTTTATATTGTGTTTACTAAAATTTTATCTAAATACAATGGGCTTAATGTGTTTAAATATGCCATTATCCAAAACAATAAACAACTACGAAGCATTCTTGCAAGAGTTTAGACTAGAAAAAACAAATGATAAGCCTTATTTGGACCTATTTTTTAAAAGAAAATTTATAATTATTGAAAATAAAAGAATAATTCATCCTAAAATTTCAGATTTACAATTAAAAATTGATGATCTTGAGGCCACAAATTCTAAACTAAAGAAACTAAAAAACTTTTGGGAAAAAGAAAAAAGTCAAGCAGAAAATTACTACAAGAAAGTAAAAGCAACAATGATTTTTAAGAAGAAATTCTGGCAACATAAAATCAAACAAATGATTAATCCTGAATATAAGGAAGATGTTATTAGCACTAAACTAACAGACGAGGTATTAATGGATCCTGCTTATGAAACTTTACTAGATACTTTTTTAGTAGACTATGATTACAGAAAGAAACTATCAGACACTGTTAATAAATCAATAATTTACAAAGATAACAACATAGGAGACCATAACAAAAAGAAACAACAGTTTAAATCCGAAAATGCTCAAGCAAAAGTTGAAAAGATCATTGAACAAATTAATGCTCACGACAATGAAATAAAGGCAAACAAAATACTTATTAAATACATTAAACAAATTAATAAAATCTAAAACAATTCTATTTTTAATTATTAATTTTCATAAATATATATTATATTTAACAAGGTAATCATAAATGGCATTAGAAAAATGGAACAAGGAACTTGAAAAAGAAATTATTCAAAAAGAAATAGATTCTAAAATATTTGAATTTAAAGAAAAAGATAATTCTCCAGTATATAGTATAGACACGCCACCACCATACATCAATAGTCCAGTACATATGGGGCATGCTTCAACCTATGCAATAATGGATTTTATTTCTAGATACAAAAGACAAAAAGGATTTAATGTATTATTTCCTTATGGACTTGATAGAAATGGACTTCCTATTGAAATGGCTGCAGAAAAGAAATTTAAAATGTCTATTCTTAATACTCCAAGAGTTGAATATGTAAACTATTGTAAACAACTTCTTGAAGAAACCTCCAACCAAACAAGCAAAACCTTTAAAGAACTTGGAATTTCTTTTAATACCTATGACGAAAATGGAAAAATTGGTTCTTTATATAAAACGGATTCAGACAAATACAGAGCACTCACTCAAACTACATTTATTGAACTTTACAACAAAGGGCTTATCTACCTTGATGAAAAAGTAACAAACTATTGCCCTGGTTGTAAAACTACTCTTGCTGATTCTGAGATAGATTATGCAATTGTTGATTCTAAATTTTATACAATACTTTTTAGTGTTAAAGAAACAGGAGAAAAAATACCAATCGCAACAACAAGACCAGAACTTGTTTGCTCTCTTGGAATGGTTATATTTAATCCAGAAGATGAACGTTGGCAAAAGCTTGAAGGAAAAACTGCAATTTCTCCTTTGTTTAATAGAGAAGTTCCAATCAAATCTCATCCTCAAGCAAAAGTTGATAAGGGAACTGGGCTAGTCATGATGTGTTCTGCAGGAGATTATTCAGATATTAGATTTTTCATGGAACAAGGAATTAAACCAATAATGTCAATTGATATTACTGGAAAAATGAATAACAATGCAGGATTTTTAGAAGGCCTAAAAGTAAAAGAAGCAAGACAAAAAATGATTGAAGAACTAAAAGCAAACAATCTTGTTACTGAAGAAAAAACAATACAACACAAAGTTCCAATCTGTGAGAGATCAAAAGACGAAATTGAATTTATTTCTTTAAAGGAATATTATCTTAAACAATTAGACTATATTGAAGAAATGAGAAAAATTGCTGAAAAAGTAAACTTTACAAACCCTGCAACTAAAAAAATACTTCTTGACTGGTTAGATGTTGTTTCTATTGATTGGCCAATATCTAGAAGAAGATATTATGCAACTGAAATTCCTATCTGGTATTGTAAAACTTGCGGAGAAGCAATATTAGGAACCTCTGGAAAATATCAAAAACCTTGGTGTGAAAAAGCACCAGTTAATAGCTGTCCAAAATGTGGCAGTCAAGAGATAGAAGGAGAACAAAGAGTTTTTGATACTTGGTTTGATTCATCCATATCTCCTTTGTTTGTTTTAAACTATGGAACTGAATTTTACAATAAACACCCTGTTTGTACTCTAAGACCACAAGGAAAAGAAATTGTAAGAACTTGGTTGTATTACACTCTTCTTAAGTGTTACTTGTTTACAGGAAATATAATTTTTGATGATGTTTATATACATCAGCATATTCTAGACGACAAAGGAAACAAGATGGCTAAATCTCTTGGGAATGTTGTAGATCCTCAAGAGATATTAAGAGATTACGGTGCAGAATCTTTAAGACTTTGGGTTGCTGATGAAGGAAATCTAAATGAAAAGGACTTGAAGTGCTCTAAAGACAGAATATCTTCAGAACAAAAAACCCTAAACAAACTTTGGAATGCATCTAAGTTTATTTCTCAATTTAAAAGAAATGAAGGAATAAACGCAGAATATACTGAACTTGATAAACTTTTAAGAAAAGAAATAAATGAAATTATTGATTATTGTGATGAACAATATAAGGCATATGACTTTCATAACCCTATTGTAAAACTTAAATACTTCTTATGGACAACTTTTTCTTCAAACTACTTAGAGCTTGTAAAAAGCAGAGCATATAATCAAGAAGGAGAATTTTCAAAAGAAGAACAGAACGGAGCAATTGATACTCTTAATTATTGTTTAGAAAGGTTTTTGGTTTTATTATATCCAATAACTCCATTTACAACTTCAATTATATCTAAAGAACTTTATAATAAAGACATAAATCTTGAAAAATACCCAACTACAGAAAAATACGAAAGCATTTTGAATTTAGAAGATATTGAAAACCTTAACAATACAATTTGGAAATACAAGAAAGAAAATAATCTATCTTTAAAGGACAAAATAGAGAAAATTCAGATAAATAAGAAATTTGAGAAAATAGAAAAAGATATAAAAAAGACACATAATATATATAATATAGAATACACAAATACAAGTGAAATAATATGTCATTAGCATCCAAAAGAAAACCAACAACAATATTGGGACATTTGGTTATTTTAGCTATAACTGCACTTATTATCTTCTTGTTTATTGGTTTTATTGCTAATTTTCAAATAAATAAAATATCTAAAATTAATGAAGAATATCTTATAACTTCTAATTATCTTGTTCCTGAAAATTACATAGAATATAAAATAAAATTAGAAGAACTAAATCAAGACAAATACACAAGACCAATTACAGAATATCTTGATTTAATGCTTGAAGCTAAAAAGATTAATAGACATTTAGAGTACTCTCAACTTGAAACAAGGTGTATTACAAGAAGCACAGTTGCAAGAATTGAAATGCAAATTCAAAATAAAGAATTGCTTCTTGAAAAATTTAATAATACTTATTCTAAGAAACTTAATAAAATCTATTGGAATAGTTATATTGATGCACTAACTAATTACGACATAGAAGGCCTAAAAGAAAAAGCACTTGAACTTGAGATGTGTTTTGATGAGTAAAGAAATCAATAGTGGTGCTGAAGCTAAAATCTTTTCTAAAGGCAAGAATATTATTAAAGAAAGGATATCTAAGGACTATAGAGACCCTGTACTTGATAAAAAAATAATTAAAACAAGAAACAAGCAAGAAGCAACCCTTCTTAAAAAAGCAAGTTGCTTAGGTCTTAATACTCCTGTTGTTTACTCTGTTACAGAAAACACCATTATTATGGAAAAGATTGAAAATACTAAAGAACATGAAAAATATCTAGAAACTATTGGAAAAGAAATTGCAAGACTTCATAATAATGGAATAATACATGGAGACTTAAATCTTATTAATATTCTAACAACAAAGACTAAAAAGATTTACTTTATTGACTTTGGCCTTGGTTATCTTTCAAACAAGATTGAAGACAAGGCAACAGACCTTCTTGTCTTTAAAAAAACCTTAAAAGCAAGCAAAAAAACAGAAAAATTCTGGGAAAAGATCTTAGTCGGGTATAAAAAAGAAACAAAAGAACCAAAGATCCTTAGCCAAATAGAGATTATAGAGAAAAGAGCAAGATATCTTTAAAAACCAAAATAAAAACGTATTTAAATAAATCGAAACAGATAATATATATTATTAACCAATTTTTTGGTATAAAAAACTTCTTTAGTTATTATTTTATTCGCCACATAAATAATTGACTAATATTAATAAAAATAAAGTGATTAAACGATGAGTGATAAAACAGAAAAAAAGGTTTTAGATAAAAAAGAAATATATGATGTAATTGAAGATCTTACAAAGAAAGGTAAGACAACAACAGAAATTGGATTAACTTTAAAAAAAAAATATGGAGTTAACTCTGTTCTTGAGGCAACAGGTAAAAAGATTGGAAAGGTTCAAAAAGAACTTAATCTAAAAAACGATAAATTACCTGACGAATTATTGTATCTTATTAATAAAAGTGTTAAATTAATTAAACATAACGAAAACAATAAAAAAGATACAAGCGGTAAAAGAGGATATCAAAAAACTGTTTCTAAAATTAAAAGACTTAGAAAACATTATATTAAAGCAAAAAAAATCAGTAGCGATTGGAGATACTCAGATGACTCAGCAAAGCTACTTGTAAAGTGATGGGTGTTTAAATTATGGCAGATAAAAAAAGTACAGTTGATACATGGAAAAAGAAAAAATGGTATGATGTTTCTGCAGATACTACTTTTGATGAAAAGAAAATCGGAGAAACAATCACAATTAATCCTAAAAACTTAATTGGAAGAGTTGTTAAGAAAGGATTAAATGAATTAACAGGAAATATAAGAGACTCAAGCTTTGAAGTAAGTTTTAAAATAAATAAAATAACAGGCGCTAAAGCTGACACAGTTATTTCAAAATTCGAAGCAAAAACAAGCCTACTTAGAAGACTTATAAGAAGACAAAAGTCAAAGATTGAACCAGTTTTCTATGTTACAACAAAAGACGGAATCAAATTAAAATTAAAGATTCTTGCAATAACTGGTGCAAAATACACAACACCTTTAAGAACACAAGCAAGAAAAGCAATTGTTGATTTCTTTACTGAAGAGATTACAGCAAAAACAGCAAAAGAAAACTGGAATGATTTAATATTTCAACACATTTCAGAAAGATGTAAAGCAAAACTTATAAAATTAGGTTATGTTAACAAAGTTATGGTTGTTAAAGTAACGGTTGTATAAGGAAAGAATATGAGTTTTATTTACTATCTTCTTTTTTTTTATATTTTAGGAATTATTCTTTTTATTACTAGAAAATACGACCTATTTACTATTTCTATAATATTTGGAATGAGCGGAGTATTTTTATATTTTGGAAAAATAATGTTGTTTATTTATCTTCTTTCTTATTTCTGTATTGCAGAAGGAATAACTGTTGTTCTTAAAAATAAAAAAGAAAAAAGAAACTACATTAATCTTTTAGGCAATTGTCTTATTGGAACGGTGTTAGTTGTTTTTGGACAAATTTATGCTTCTGCTTCAACAATTGCAGCAGCATTTTCTGATACTCTTTCTTCAGAGATTGGAAGGTTATCTAAAATAAAACCAAGACTTATAACTAATTTTAAAGAAGTAGAACCTGGAACAAATGGCGGAATAACAATCTTAGGGTTATTTGGGGCTTTAATGGTTTCAGCTTTTAGTTTTGGATTATTTTATTTTATTTTTAAAGTAAGCTTCAATATTTCATTAATAATTGCAAGCTTTGGAATGCTTGGAACAATTATAGATAGTTTTATTGGAGCACTATTTGAAAACAAAGGATATCTTGATAATAGTCAAACTAATTTTTTAACAACATTAATTATTGGTGGACTATCTTTATTGGTTTTTAGTTTAATATAAACTAACTATTTTAAAGACATTTATTTATAATATAATAGATGAACACAAAAGAGAAGATTAGATTTATTTTGGTTTTCTTTATTAGCTATTTCTTATTTTTAGCTATCGGCGTCTTTATTTTTGGTAACTTCTTAGTTGGTCTTGAAGAAAAACTAATCTTTTGGCTTCTTGGAAACAATGTGAATTATGAGGCCTTTGACTTTGTGGTTTATTGTTCGGGGATTGTCTCAGTCTCTGCTTATCTAGGGGTTGTTATTGCCTTAAAGACAATAAAACAAAAGATTTCAAATAAAGCAATAGCAGTAAGCACAATTGTGCTGTTTTTAGTAAACCTGTTAAGAATAATCATCGTTATGCTATCAGAAAAGATAGGCTTGCATCAAGAGCTTCACATAATATCTTGGTTTCTAATGCTGTTTGTGGTTGTTTGGCTTGTAAAAATTACTTCTCAAAAGCAATGATTCCCATTATTATAAAATCCGCAATAAAAACAAAGGGAATTAATGGAATTACCACATAGCCTGCTTTTACTAGGCTTAATGCCCCTGAAAACTTTCTTTTCTTGTAGATGTCCCAGCACCAGATTATTGAAAAAACAATATTAACTATTGGAATCAATAATAAAAAACCTAATGCCCAATGCTTCTTTGCTAATATTGGCATTAAAAAAAGATTGGCAATTGGAATCCATGCTAACCATGCTGTTTTGTATTTTAGTTTCTTGGAAAGGTGGTACCATACAAGACAATAGTAAATATATGCGCCAATAAAAAACAACAAACAAAGAATAAACACAAAAATTAGAACAACTACCATTCCTGCAGTTAAACCGCTTATTACTCCTGGAGTTAAAAGCTCTAATAATTGTGCTTGTGTAATCATTTTTTACTCTCTTGTTTTTTTTCATGATGTGCTACAACAACTTTTGCAATCTCTGCAAATGCCGGTCTTGTTATAAATGCACCAAGTACTGCACCAAACATTACAGTTATTGCAAATCCAACAAATTTACTTAATCCAACATTAAAGAAAATAATTGGAAGCATTGTTGCAAATACTGTAGCAACAGCTGCAAAGATAATAAAGAAAGCGTTCTTTATTTTTGCAGTTAAACTTAAACCAGATTTTTCTTCGTCTTTTCCTGTGCCTTTTAAAAGTTCATCTGTGATTATGATTTCATGATCAACACCTGTACCAATAGCTGCAATAATTCCAGCAATTGTTGCAAGATCAACTCTAAATTGTATTAAGGACAAGAAACCTAAAGAAATTATTAATTCAGAAATATCTGAGATTAATATTGGGAAAATCAAATTAAATACCTTGTATCTAATGAATAATACTAATGCAACAGTCAACAACGCAATTAAACCAATCCACAAAGAATTGTCCAAAAACTCATCTCCAAGATATGGAGAGATAGACTCTGTGCTTATGCTTTCAATTGCTATTGGTAAAGAACCTGATTCTAAGATAACTAATAAATCATCAAGTCTTTGTTTTGCATCTTCTTTTGAAGAAGTGCTTCCTGTAATTGTTAAACTATTAAACGTCTCAAACTTTGGAGAACTTGTTGATGGAGCAGCCATATTCGCTACGCCTTCTGTTAAAGAAATTATGGATTTTAGTCCTGTTGCTTCCCAAATCCATGGTTGGTTCTCAGGTTTGTTAATTACTACTACTCTATAACCCATATCTGATAATTTTTTTTTGATACTATCTGAAACAGAACCTGAAACTATGACTTTAGAATATTTGTTAATATCTGATAAAATATCTGTTCTTTCATTTTCTGTTAGTTCTGAATCAACAACATAATATTTAGTATTTACTTGTGAAATTATATCCTCAAAAGAAATTGTTTCACTTCCAGAAACTTCTGGAGAAACAGGAACTTGCCTTTCATCTGTATATGTTTCTGTATCTACAATAAATATAGCATCCGTTGGCCTGTCAATAAAGAAATAAGTTTTCTCACAATCATATTCTACTTTTTTAGAATCATAGCCTGTTGCTGTACATTTATGGAAAGTCATTTCTGCAAATCTTCTTGAAGCTTCTGGAGATAACATAAATGGTAAAACCCATTGGCTTGCTCCGCTTCTGTCTATTTGCGTGATTCCATAACCCTTTGCAGGATCTTTATAGATTGTAATTAAATCTTCTCCAACAAATAAGGTGTTTCCATCTAATACTGCTTCAAATTTACCTTGTTTTAAAAGTGTGTTTTTTAATCTTGTAATCTCGTCTGGATTTGACTCTGCTAATTGCGCAGTAACATATTGATTACCTGACGAAGTAACCTTTGCATCCTTTAAACCTGCCCAATCAAGTCTTCTATTAATTATTGAAACAACCCTTGGCATCTCATCAGATTCTACTGGTTTTTCAAGAACTATTGAAAAAGAAGTTCCACCAGAGAAATCAACACCATATTGAATTCCTTTTGTTAATAGTAATCCTATTGAAAATAATAAGATAATTATCCAAATAATGACTATTGGTTTTTTTAATAAAGTTTTCATCTAAAAAACACCTTTTCCTTAATTTTTGTTTTTATTTTTATTTTGAACATAAGATATTAATGCAGGCGCATTAAAGAACCATGTTGAAACTATATCTCCGATAAGACCGAAGAACAATACTGTTGCTATTTCTAAAATTACAGTCATTTGCATGAAATAAGAAACAACAAGCATCACAAGAACTGTTATTAATGTAGTTATTGTCATTGTCATTCCTGTTGCCATTGACTTATTTGTTACAACGTAAACATCATCTGTTCTGTTCTTTAAAAGTTTTGTGCTAAGTAAAATATCTGTGTCTACAGAATAACCAATAAGCATTAACAATGTTGGAATTGTTGTTAGACTTAATGGCAAACCTAGAAGTGCCATACCAGCTAATGCAACCAATATATCGAAAGTTGCAGCAAAGATAATTAAACCAGATGGAATAATTTCTCTGAAAAATAAAAATATTACTAAAGATAATAAAATAAATGCAATAACTCCTACCTTTAAAGAAGACTTAACAAAGTCTTTACCAAGAGTTGCTGAAACTTCTCTTGTTTGTATTTTTGCTTCTGTTGTTAGGTTTAGTTCTGATTTTACTTTGTTTATTATTTGATTATTAAATTCATTATTTGCTAAGATTATATTTTCATTTAAATAAACCTTTAAATCTTCTTTATTTCTTATATCAGAAATATCTGTTATTACTTGCTCAGACAAATAACCTTTATCCTTTAGAGGAGAAAGAACTTCTGTTGCTTTTGTTTTTAAATCATCAATATTTCCATTAATAAAATCAAGTTTGTCTTTTTCTGCCTTTGCTGTATCTATTTCTGGGCTTGTGGAATAATCAATTACTAATCCTGTGCTTGTTGGTCCTTTTGTTTCATTAACATTTACTTCTTTTAGATTGAATTCTTGCTTTAAGGTATTTGCTAAAGCGCCTGAATCAATTGCTGTTCCTTCATATCTTAAAATTAGCTGGTTTCCGCCCTTTAAATCAATTCCTTTGGAAACTCCAGGGGTTATAAAAATTAAAACTAAACAAACTATTGCAACAATTAATGGTACAATATATAATTTTTTATGATTTTTTGCATTTATGAAATTCATACTTATTCCTCATTATAATAATTGGCTTTAAAAAGAAAATCTTATATATAATATATAAGTAGTTCTATATATAAATATAAAAGAAATTAATTATAAATGTAACTTTTTAGGAGAAATTAAGATGAACTTTCCAAAAATCACAAAATCCAAGGACATATTAGACGCAGTTATAAACAAAGTAAGAAGAGTTAAAGACTATCAAAGAAACGACATGGCACACAAGTATATTTCTCTTTATCAGATAGAAGTTACTGAAAAATTAAAATATGTCTCAGACAAACTACCTGACTATGATACTGTTAATGAATACTATGGAATGATGTTTAAAAATGTTTGTCCCAAATCAACCATGGAAAAATACAGAAACCACATTACTAGTAATATTACTGTTATTAATAAACTATCAGAAAGATATAAAAGACAACTAATGAAAATGCAAGGAAGTAGAAGCAAGAAACACGATAAAGACTTCTTTGTTAGAATTAAGAAAGAATATGTTGGCCGCCTTTCTTCGGTTCTTAGAAACCTTGACTCAACTTTTGATAAACTTTTAAACTTGGAAAAAGAATTTAAAAGAATTGCTAACCCTGACTTCAATCTTAAGACTATTGTTCTTGTTGGAATACCAAATGCAGGAAAAACCACCTATCTTACAAAAATAACAGAAGCAACGCCAGAGATTAACAGCTATGCTTTTACAACTAAAGCCTTAAATGTGGGATACTTTAAAAGAAGACAAGAAACCTTTCAAGTAATTGATACTCCTGGTTTAATTCATCACGACTTTAAAGAAATGAATGCAATTGAAAAGCAAGCAATTGCAGCAATCAAAGCAATATCAGATTTGATTGTTTTTGTTTACAATCCAACAATAAGTAAAAGTGAGCAAGAAGAAATGTTAAAAACTTTAAGAGAAAACAATCCCGGAAAAAAGCTAGTTGTATCTAGTACCTATGGAAAAGACGGTATTCTTGAGGGACAAGAAAATGTTACTATGGAAGAACTTGTAGAAAGTTATCCTGTAGACAAGAAAAAGAAAAGCAGATGGAGTTAACTCTTCTTTTTTCAAACCATATCTATTAAAAATAGTTTTTCACTAAAATATAATAGAGTTTGCTATTTTTTTAATCGCAAAAGAAAAATTAGGAAGTGATAAACCATGAGAAAGAAAACAATTGACACTTCTAAAGCTGTTGAAGATATTGTTGCTGAAATTGAATTTTTAATCGAGGATTCAGCAATTCCAAAAAATCTAAAAATTCTATTAACTGGAATAGAAGAAAGATTAAAAACTAAATGTAATGTTGTTGAGATTTCTGGCATTATGTATGAGTTAGAAGATATAACAAATAACAATAATGTTCCACAATTTTGTAGAAGCGCAGTGTGGTCATTAATTAGTAAATTAGAAAATCTAAAAGAGCAAGTAAAATAAATGGATTCAAAAATTGTGTGCTATGCACAAGAAAAAGATCTTATAATTAATGAGGATTGCTTAAGATTATTAAACCTAAATAATTATCAGAAAATTCTAGATAAACTTGCAGAAGAAAAAATCATATTTGTGTGTAAAGATGATATTAAAAAAATAATATCTACAACAAACAACATTGAAGAAAAAGTAGAAACTACTGGAAAAAACTTTAGAATATTAGATGCTTATGATGTTACAGGAAAGGAACTATCGCAAGGCTCAGTTGATGACTTCTTATCTCTTTTCCTTGATAAATATCAAGCAATCTACGAAATTTTAAAAAAAAGAGAAAACCTAAAACCTGTGCCAATTGAAGAAGCAAAAAAAGAAACAAAAAACACGGAAGTTGATATTGTAGGAATGGTTTTTGATAAAAGACTAACAAAGAACGGAAATCTATTATTGACTGTTGACGACCCAACTGGAAGAGTCAATATTGTAATAATGGAAAACAAAGAATTTGAAGTTAATCCTAAAGAAATACTTTTTGATAATGTTGTCGGGTTTAAATGCGCAGTTTTATCTAAAGACATATTTATTGCTAAAGAAATAATGTATGCTGATCTTCCTTATGAAAATATTAGTGCCACAACAACAAAAGACAACTATGTTGTTATCTTAGGAGACACGCATGTTGGAAGCAAACTATTCCGAGAAGAAGAATTTAATGATTTTATTGACTGGATTAATGGAATCAATATTACAAAAGAAGATCAAGACCTAATTTCTAAAATCAAATATATTATTATTGCAGGAGATCTTGTAGACGGAATTGGAATATACCCTAAACAATATGATGAACTTGCAATAACAGACATCTTTGAACAATATAGAGTATTCGAAGAACTAATATTAAAGATTCCTAAACATATTGAAATATTTTTAATACCAGGAAACCACGACGCTGTTAGAGTTTCAGATCCACAGCCTGCAATCCCTGAAAAATATTTACCTAACTGTTATAAAAAAGAAAACATACATATTCTTGGTTCTCCATCTTGGATTGAACTTGAAGGATTATTGTTTTTAATGTATCACGGAGTATCACTTCATGGAATCTTTGGAAAAATAAAAGATTTAAAAATGGATAAACCGGATCTTGCACAAAAAGAACTAATGGTTAGAAGAGACTTGATGCCGCAATTTGGAGAAAAGCAAACTTTTATACCAATTGAAAAAAACTTTTTAGTTGTCAGAGAAGCACCAGCAGTTTTTATTTGTGGACACATCCATCATCACGCCTACTCTAAATATAAACACTGCCATTTAATAAGCACATCTTGCTGGCAATCAATTACAGCTTTCCAACAAGAGATGGGGCATGTGCCGACAGTATCTAAAGCAATACTATTTAATCTTAAAGATCAAAAAGTTTGTATAAAAGACTTTGAAAGGAAAAAAGAATGAGTGAGATTAAAGCAAACAAAGAAGTTAAAGAATATTATGACGCCCTAACTAAAGAGATTGATGCAGCTGTAGCTGTTGCAAAAAATGCAAGACAACAAGGAAAAGATCCACATAACGACATAGAGTCACTTCCTGCTAGAGGTATTGCTGAAAAAACTGAACTTCTTGTCGGACCCCCTGGTGTTGCTCAAAGATACAATGAGTTGTGGGAAGAACACCAAGAAAGATTTCCTGTAATGCTTCAGATTTTTAATGATATCTTGGATAGAAAATTAGGAGACATTGAAGATCCTGAAAAAAGACTTGATCAAGCTTTAAGAACTGCCTTAATTATAGAAACAGAAGGAGTGGTTGTTTCTCCTCTTGATGGATTACCAGAAATTAAGATTTCTAAAAATGAAGATGGTACGCCATTTGTTGATATTTACTTTGCGGGGCCGATTAGAGCTGCTGGAGGAAATGCTCAAACTTTACCACTATTACTTGGAGATCTTGCTAGAGCTAAACTTAACTTAGATAGATTTAAACCAAGTAGACAAGAAATTGAAAGAGTAATTGAAGAAGGAATGCTTTATCAAGATGAAGTTGTTGTTAGACAGCAAAGAATAACAGAAAACGAAGTTAGAATTATTATTGAAAATATTCCTGTTAGAGTAAATAGTTATGCAGATAACGAAGTTGAGATTGTTGCTAATAGAGATGTCCCTGGAATTGAAACAAACAGAGTAAGAGGGGCAATGTGTCTTGTTTTAATTGATGGACTTTATGTTAGGGCCCTTAAAATTATGAAAACAAGTAAGAAGATGGGCCTTAATTGGGCTTGGCTTGAAAAACTTGTTAAAGTTAAAAAAACCGCTGAAGGTTTTGAACTAAAACCATCAACTAAATATCTTGAGGGGTTAGCAGCCGGTAGACCTGTGTTTTCTTATCCGTTTAGACCAGGGGGCTTTAGACTTAGATATGGTAGAGCAAGAAATGCTGGATTAATGGCAAAAGCAATAAATCCTGCTACAATGATGGTACTAGATGAATTTATAGCTGTTGGAACACACGGGAGAATTGAAAGGCCAGGTAAATCTTTACAATATTTCCCTTGCTCAACAATTGACGGACCAATTGTAAGGTTGAAGAATAAAGACGTTGTTTATATTGATGATGTTAATACTGCTAAAAAATACTTAGCAGAAATAGACAAGATTCTTTTCTTAGGAGACATGCTAATCTCTGTTGGAGATTTTAGGAAATCAGGACACCCTTTAGTTAAAGCGGGCTATGTTAGAGAAGAATGGATTGCAGAAATGGAATATCTTGAAAAGACCGGAAAAATATCAAGAACTGTTTTAAATATCTGTAAGGAAGTTTTTAATAAACCAAATCCATATACTTCTGTTGCATTATCTCAAAAATACGACTTGCCTTTATTTCCAAAATATTTAGCATATTATGAACTTTTGAATCATGAAGAACTAAAAACACTTATTAGAAATTTAAGAGAATCAGATAAAATATTTAGTGACGAAGAAATTGAAATAAAAAAGAAAAACTTTTTTGAAAATATTAAAGACGTTATAGAAAAAGCAATTGATGATATTGATATTATTGGTATAGGAGATTTATTATCAACAAAAGAAACACAAATTATTGGTTTTAAGATTGAATATAATAAAGAAATAAAAAACATATTTGAGAAAATGGGACTACCACACAAATATCTTGAAGAAGAAAACAAAATACTTGTAGAAAAAGAAATAGCTTATCCTCTTCTAAAAACTGTTGGTTCACTTAATGCAATTGATCCTTTAGAAGAATATAAAGAACTAATTGAAAACACAGAGAAAACAACAACAGAAATACTTAGTGCAATTTCAAAAATTAAAATTAATGAAAAATCAGGGTTTTGGGTTGGAGCAAGAATGGGAAGACCAGAAGCTGCTCATGAAAGAGAGATGGCAGGTAAACCAAATGTTTTGTTTCCAATCGGCAGAGGCTTTGGTAACTCTAGAGACTTAATGAAAGCAATTAAGAAAAGAGCAGATGGCACAAAACAACAAGATATTGGAGTTAACGAAGTTGAGATCAAATCATATCTTTGCCCTGAGTGTAAAAAAATTATTTATAATGGTTATTGCTTTAATTGTGGAATAAACACAAAAGAAATAAGAATGTGTAATAAATGTAAAATGCAAACACATGAAAAAATATGTCCTAAATGCAATCAAGAAACAAAATTGATTTTAGAACATAAGATTGATCTTGATAAACTTATTGAAAGTGCAGCAAACAACTTAAAGGTTGGAATACCTGATAGCCTTAAAGGTGTTAAAGGTTTAGTCAGTAAAGAAAAAATATCTGAACCATTAGAAAAAGGACTATTAAGAGCTAAACACGAAGTTTATGTTTTTAGAGATGGAACTTGTAGATACGAGGCATTAAATGCAACTATATCTCAATTTAGTGGAAAGGAACTAAATCTTTCTATTGAGAAACTAAAAGAACTTGGATATAAAAAAGACTATCTTGGAAATGATTTGAAAGACAATAACCAAAGACTTTCTATATTTCCACAAGATACAATTGTTGATGAAGGCTGTGGAGAATATTTTTTAAGAGTTGCAGGTTTCGTTGATGACTTGTTAGAAAAATACTATCACTTGCCTAGATTTTATAATGCTAAAACTAAAGAAGATCTTATTGGACAACTTGTGATTGGTCTTGCACCACACACTTCTGCTGGAATTGTTGGAAGAATAATTGGTTATTCTAAATCTAAACTTGCTTGGGGACATCCTTATTATATTACAGCCAAAAGAAGAAATGTTGATGGAGATCAAGACTCGATGTTATTGTTAATGGACTCTATGCTTAATTTTTCTAAAAGTTATCTTAGTACGGGTAGAGGCGGAAGAATGGATGCACCTTTAGCATTTACTACTGTTCTTAGTCCTTACGAGATTGATGATGAATCGCACGAGATAGAAACTAACACAAGTTATCCTTATGAATTTTATTTAGCAACAAAATCATTTGCTGATCCAGATAAAGTTGAAGGGATTGTTCCTGTTAAGAAACTTCTTGGAACAGAAGAACAATATAGTTGTGTGAAATTTACACACGACACTAATTACTTCGATGAAGGGCCAAAGCAATCTACTTATATCTCAATTAAATCAATGCAAGAAAAAGTAGATAAACAAGCTAAACTTCAGGGAAGAATCCTTGCAGTTGATAATCAAGACGCACTTGAAAGACTACTCCACTATCATCTTTTTCCAGACATTATTGGTAACACCAGAGCTTTTGCAAGACAGAAACTAAGATGTGTTAAATGCAACAAGAAATTTAGAAGAATGCCTTTGTCAGGAAAATGCGACTGTGGGGGAAAAATAATTTTAACAATTGCACAAGGTTCCATAAAGAAATATCTTGAAGTTGCAAAAAACCTAATCATTGACTATCAATTAAATCCACATCTTTTGCAAAGAATAAACTTAAGTGAAAATGAGATAGACAGTCTATTCTCAGACAAAGAGGCAAAAAAGCAGAAAAGTCTATCTGAGTTTTTTTAAAACTCAACATAACTTTTAAACTTATCTTGTATCTTCTTTTTTGTTTTATTATCAATGTTTGCAAGTTTTTCTAATAGTTGCTTGTATTCTCTATTAACATCGATAGGCTCTGCTAATATTACTTTAACAAATAAAGAACCGTGCAAACCTCTTTTGTTTGGATCAGGAGAACCTTTTCCTGAAACTTTAAAGATAGTTTCTGGACGAGTGCCTGCTGGTATTGTTAAATTAATTGTGTCTTGAATCCCTTTTATTTTTATCTTTGTTCCTAAGATCAATTCAGAATAAATTATTGGAATCTCACAATATAGATCATAACCTTCTCTTTTGAAGAACTCGTGTTCTGTTACACTAACAGAAACAAATAAGTCTCCTACTTCTCCATTATGTGTGTTACCTTGCCCTCTTAGTCTTATAACATCTCCGTTGCTAATTCCTGCTGGAACATCGATTCCAAGAATTGTTTCTTTTTTTACATGGCCCTTTCCATCACATTTCTTACAGGGGTCTGTATTTATTTTTCCTTCTCCCTTACATTTAGAACAAGTTTGTTCTATTGCAAAAATACCAAAAGGGGTTTGTTTTTTAGTTAGTGTTCTTCCTTTTCCACCACAAGCTGAACAAGTGGTTTTAGATTTAGATTTAGAGCCTGTGCCATCACAAGTATCACAAACAACATCTTTGTAAACACCAACACTTACTTTCCCGCCTTTAATTGCAGTAACAAAATCAATATTTATTCTTGTTCTTAAATCTAGTTCAGCCCAAGACTCTCTTTGACTTCTTCCTCTGTGCATGCTTCTAAAACCTTGAAAGAAACCAGAATCCTCATCTTCATCAAAACCAAACTTAGAAAAGATATCAGAAAAATCAAAATTAAAACCTTGTCCTGAAAAACCTTGATTGAAACCTGCGCCACCTTTTACTCCCTCTTCACCAAACATATCGTATTGTTGTCTTTTAGTTGGATCAGAAAGAACTGCATAAGCTTCTGTTATCTCTTTTAGTCTTTCTTCTGCATTTGGCTCTTTAGAAATATCTGGATGATATTTCTTAACCAATTGCTTATAGGCTTGCTTTAGATCTTCATCATTTGCATTCTTGTTAACTCCAAGAATCTTGTAGTAATCTTTTGTCAAAATGGGTCACACTTCTTTATTTTTCCTCTGTAAAATCTGCATCAACTGTTTTTCCTTTGTCTTTGGAATCATCTGTGCCTTCTTGATTTGGAGCTGCATTTTGATAAAGCTTTTTAGAAACATCATAAAGTTTTGTTTGTAAGGCGTTTGTCTTTTCTTCTAGATCTGCTGAATCACTATCAATTGCTTGTCTTAGTTCTTCTTTTAATTTCTTTATCTCTTCTGTGTCTTCAGGAGACAACTTTTCTTTTGCTTCTTCTAAAACTGAATCTACAGAATACACTAAAGTTTCTGCTTTGTGTCTTGTCTCTATTCTTTCCTGAGTCTTTTTATCTTCTTCAGCATGCTCTTCTGCTTCTCTTTTTAATCTTTCAATTTCATCTTTACTTAAAGAAGTTGTTGAAGTAATCTTAATTGCTTGAGATTTTCCTGTACCAAGATCCTTTGCTGAAACATTAATTATTCCATTGGAATCTATATCAAAACTAACTTCTATTTGAGGAACTCCTCGTGGTGCTGGAGGAATACCAATCAACTGGAATCTTCCAAGTGTTAGATTGTCTTTAGCTAATGGTCTTTCACCTTGAAGTACATGAATATCAACAGCTGTTTGAGAATCAGAAGCTGTTGAAAAAACTTGAGATCTTTTTGTTGGTATTGTTGTATTTCTTTCAATTAATTTTGTAAAAACTCCACCTAAAGTTTCAATACCTAAAGACAAAGGAGTAACATCAAGAAGAAGTATGTCCTTTACCTCTCCAGCAAGAACAGCACCTTGAATTGCAGCACCCATTGCTACTACTTCATCTGGATTGATTGATTTATTTGGTTTTTTATTTGTCCATTTTTCAACAAGCTCAATTACTTTTGGAATTCTTGTTGAACCCCCAACCATAACAACTTCGTCAATCTTAGATAAATCAAGCTTTGAATCTTTAATTGCTTGCTTTGTTGGAATTTCTAATCTTTTAAAAATATCAGCACATAAATCTTCAAGCTTTGCTCTTGTTAATTCTATGTTTAAGTGCTTTGGCCCCTCTTGTGTTGCTGTAATATATGGGATATTAATTGTTGCCTTTAAAGTTGTAGACAACTCTATCTTTACTTTTTCGGCTTCATCTTTTAATCTTTGCATTGCCATTTTATCTTTTATTAAATCAATTCCTTCTTTTTTCTTAAACTCTGAAACTAAGAAATCAATTATCTTTTGATCAATGTCATCACCACCTAAGTGGTTGTCTCCAGCTGTGGCTTTGACTTCAAACACACCGTCAGATAACTCTAAAATAGAAACATCGAAAGTTCCACCACCAAAATCAAATACTAAAATTGTGTGGGCGTGTTTTTTATCTAGACCATACGCTAAAGCAGCAGCTGTTGGTTCGTTAATTATTCTTAAAACTTCTAGACCAGCAATCTCTCCTGCTGCCTTTGTTGCTTTTCTTTGAGAGTCTGAAAAATATGCTGGAACTGTTATTACTGCTTGAGTAATTTTTTGACCCAATTGTTCTTCAGCATCTTTTTTTAATTTTTGTAAAATATATGCAGAAATCTGTTCTGGGGAATGATCTTTTCCTCCAATTTTAACTTTATCTCCACTTCCCATTTTTCTTTTTATGGAATATATGGTATTGTCTGGATTAACAACTGCTTGCCTTTTTGCTAATGCTCCAACAATTATTTCGCCATTAGATAATCCAACAACAGAAGGGGTTGTTCTTGACCCTTCTGAATTAATTAAAATTTTTGGCTGTCCAGCTTCTACAACAGAAACTGCAGAATATGTTGTACCTAAATCAATTCCAATTACTTTACTCATATCTTATCACCATTTTCTTTTTTACTTGCACCAACAATAACCTTTGCTGGTTTTATTAATCTTTTATTTAATGTAAAGCCATCTTCAATAATTGCAATTACTTTATTGTCTTTATCTTCTTCACACTCTTGCTTTAACAAACAATCACAGAAATTATAATCAAAGTCTTTACCTATAACTTCTAGTTTTTCTATGCCTTGCCTTTTTAGAATAATATCGTAATTTACTAACATGTGCTCTAGAGATTTTTTTGTAATCTCTTCTTTTTCTTTTTCTATTGCTTTAACAATTGTGTCTCTATAATTTAAAAATTCAGCTAAGATTTTTGCTTTCTCTATAAAGATAATATCTTGTGTTTCCCTTTCAACTCTTTGCTTATAGTTTCTAAACTCTGCTTGTGTTCTTTGAAGCAAATCCAGATACTCTTTAGAAAGTTTGTCTTGTTCTTCAAGTTTTTGTTTTATTGTCTCTATTGTTTCTTTAATTTTTGTTTCTTCCTCTTTTGAGATGGATTCTTTATTGTCTGTACTCATAGATATCCTCACATTATTTATATTTAGAATAATTTTTAGTCAAATGTCAAAAGACATCAACTAAAGATATTAATAACCAAAATTAATAAATGCTTTGTGCTGTAAGGTTTATAAATTTTTGTTTTTTTAGGGCGTTTTTGAAAGAAAATAGGAATAAAAAAATAATTAAAAACAAATAAATAGAATTTTATCCTCCACGAACACAACGTACACGATATATTTCGGACTTTGAACTTTGTTCTAGGCTCCAACCACCTGGTTCCATATAGTATGCGTCGTTAGCGCCCCATTCTGTACTTGTCCAATAACTATAACTACAAAAATCAAGACCTATCCAAGAACTACTATAATCTCCTGTATATATAACTGCTTGGTAACTACAAATTTCACCCAGCTGATCTCTCGCAGGAAGATACCAATCATCATATCCTCCAAAATCTAAATCATTACAAATACTTGCAGCTATTGGTCTTGTTACACAGCCTGCAAGAATCGCAGTGGTGTTTGCTAAACCATTTGTTAGTGATTGAGCACCAGAACCAATTAATGTCCCTGGACAGCCCCAAGCAACACCT
Source organism: archaeon (assembly GCA_035390665.1). Lineage (GTDB taxonomy): Archaea > Iainarchaeota > Iainarchaeia > Iainarchaeales > CSSED10-239 > JAKQTP01. The sequence continues at coordinate 95,155 of DAOOUC010000001.1, read as the reverse complement.
GTAGAATTATCTGTTGGATGAATGTATAATTTATTCTCTCCATCCATAACATATGGAAGTTCAAGAACTTCTTCTACAGGAATATCTTGTAATGTTACTGGGGGATTTCTTATTCCTTCTATTGAGATATATTCGTTTTCATCTGTGATTAATAATATTGTAAATTTTGGTTCTGGTGGAAAGGCCTGTATTGAGATGACGTGTGTAGCGCCTGGCTGGATTGTAGTTTCATTAAGGGCTATTGTGTTGTTGAAGTTATCGTCTTCTGAACTACTGACTATCTGATAGCTAGTTATTGTTATTGATTTCTCACCGGGAGTGATATTCTTAAAAGTAAGAATGCCTTGGGCATTAAGCTTTGGGCTGCCTATTAAATAGTTCTGATTTGTTTGCTTTAGTATTGGGTCTGTTTCATTTAAACTAGAGTTTGTAATGTTTCTGCCCCAATTCAAAACTATTGAAACCAGAATTACAGAAACAACAACTAAAAGAATTGTTGCAACTATTGGCGAAAGGGCTTTGAATTTAAATTTTCTTTTTCTCATAATAAGAATAATAATAATAATAACATATAAAAACTTAGGTTTTTATAAATAAAATTAGATTATTTCAATTCCAACTTCTTCTCCTTTGTGGTTGTAAGCTGTAAAATCCATTGGGCTATAAGGATATCTTGAAATAATATTTATTGCTTTACTTTGGAAAAATTTCTGATCTGCTCTTGAAGCTTGACTTGAAGAAGATGGGTGTGAGTGAACAGAGCCTACGATTGAAAAAGACATTGGCACCAAGTCTAAACGAAGAGTTGAAGAATTGTGATTATTTATTGTTGCTGGAATTATATAGATGTCATCAATAATCTTTTCGTCTTTATCCCCAACAAGCATTCCACTAAATTCATTTGGATAAGCCTCTTTAGATAATTCCATGATTGTCAATAGGATTTTTTTCTTTATTTTCCAGTTACTCATAATATCCATTTCCTTAATTAAACAAAAAACAAAACTGTTGGAATAATTAAATAAGACATTAGAGCCAATCTGTTTTTATTATAAACTATTGGCAAAAAACCAATTGCTGTAGAAACAAGCAAAAGGAAAACCCCCGCAAGGCCGCAAAACCAAAATATAAGGAGAATGGAAAAAGTAGAAACACAAAATAAAATATTTCTTTTATCAAACCTATTTAGAAAAAAAATAATTGTGTCTATTGAACTGTAAATTATAAACACAGTTAAACCAACAACTAAAAGAAAAACAAAAGACATAAAGAAAATATCAGATAGAACCATTTTTGGAAAAATTTGGTTTGTAGAAAGCATTGATAAGAAACCAAGCCTGTGCTTGTTAAAAACAACAGACAAGAAAAAATAAATTAGTAGCACACTTGAAAGAATGCTTGAAAACATTACGATTGTTTTTTTTGAAGAATTTTTATCTTGAAAAAAAGAAGCAAAAGACATAGCAAGACCTGGGCTAAGAGAAGGGAAAATAGCTATAGTTGAGGAAAAGAGGGTGCCAAGAAAAGAAGAGTTAACAATATCTTTAAAACTTATTATTTCTTGGACAGATGGACTTGACTTTTCCTGACCCTTACTATCAGAAAACAAAATCACTAAAATATTTGGGAAAGCAAACAAGCCAAAAATACACGGAATTAACGGTTCTTTGAAAAAGAAATTATATTTTAAAGTAAAGGTGCCTAATACCCCAGAAAAAACAACAATAGAAAACACAAGGCCACAAGATTGCCAATAATTTTCTTGAAAGATTAAAAATATCAAGACAAGCAAAAGAACAATAAAAATCAAAATGTAGAAATCCGAAAACATAACAAACAATAAGTAAAAAATTGGGAGAAATAAAACTGCGAAAAAAGCACCAAGAAGAAAACCAAAGAAAGAAAGAGAAAAATATTCTAAAAGAGCTATTTTGGGGCTTTCAGGTTGTCCAAGAAATGGTGAAATTAAGGTGTCGGGGGTTGGAGCATAAAAAAGAAAAGAAGGAACAATACTTGTAAGAGTCTGAGAAATACAAAGAGAAAAGAAAAAATAGAAGTGGTTTTTGAAAAACATAAACATCCCAAATAAGGAAAAAAGATAACCTATGAGGTTAATATGCAAACTCGGAATTAATCCAAGAGCAAAACCAAACAGAATTCCTGCAATAACATCTACGAGAAACAAAAAAAATTACCTCCTGAAAGAAAAAGCAATTAGTTCAGGGGTATTATTAAAAGTTGTATATTTTGCTTTTACTGTTAATTCTTGATTTCTAGAAACAAATGCCACATCTTCTTTTGTTGGATTAAAATAAACCGCTTGCACACACTCAAAAGAATCACACAATTGAAAAAAAAGAGTATTGGATTTTTCTGTAATCTCTTTTACTTGCCCAGAAACAATATATATTTTTTCATTTGGTTCAGTACCTAAAAGAGAAGAAACAGAAATTTGTCTAGATTCATAAAAATAAGTTATCGATAGAATCCCAAGAAGTCCGAAAAGACAAGAACAAATAATTAGTATTCTTATATATTTTTCAAACATTTATAATATTCCTTACAATCTATAAGGAATATTTATTTTTTCTTCTTCTTAATTGTTTTCTTTGATTTTTTTGTGATTTTGTTATTTTTTATAAGGGTTTTGATAATTTTTGGTTCTCTATCTATTTGTTTAATAATCGATATTGGTTTTCTTAAAACCGATTTATCTAGTTCTATTAAAACTATTGAATCAATTGTATACTTCTTAGTTGATCTTAATTCAAATTTTTGCCCATAACTAAATAGTTCATCTGTTATTTTAACTTTAGTAAATCTTGTTGAACTTTCTAAAACAACACCGAATGTTTTTGAAAACATTACTCTTGAAAGATAAACAAACAAAACAAGTAAACAACAAAGAATTAAAATATATGTTGTTCCTGTTGTGTGTCTTACAAACAAGAATAAAATGGATATAATAACAAAGCCAGTTGCTGAAAATAAATACCTTTCTCTATTATATTTAAATTCAGGTAAAATCAATAAACCATAAAGGAAAAGTAAGACTATCAATAAAATTTTTAAAAAAAGATTTTTATCTACAAATAAACTTACAAAAACACTTGTTAATAAGAATCCTTGTAACAATAAATATTTTGAATTCATTTTATTACCTCAGTTATATTCAAAACTTAAATTAATATTTTCATAATAAGTTGTTTCTTTTATATTATTTATTACTTCTGTGTAGTTTTGATCTGTTAGATTTAACTGTAATCCATCTTTAATGTATAGTTTTAAATTCAGATTAGAATCTACAATCGTGTTCTCCACATTTAAAAGAGTTGCATTAGAATCATTTAATGTAATTAGATCAAGCGTTCTTAATTTTATTTTAGCTATGGATTTTGTTGTGTCTGTTGTATCAAATGTAAGATTAGCAAAAAATACAGTTAAGATTAAGATAACTGCAATAACAATCACATATTCTATACTTACTTGTCCTTTTTTCATTTGCTATTCACTTTCTTATTCAGAAGATATATCTATTTCGCCTTCATCTGTTTTTTCTATAAAGATATTGCTATTATATCCTGGCCCGATCTTTGTACATGAAAAATCGTTAGTTATATACAATTGTTTAGAAAACTTACATAGTCCGTTAACATCACAGCCAATTGGGGTTGGCTTTTGTGTTGATATTCTTATTTCATAATTTATAGTTTTATTTGTATTATTACAATCTGTAATTATTGTGTTATTTGGAATATAGAAAAACATATGTCTTTTACCGTATCCTGCACTATTTGAAAATTGTTCTATATTGTCTGCTAAACCATCTATGCCTTTCTTTGTTTGAACAATAGCGTGAGTATCTTTTATTGTATTTTCTGCAAATTCAATTGACGGTAGAATCATTGCTTGAAAAAAAAGTAAAAATATTGCTAATAATATTATAACTTCAATTGAAAGTTGTCCTTTTTTCATGTATTATTCACCTAAATTATTATTACTAAAATATATGCTAATAAAACTGCTGGAACAAATGCCAGAGTCTTTTTTAAATATATTTTAGAGCTTATTAAATTATTTTTATACATACCTTTTAAAAATAGAATGTCTTCTTTGGTTATTCCGCAAGCTTTAGAAGAATCTATCTTTAAATTTAAATAATAGGTATTATTCAATAACATCTTTATTTTAGTTAGAACTGTGGGTTTAATTAACTTTAATTTTTTATTTTTATAATAGTAATTGTAGAGTGGCAAATCTCCTTCTTTTAGTTTAGAGAGTGCTTTAACTTCAATTAGTACTTTTTCTTTTATTATTTTATATAGTGTTCCAAGTATAGAGAATCCAATTACAAACAAAATGGTTATTAAAAGATTAGTTAAAGATATTGCTCTAATCTGATTTTCTAAAACTAAAGCAACAATTGTAAAACTATAAAATCCTAATAAAACAGAATAAAAGATTTTCTTGTTTTTTATTTTGTAAATTAATATAGTAAATACAAATGATGCAAATAAAAGAATTAGAACTGTTACCTTACTAAATAAAGAATACAGTAGTGATATCAAAAAGATTACTGCTATTGAATCACCCATTGATATTAAATTTGATTTTGATATCCACAGTTTAAATAGATCTAAATAATATTTTTTTACTACAATAAAATAAATAGAATATATTATTATCCATGGCAGTAACATAAATAAGCTTATTACGAAAACAAAGGCTGGAAACCAAATACTTGAGAGATTAAATGGCAAATTAATATTTGGGATTAGAATAGAAAGCACTAAGAAAAGCTTAAAATCTCCTCCAGCAATAACTCCTAATTCCCATAATATATAAAAGACAACAAAAGTTAAAACTAAAGACAATAATGCACCAAACACTATGGAATAATTCCTAGTAATAATACTATATCCTAATTTTAGAATTATACCAAATATTAAAAAAAATAAGATTAATTTATTTGAAATCTCTCTTGATTTTAAATCAGAGATACAAGCAATTATAAGAAAAATTAAAGTAAACAAGATTAAAGATAAATAAAACATAATAATACTAATTATAATGTTGCAAGTATATTATCCCTATAATTTAGAATCTTAGTTTTTGCAATTGTGATTAATGTACTTAGATTAACAATAATTATTCCTGTGATAATAACAAGCATTGTTCCAAAAACAATCATGATTAGATACTCAACAGAGATTTGTGCTTTTTTATCATTTATTAATCTTTTATACATTGTTTTCAAATTTTATTTTAATTATGAGGTATACAATCAATTGATGGCATAGATGGTTGAGAATATGCAATTCCGTTCTTATCTGCCGATATAGATATTGATTGCTTATTATAATCTGCAATTGTTTGAGTGTAGGTTAATATATTGCCAGCGGCTAATGCTCTACAACCTGTTGGTGTTCCATTATTATAAACTAAACAATACCTTGTCACCCCTGGTGTTGGAGATTTATTAATAGATACCACAACTTGAGACGCCGCTTTATTACAATCTACTGTTAAAACAACTGGTGGTATAATTGTATTATCTATAAAAGTTTCAAACTCTTGATTCTTTTCAGTTGCATTTTGAGAATTTCTTTGGCTAAGAGAAACAATTATACTTACAGCAATAACTGCAACTACAATTGCCCCGCCTATTATTAGGAGATATTCCAATGCACCTTGTCCTTTTGAGTTCATAAATTAACTAACATCCGGTAAAAGTCATATTTGAAAACGATATTGTTTTTAAAGTAATATCTCCATCTTGACGTACTATTCTAAAAATATATATCTTTGAAGAATTAAATAAACTACAGATCTCATCGGGATTCAAACCAATATCCTCTACATTTATAAAATATGGACTTGATCCATCTTCATTTATTTTGTCCCTAGTTTGATCTGCATCAGATTCTATTAAAGTGGCTTCGCCATCATCATAAAATCTAAAATATATGGGAGGTTCGAGAGGTAAAATTAAATCGGTACTTAATGTTAAAGTTAATATTTTACTTTCTTTATTAAAACTTAAACTATCTTCTACTGTGCTACCGCCACCTGGTGTTCCTGCTGCTTGTGGTTTAATGAATACTCTATTTGATACCGCCGTTGTATCGTTTTCTGTATTTGTTGTTTTTATTGATATTGCTTCAGAACCAAGATTTGCACATTCTGCTACTATTGGATTACTTGGATTTGCAGTAGTGTTGTGATCTGCAAAAGTAAAAACAATTGGATTATCTGCTGGTGTTAAATCAAAATTTGGATTTGTATTAATAAATATTATTGGTTTATCATCAAAAAGAACAGTGTATTCGTATCCTTCTTTATGCGTTGGATTCCATTTCACAACATATTCGTCATTTCCCGCTTTTTCCTTACAAATTACAGATAATAATGTAGAAGGTAATGCTAAATCAGTTGAAGCAATAAATTCTTTACTTTGTTGCTTTGAATTTTCTGTGTTTTCTGAGCTCATTCCAATTAGAAGGGCAACTACAACAACAGCAACTAAAACAACACCTCCAATTATTAATAAATACTCAAGTGCTCCTTGACCTTTAGAATTTAGTTTTTTTATCATAATTACCCTTTTTATTTATTATTTTTAAAAAATATTAAAAGAGAAATATTTTAATATTTCTCTAAAATTTACATCTACTTCACTGTTGCTGTTGCAGAAAGTACACTTACATCTGCTCCTGCATTATTTTGATTTGTTGTCTTAATTGCAACTACATCGTTTATGCTACAGGTTGTATCTACTGAAACAATTGGATTTGTTGTTGCTGAAATTGATACTGTGTCTGTCGTTGTGTAGTTTATTATCAGATCATATTCATTTCCTGCTTTGTTTACTGCCGTCCAATTAACAATAAAGTGATTAGTATCGTCACAATTTACTGAATTGATTACGGATGGAATTGGAATATTAGTTGCTGCCATTGCTTCTTCGTTTCTTGTTTTTGAATTTTCAGAATTCTGAGAACCCATACCAACAAGTAATGCAATTACAATTACCGCAATTAATACGGCTCCGCCGATTAATAAAAGGTACTCAAGTGCACCTTGACCTTTCTTATTAAATTTCATTTTTTATCCCTCATTTTAATTTTTAATTAATTATTCATTTAATTATCTGTAATTACTGTCGCGGAAAGTACACTTATTCCGTTATTTGTTGTTTTTATTGCAACTTGATCTCCTGCAACACATGGTCCTTGTGATATTATTGGATTTGTTGCTGAATTTATTGCAGTTACAACACCTCCAACGGTTGCATTCATGTCTGCATTATTTACAACTAATGTGTATGCATTTCCTGCTTTGTGTACTGCCGTCCAATTTACTGCGTGAACTCCGCCGGTACAAACAACAGAATTAACTACTGATGGTGTTGGCACGTTTGTTGCATTTATTGCTTCTTCGTTTCTTGTCTTTGAATTTTCAGAATTCTGAGACCCCATACCAACAAGTAATGCAATTACAATTACTGCAATTAATACTGCACCACCGATTAATAATAGGTATTCAAGTGCACCTTGTCCTTTCTTATTAAATTTCATTTTAATTCCTCCACACTTTTATTTTTATTTGGTTTTAATTTTCTTTTTATTAAAAATAAATTATATTATATAGTCTACAATATAGTTTATAAACCTATCTATTCTGTTTTTTTAACTTTTAGATGGCTATTTTATTGTGTTCCTTTTGTACTAGCGTTGTTATATTCTTGTATTTTGGAACTGTTCTTTTGAGCTGTTTGCTTTAGATAATAACCAGTAAGTATTGCAGCTAAAACAATAACACTAACAATTAGTAAAACTTCTAAGGATACTTGTCCTTTTTTGTCTTTTATTAATCTTTTCATTATATAACACCTGACAACATAGTTGAAATTAAAAACTGCGCTAGAGAATACACAATAAATGCAACAACAACCATTACTGGAAAGATAACTATTGCATTAGAAAATTTTCCTTCTCTCATTAAACTAACAATTACTGCTGCTGCTGCAACTTCTAATAGAACATAAGCATCTAATAAAAATCTAATAGATTGTTGTGTTGCAACAGAAACGTCTAGTGCTTCTGCACTCGCAATTCCTGAATTTTTTGCAACATCTGTTAAAAATGTTGTAATAACGTTTGTTAAACCAAAAATAAATGGAGCAATAATTGCACCTGCTGCAAAAATAAAAATTGTTTGAAGTAAGGTTTTAGTTATTCTTTCTTTTTTTATTCTATACATGTTTTTTGTATCATTTGCAATATCATCTAAAATATCTGATAATTGCGCACCTGTTCTTAAACACTCTTGAATTAAAGTAATTGTTCTTCTTACTATTTTAGAATCAATTCTATTAGACATATAAGATAAAGCAGTAGACATATTGTCTCCCATCTCTAATCTTCTTATTACTTCATTGTATTCATATGAAAGCGGACCAAAATCTGCAGCACTTGCTTCTCTTAAAGAGTATTCAAAAGAAGATCCAGACTTCATTGTATCTGCAATTAATCTTAAAGAATCTGGCCAATATCTTTCAATTTCATCAATGTGCTTATTATAATTATAAAATGGGATACCAAGCCCTAAATCTAAAATTATTGCAAAAGCCAAAAGTCCTAATTTTTGATCAATTAAAAAAAACAAAGCACCAACAACTATAGAAATTATAGAAACCACTAATATCCAAGAAAGAGCTGGTGCTTTTATCTTCATTGAACTCAAATATATTTGATATCTTTCTATTAATTTTCCCAATTTAATTCACACATTTATATTTTTGGCTCTATTAATTTTATGTAATATGCTATAAAAATAAATATTGCTGGCATTACCAATAAATAAACAACAGTCAATAACGTTGGTGTTAAAATGCCTGGCATAAATAAATCTCCGCCTTGCCCTATTGGCGCATTTGCTATAGCACTTAGTATTGCTAAAAATACAGGTAGGACAATTGCAACAAAAATAAAAATAATTCCAAAGAAGTTCATCTTTTCTCCAAACTGTTTTGCAGATTCCATTAAATCAAATGAAACAGTGTCTGCAACACTATCTATACTTTGAGAAAGATTACCCCCAGTATTAAGTGTTCTTACGATATGAAATATTGCGGTGTTTAGATTTTTAGATTGACTTCTTAATGCCATGTGCCTTAATGCGGTCTTTGTGTCAGTTCCATTTTCTATTTCTATGATGGTCCGCGACATCTCTTCTGAAAGTACACCGTAATCATTCTTTGCAACTGACTGAAGTGTTTTATATAATCCAATTCCTGCTTGTAATTCTGTAGATATATGCCTTAAAGCATAAGGTAGCTCGGTATCTATTAATATTCCTCTTTGTTTTGCTTGCGACATAGGCACAAGATATGAAAAACTTAATAATGCAATTATAAAAACAAAACCAAGAATTATTGGTATCAAAACTAAAAATAAAGGATTAACAAAAAATAAGATAACCCCAACTAATACTGTAATAAATGCAGTAACTAATAAAGAATAGATTGTAGACAAAACAAGATGTTGTATTAAAGATTTTTTACTATTTGCCGAATACAGATAAAATGCAATCTTTTTACCTATGTTGTTTCTTACTAAATTTTTTACAATTTCGTTAATAAATCCGTGCGTTTTAGAATAAATCTTTACTGCACTTTTATCTAATGATGAATTAGAATTAGATAAGAGCTTTGCTTCTGTGTCTATATTTAATTTGGCTAGCTTACCTTCAGCAATAATGTCTCTTAATTCTTTCAAATGACCTTCGGTTACTGGCCCAGTAACTCCTTTTGCCTTGTCTTTATCTTTTAATTTTTTAACAATGTTTTGAACAGCATCAAAATCAACAGTAGATTTTTCTTTATTAAAATCTTTTTTTAGATTTTTTAAATTGCTATTATCGTCAGACATTATTCATCAATTTTTATCTTTAACATACATTTCTTGTATTTTCTTAGAAACATCGTTTATGTCTCTTATATTCTTACTAACTAACTCATTTAAAAGTTTTATCTTTTTGGTTAAAATATCTGCTATATCTTTGTCTGTATTTTTTGTGTGTGTTTTTATAATTTCAAAGTACTTAATTGGATTTTCTGTTCTTTCTAGGTTGTCTGTCTGTGGATTCCATCTAAAGATTATGTTAACCTTTGGATCGTTTTCATAAACTCCTTCGACTTCTGCAATCTCTGTAATTCTTCTGACCTTTCCTTGAGCAGTATTTAATATTTTCTGAACAATAATTAAATCAAGGCCTGCAAGCATTAACATCGGGACATCCATTGGCGGAGATGTTATTCTTACAAGTGTTTCTCTTGCAGAATTTGCGTGGATTGTACCCATACATCCATCATGTCCTGTGTTCATTGCAGTAAATAAAACACTTGCTTCCGTACTTCTAATTTCACCTACAATTACTCTGTCTGGTCTCATTCTAAGTGTATTTTTTACAAGCACCTCAAGTGTTAATTCACCTGTGCCTTCCATTCCTGGTGGTTTACCTTCAAAACGAATGGTGTGTTTTATTGGCAATTTTAATTCTGCTGTGTCTTCAATGGTTATAACTCTAGAATCATCAGGAATAAAACTAGCTAAAACATTTAGTAAAGATGTTTTACCAGATCCGGTTCCACCAGCAATAATTATGTTTGCAGGTTTTGCCCCAAATCCATTTACTGCACTCCATAAAAATGCAGCAACTTCTAAATTTATTGTTTTAAAATTAATTAAATCAACAATTGTGTAAGGGTCCTCTCTAAATTTTCTAATAGTTACTGTAGAGCCGTCAATAGAAGCAGGAGGTATTGTTGCATTAACACGAGAACCATCAGGTAAACGTGCATCAAGTAATGGACTTGAAATATCTACTCTTCTTCCAAGAATTCTTGCAATTTTATCAATTAGATCTTGTATTTCTCCATCAGAATAAAAAACAACATTTGAATACATCATTCCATAATCTCTGTGGTACACATACGTTGGCCTATTAGGTCCTATGACCATTATTTCTTCAAGTTTTGTGTCATGAATTAATGGTTCAATTATTCCAAAACCAACCATCTCTGTTACTACTGCTTTAGCATAGAATGAAAACAAATGTTTAGGGACGTTAATTTCTGGAGCATTTTCTAGAATTTCTAAAATTTTTTGATAATAAATATTTTGTCTTTGTATTGGATCTCTTATTTTGTAAGGATCAGTTGTGATTAATCTTGTTGTTGCTTCTTTAAGTGTATTAATTATCATTTTTTGACTTGGTGATGATTTTGGAATGTTTGCTTTGTAGTATAATAACGGGTCGTTTTCTAATCTATAAATTTCTATGTCATCATACTTTGTTACTAATTTCCCTGATGTTTCCCAACTAGCCAATAATGAATCAATTTCTTTAATTTCTTCCTTTTTACCAAGCATTTGAGCGATTGGTTTTGTTTCCATTTCTGGTAAAGGCGCAGTAGAATGAAACAAATCTTTAAGACTATCTACTTTTGATTCTTGCTTATCTTCTTTAGATTTTCTTAATTCATTCAAATCAATTGTTTTTGTTTCTGGCTTAGCTTCTGTCGTTGGCACAGTTATATTTTCTGGTTTCTTTTCACCCATCTGAACTTTTAATTCATCTAAATATGACCCCATTTTTTCACCAAATTATTCTATAATTATTATTTGTGCAATTAATGCCTCTAATTGTATTCTGTCATTTGCACCTTGCACTAATCTGTAATTAAATTCCGCAATCTTATCAATAATCTTTAACTTTTTATCAATTGATATTTTTTCTTCAGGATAATTAACTATTTTTTTATAGATGTGACTGATTATATCCTCTCCTGAAAGTCCGTGATCAAATAACAAAACCTCTAATTTTGATCTTGCTTTCAAAAAATCTTTTTCTAAGCAAGCATCTATCAATCCAATAATATCTTGTGGCTGTGCTGAATTAGAGACAACATAAATGTCTGACTCTTTGATGTGTTCTGTTGTTGATGCTGCGGTTTGTAAAAGATTTACCGCTGTTCTTAAATCTCCTTCACAAACTTCGTTAATTGCTATTATTGCTTCTTTGTCTATTTTTATTTTTTCTTGAGAAACAATATATTCTATTCTAGATTGTACATCTTCTTTTGTTAATGGTTTAAATTTAAATAAAGCACACCTGCTTTGTATTGGTGGAATTAATTTTGAAGAATAATTTGCATTTAGAATAAATCTAACTGTATTTGTGTATTTCTCCATAGTTCTTCTCAGTGCTTGTTGCGCCTCTGCAGTTAAAGCATCTGCTTCATCTAAAAATATGATTTTAAAACTTGAAGTTAATGCTATGGTTCTTGCAAAATCTTTTATTGCGCCTCTAACAACACCAATTCCTCTTTCGTCACTTGCATTTAATTCTAAAAAATCTTGCGAATATCCGTCACCAAACATCTCTTTAGCTAAAGCTATTGCACAACAGGTTTTACCAACTCCTGGCGGTCCTGCAAAAAGCATATTTGGAATTGATTTGTGTTCTACATATTTTTTTAGTTTAGAAACTACGTGTTGTTGGCCTGATATCTCATCTAATCTAAACGGCCTATATTTCTCTGTCCAAGGTGCGCTAGTTGTAATCATAAATATCTCTTTCTCTAAAATATATATTCTATCTTATTTGTCTATCAACTTGTTTTTAAATATATTCTTTTAGATTTCTAAACTATTTAAAATCTTAATGGGTTATTAATTATTTAATATTTGGAGAAGTTAATATGAACAAAGCATTAAAGGTAAGTTTATTTTTTATTTTAGGATATTTTTTAAGTCAATTGGCAATTTATTTTTTATCAAAAGATAATTTTTTTAAAAGCCCAATGTATATACTTTTACCAATTGTTGGATTTTTTGCATTTTATTTTTTAACACCAGTTATTGAAAAATATACAAATTGGAATTTTTATGTTATATTAGTTCTTTTTTTGATTATTTGTATACTTGTACAATATTTAATTTTGTATATTTATGCATATCAGATATATGTTGTATTAAACAAAATGGCAATACCAAAAGACCTTGGAATATTTAAACAACTTTTAGAATCTGCATTCTTTCCATTTATAATTAGTTCAGTGATTGGAATGTTTGCTTCAAAGAAAAAAATAATATGAAATCTATTTTTATTAAAACCTTTGGTTGTACATTAAACCAAAGGGACGGAGAAGACTTGGTGTTTGGCCTTACTGTGGCTAAAGAAGAAAAGGACGCAAGCATTATTGTGATAAATACCTGCGGAGTAAAAGAACAAACAGAAAACAAAATTTACAAATATATTACTGATTCTATTTTGCCACTTAAAAATAAAGAAATTATTGTTTGCGGGTGTTTAGTTGATATTAATTCAGAGAAACTTAAAACACTTTTACCAAAAGCCAAATTTTTTGGAATTAGAGATAAAACAAAATTAATCTCTTATCTTGAGAAATACAAAATAAAACCTAAAGGCAAATCGTCTGAGAAAACACAAATTACTAAAGCAGTAATTATTGCCAACGGTTGTCTTGGAAACTGTGCATATTGTGCAGTTAAATTCGCAAGAGGAAAACTTGAAAGTAAATCTATTGCAAAAATTATAGAAGAAGTGAAAACCGCTGTTGAATCTGGAACTAAAGAAATTCTTCTTACTGCTCAAGATACCGCTTGTTATGGATTAGAAATTAATACCAATATTGCGGAATTATTAAAAGAAATAATCAAAATAGAGGGAGACTACAAAATTAGACTTGGAATGGGAAATCCTCAACATTTAAAGAAATATAAAAAAGAAATATCTGAAATTTTTAAATCTGAAAAAATCTATAAATTCTTACATGTGCCTATTCAGAGCGGAAGCAATTCAGTTCTTAAAAAAATGAATAGGTATTACACGAAGGAAGAATATCTTGAGCTAATTAAATATTTTAAAAAAAATATTAAAAATTTAACATTAGCAACAGACATCATTGTTGGCTTTCCAACAGAAACAGAAAAAGATTTTAAAGAAACATTAGAATTGATAAAAGCATGTAAATTTGACATCGTAAATATTTCAAGATTCGGGCAAAGAAAAAATATTGAAGCTAACAAATACAAAGAACTTCCTGGAACTATTAAAAAAGAAAGATCTAGAAGCTGTACAATTTTATGTTCAACAATTGCTCTTTTAAACAATAAAAAATTAATTGGAAAAACTAGAGAAATATTAATCACAGAAATTGGGAAAAATAACACAAGTATTGGAAGAACTATAGAGTATAAACAAGTTGTTGTTCCTAAAAAATTAGAAATTGGAAAAAAATTAAAAATCAAAATTAAGGAAGCGAGATCGGGTTATCTTTTTGCTTCTGAACTGAAAAGTTAATTATTTAAAAAGAATTCTATTTATATATTATATTATCTAATAATTATATATTTAAAAATAAGAAAAGTGAAAAGATATGAGTATGGACATTCCTGTGGCATTTAAAAAATATTTAAGTAATATTAAGCTTGTTTTTGCTACAAGTTTATTATTAATATTTACTTTGTTTTTAGTTAATCCTTTATTTAGTCTTGCTGGGGGCAGTCTAAATGTTACTTATGATTTGTTAAATCAAGACCCTATAATCATATTATTAACCGTTGTTGCATTTATTGCAATTGTATTTGCATATTCTCTTTTGCAAGCACTAGTTGTTTATAAAGTACAAAGAGAGTATGGATTTGATAAAAAGAACTCACTTGAGATAAAGAGGCCATTTTTAGAATTATTAAAATTTAATGTTTCCTTTTTCTTATTACTTTATATTTCTCTTTGTTTCTTATTTGATTTTGGACTATTAAATAATATTTTTATTAATCTAGGTTTACTAGTAATTACTGCACTTTTCTGGTTTATACCTCAAATAATAGTTATGGAAAAACAAAGTGCAGAATATGCTTTGGTTCTTAATCTAAATTATATTAAAAAGAATTGGATATCTTTTGTTTATCTATTTGTTACTGTTTTTATTTTAACACTTTTAACATACATCATAGATGTTATGTTTGGTGTCTTTGCAGGACCAATTATCGCAACAGTTTTCTTTGTGGTTTTTGTTATACCTTTTATTGAAATTTTAAAAACAGAGGTTTATTTAGATAAATACAATTTATTAAAACCAATTAAGTAGGATTGATTATACATGCAGATAATAGATAAAATAGATAAGTATATTATAGAACAACTTGCAATAAATGGAAGAGTGTCATTTGCAAATATTGCTAAAGACATAAATTTGACAGATGTTGCAATTAAGAAAAGATTAGATAGATTAATGCAAAGAGGCATAATAAAATCAATCACTGCTGAAATTGATTACGAAATTTTAGGATTTAATGAAAAGATTGAGATCTTAATTACAATAGACCCATCTAAGCAAAACGAGATACTAAAGAAACTAAAAGAAATGGAAGATATTAAAGAAGTTGTTGAAGTTACAGGGGAATATAATGTATTAGTAAGAGTTATGGCCCTTGATAAATCAGACTTAAAACAACTATTAGATAACATCTTTAAGATTGATGGAATAACTAAAGCAAGTATTCTTACACTATTAAAAGAACACAAAAATAGTAAAAATCTTCCACGTAAAATCTTACAAACTACTTTTTAATTTGAAATAAAATGGATTTAATAATTTCAGAGAAGGCGATTGCAGGAAAAAGAATTGCAAGCATTCTCTCTAAAAATAAATTTAATACTGTTGTTGAAAATGGGGTTAACTGTTTCTCTTTTGATTGGGAAGGAAAAGAAACAATGGTAATACCACTTAGAGGACACATAAACACTGTTGATTTTGTTGGAGATAATAATTATTGGAATATCTATGCATTAGATATTTTGGCAGACAAGCAATTAACTTACCTTGCTGTTGAAAAAGCAATAATAACAAGTCTTAAAAAGAAAAGAGCTAATCTTGAAAACATTATTGTTGCAACAGATGCTGATAGAGAAGGAGAGGCAATAGGTGTTGAGGCTTATAACTATGTTGTAGAAAACAACAAAGGAACTAAATTACATAGAGCTTACTTTAGTGCCTTAACTGAAAAAGAAATATTTGATTCTTTTACTCATTTAAGAAAAGTTGATTTTAATTATGCTGATTCTGTTTTTGCACGTCAAGAGGTTGATTTATTGTGGGGTGCAATATTAACAAGATACTTGTCTGTTGTTGCTAACAGAAAAGGTAAAAATTTTATTTCTGCTGGGCGTGTTCAGACCCCTCTTTTAAATTTTATTGTTGAAAGAGAACTTGAAAGACAAAAATTTGTTCCAGAGAAATACTCTGAAATTATTGCAACTTTTGAAAAATCCAAAATTAAATTCTTAGGTAATCACAAAGATGGAAAATTCTTTGATATTGAAAAAGCTAAAAAAATATTTGAAGATATTAAAAAAGAAAAAAGTGGAATTGTTAGAACAATTTCAAAAAAAGAAAAAACACTTAATAGACCTGAACCATTTAATACAACTAGTTTTCTTAGAGCTGCTTCTTCAGTATTTGGAATAAGCACAAATCAAGCTATGAATATTGCTGAAAGCTTATATCAACAAGGACTTATTAGTTACCCAAGAACTGATAACACCGTTTATCCTGCAACAGTTAATCTAAAAGAAATTGTTGAAATTGTCTCTATTGATAAAGAATATTTTGGAATAGCTAAAGAAATCTTATCTAAACCAATACACCCCACACGCGGAGCAAAAGAAACAACAGATCATCCGCCAATATATCCTGTTGGATATTCAAATAAACTTGCTGGTGGAGAAAAAAAGATTTACGATTTGATTGTTAGAAGATTTCTTGCAACACTTTATATTGATGCAAGAACAGAAAATGTTTCAGCAATAATTGATATTAAAAAAGAACCATTTATTGTTACTGGACAAACCATTATTGAACCTGGTTGGAAAAAAATTTATCATTTTTCTAAACTAAACGAAACAATTTTGCCTGACTTAATTATTGGAGAAGTTGTTGATGTTTTAGATATTGTTAAAGAAGATAAAGAAACAACACCACCAAGCCACTATACAGAAGCAGGACTAATCAAGTTAATGGAAGAACAAAACCTTGGAACTAAATCAACCCGGCCAGTGATTATTAAAAAATTAAGAGACAGAGGTTACATCCAAGGAACAAAAAGTATATCTGCAACAAATATTGCAATTGCCGTCTGTTCTGTTCTTAATAAGCATTGTGAACTTATTACTCAACCAAAACTAACTGCTAACATTGAAGAAGAAATGGAACAAGTTGCTGCTGGAAAGAAAAAGAAACCAGAGGTTGTAGATGAAACAAGAGTTATACTTAAAGATATTATAAAAATACTTGTTAAAGAAAAAAATGACATCTCAACAGAACTAAGAATTGCAACCAGAAATGATTCTGTTCTTGGAAAATGTACTATATGTGGAAAAGAACTAATTGTTAGAATTAGTAAGAACAATAAACAATTTGCAGCGTGCTCTGGATTTCCAGCATGTAGAAATACTTTCCCTCTTCCTCAAAAATATAAAGTTGAAGGAACTGGAAAAATTTGTGAAGAATGCAGTAATCCAATTATTAAGATACTTACAAGACGCGGTGGAATTGAAGTTTGCTTAAATCACAAATGCTCTAAAAGAATTGAACAGCAAAAAGAATACGAAGCAAGGTTGAAAGAAAAACAAGATGCAAAAGTTGAGAAGGCAAAAGCAAAGGCAGAGAAAGACGCAGAAAAAGAAAAATTAAAAGCAGAAAAGAAAGTTACAAAAACAAAAAAGACAACAGCAACAAAAACAAAAGGCAAAGAAGAAAAAAAATCAAAAGTTATTAAAAAAACAAAAAATTAATAATACTTTTTACACAAAACTTTTAATAATTTCAGTTCCTAATTCTATTTAGTTGTTGTTTATAAATTATTTCAAGTATAATATTTATTGTAAATGATTTGTGAGAAATTATGGTTGAACAAAAAGCTAAACTAATTGTTAGAGAAACAGAGATTTCTGATGTTGGAAAAGATATTGTTAAAATTGACCCTGTTGTTTTTGATAAAATGGGGTTAAGTGTTGGAGACACAATTAAGATACAAGGAATTAAAACAGATAAAGCCACAATCGCTTATGCCCTTAAAGGAAAAGTTGGAGACACCGGGCTTAATACAATCAAAATGGATGCAACAATAAGATTTAATTCTGGTTGTAAGATTGATGATGAGGTTTTTATTGAAAAGATTGCTTGTCAGATTGCACAAAGTGTAACTCTTGCCCCACCAGTTGAAATTCCTGATCTAAAAAGAAATGATGTTGTTAGTTATGTTCATGATAAAATAATAAATAAAAATATTTTAGAAAATAATATTGTTGTTATTAGAGGAATAAAAATTATGCTTAATGAAGAATCTAGAGATCTTCAATTAACGGTTACTAAATCCTTTCCTAAAGGTGCAGTAAAAATTACTGACACTACAAAGATTATAATTTCAGAAAAACCTTTGCAAACAAATAATTTTGGAATAACATATGATGATATTGGTGGTCTTAAAAAAGAAATAGAAAGTATTAGAGAAATGGTCGAGTTACCAATCAAAAGACCAGAGGTTTTTAAAAAATTAGGAATAACTGCACCTAAAGGAATACTACTTTATGGTCCACCAGGAACAGGTAAAACTTTACTTGCTAAAGCTGTTGCTTCTGAAACTGATTCTAATTTTACAATTGTTAATGGGCCAGAAATTGTTGCTGGAACCTATGGAAAATCAGAAGAAAATTTAAGAAATATATTTGCTGAAGCGGAAAAGAACGCGCCAGCAATTATCTTTATTGATGAAATTGATTCTATTGCTCCAAAAAGAGAAAATATTCATGGAGAAACAGAAAAAAGAATTGTTGCTCAACTTTTAACATTAATGGATGGACTAAAATCAAGAGGGGATGTTATTGTTATTGGTGCAACAAATATTCCAGATGCTGTGGATCCTGCACTTAGAAGACCTGGAAGATTTGATAGGGAATTTGAAATTGGAATTCCAAGTAAAGAAGCAAGAAAAGAAATATTTATGGTACATACAAGAGGAATGCCATTAACTGAAGATGTTGATATTAATGAAATACTAGAAATGACTAATGGTTTTTCAGGGGCAGATATTTCTGCACTTTGTAAAGAAGCGGCTCTTAAAGCACTTAAAAGATTAATGCCAAAAATTAACAAAGAATATGGAAATGAATTATCAAAAGAAATAATGGATGAACTTGTAATAAAAAGACAAGATTTTTTGGACGCACTTAATATTGTTGAACCTTCTGCTATTAGAGAAATAATGGTTAGTGTTCCCAACACCAAATGGAGCGCTGTCGGAGGCCTTGAAGATATAAAACAAGAATTAAAAGAAATGATTGAGTGGCCAATGAAACACAAGGATTTGTTTGAAAAGGTAGGAATAACTGCTCCTCGTGGTGTTTTATTATATGGGCCTCCAGGAACTGGAAAGACCTTGCTTGCTAAAGCAATTGCAACAGAAACAAATGCAAACTTTATATCTATAAAAGGACCAGAAGTTTTTAACAAATGGGTTGGAGAATCCGAAAAAAAGATAAGAGATATTTTTAAGAAAGCAAGACAGCTTGCGCCAAGTATTGTTTTTATTGATGAAATTGATTCGATTACTTCAGGAAGAAGTGGACTTGAAACAAATGATGCAAAGAATAATGTTGTTGCTCAACTTCTAACTGAGATTGACGGAGTTTCTAATCTTAAAGATATTGTTATAGTTGGAGCAACTAACCGCCCAGACTTGATAGATCCTGCATTCTTGCGACCTGGAAGATTTGAAAAACTTTTACTTGTTCCTTTGCCTGATGAACTTACAAGAGAAAAGATATTTGAAGTTTATCTTTCAAAAATGACAATTGATAAGAAGACAAACGCTAAAGAACTTGCAAAATTAACTGAAGGGTTTTCAGGAGCAGAAATTGAAGCAGTTTGTAGAGAAGCGGGCTTAACAAAAATCAGATTAATCATAGAAGACATAGAAAAAGACAACAAACTTGATAATAAAAAGCCAACTGTAACAAAAGATGCATTTCTTAAAGCAATAGAGAAATTCAAATCAAAAAAAGAAACAAAAGAAGAAAAAGAAAAAGATTATGCAATTAGATAAAAATCTAATTACCTTTTCTTAAAACTTTTTCTTGCTATTTTTTCCCAGGTTTTACCTAGTATCACTGGTTTGAAAATATTGTAAAGATATAATTCTTGAATAATTAAACTTATTGACCAACCAGTAAATAATACTGTTATTGTGTATTTTATAATTGGTGGTGTTCCGTTTAAAACGTCGACAATTATAAAGCCAATTAGCAATAAGAAAAACAAAGTCAATTGTTCAAAGAAAGGTTTTATTTTTCTAATATTATTTTCTATCTCTTCTTGTGTTTTTACCATTTAGTTTTTCATCTCCTTTTTATAAACTCATTAATCCTTTTTTATTTTCTGTGTTAAAGTCTTTTTGATGACCATTTATTTTTTCTGCACAAAAAATAGTGTTTCCTATTCTGTGTGTCTCTAGAATAATATTTTTAATGTCTTGAATACTTGTGCAATCTGTAAAATAAACCTTTAGGTTAGTACAACCATCTGTGTTTTTTTCAAAAACAGATTGTAATCTTATAAAGAATTGCGGGGATATTGATCTTGCAAGTGGTAACTTAGATTTTATGATGTCTGGAACTGACGATTCAATCTCATTTTGTGTCCAATTAGATTTTAAATCAGAAACTTGTGTATTAAGTTCTTTATTTATTTTTTCAAACTTGTGGCCATTTACCCAAATTGTAGATTTATAACTTATAATTGCATCTATTCCATTACTACATTCATTAGCAACAGAATAAAAATCAGAAAATATTATTGAAAATGTTGTTGAATTTCTTAAACCATATTTCTTAATGTTGTTTCTTAGTTCTGTCCAATCAATTGTGGGCATGTTTTTAAGTAGTTTTTTTGTTTGATTTAAATCATTAGAAAATAATGTTTTTTGAATTGGGGCCTTATCAAAAGAAAAATTAGGCAATTCGTATTTACTTTTTATAAATTTAAAAAATGGCCCTCTTTCTTTTGCAAGTTCTGTTGATTTAAGTTTTGAATAATAATTAATATAATCAGACAATGCATCAGCAAAATAAATTGCATCATCACTTTCGTAAGCAATGCCTAGTTTAGATAATAAAGAATAAAAACCTGTAATTGAAATATAGACTTGTCTTGTTTCTTTTAGTTCTTGTGTGTATTTCTCATTTATTGTTTTAGTTAAATCAATTGAATTATCTAGAAACTCTAAAGTGTCCCAAATAACTACTTTTAATTTTGCCCAATCAAAGGTTTTAGTATTTCCTAGAATATTTACAAACTTAGAAACATCGATTACGCCACTAGCAAAAGAATTATCTTCAAAAACAGGTTGTAATCCTATAGAAGATATTGTAAATGGTTTATAGTTATCTAAAAATGGATTCTTTTTATTTATTGAATCTATGAATATTAAATTTATATTTTCTCCAGTAATTATTTTAGAAGAAATTAAATCAATTAATGCTAAAGGAGAAATTTTTATTTTATTTTCAGAATTGATCTCAATAAAATAATCTGAATTTTCTGTTAAGGATTTCATGAATCTATCTGGAATTAACACTGCATAATTTTCTTTAGTCGTAGCTGAGTGATTTAAGAAAGAGACAATATCCGGGTGTTCTATAGAAATATAATAAAGATTATTTGAACTGTTTGTATTATAACCAATCATTGATTTTGCAGAAACAAAAAGATCAATTACTCTTATTGGTCCACAGGCATTTCTGTTTATAGATTTTACTTTTTCTTTTTCTGATCTAATTCTTGATAAATCTATTGAAATTGAAGAACCATATTTTTGAACAATACTTGATTGAGATAATGTATCAAAAATGCTTTCAATTGAATCTTGGATTTTAAATGAATAACTTGAAGACAATTGTTGATTCAAACTTATTTCTCTTAAAAAAGTTGAACTAGGATAAAATACTCCATCTCTGATATATTCAAAAATCTTTTTATTTATCTTTTCGTGTTGATTATTTTGTAATTTATTTATTTGAGAATGAATATTTACTAATTTAGTTGATAAATTATCGGATTCGTCAATATTTATTATTTGTTTTAGAATAATTTCTTTTAATTCACTATCTGCTTGAGCGGCTTCTGGTTTGTTTTTTTTAAAAATATATGCTTGTAGGAGCTCTCCTTGATTTTCTTGATGAAGGGTTTCTTTAATTATCTCGTCTAATTTTTCTTGTAAAATTTCCTTTGAAAATTTGGCATTTACTTTATCATAGATTAAAAATGCTAACTTTTCTGCTAGATTAAGATTAGGTTCTCCAAGATTACACATGTTTTCAAACAACATTATTGCTAGTCTTTCTTTTGAAAACTCTTCTGTTTCTCCATTTTTATTTTTAATTGTATTTACAAAAACCATTTTTAATCACTTATTTATCTTAAAATATAATCTTTACTTGCTTTTGAAAGTTTTGAATATATAGTTTTATTTTCTTTATATTCTTTTATAGTATTAGTGTTTACGAAATCTTGGACAAATATTTTTTCTCCTTTTGCTGTTTCTATTATTTTATTAAAATTATTCAACGTCAGCTCGGGGTGCGTAGTAATTCTAAATTCGTGGGGAATTTTTGAATTTTTTAATAGCTCAAATGAAGTCTTGATATTTTTATTTGGAACTTTTGTATAGTTATTATAATTTTCAAAAATATCTTTTAAATCCATAGCAACATAATCTACAAGATTATTGTCTAATATTTCTTTTAATATTTCGGGATTAGACCCATTTGTATCTAGTTTTACAAGGTAACTTTTTTCTTTAATTTTTTTTATAAAATCAATTAAATCTTTTCCAAAAATTGTGGGTTCTCCGCCTGTAATAACAACAGCATCGAGAAGACCTTTTCGTTTGTCCAAGAAATAGTGTATTTCACTTTCAAGAACGTCTGGTTTGGAATCGAAAAGCTCAGGTAATACCAATTGCTTATTATAACAAAAACCACAATTGAAATTACACCCCTTTAAAAAAATAACACAAGCAATTTTATTTGGATAATCTATTGTACTAAACTTTTCAATTGCTCCTATTCTTAAAGGCATATTTTAATTACCATTATTTGTTTTCTGGAACAGAAAATAATTTTCTATCGTGAAATTCTGCTTGTTTACCATAATTCCAGGCATCTATTCTTCTAACATATCCTACAACTCTAGAATAAATTTCACATTTCTGTCTTTTTGCTTCTATTTCATTATTCATCTTTTATTCCCCCGTATTTTTATTTTCCTTATAACCTATTTCTTCATCACATAATGGACAATATTCATGTTCTCCAAAAATATACCCGTGTTTTGGACACACCGAAAATGTAGGCGTAAATGTAAAGTAAGGTAATTTATAATTGGTTGTTATTTTTTGTATTAATGATTTAATTGCTTCTCTTGATGGTTTTTTTTCTCCAATAAATATGTGTATTACTGTTCCACCTGTATATTTACATTGCAATTCGTCTTGTAATTCTAAAACTTCAAATATATCATTTGTATAAGTTACTGGAAGCATAGATGAATTTGTATAATATGGTTGTGCTCCATTATTCTTGTAATTTTCTTCATTTGCAACAACTATAGAAGGATATTTCTTTTTATCATAACTTGCAAATCTATAGGTTGTTCCTTCTCCTGGTGTTGCTTCAAGATTATATAAGGCTCCAGTCTCTTCTTGATACTTTTGTATTTTCTCTCTCATAAAGTCCATAACTTTATTTGCAAAAGCTAGCCCTTTTTCTGTATATATTCCTTCTCCCATAAAATTTATTGCGGATTCATTTAAACCAAGTAAACCTATAGTTGAGAAATGATTCTTCCAATAAGTACCAAATCTGTCTTTTATACTTTTTAAATTAAATTTAGAATAAGGATATAACCCATCATCAGTATATTTTTCTACAATTTTTCTTTTTATATCTAAAGATTTTTTAGCAAGATCCATTAGATGACCTAAATTTTCAAAATATTCTTCTTCTGATTTTGATAGATAGCCTAATTGAGCAAGATTTATTGTTACAACTCCAATAGAACCAGTTAAAGGATTAGAACCAAATAATCCTCCTCCTCTTTTTTGTAGTTCTCTATTATCTAATCTTAATCTACAACACATACTTCTTGCATCTTCTGGTTTCATATCAGAATTTACAAAGTTTGCAAAATATGGAGTGCCGTATTTTATTGTTAAATCAATTAATTTATCAGCTAGTGGCGTTGACCAATCAAATTCTTTTGTTACATTAATTGTAGGTATCGGAAAAGAGAACATATTTCCAGATGCATCTCCATCGTACATTATATCTAATAAAGCCATATTAAAAATATCCATCTCTTTTTGGAATTCGCCATATGTTTTATCTTGTGGTTTCCCTGCTATTATAACTGGTGTATCTTTAAATGTAGATGGTACAGTTAAATCAAGAGTGATATTTGAAAATGGGGTGTTACCTGTAATAAAAACCTTGCCATTTCTTTTTGCAATAACAGTTTCATTATCTGTGTTCGGACACCATATAATTCCCTTATAATCAATTTCTTTAATTTGAGTTATTGTTGTGTCTGTGTGTTGTATAATTCTTAAAACAAAAATTGGCTTTGTACCAATGGTTGGTTTTCTAAAAAGCGTAGTAAAACCATAACCTGCTAACACACACATGTGTTGCAAACCATAAAGTATATCAACAGAAGTTGTAGAAATTTTAAATTCCTCTGTTCCATCTCCTTTGTTATAGGTTTCTAAAAATAATCTTGCTTGTTTTTTATTGGCTTTAAATAAATCTATGGGAATAAATTTGATATTGCTTTCATCATCAAACCAAGAGTGTATGGTTCTTGAAGATTCAGCATTTAATTTGATTGCATTAACTGGTGCGCCAAGTCCTGTGTGTTTGGTTTCAGAATATTTAAATTTAAAATATTCTA
Source organism: archaeon (assembly GCA_035390665.1). GTDB lineage: Archaea > Iainarchaeota > Iainarchaeia > Iainarchaeales > CSSED10-239 > JAKQTP01. The sequence goes on along the minus strand of DAOOUC010000001.1, from coordinate 70,059 downwards.
ATAAAGACTTTATTTCTTTATATTCTTTATTGTTTTTTATTTCAGATTGATAAATTTTTATGTTTCTTGAGTTTTTATTTTTATGATAAGGCTGCTCGGAACTTCCTTCTGCAATAATCCACGCAACCATTTTAATTTTTTCATCACTCCAATTTATTCCTCTGTAGTTTGTATCTCCCGCAATTGGAATAACAATATCTGATTTATATTTTTTAACAACTTCAATTTCTTCTAATATAAATTTATTTTTAGTATTGAATATTTTTCTTACAACTCTGTGTTTAGGAGAAATTAACTGATCTTGTATTCTGTTTTTTAAATTGTACATTTTGCCAGAGTACTCCCTTGCAAATAATTTTTTTATAGGAAGATCTTCTATTTTACCTGTATTAGTGTTAAATGTTTTTATTATATCTCCTACTTTTAAATCATTATATGTAAGCCACCCATTTTCTGTAAGAATTTCTGTATCTTGGGACATACATTGAAAACCAACTCTTGTAGGCACATTCATATTATAAATAAATTTCTCTAAGGATGCTCTTACCTGCTTGTAATCAAGATTATCGTATCTTATAAATGGGGCAAGAAGGGTATCAAAATTACTAAAGGCTTGAGCACCTGCTGATTCTCCTTGAAGTGTAAAAATAAAATTAACTATTTGTCCTAATGCTGTATCTAAATGTTTTGGTGGAGATGCCACAACTTTACCTGGAGATCCTCTAAAACCAGTTTGTAGAACAGATTGAAGATCCCAACCAACACAATATGAACCTAATGTATTTAGATCGTGTAAATGAAGTTGCCTTTTCTCGTGTGCTTCTCTAATTTCTGAAGGATATATTTTTTTTATCCAATAATCAGATATTACTTTTGTTGATAAATAATTATTTAATCCTTGTAATGAATAATCCATATTACTGTTTTCCTTAACTTGCCAATCTGAAATATTTATGTAACTCTCAACTGCATTTGTACTGTCTATGAGTTTTGAAATGTTTCTAAAATCATCGTGTTGTTTTCTATAAATTACATATGCTTTTACTAATTTAGTCAATCCTTCTTTAATTAATATATCTTCTACAGTGTCTTGAATTTCATCAATTGTTGGACATCTATTTTTATCAAAATAATTTTCTGTTAAATTAATATCTATTTTTTTTGTAAGATAATCTGCTAAATCAATATCTGGATTATCAATTGCATCAAGGGCTTTAAGTATTGCAAGTTTTATTTTGTAAATATTATAATCAATTTTTTCTTCTTTTCTGTTAATAATTTGTTTTGTTGCCATTGATAAAACCTTTGATAATTTTATTTTAAAAAAAGTAATACTACTAAAGGTCATTATGTTTATAAAGGCAATCGGTTTTGTCTCTAAAGTTAGATAAAATCTGAATCTAAAGGATATTTTTTTAACTATTAGTTTAGATTGTGAAACAAATCATCAGATATATTTTACATTGTAAATTTATACATAAATTTGAATTCGGCATAATGTGCTCCTTTTTTAATAATTTCTTATAATTTTTATTAGTATGATAGAAGAAAAAAACAAAGAACTTCTTAAAAAATTCGAAAATGAACTAAATATTGTAGGTTATAGTCAAAAAACAATTGAAACTTACTTAATTTATTTAAATATATTTTCAGAACATGTTAAAAAAGATTTAAAAGAAGTTAATTCTGATGATGTTGTTTCATTTCTATCTTATTTAAAGCAAGAGAAAAAATCAGGTTCCGCTACAATGAATCTTGTACTTTCTGCTATTAAACATTTTTATAAAGAATTTTTAAAATTAAATTTAATTATAGATATTAAATTACCAAAGAAAGCTAAGAAAATTCCTATTGTTTTAACACCTAAAGAAATTGTTGATTTAATTGAAAATACTGCTAATTATAGAAATAAACTAATAATAGAATTCATGTTCTCTACTGGTGTTAGAGTATCGGAATGTGTAAATATGAAGATTACTGATCTTAATTTTGAAGAACACACAGGAAATGTTATTGGTGGAAAAGGAAATAAAGATAGAATAATTATATTATCTAAAAAATGGGTAGAAGATTATAAAAAATATTTAGAAGAAAGAGGAAAAAAAATTAAATCAGAATATTTATTTTGCTCTGATAGTGGTAAAGCATTATCAGTTGATACTATTCAAAAATTTTTAAAAATTTCTGCAAGTAAAGCAGGAATTACAAAAAAGATTAGCCCACATAAGCTTAGGCATTCATTTGCAACAAGTCTTTTAGAAAATGACGTTAATATTAGATATATTCAACAACTTTTGGGACACGCAAATCTTAATACTACTCAAATATATACAAAGGTTAATACCAACAAACTTAAAGAAATTGTAAATCCTTTAGATAATATTAATAAATAGAGATTTATACCCCTACACTTCCTGTATTCACATATTTCTGTGGTTTGAAAAAACAACTTAAAATAACTTAAAATTTACTTATTTAAATAGTAACATATATAAACCCTTTGTATAACCTTTTAGTATACTTAAAATAATATTTAATATTCGGAGGAAAGATTAAACATGACAATGAGAATATCAAAACTTTTCGGTATGGACTTATACGAAACAAATGCAACTTATAGAGGCAAGGTTTATGATTTAGTTGTTAACTTAGAATCAGGTATAATTGAAACTATTACAACTCAACCATTAAAAGTAAGTTCAAAGAAAGAAGCTAAAAAAATAATGACAGAACATAGTATACCTTATAAGAAGGTTATATCAGTTGATGATATTATCTTAATTAACTCAGGTAATGTTCCAGTAGCTGAAAGGGAAGTAGTTAGAGAACCTGTTTCAGATGAACCAGACAACAGCTACGATTCAAAGATTAGAAAGAAATATATTGGATATAAAAGTAAATATTCAACAGCAGGAAGAAGATAAATAAATTTTTCTTTTTCTATTTTTTTATTTAAATTAAATACACATACCCTTTAGTTCTTGTAATAGTTTATAACTTTTTTTATAGAAAGCTTTAAATAAAGATTATACATAATTATAATTAAAGTAAAATTTAAATAATAATATAATAATTAATATATATATTATATTATATATTATACATAACTATTATTTATTATTATTATAATAATCAATACAAGAAGTATGGGGTGTCTATATGGATAAAATTATATCTAATTATATAAAATATAAGTTTATATTTAATAATAATATAAAACATAGTTCTTATCTTTATCAAAAAGTCTTTAGATCTATTTATGGGTACACTCAAAATGTTACAAAAAAGAATAAGCAAGTATATCAATATCATAGAAAAGGGGTAATAGAAGATTTACCTTATTTAAGACCAGGTAAGAATTGTTTAATTCTTCCAATTAATACAGAGCACAAATTAATTAATTTTTTTAATACAGGTAAAAGTACAACTCATAATTTTAGAGAAAAAGGAGATTATTCTATAGAGTATACAATAGATAAAGTTGAAATAAATGATATTGAAATAATTAAATGTATTGAAGATTTTATTAATAATTATTATATTATTTCTATAGATGGTAATAATAATAAATTAATTAATGAATTAGATTTAATTATTAATGATGTAGAATATTTATCTAAATACAAAAAAGCAAATAAAGATAATTTAATAAATAAATTAAATAATATTATTTCAAGTGATTGGTTTGTTAAATGCAAAAATAAATCTGAATTAATTTTAGATTTTATAAATAAAATAAATATTATTAAGGATAAATTTAATAATATTAAGAATCCAAATAATGTTAATACAATTATAGTTAATAACAGTATAAAAGAACAAGAAGAAATCAAACAAGATGAAAAAGAAAATATCATCTAATTTTTTAATTAATAAATTATTCTTTTTCAATCAAAATAATATTTTTCTTCCAAGTTCTTTTCTTTCCTGCATTATTTAGTTTTATAAGATTAATATCAGTTAATGTTTTTATGTAAGGATATAAACTTTTCTCATTTTGGTATTCTATATTATATTGAAGTTTAATTCTTTGTTTTAATTCTTCCATATCAATCCATTGATCTTCAGGGAGACAATTTAATATGTGTTCTGCTTGTGTATTTTCTTTTGCTTTTATTATATCCCAAATAGTATTTATTTTTGTTTTATCAATTCTCGTTATGTCATAAATCTTTGTTGTTTCTTTAATTTCAATTTTAGAATTTATATTTTGATTATAATTTAATGTGGGTTGTTGTTCTATTATTTTCTGATTAGACTGTGTTTGATTGTTTTCGTAATTGTATTTTAGATTGGTTAAATTATTTGTATGATTATCATTTTGTTTAATAGTTTCTTCATAAGTTTTTGTATAATTATTATCTTTTTTTTTGTCTTTAATTATTCCTAATTTAGATAATAATTTGGTAAATAGATTGCTCATACTATAATATAGTAATTACCGTAATTATTATAAATAGATTGGTAATTACAGTAATTATAATTGCCTTGTTTTGGTCATTACAGTAATTACTATGTAGAGATTATTTTTATAAGACATATTATAATTATTATTATGTATAAACTAAATTTTTATATAAGTAATTACGTAAAAAATTAGTAGTAATTACCATTAATTTTTAGTAATTACCAGATAAAAAAGCAATTAAATCTGTTTAATTTTAATTTAATAGGTAAAAAAACCCCATTTGTGTTTTTAATTAGATTAAATGTCTTAATTTATAAAATAAAGTAATTTTAAGGGATATTAACTAAAATTTAAGTCCTCGAATTATTATCTAAATTTGTCCAAGATTTAGTGTTTTTCATCAAATATTTTTTAATAGAAATAATCAATTTATAGAATAATAATTTTAAGAAATTAGAAAATAGCGGAGGATGGATTTGAACCATCGACCTTCGGGTTATGAGCCCGACGGGCACTCCAGACTGCCCCACCCCGCTATTATTTTTTTATATAAAATAAATTAATTATGTAATTTTAAATAAAGAAATTCTTGAAGGTTATAATATATATATAATACAAAACTTATATAAATAAAATGTATTCATTAAAATAAAAAAAGAAAATTTTAATCGCAGATATATCCTGTGGTTTTGTCTTCAATTTTACCAAGTATTTCTTGTAATCTTTTTACGGTTTTAGTAATTTGCGTCTTCTTTTTCTTAAGTTGTTCATTTGATTTTTTAGAATCTTGCATCTCAAGCGGTTTATCACAATTAGGGCACCTAAAATTATAAGCAGCAGCTACTTCAAAAGGAGCTTCTATGCATTTTTTAGGGCAAAAGAAATAATCTCTTCCTTGTTGTTGATTTATTTGTTCATCTAATTGTTTTAAGGTTTCTAATTCACTTTCAATAATAATTTCTATGATTTTTTTGAACTTTATTTCCCAATAAAACTCAAACATATTATTTTGATTTCTAACTTTCTTATAACAAGCAATTCCTCTGTAATGTAGGCTATTTAATGTAGATCTAATATTTGTAATTTTTTTTTTTAATTTAGCAGCAATTTCTTCTGGGGAAAATGTTTTTTCAGCATCATATATTTTAATAATTTCTGGAGCCAAAGGACCAGCGATTTGTTCTAAATGCTGTTTTGTTGTTTTATCAAGTAGTATTTCTTTTTTTAATTTATTAAGACTCACAGTTTACCCCTCTTTTCAGAAATTAGAATTATAATATAATTAAGTACCAAACTACTTATAAATTAATTACTTTTTTATAAGTGTTACTTGGAATTATTTTAATCTTAGTATCTTTGAATTCTTTTATAAGACAATTATTATCAAGCATATATAAGATTATACCAAGAGCAGAAACTTCACTGTGTGGTTGATTTCCAATAGCCACATTATAATCTGCAAGTTCATAGTATTCTTTTGGAACCTTAGAACCACCGACAATTAATAATATTTCTTTATTTGTGATTTTTTTAATAGATTCTATTTCATCAACAATATTTTTACCATACATTGTCAAATGTATAACAACTCCGTTGTTTTCTTTAAAACTTTTAACAAATTCTAAAGGTTCTTCAATAAATTCCATTTCAAAATCCCCGCCCCATTTTGCTTTAATTTTTTCTAAAACTTCTAATATAGTATTATCTTCAACCCCAGAAAAATAAAATTTTTTAGCCCCAAAAGCCCTAGAAACTAAAGCACAATGTGTGGTTATTCGTTTATCTCTAAAAGGACGGTGATCTAATCTTAAGATAGTAAGTTTATAAACATTTTGAGTCATAAATATTATATTATCCTATTTAATTAAATAAGCTATTGTTATTCGACCAAAGAAAATATTATGGATCTGTAGCTCAGCTTGGTAGAGCACGGGACTTTTAATCCCGGTGTCGAGGGTTCAAATCCCTCCAGGTTCAGAATAATGTAGTTTGGGCTCGTAGCTCAGCTTGGTAGAGCACAAGACTCTTAATCTTGGTGTCGTGGGTTCAAATCCCATCGGGCTCAAATTTCTCTAATGAGATCGTAGCTCAGCCTGGGAGAGCAATAGGCTGAAGACCTATGTGTCGTGGGTCCAAATCCCACCGATCTCATAACTTTTTTTAAACAAAGAGAAAAGCAGATGGAAAAACAAAATCTAACCCCAATGATGAAACAATATCTGGAAACTAAAAAAGAATACCCAGATGGAATATTATTATTTAGAGCAGGGGATTTCTATGAGATGTTCTACGATGATGCTAAAATTGCTTCTCAATTATTAAACATTACTTTAACAAAAAGAGGCAAAGGAGAAACAGAAGCACCGCTTGCAGGAATTCCATATCATTCTATTGATCCATATATTACAAAATTAATAAAATACGGGAAGAAAGTAATTATCTGCGAACAAATAGAAGATCCAAAGCTTGCAAAAGGATTAGTAAAAAGAGCAGTAACAAGAATAATCACACCAAGCACACTATTTACAGACAGTTATGAAAATAATTATCTTTGTTCTATTGTTAAATTAAAAGAATTATTTGGTTTTTCTCTAGTAGATATAACAACAGGAGAATTCAAAATTAATTCTTTTGATAATTTTAACGAAATATTAAATGAGCTTCTTTTAATAAAACCAAAAGAAATTATTTTATCTAAAAATATTTTAAATGATTTTAGTATAATTGAAAATATTAAAAGAACAATTCCAAACGTAATTATAAATTACACCGATAATCAAGATGTTGCACAATCCGCAAATAAATTATTAGAGCATTTCAATACTAAATCTTTAGCTGCTTTTGGATTAGTAGACAAAAATGAAATAATTCTTTCTTCTTATAATGCATTAAAATATCTTAAAGATACGCAATTTTCTGATCTTAAATATATTTCTGAAATAAAACAATACAATCTTAACAAATTTATAAGATTAGATAATAAGACCGTAAATAATTTAGAACTTGTTTCTAATATAAGAGATAAACAACAAAAAAATAGTTTATTTGATTTAATTAACGAAACAAGAACGGCAATGGGCTATAGAAAATTGTATTTTGATTTATTGCACCCATTAACAAACAAAGAAGAAATAATAAAAATTAATGAAGCAGTAAAAGCAATTAAAGAAAATGTGTTTATTATTGAGGAATTAAAGCAGCAATTATCTTATATTGGTGATTTAGACAAGATCATAAGTAAAATAGGATTTGGAAATGCAAATCCAAGAGATTTAATTGCTTTAAAACAAAGTCTGGAAGTTCTTCCAAACCTAAGAGTAATATTAAAAGAAACCGAATCAATTAAATTACAAGAAATAAGAAACAACCTATCTAATTTAAATGCAGTTGTAGAATTAATTGATTCTGCAATTATTAATGAGCCGCCAATAAGTGTAAGAGAAGGGGGCTTTATTGAACCAAGTTTTTCTAAAGAGCTTTTTGATTTAGTTAATATTAATAAAACAACAAATTCCTGGCTATTAGAATATGAAGCAGAATTAAAACAAAAGACAAATATTAAATCTATAAAGTTAAAATTTAATAAAATTTTTGGATATTACATAGAAATACCAAAAGCTCAAACAACAAATATTCCTGACTATCTTGACAGAAAGCAAACTTTAGTTAATTGTGAAAGATACACCACCAAAGAATTAAGTGAAAAAGAATCTATGGTGTTACACGCAAAAGAAAGAAGAGAAGAATTAGAATTTAATATTTTTACAGACGTTTGTAAGCAAATAATAATTCATCAAGAAGAGATTAAAAAGACAGCAACATTACTTGGCTCTTTAGACGAATATTTTTCTTTTGCATTTATTGGTAATCAATACGATTATATCTCTCCAGAACACACACATACTGACGAATTAATCTTAAAAGATTTAAGGCACCCTTTAATTGAGCAACAAACTTCATTTATACCAAATGATTGTGTATTAGATTCTAATAATAGAACAATGATTATTACTGGTCCAAATATGGCTGGCAAAAGTAGTTATATGCGAAGTGTGTGTATTGCACTAATTCTTGGACACACTGGTTCTTTTATACCGGCGTCTTTTGCCAAAATCGGAAAAATAGACGGCATATTTACACGAATCGGAGCATCAGACGATATTTCAAGAGGGCAAAGTACGTTTTTAGTAGAGATGTCAGAAGTTGCTTATATTATTAATAATGCAACAAAAAACAGCCTTGTAATTTTAGATGAAGTTGGAAGAGGAACAAGTACTTTTGATGGTATAAGTATAGCCTGGTCAATAGTAGATTATCTAAATAACAAAACACAATGTAAATCTCTTGTTGCAACACACTATCACATATTAAACAAAATGGAAGAGATATATGCAGGAATAAATAATTTCCATGTAACTGCAAAAGAAGAAGGAGATTCTCTTCATTTCTATCATAAGCTTCAAAAGGGCGGAATAAACAAAAGTTACGGTTTACAGGTTGCAAGGCTTGCAGGGATCAACAAAGAAATAATAGAAAAAGCACAGGTAATTCAAAGGGATTTAGAAAATGACTCTTTTCTTAAAACCCCTGGTAAAATAATAAAATCTAGCTTGAATCAAAAAGATGATTGATAAATTATGATAAAAAAACTAGAAAAAGAAACAATTAATTTAATTAGTGCAGGAGAAGTAATAGAGTGTCCTGCAGACATAATCAAAGAATTAATTGAAAATGCAATTGATGCAAAAGCAAAATCAATAACTTTATCAATAAAGAATTCAGGAATAGATTTAATTGAAATAAAGGATGATGGAACAGGCATATCTAAAGAAGATTTACCATTAACAATAGAAAGACATGCGACAAGCAAATTAGAAAAAATAGATGATCTTTATTCAATAGAAACTTTTGGATTTAGAGGAGAAGCATTATCAAGTATTAACACAGTAAGTAAATTAAAAATACAAAGTTCTGATAATGAAGATGGAATAGGGTATATTTTAGAAAATAATTCAATAAAAGAAATACCTTTTTCTAGAGGCACAACAATAATAGTTAAAGATTTATTTTATAATATCCCGGTAAGAAAGAAATTCTTAAGATCTCTTTTTACTGAATTTTCAAAAATCTACAATACTTTTTTGGAATTTGTATTATTAAATCCAGACATTAAATTTCAATTTATTTCTGAAAAGAAAAATGAAATTTTTCCAAGAACAACAAGCGTTGGCAGGTATATTCAAGTTTTTGGTAAAGACATAGTCTCTAAAACAATCACACTAAATATAGAAAATAAAATATTTAAATTATCAGGTATTCTATGTAAACCAACTAATTATTTTTATTTTCCAAATAATTTTTTATATATAAATAAAAGACCTGTTTTTAGTCCACAAATAAACAAGCAAATCGCCGAGGCATATAAAGATTATTTGATGATTCAGCAAAAACCATTTTTTGTTCTTTTCTTTGATTTGGATTCTAAATCGTTAGATATTAATGTGCACCCGAAAAAAAGAACAATAAGAATTCAAAACGAATTTGTTTTCATTAGTCAATTAAAAGAAGAATTAAATAAAATTTTTTCAAATCAAGAAATTCCAGAGTTAAAAAGCACAACCACAATTTCCTCTTTTTTAGAAAATTCCGAGACCGTTAATAATCAGCAATCTTATTATTTTGAAAATAATTCTCCAGCACAATTGCAAGATAAAATAGAGGATTTTAGATATAAGCCAATTATATCTGTTTTGCCACAGAAAGAACTTATATTAAATAATCAAAAAATAAAATCCATTTTAGGGCAAATCTTAAACACATTTATTGTTTGTGAAATAGACGAAGGCATGATGCTTATAGATCAACACGCAGCAGAAGAAAGAATTAATTTAGAAAAAAACAGAGAGTATTTTTCTGATTATGTAAAAGTTCAAAATTTAATTGCGCCAACAGAGCTTATAAATCTGGATTTAGAAACTAAAGAATTTATTTTAAATAATCAACCTCTTTTCAAGAATCTGGGGTTTATTATTCAAGAAGATAATGAGAAAATTTACTTAATTACAATACCTGAATTCTTAGAAAGATACTTTACAATAGATTTCTTTTATGAGATTATAAAAGATATAGAAGAGAATCCTAAAGAAAAATTAGATAAAATAAAAGATAAAATTTTAAAGTTAAAGTCTTGTAAAGAATCAATTAAAGCAAACGACCCGCTATCTATTTCTCAAATGATTAATCTAATTAAACAATTAGAAGAATGCAAAGACAAAGCAATTTGTGCGCACGGTAGACCAACAATGTTAATATATAATAAAAAAGAATTAGAAAAAATGTTTAAAAGGATTGTATAATTACAATCTTACAAGCCAAATGTATATTGCAATTGCAATTATTAAAAAAACACCAATGGTTTCTTTAACATAGTCTTTTTTATTTGCTGCATTGATTATAATGGTTTGAGAATTAACTCCGTTTTCTTTTTCTCCTAGATTATAATAAACGGTGGCAGTAAAGGTATATTCTCTAATTTCATCTGTTGTTATTTCAAAAGGAATCTCAGTAACTTCGAATTTTCTTAAAACCGGAATTTGTCTTTGGGATACAATAATTTTTCCATCGAAATTAGTCTCTATTGTTACATTTTTAATATCTGTTTGAGATATATTTTTTAAAATAATTTTGCCTGTTTTTGATTCATTAACAAGTGCATTTTTTTCCAAATCAACATAAACTTCAATTTTATTTTGATTTTCTGTAACATTTATTATTTCTTGTTTAGCATAAAGTGTATTTTCTGTTCCAAAATCATCTATATATTTTAATTCAGCCCTTGGTGTTGAAAATTCTAAATTTTTATTTGTTTTTAAATAATACTTTATTGTTATTGTTTGTCCTGCATCAATTTTTCCATAATAATTTGTTTGTCCAGACACAGTTTCTAGATTTGAATTTTTCAAAAAAGTCTCACTAGCATAATTAAGATTAATATTTAAAGAATCTTGGCCACTATTATAAACATAAACTTCTATAGGAATAAGAGAACTGCTATAGGTTTCATTAGTTAAAACTTTTTGATAGAAATCAACACCCTCTCTGATATTCCCTAAAAGATAAGTGCCAATTGTGCTTTTCTTGGATATTGTGATTTTAGGTAATGCATTATTTTTTACGCACACATTTAATTTATTTTTTTCAATCATTGGTTCATTAATATATATTATATTTTCTTCTAATAAATCTTGGCCAATAATTGTTTTAATTAAATCTCCGTTTAAAGAAACATTAATATCTAAATCTGCTTTTGTAGAAATGTAATTTTCTATGATTAAATTAAATATTATTTCGGAGTTATCCGTATAGTTTAATTTATCAAATTCGTAAGTCTTACATAATGTATTGCCTCTTTCAATACTAAAATCTCCAGAGTCTATAAAATCTCTTTGATCCAACACACTAGCTGAAACAATATTTAAAGAGCATAAAACCAATAATAAAGTAATTATTTTTTTAATCATAGCATTCACATATTTAAGTATATATATAATATATAGTAATTATTTAAATATCTTATTGGTTAGAATAGAATCAATATTGCCTCAATATTCTTTGTTTCTTTTCTTCAGAATTAAGTTTTTTCTTTTTTTTGTTAAATTTTAAAAATCCAACAGAAATTACAGAAACAAGCCCCAAAAGCACAAAAACTTGATAGTTTGTTTTTTTTGGCATAATTACGGGCTGATTTAAAATTCTAATTAAATAAATTGAATAAAGATAGTTTCCCTTATCAAATTCTGATCTAATATCTAATATAGTTTGTTTAATACCAGTATCTTTGGTTTTATTATATTTAGTTAATGAAACAATTTCAGTATTTGCATCTTTTTTTATTTGGGTTAATCCAGATTTTAACAATTGATATTCCTTATTTATATCGATAAGTCTTTCAAGAGCAGAGGCATCTAGGTTTTTAATGGAAGCAAGATAATCCTCTTCATTGTAATTTGTTTCAAATTTAGAAGCGCTTTGCATAAAACTAATTGTTTGAAGATAATCTTTCTTTTTCTTTAGTCTTTCAGTGTCTAATAATGTTACTGGCGGGTAATATTTTACATTGTAAAGTTCTTTTAAGTCTATATTAGAATAAAGATATTCTATCTCTTCTATAGTTTTGTTTATTTCTTTAATGTCTAGGCCCTTTAGATTTCCTATTATTTCATTAACATTTTTTGCTTTTTCTTGAATTTTATTATTTATTCTTTCTTCTAATACTTTAAATTCATTAATTTCTGATTCTCTAAATGACAACGAATTTAATTTATTAATTTCTGATTCGTCTATAACGCCCGCGATTCGCCCATCTTCAATTAATTTATTTATTTTATTTTTAAAATCTGAATTATATATGCCTTCTTCAGAATCTATACGATTTAAAACATCAGAATAAAGATTTGTCGCGTTCTTAAATGCTTGTTCAATGTCTGTAAATTTCTTGTTTTCTATTTCTTCAAATATTTTCTTTTCTTCAGAATTTAAATTTAACAAAATTAATTTAGACAATATTAAATTCACATTTTCTAATTTAGAAACTAATAACAAATAATCTTGATGCAATTTATCTATTTCTATTTTTAATTTATAGAAATCAGTAATGGCATCAACGGTTAAATCATCAACATTTATTTTTTCTAAAATTTGTTGTTTTTGCTTACCTTCTTGTCTTATTTCTTCAAATTCGCAATTTAAAAGCGAATTTAATTTCCACCTAGTGTCATCTATGTCTTCAATAATCGAACCGGTACTTATTATTTTATTTAATTCAAATAATTTTTCTTCATAGGGTTCAAAACAAGTTTCATTTTTTAAGTGCCCATTTTCTATTCTTGTTGGTTTTATAAGGCCATTTTCTTTTAATAAAGTTATACAATCAAAGCAATCTTTTATCAAAATAATTTTATTACAAATCTTTTCAGAGGTCATATTTTTTAATCTAAAAATGTCTGTTAGTAAATAATCGTTTGAATTTTTGTTCGTGGTTATGTTTATTTGTGTTTTAGACAATGTTTTTTTGGTATATAATATTTTATTTTTAGATTCTGTAAGATAATGCACACATAGGTTTTCATCTAATTCATATTTAACGGGGTCTAATATCAAAATTTGTCCAAGAAATAATGTGTCAGGTAAATTAAGCACCTTATTTTCTATGGTTGTTTCATACAACCCCCACTCTAAATCTAATTCTAAAAGAATGGTTTTTATTGTTCTCTGATTTTCATATTTTACTTTAAAATAATTTATTCCAGAATATAATTTTTCAATACAAGCCAGCCCACCAGAAAATTGAAGGTCGTCTGTCAAAGATACAATGTCGTTAATATTTAATTCCACACAAATATCCAGGGTTTTGTTAGTTTTGTTATTAATTTTTAAAAAAATTTCATTGGAGTTATACTCTAATATTGCATTCTTAGTTATATCTTTAATTACTGTCGTTTCTAATAACTCTTTTATTTTTTTATTACTTTCTAAAGCATCAGCTAGTGTTTTATCTATATCTAAGATTAATTCGATATTGCTTTTGTTATAGTAATCATTTGTTTTCTCGTTTAATTCTATCATCGCCAATTCTTCAAATAAATCTAATTCTAATTTTTTTAATTCAGCTAATAGATTTTTAGATTCTAGTATTATTTTTCTGAAAAGCAAAATTCGATCATCATCTTCTAATTCGTAATTAAGTTGATTAATTATATCTTTGCATTCAAAATCGTTTAGATCGGACACGTTTTCTATTAATCCAATTTCTACGGCCGAAGTATAAATAAAAAAGCAATCCTTTTGATCTAAACTGTTCTTTAGTTTATTACAGTGTTCTTCTTTGCGTAACAAATTTTCTTCTGCATAATAATCAGTTAATAGTTTTTTAAAATAATTATTATTGTAAGATTTAGCTTCTTTAGCAATCTCATCACACGCAGAAATTTTATTTGCAATTTCTAGATTAGTTTCTTCTTCGATATTTTTATTTTCTAAAATTATAGATTCTATTATTTTTAATTGTGCAAGATAATTTCCGAATCCGATATTATCGTGACTATACATATAATTTAATCTTTGAAATTCAAGTCTGTGTTCTTCATCTAGATAATCTATATTTTCCAGTATATTTTTTTCATAATCGTTAATGGTGATAAATATTTGATCTAGATTTTCACTAATTTCGTTATTTAGTTCTATAAACATAGTAAATAAAGAGTCCTGTGCCCCAAACTCTTTATCAAATAAAATATATAAATTATAGTTGTCTGCTCCGGAAAGATTAGTATTTATTTTAATAAAATTCTCAATAGTAGACAATCTTGCAAAAACATAATTACTTGATTTAGAAATTAAAGGCAATTTTATTTCTTTTTTAGGATTTTCAATATATTCTGAATAATAAGCATAAAGATCGACATATCCATATTCGGTCATATAGCTTTGATTAAATCCAAATTTTTTTGCAAGTTCATTTGCATTCTTAGATTCTATTTTGAGTAAAGAAACATAATTTGAGGTTAAATTTTCTTCAGATCTTAATTCGTTAATATTTTGGTTAATAATCACATAAGAATCATATATCTTTTCTTCAGGTATCTCTTCTACCCCATTTTCTTTAAGAAATATTGCATAATCTTTTAAAATTTCAATGCTCTTCTGCCAGGATTTGTCTTGATATTCAAAAATTTTTGAAATATTAAAGAACAATTCATTCATATTCTTAATTATTTCTACATCTTTCTCTCCAGAACAGAAATCATTTATTTTTTGAATATTTTTATGTGCTGAATTAAAGTAAAATATAGCCGAAGATATATTATTTTTATATATTAAAAATTGATTTTTAAGATTCAAATCTAATTTATCAGAAACATTTAATCCAGCAGAATTAACTTTCTTGAAGCACTCGCTTGTTTTTGTGCATTCAAAAATAGAAGTATTAGATTCGTGTGTAGCTGATTTACAAAGTTGTTTCTGTCTTGTTGATATAACATCTAAACAACCACTAAGTAGAACTATACTTAATATAAGTAAGAAGATTATTATTTTTTTCATCAAATATTTCTAGATTTTTAGAAATATAAAGATGCATTGTTCATTTTTTTGTAAAAATAAGAAAAAAGAATGTAAAAATTAATATTTTACAATTCCTTGTGCATTTATTGTAATAATATTAAATTTAACTTTCTTCTGTAAAAGTAATGCTAAAACAGCACTGTGTTCTTTACCACTACCAGAATGTATATTAAGATCAATTTCTTTTGCATCTGTCGGTATTTGTTTTTCTAAATCTGCCATAATTTCACTTAATCCCTTTCTTGGGTCTATTATAATCCAATTTATTGGTTTAGTACAATTAAATTTATCTTGGGCCCATTCATTTGAAATAAGATACACTTTATCATACTCAACATTATCTATAATGTGAGCAACCTGCCCCCAAGTGCCTTTTCCTGTGCTTAATATTCCTAAAAATGCCTTCATTATTCCACCTTTTTAATCACATCAAACTAAATTCTTGTTTAGTTTGTTTAAAGAGTTTCAAGAAACTCTTTCCTTTTTCTGTAAGAAAATAAATGTCACTTTCGTTTACTTTTATTTTTTTTATTAGGTCGTTGTCAATTAAACTATCTAATATATTATATATTATTATATCTTTCTTAATATATATATCTTTCTCTAGCACATTTTTTATAAATTGAAAGTTTTTATTGTCTTTTTCAAGTATTTCCAAAACTAATAAATGTTCTTTAGAATTAATTATATTATATAATTTAGGTTCATCAGCAAGCATTTTCAGTAATAAGTCTTTATTTTCGCTCATTTTTTAGCTCCTTAATCATATATGGTTCAATCAATTTATAACCTTGTTTCTTGTAATATTCTCTTACGCCTACACCACTAATAACTGCGACCCTAGTATATTTGTTTTTCAAAGAAATTTCTTCTGCTTTCTTAAGTAATTTCTTTCCAATCCCTCTGTGTTGTATGTTTTGGTCATCAAAATTAGTTGTTTGCCCATAAACATGAAGTTCTCTAATAATGCTTGTTTTCTTATCTATTTGTTTAATAAATGTATTAAATGGAAATCTTAATCTAATAAAACCAAGAAGATAATTACCTTTTTTTGCAGAAATAAAATATTCTTTGCTTTTTTGGGCATCATATTCTGTAACTTCTATTTTATAATTTGCTATAGATTTTAATTGGCTTTTCGGTTCTAGGCACCTTATACAATTACATCTTGTTCCTCTTCTTTTTAGTTCTTCTTCTACAAGTTGTCTCAGGTTGCTTTTTTTAATTCCTGCAATTATTTTATCTGCAGGAATATCTCTTTGTATTCTCATTATTCTTACCCATGGCGGCACCATTTCTTTTATATCTGCAATTAACTTAACTGTTTTATCCAAGCCATAGTGTTCATATTTCTTATCATAATACATTTTTTCTAATTTTGTTCCACTAGTGACAAGACAAGGATATATCTTAATCATATCTGGTTTAAATTTAGGATTAGTAAATATTTCTTTCAATGATTCTAAGTCTTTCTCGTAATTACTTCCAGGCAAATTAAGCATTACGTGATATAAAACCTTAAATCCCGCATCTTTTAAATCTTGAGTTGCATTAATAATTGCATCAACCCCGTGTCCTCTGTTAATTTTAAGCAGCACATCTTCATTTATTATTTGTGCCCCCAATTCAACACGTGTACCCCCAAAATCAAGTAGTCTTTTTATTGTTTCTTTGTCACAAAAATCTGGGCGCGTCTCAAAAGTTATTCCGATTATTCTGTTTTTGGAAGTCATTGCTTTTTTTTTAAGTTTAATAAGGTCTTTTTCTTTAGAATCTGTAATTTCTTGATAGATGCCTTTAACAAAATCATCTTGATATTTCACATCAGTTGCAGGAAATGTCCCGCCCATAACAATAAGTTCAATTTTGTTAATGGGGTGCCCAGTATTTTTTAATTGCTTTAATCTGTCGCTTATTTGTTTTTTAGGATCAAAATTATTTCTTTTAGCCCTAAGAGCAGCAGGTTCAAATCCGGTATAGCTTCTGGGCGCATTACTCCAATTAGGGCAATAGATGCATTTACCCGGACAATCTCCTGGCCTAGTCATAATTGCAACAATAGTGACCCCTGAAAGAGTCCTAGTCGGTTTAGTAATTAGAAATTCAGGAGGGTTAGTAATACCCAGAGCCATAAAAACATCTGAAGTTAATATAAGTTTTTTAAGTTTGTATTTTTTAGAAAATTCAACTTTTTTATTTTCAAATTGTTGTTTTGTGATTTTCTTATTTATACAATCCGTGAAGAACTTAATAATTTCAGTTTTATATTTCGTGTTCATAGAATTTAACTTGTAATTATTCTAACAACATTATTGAAGAAATATACTGGAA
Source organism: archaeon (assembly GCA_035390665.1). GTDB lineage: Archaea > Iainarchaeota > Iainarchaeia > Iainarchaeales > CSSED10-239 > JAKQTP01. The sequence goes on along the minus strand of DAOOUC010000001.1, from coordinate 52,199 downwards.
TTGAATTTAATCCAAATGTTGGAAAATTATATAAGTTTGATCCATACAATGCACTAAGATTCTTTAATACGTAGATGTTTACTTTTTCTTCATTTCTTTCATATATTATTTTCTTCAAAAAGTTTGGAGTAAAGTTATTAACTTGTGTTTCATCAAAGTCAGTATAGATATACAATTCAATTTCTTTCTCCCCGATATTTTTTGGAATAAAAGAATAAGTTACTTCTGTTGTTCCAGCAGGTTGCAAATAAACAACCTTCTCTTTATTTAATTTATTTTTTGATTCAAACCACGTTGCTGGAAGATTAGAAGAGATTGTAATTTTTTTAGTTGTAATAGATTTGTTTATTATTTTTATTTTAATATCTTTTGTTTCTCCGAATTTACTATTCTTATCATATGGCAGAACAAAAGTAGATATAACATTACTTTCGATTCTTGCCTTTAAATATATCTCTACTGTATTTCCTGTTGTTTTATTTTTTAAAATAATTTTAATTTGCTTTTCTCCGGAGGCATTATCATTTATTCTTGCAACCGTATAGATACTTTCTCCTGTTGTTTGTGTGTTTTCAAAAGAGATATAGTTTGCTCCAAATCCGTCTGTTGCAATTGTATCGTATTGATTTGGTTCATCTAAGAAAAAACTAAGTAAAAAATATTCTCCGGGTGCAACAACCCCGATTTCTACAGAATCGTTATACTCTAAATCAACCATTACTGGTTCAAGCATTTGCAATGAAAAGATTTGAGGTATAATAAATAAACCGAATATAAAAATCATTAATTTTTTGTACATAAATATCACTTTTTCTTACTAATATATATTATTTTTGTTATATATAATATATACTAAATTGTTTATAAACCTAATTAATGTGATTATAATGACTCAAGACATAACTGACGCTAGATTTAAGATGTTAAAGAAGCACCACACACAAACATTAAAAGATGCAATGGATAAAGGATTAGTAGATTCTCCAGTTATTCCATTTTTATTAGATGTTGTTAAGATTCCAGACATCTACACATCAAGCAGTTGTTCTGGTCGTCTTTTATTACTACACGGAGATAAAGACGAAAACAAGAAATTTTCAGAATTTGAAAATAGATATCACAGATTAGTAACTTATGATGAGATAAAAAAAGATATTGATAATTTTAAAGACGGATATCTTTGGTTAAAGGTAGAACCATTTATTTTTCATTTCGCAACAAAAGATTACGATAAGGCAAAAGAAATACTTGATTTTTGCAGAGACCACGGGTTAAAAAAAGCAGGGATAATTAGTGCAAAAGATGGCCGGTTTACTTGCGAGGTAACTAATACAGTATATATTTCTACATTAGTAAAGATTGATAATAAGCAATTAGTTCCTGATGATTATTTAAAATTGTTAATAGATATATCAAATGAAAAATTAGAATCTAATTTTAAAAAATTAGAATTATTTGAAAAAAATTTTATAAAAAAATTCAAATAATTATTTTTTTCTTTTTGTATTTTCAAGATAGTTTTGAATTAAAGGAAGATATTCTGTAAGTTTTTCTTTTTCTGTTCTAGTAATTTTAGGGGTTTTCCCTGAATTTATTTTATCAGAAATTGACCCTAAAAGATTAGTAAGTTCCATTGGAAAAATAATCTTTGAAGATTGTCCTTCTCCAACTTTCTCTAGTGCTTTAATATAATAGTATAATATTGTTTTATCAGATAAAGATTCTGTTGCTTCTCTAATTGCATTAATTTTTGCTCTTTCAGATTCTGCTTCTTCAAATATTGCAAGTTTCTTCTGAACTGCTGCCTTTTGTTTGTGCATTGATTCAACAATTTCATCAGGTATTTGAATATCGCTTATTTCAACAGAGTTTATTTTTATTCCCCATTCTTTTGCTACTCCTTTAAGTGCTTCTGTAAGTCTTTTGTTTATGCTTTCGGTGCTAGATATTACATCTATTAAATCAAATTCACCCAAGATATCTCTAAGCATTGCAATTACATAGAAAGTAGCCGCTTTTTTATAATCTTCAACTTTAACAACAGAATTAATTACACTTTCTTTTGCAGAATCTACAGATATGAAAAGTATTGCATCAATTGTTACTCTTATATTATCTTTTGTTATAATTTGTTGTGTTGGAACATCAATTACTTGTGTTCTTAATGTAACGTGTGTTGGCTTTTCAATAAATGGTAAAACAATAGTCCAACCTGGACCGCCGACTCTATTTACTTTTCCAAATCTAAAAATCACCGCTCTTTCGTAGTCTTTAAGTTGTAAAATAGTTTCTGAAATAAACAATAAATAAATAAGTGCAGCAATAATTAGTATAATTAAGATTATTTGCTTAAGTGTTTCATTTGCAATTAAGAATAAGGTAATTATCCCAAATAAAATAAAAACAATCATTGTAAAGAAAATATTTTTGGTTTTCTGCTCGTTCATTTTTTTTCTTTCTTTTAAGATATTATTATAAATACTTTTGTATATTACTATTTATATATATTATTACAAACTAACATTAATTAATTATAATTAATAAATAATAAATATATAAAACAATTTATAATGGTGTTGTTATTTTGAAGAAAAAACCAGATGAAGATGTTTTAGTAGAAAAACACACTAATCAAGAAAGATTACTTATTCTTACAGTTGATAGAGATAATGATATCGGTAAATTGTTAGGAATTTCTGGGCCAATAGTAGGTTATGATAATAATTTAAAATTAGCAAATGATTTGATTTTAAAAGATCCAGAAGAATCAGACGCAAATGCAATTTTTGCGGCATTAAAAAAATATGCTGATTTAAAAAAAGACTATGTTGTTGAGATTGCAAGTTTGACTGGGCACTCTAAAGAAAATTTATTTTTTGCAGATAAAAACATTTCTTTGCAATTAAAATCCGTTTTAGAAGAATTTCCAGCAAGCGCATTTGTTTTTGTTACAGATGGCGCAGAAGATGATCAAGTAATACCAATATTGCAAAATTTTGGTCCAATTATCTCAAAAGAGCTAGTTATAGTTAAACAATCAAAAGCAATAGAAAGTATGTTTTATACTGTAAAGAAAGCAATAAACGATCCAGCATTTTCAAGAATAATATTTGGTATCCCTGCAGTTGTTTTATTATTATTTTTCTTTTTCAAGGCCCTTGCATTTCAGATATTGGCTTTGGTTTTAGGAGTTTATTTTTTAATGAGGGGATTTAATCTAGATGTTAAATTAATTAATTTTATTAAAACAATATTCTTTAGATTTTCAATTACAAGAATAAGTTTTCCATTCTATATTGCAAGTTTATTTTTCTTAATATTTGCAGGAGTTACTGGGATTAATCTATTTATCGCAAACTCTAGCTTTATATTTTGGCAAAGGGTTGTATTCGTTTTAAGAGCCGTATTATTATATTTAGTGTTATGTGCTGCTTTCTATATTGTTGGTAACATAATCGATTTGGTTTATTTAAGGGCCCTTTACAAGTTAGGTCAAGCAATATTTGCATTAATTGCTGTATTTGTATTTTCTGGTATTTTAGATCTTTCTTTACAGTTTATGCTAGGAGAAATAGAATTTATTTCTTTTATTTATGTAATTATATTTTCGACTTTATTCTTATTTGTATTACATAGGATTACTGATGTATTTGATATTACTAAAGATATTACAGAATTATTAGTTGGTCTTCCAGTTGTGTCTAAATACGGTGTGTGGCTTGGAGAGGTTGTGTCAGTAGATAAAGACAAAAAGACCTTAAGCTATAAGAGCAGAAATGGAAGATTAATAACAGTTATATCTAAAAAGCACTTTTTTATTCAAGATGGGCAAGTAATAATATAGTTTGTTTTTTATACTTTTCTATCGTTTGATGCGCCCAAATACAAACAGAAACATATATAAACTAATTGGCTAACTATATAATTAAATTTAAGATTAAAATAAATAAATAATAAATTGAGAGGTTATCAAATATGTACAAATACGCAATAGCAAGACAACTTGCAACAAAAAAATTAATCACAAATAGAGGAGATAATATCGGAAGATTAGTTGACTTAATGGTTAACGAAGTTTCAGGAGAAGTCGAAGCTTTATTAGTTGAAATAGATCCAGCATCAAAAGTTGTAAAACAATTAGATGTTCAAGGTAATTTAATTGAAATACCATACAAATGTGTTGTGGCAGTTTCAGATGTTTTCGTAATAGACGAAAGACAACTTTTAACAAAAGATCAAGGAACTTTTAACTAAGTTTCTTTTCTTTAGATTATATATTTCTATTTCTTAATTGGATTTTAAAAAATTAGTTTTATTTATATTTATTTTGTAATACTATCTACTTATGTTTTATGCAGTAAAAAAACGAAAGGCACTTGAGCCACTTATTGCAACGATTCTTTTGATTGTTGTTTCAGTTATTCTTGTAACAATTATTCTAACTTGGGGAAAAGAATTTTCCACAAATAGTTTAAACAAGACAAATAATTTTGGAAATTTAAAAGCATCAGACACAACAAATTTCATTTATCCAAAATCTGCACAAGACGGAGTAGTTCAATTTACTTATTCTCCGCCAAATCAAATAACAGAAGATATAAACATCACACATTACAGAGTAATTAACATTCCAGAAATGACAGAACCAATTGCTTTAGAAGAATCAGTAGTCTTATCTCCAAGCTTAAATGTTTTAGAACTTCCATGTCTTTATGAATATAGTACAACAACTCCAGATCTTACAATACAACTTATCACGGCAGAAAACACATACATTGACATCAAAACAAAAGATCAAGGAATGGTTTGTACATCTGGAGGAACAGGAACAGAAGTTGATCCAATAATCATTTGTACTGCAGAAGATCTAAATGCAGTAAGATTACATCTTGATTGGAATTATTCTCTTGGAAAAGATATTGATTTACAATGTTTTTCTAGAAAAGATGTTAACGGGTGGATTCCCATAGGGAATTTAACAACCAAGTTTAAAGGAATTTTTGATGGCCAAAATCACGTAATTAATAATTTATATATTAACAGGCCAGGAACAGATTATATAGGATTATTTGGTTTTGCAGACATAAATTCAGGAATAAAATATCTTGGATTAAATGATACAAACATATATGGCAAAACTTTAATCGGAAGCTTAGCAGGGGCGAATTTGGGCGTAATTTCTAATTCTTATGCTAATGGATATGTTAAAGCTACAGGGTTGGGGGGAGGACACGCAAATACTGGTGGATTAATTGGAGTTAATTCTGGGGGAACTATATTTTATAGTTCTTTTGAAGGCAATGTTGAAGGATATGGTGCTGGATCAATGGTGGGCGGATTAGTTGGACAAAATATTATAAAGGGATATATTTCTAATTGTTTTGCAAAAGGGGCAGTATACGGTTTAGGGAATTATGTAGGCGGTTTTAGTGGCGCAAATGATGGTGCAAGGGGAATTGATAACAGTTATGCTGATTGTTCAGTTACGGGATTGAATAGTGCAACTGGCGGATTTGTAGGGGCAACAACGTTATCTACTGGTGAAGGCATATCAAATTGTTATTCTTGGAGCGCCGTTAATGGAGTTACTGATGTCGGCGGATTTGTAGGATTAGATTATGGCGAGATATTTAATAATGATTTTTGGGATGTGAATACTTCAGGTCAATTAACAAGTGCAGATGGGGAAGGAAAAACAACAATAGAAATGAAAACCCAAAATACTTTTACCGGCTGGGATTTTTCAAGCATTTGGGCGATTAGTCCAAGTGTGAATGAAGGTTATCCACACTTAATAAATAACCCCCCTAGATAAAATAATTTATTCTTGTATATCAAGAGTATATGTTTTATCTTTTAGATTTATTTTTGTGATCTTCAATTTATTTTGGTTTTTTGAAAAATAGTCATTTAATTTTTTAATTATTTCGTCTTCTGGAATCTTTTTATCTCTTGCAATTCTTATCTGTTCATTTATTTTTTCAATTGTTTGAAAATAAGAATAAATTGCTTCTCCTTCTTTTTGAAGCTTGTCTGCAATTTCTTGATATTCTTTTTTTGTTTGTAGTTGACTTTCTAGAATTGAATTTTGTTTTTTTGTCTTTGTTGTTTCTTCTTTTACATTATCGATCTTAATATTTTCAATATAGTGCTCATTGATTTGCTTAAAAAATTCTTCTTTTGATAATTCGCTTTTATTTTGTTTTACAATTATTGTTTTCTTATTTTCGGTTTCTTCTATATCTATTAAAGGAAATTTATAATTGTATATTTTTTTTGCTAATTTTATTGCGTCGGTCTTATTATCTGTTTGTAAATATATTGGAGAAACATTATATTCTTTTACAAGATAACTAATTGTTTTTTTAATATCAAATTCATTTGTTTCTTCTTCAAGTTCTTTTATTGTTTTTTCTTTAATGTCTTTATTTTGCGGAAATATATATTTTTCATTTTTTTTAATTATTCTATCTTTCCATTCTTCTTTTTGTTTAGAAGTAATAATTGTAAATTCTAAATCTGTAAGAATGATATTAGAATTACTAAACAATTCAAATATTAAAAAATAATCATCTAATTTTAGATAAATAACCCTGTTGTTTTTATCTTGTGTAAATTCTTGAATTCTTTGATTGTATAGTTTCTTTTTTAAAAATTTTATTAAGCCATCTGGGCTCGAATTAACAGGCAAAGAATGTTCTGAAATAAAAGGAAATTTAGATCCAATAATTATTTCTTTAGTTTTTTGTTTGTGTATTTTTAATTTCAAAAGATAATCTGAGCTATCAATTAATTGAACATTATTAACATATCCTCCAATTATCTCTGGCTTAATTTTTTCAACAACGTAATAAAGTGCGGTGCTGGTAATTTCTATATCTTTCATAAAATCAGTCTTCTGTATCAACATATACATTTTGATTAAATCTGTATATTACTTTTTTTATTTTATTTCCATTATATTTATAATTTTCAATCAATTTTGTTTCATCAGCATAAACATATAGTTCAAAAGGACATTTCTGGGAAAGATCAAATATATAATAATTATTTTTATATTTTGTTTTAACAAACGAGTGCGTTGTTTCATTCTCTAATAAAACAACATAAACTTGTGCATCATAATCATTTAACCCTTGCATTATAGAACAAAACAAAGCAGCAGCATCTTGATCGTCGCAATATTTATTTTTAAATATAGTTGTTGCATCCATCCAATACATTATCTTTAGATCTGTTTTAATAACGTCTATTTCGCTTTTTATAAAATTATATGCTTTTTTTAAAGTATCAATATAGTCTTTATTATAATCATAACCAACTGGCTTATATTTTGAAATAATTCCCCTTATTGTTAAATCATTAGGAGAAACAGTTTCTTTTATTTGAGATATTGTTTTTCTTTCTTGTTCATTAATTTCATCTTTATATTTGTCCAATATTAATTCGTAGTATTTATTTTTTATGGATTCATTAGCAGAAACAGAAATATTTTTAGAACCAGATAAATTTTTTATAAATTCTTCTAATTCCTTAACTCTTTGTTTTAAATTATCTCTTTCTAGTTTTGTTTCATTAAGTTCGCCTTTAAGTTTTATGTTTTGAAATCTTATGTCGCTTCCAGTGTCTTGTGTTTTTTGAAGGTTAGTTAATTTTGAAATCTCTTGATTAATTTCTGTATCTATTTTATTTAATTCAGTGGTAATAAATTTTAAGGTATTAGAATAGACTTCGTCACTAATACTTTTTGCACCATATTTAAAAGAGGCTTCTTCCTTCTGTCTAATTAGTTCTTTTTTTTTATCATTTAGACCTTCTATCTTTTGCCAAGCATTTTGTTCTTGATTTACTGGGGCGTGCATGTGTTTTTTCAAATTAATGTAAGTGATAGCTATACCAAAGATAATTATTATTACCGTAATAATTATTATTTGAATAAAAGTTATGTTCATTTATTATTCTTGTTTTTATTTTATTATATATATAATAGCTATAATTTATTTATATATATTTTGATTTTTAACTTTTTTATATCTCTTTAATTAGAATACATAGATAATCCCTTTATAAAGGTTTACCCTCTATATATTATATAGCTAAATATTTGATTTAAGCAAAAAAATATTAGCAGTTTACAAATTTGTTAATTATAAAAATAACGGAGGAATAATGTATGGCATCACCAAAACCAAAGATTAATGTTGTTTTCATTGGCCACATTGATCACGGTAAATCCACTACAGTTGGTCGTTTAATGTATGACACAAAAAACTTAAGCGAACAAGATTATAGAAAGTTACAAGCAATAGCTGAAGAAAAAGGAAAAGGAACCTTTGCATTCGCTTACCTTATGGATGTAACTAAAGAAGAAAGAGACAGAGGTATCACAATCGATGTAAACTATAAGAAATTAGATACAGATAAATATAGTTTCACAGTAATTGATGCACCTGGCCACCAAGATTATGTTAAAAACATGATTACAGGAACAGCTCAATCAGATGGTGCTGTTTTAGTTGTTGCATCAAAAGATGGAATAATGTCCCAAACAAAAGAACACGCATTTCTTGCACAAGTTATGGGAATTAAGCAAATAATTGTTGCAGTAAATAAAATGGACGAAGTAAATTATACTGAAGAGGGCTTCAATAAAATTAAAACAGACATAGCTGCACTTTTTAAAGGTAAATTTAAAGATGATCAATATGTTGTTATACCAATTTCAGCATGGAATGGAGAAAACATAATTAAACCATCAGAGAAAATGCCATGGTATAAAGGGCCTTGCTTAATCGAAGCAATGAATAATTTCAAGGCACCAGAAGTATTAACCGGTAAGCCATTAAGATTACCAATCCAAGACGTTTATTCAATTAAAGGTGTTGGTATGGTTCCAGTTGGTAGAGTTGAAACAGGAATCTTAAGACCAAATGATAAAGTAATTATAATGCCTGAAGGAATTGCAACACAAGTAAAAACAGTTGAAGCACATCACGAACAATTACCTGAAGCATTACCAGGAGATAACATCGGTTTCAATGTTAAAAACATAGATAAAGGAGCAATTAAAAGAGGTTCTGTTGTAGGACCAGAGAACGATCCACCAACAGTTGCTGAATCTTTCTTAGCTCAAATAATTGTGTTAAACCACCCTACAGCAATTACAGCAGGATACACACCAGTATTCCACATACACACCGCACAAATGTCTTGTTCAATTGTTGAACTTATAAGAAAAGTTGCACCAACAGTTGAAGAGAATCCAAAATTCTTAAAGACAGGAGATGCTGCAATTGTTAGAATAAAACCAACACAACCACTTGTTTGTGAAACATTCAAGGATTATCCACAACTTGGTAGATTTGCTATCAGAGATATGGGTAAGACTGTTGCAGCAGGTGTAATACAAGAGATTAAAAAGAGAGTTAAGTAACTCTCTTTAATATTTAAATAAAGTGAAAAATTATGCAAACAGCAAGAGTAATTGTTACAGGAACGGATTACAAAAAAGTTACAGATTTCTGCGCGGAAATACTAGATGTTGCTTCTAAAAGTGGAGTAAAACATTCTGGAGTAATTCCATTAAAAACAAAGAAATTAGTTGTACCATTAAGAAGAGGAGTTTCTGGTGGTGGAACTGAAACATATGAAAAATATCAATTAAGAATTCATAAAAGAATAATTGATGTTAAGGCTGACGATAAAACTCTTAGAAGAATAATGAGAGTAGATGTTCCAGCAGATCTGCAAATAGGTATTGAGCTTAAAAGCTAAATACTCTAATTAATTTTTTTTTGTAGTTATTACAAAAGTAAACAGTTGTTAAAGATGTTAAATATAACTGGCAAGAACATTTTTTTAGACAGAAAAAATAAAATAAAAATTATATCTAATTCTTCTATATTTTCTACTCTGGATAAAAAAGCAATTGAGCAATTAAATAATATTTCTAAACTTCCTAACCTTTATGGAGAGGCTATTGGTTTTCCTGATCTTCACGTCGGTTATGGTGTTCCTATAGGTTCGGCTTTTGCAACAGAAATTGATAATCTTCCAATAATTAGCCCAGAAGCTGTTGGCTTTGATATTAATTGTGGAGTATCACTTGTTAGAACAAATCTTTTTGTTTCTGATTTTTCTACAAAAGAGTATTCTTTACTTTTAAAAGAATTAACTAAACTTCCAATTGGACTTTCGAGTAATGGAATAAAGATTACAAATAATGATCTTCAAGATATTTGTTATGAAGGTTTAGAGTGGGCTTACAAGAATAGTTATGCAGACAAGTATGATAAATTATATACCGATCATCTTGGAAGTCACAGATCTGCGTCTTTTTCACACATTTCTAAAGAGGCAATAAAAAGAGGAAAAGTTCAAGTTGGAACTCTTGGAGAGGGAAATCATTTTATTGATTTAGTTTATGTGGATAATATTTCTGATAAAAAGTTTTGTAAAACTCACAAAATCTCAAAAGGGCAATTAATGATTATGATTCATTCTGGTTCTCGCGGTTTTGGGCACCAGATAGCAACAGATTTTATTGAAAACTGCGAACACAAAATTCCATTTTCTTATTTTGATTTTCATTCTAAAGCAGGGCAACAATACTACACAAGTATGTGTGCAGCAAGTAATTATGCTTTTGTTAACAGAGCAGTAATTAGAACAAAAGTTGCTGATACTATAAAAAAAACATTAAATCTTGGACACAGAGATTTAAAAACTGACCTTTTATATGATCTAACCCACAACAATGCAACTCTAGAAACCCACAACAAGACACAACTTTTAGTTCACAGAAAAGGGGCTGTAAGATGTTTACTTCCAAAGGATCTTTCAGAGCATTCAAGATTTTTAGATAGTGGTGCCCCTGCAATTTTACCAGGGTCAATGCTTGATACCACTCACGTTCTTCTACCAAAAAAAAGAGTGGAAAAAGAAACCCTTTCAACAATTGCTCACGGTTGTGGAAGATTACTTTCAAGAAAAGCAGCAAAGGAAAAAGTTTCTGCACAAAAATTAAAAGATGATTTTTTAAAAAAAGAAATATTTTTATCAGGTCATTCAGAAAACACCTTAAGAGAAGAACAACCAAATGCTTACAAGCCATCAAAAGAAGTTGTCAATTCTTTAGTTGGTGCAGGTCTTTGTAAGAAAGCATTTAGTTTAAAACCAAAGGTAGTAATTACAGGATAGTGAAAAATATGCACGATATAAGACTTCTCTCTTGTAAATCAGGAGAACATTTCGCAAATAGCATTCTAAAATATCTTAATGATCTTTTAGAAACTAATAATCATCAGAAAATATCAATAACGCCAATTCAAGAAACAAGGTTTGCAAATTCTGAGATCAAATCAAATATTTTAGAATCAATAAGAGGCACAAATGTTTTTATTGTTCAAGATGTTTCTAACAGTACAAACGGAATGTCTGTTGATGATAATATCAGAGCCTTAATTACTTTAATTGATGCCGCAAGAGTTGCAAGTGCAAGAAGAATAACTGTAATTATTCCAGTTTACCCATATGCTCGTCAAGATAAGATTTGGGGAAGAGAATGTTTAACTGCAAGAATAATTGCAAAAGAGTTAGAAATGGTAGGGGTCTCTAGGGTTTTAACTCTTGATATTCATAATCCAGCAACAGCTGGTTTTTTTGATAAAGCAATTCTAGAAAATCTTTATGCAAAAAGAGCAATAAGAAGATATGTAGTTGATAACATTCCAACAGATAACCTTGTGATTTCTTCTCCAGATTTTGGAGGAATGAAAAGAGCAACAGAGATGGCTTCAAAACTCGGTGTAGGGGTTGTTTCAATTTATAAGGAAAGAGATTATTCTAAAGCCAATTGTGTAGAGACAATGGAACTTATTGGCAATGTAAAAAACAAGGATGTTCTTTTAGTAGACGACATGCTAGATACTGGTGGAACACTAATTTCGGCAGTAAAAACTTTAAAAGAAAAAGGAGCAAAAAAAGTTTATTTTGCTTGTTCTCTAGGGCTATTAAATGGAAAAGCAATTGAAAGGATTGATGAACTTTACAAAGAAAATATCCTAGAAAAAGTGATAGTAACTGATGCAGTTTTTCGTGAACCAGAGTTCTCAGAAACTCACCCTTGGCTTGCAATTGTTCCAATAAGTGACTACTTTGCAAAAGCAATTTACTGCATACAATTCAAGCAATCCATCAACCAGATGTTTGATGAGGATTAAATTATCTATTTTTATTTCTTTTCTATCTTTATATTAATGTTCTTAAAAGCAAAAGAACAAAACTTTTTATTTGGAGTGTGAATATTTTTGAAAAAAGCAATTTCTAGAATTAAGAAACAAACATCAGTTTCTAAACAAAAAAAATGGATTTATAAGTTTTCTGAAGGGAACAAAGATATGAAAAATCTTCTTGGCGGGAAAGGTGCTAACCTAGCTGAGATGAAAACATTAGGGTTACCTGTTCCAGATGGTTTTACAATAACAACTGAAACTTGTGCATATTATTCTGATAATAAAAAATGGCCAGAGGGTCTTGAAAAACAATTGCGAGAAAATCTAATAATCTTAGAAAAAAGCATGAATAAAAAGTTTGGAGATTTAAATAATCCTCTTTTAGTTTCTGTTAGGTCTGGTGCAGCATCTTCAATGCCTGGAATGATGGATACAATTCTAAATCTAGGTTTAAATGATAAAACAGTAGAAGTATTAGCAAACAAAACCAAAAATCCAAGATTTGCTTATGATTCATACAGAAGATTTTTACAAATGTATGGAGATGTTGTTCTAGAAGTTCCTCACAAACATTTCGAAGAAGTTTTAGATAAAGCAAAATTAAATAAAAAAGTAAAGTTTGATACTGATTTAACTGCAAATGATTTAAAAAAAATAATAATAGAATACAAAGCAATAATTAAAAAACACACAAAAAAAGAATTCCCACAAGATCCAAAAACACAATTATATGGTGCAATAAATGCAGTGTTTAAGTCTTGGAATAATGAAAGAGCAATTGTTTATAGAAAATTAAATAACATTACAGGCCTTTTAGGAACAGCAGTAAATGTTCAAGCAATGGTTTTTGGTAACACAGGAGATAATTCAGGAACAGGTGTTTGTTTTTCAAGAAATCCTTCAACTGGTGAAAATAAATTATATGGAGAATTATTATTTAATGCTCAAGGCGAAGATGTTGTTGCAGGTATTAGAACTCCATTACCAATAACTGACTTACAAAAGAAAATGCCAAAAGTCTATGCAGAATTTGTTTCTATTTACCAAAAACTTGAAAAACACTACAAAGATATGCTTGACATGGAGTTTACAATTGAAGATGGAAAACTTTACATGCTTCAAGTCAGAGTTGGTAAAAGAACAGCAAAGGCAGCAGTGCAAATTGCAGTAGATATGGTTTCTGAAAAATTAATTTCTAAAGATGAAGCAATTTTAAGAGTTGACCCTAATTCATTAAATCAATTACTCCATAAAACAATTGATCCAAAAGCAAAGACAAAAGCGCAAGTGCTTGTTAAAGGTCTTCCAGCCTCTCCAGGTGCAGTCTATGGAACAATAGTTTTTACAGCAAAAGATGCAGTCGATAGAGCTGAAGAAGGGAAAAAAGTAATTCTTGTTAGAACTGAAACTTCTCCAGAAGACATTAAAGGAATGCACTCAGCTCAAGGAATATTAACCGCAAGAGGGGGAATGACAAGTCATGCAGCAGTAGTTGCTAGAGGTATGGGTAAATGTTGCGTTGCTGGTTGTTCTGATATCTTAGTTGATGAGTATGATAGAAAGATGATAATTAAAGGAAAAACCTACACCGAAAAAGACACAATAACTCTTGATGGTTCTACAGGCCAAGTTTTCTTAGGTCAATTAGATGTTGTTGATCCAGATCTTTCAGGAAGTTTTAAAACTTTAATGAGTTGGGCAGATTCAATAAGAAGATTAAAAGTACGAACAAATGCAGATACTCCAAAAGATGCAGAAGTTGCAATTAAGTTTGGAGCAGACGGAATAGGCCTTTGTAGAACAGAACATATGTTCTTTGAGGGCGACAGAATTAAAGCAGTAAGAGAGATGATTCTTTCAAGGGATTTAGAAGGTAGGAAAAAAGCTTTAGCAAAGCTTCTTCCAATGCAAAGAGGAGATTTTATAGGTCTTTTTAAAGCTATGAAAGATAAGCCAGTAACAATAAGACTTCTTGATCCTCCTCTTCACGAATTTTTGCCAAAAGAAGAAAAAGATATCTTAGAGTTATCAAGAGAAATGAAAATTCCAGTAGCTGAACTTAAGAAAAAAATTGATGATTTGTTTGAGTTTAATCCAATGCTAGGGCATCGTGGTTGTAGACTTGGAATAACTTTTCCAGAAATAACAGAGATGCAAACAAGAGCAATCATTGAAGCTGCAATTGAAGTAAATAAGAATGGATTGAAAGTTGTCCCAGAAATAATGATTCCATTAGTTGGTAAAACAAAGGAACTAACTTTACAAAAAGAAATTGTTTACAAAACAATTGAAGCCGTTCTAAAAGAAAAAAAAGCAAAATTAGATTTCAAATTTGGAACAATGATTGAGATTCCAAGAGCAGCAATAACTGCTGATGAGATAGCAACAGAAGCTGATTTCTTTTCTTTTGGTACTAATGATTTAACGCAAATGACTCTTGGCTTAAGTAGAGATGACGCCGGAAAGTTTCTTCCAGAATATGTTGATTTAGGAATTTATGCAAGAGATCCTTTTACAACAATTGATCAAGAAGGTGTTGGTAAAGTCATGCAAATAGCAATAGAGAAAGGAAGAAAGATAAAACCAAAGTTAAAGCTTGGAATTTGTGGAGAACACGGAGGAGATCCAGATTCTGTTATCTTTTGCCACAAGCTTGGTCTTGACTATGTTTCTTGTTCTCCATACAGAGTTCCAATTGCAAGACTTGCGGCAGCTCATGCAGTAATTAAGGAAAAGAAATAATTTTTTTTTCTTTGTTTTTTTTATTATAATCTGATTATAATAAGATGCTTATTTAATACTTTTGTTACAAATGATATATATGATTGTAACTTGGAGTCTTCACGCACAGGATAGATTTATAGAGCGCGTAGCTAAATATAATATTAATTATGGAGATGTAGAATTCGAAGTTAAAAAACAAAAAGTAAAGATTAAAGAAGAAGATAAAATTAAAACAATTTTTAAAATTCCACCAATATTTTTAACTATTATTAAGAAAGAAACTAAAGAATATATTTTAATTTTGACATTATGGGAATCAAGTGAAGAAGAGGAAAGATTATGGAAAACGAAATAAAATGCCATTTTTGCGGAGGAGTGGCAGTAATTAAATATAGAGATATTATTTTGGATGACGGCAATATTAAAATTAAAGATGAGCCCTACTATGAATGTAAAAAATGTAAAGAACAGTTTTGTACAAGCGAGCAAATGTTTGCTTTAGATAAAAGACTCCATGAGCAATTTACTTTTAAAAGAAATGTTATTGCGGCAGGCAAAAGTCTTGCTATAACTCTTCCTGCTGATATTGTAACCCATTATAAAATAAAGAAAGGCAAAAAAGTAAGTATTCTTGCAGAGCCAAAAGGATTAAAGATTAGATTTGATTAATTTTCTATTTTCTTTTTAAATATTTCTATTTACTTTATTTTATATAATCTTTAATGTGAAAAATATGCCGATATTAAAACCAAAACTAAAAAGAGTAACAGTAAGAAAGCCAATTATAAAAAAACAAGTTATTTCTAAAACCTCTGTAGTGCTTGCACAAAATAGAGCTGCAATAGAAAATGCAATTAGGGGTTTAAAAAAAGACATACCAACAGTTAAAGAAAAATATAAAAAAATGTTAGATATTGTTTCTAAATCATTAGCAGATATAGAATCTGCAAAGAACATTTTAATTACAGAAAAAATGTCTGAATCAAAAATAAACGAGATTCTTGAGCCTTTGATTAACAAGAGAAAACAATTTTTATATCCTTTTAATCAATTTGTAGAAAATGCAATTTCTGCTCAAAAAAATAAAGCACTAAGTGAATTAAATTTTATTAAATTTACAGAGGCCGAAATTGTTGCTGATTCATATAATAGAACAAGAGCAGAACTTATTTCTAAGATTGCAAAGCTTGCAACTAAATCAAAATAGTGTTTTTTGCAAGTATTTAATTTCTTGTTCTTTTAATATTTCTGCTTCTTTTTTTTGTTTTTCTTCTTCAGTAAAACAGATAAATGGTTCTCCGTAGTACCCGGCCCCGCCAGGTCTAAAAACAACAAGGCCTTTTCTAAAAGCCATTATTAATTTTGCAATATCGACATCTATCTCATTTAATTTCTCTTCAGGTAATTCTAACATAATTTCTATTTCTGTGTATTTGGCAATCATTTTTGTGTATTTTTCTAAAACACGTTTATCGTACATTCCTTTTTTCCCAATTTCTGTTTGTATGATTTCTGCTAGAGGTATTAGATATTTATATTCTGGCCTTTCTCTTATTTGTTTTAATTCAACATTACCTTGCATTTTTGCAATTTCTTTAATTCTATCTTCTACTCCTTTCTTTAAAGGGCCCTTACATTTAGAGCATTTCCAATTAAATTTAATTGCATCAGCAAGAGAGTGTATTTTTCTACAGTTTTTACATGCTGTTCTATTGTATTTTCCTTCTTGTGGATTATATCCTACATTATAGATAATGTAGTTTTTGCCTTTATCATATAAAAGATTTTTTAAAGAGTCAAAATTTGGTTTTTCCATTTCAACACACACGTGTTCTCTTCCAATCCTATAGCTGTTTGGAGAGTGTGCATCTGAAAATGAAAAAAATTTAATTTCTTTAAGTTCAGGTATTAGATTTGCAGTAATAGAATCTGCAGAAAGCCCAAGTTCAATAAATTTAATTTCTTTCCATAAGCCCCCGTATGCTTTTTCTAAAGAATCATTGTTAGCATATATTCCAAAATAAGGAGTAAAGGCGTGAGCTGGTCCGATAATAACTTTGTGTCTAACACAAATTACAAGAAGTTCTTCAGGGCCAATTGACAATCTTGGTCTTCCACCACCATAAACCATCATATCGCTTGAGAATTTTTCAAGTTCTTTTCTAAATTCTAATACTTGTTTAAAATCTTTAAAGAAAAGAAGATGATGTACTCGTCCTTTTGTTTCTACTTCTGTAGAAAGTATAAAATAGGTTTTTAATTCTCCTAAATCGTCTTTAAAATGAAAACACCCATTTTCTTCTTTTAGGTTATCCTTGCAATGTTCAAACCAAGTAGGGTGAAGTATATCTCCTGTACCCAATAGATCTAATCCCTTTAATTTTGCCTCTTTTGAAAGTTCAGGAACAGACATATTTTTAGAAACTCCTGCAGCATAAGGAGAATGAACGTGTAGGTCAATATTGTATTTCATAATAAGATAGTTATTAAAAAAATATATAATATGTTTGTTATTTGTTAAAAAACTAGTATATATACATTTAGTATTTATTTTCCAAAGTTTTCCTCTTTATAAACATTTCTGCCCAATAATTTATATTAAGTTACTTGCATACAAACTTACTATTTTTATCATTCAAATAAGTCTTCAACTATATAATAAACTAGGTGAAAAATAAATGAAAAATGTTTTTAAAAATTTAAGTGTAATATTTATTTTTGTTTTATTAATATCTGGGGTTTTTGCTGATCCAGATATAATGCAAGTGGGTTCAGATGCTAAAGAAAAAGGTTTTTTAGGAATAGGCGATTCAATCTCTTTCTATGTTCTTTTAAATGAACCAGCAATCGTTTCAGAAATTGAGCCAAAAGAGTATAATTCTAAAGAACTAACTTGGACAACAGAAGACTCTAAAGAATATGTTGCTACTTATAAGGTAGAAGAAGGAGACAGTTCTCAAGAAATTCCATTACAGTTAGGAAATATAAAGGGATTATTAGAAGATGGAAAAATCTTAGAGAAAGAAAACGAAGAGATTGTTCTAAAATCAATTGATGCAACAAGACCAAAGTTTGACGTAGTGTCTTTAGGTGCAATTAATTATCATAATAAAGAAGCTTACCCCATATTTTTTAAATTAGAAGAAATTGAAAAAGATTCAATTCTAAATTATACAATAACAGGTAAAACAAAAACAATAACAAAATCAGAAGAATTAAGAGGGCATTTTGAGGAATGTCTTGCAAATCCAGTAATGATAGCTAGCGGTTGTCCAATTTCAATAATTATTGATTTATCGGATTTTGATGACGGTAAAATAAAAATTAATTTAGAAGTAGTAGATAGAGCAAATAATTCTACAGATTATTCTCAATATGTTATTAAAGATACAATTCTTCCTGAAATACAAAAAGTAGATGCACCAAATATTAATGCATCAAATTATAAAAATTATTCTTTAAAAATAAAAACAACAAAAGAATATAAAAATATTAAATTAATATTTGAAGACTCAGTAAATACTTTAAGTTTTGAAAAATTAGAAGGATTAGATTTATCTTCCCTTGATGATGGATTTGTTAGATTTAAGATAACTGTTTCTGATGCTTATGATAATGTAAGTAAAGAATATATGGGGGATTTAAAAAAAGATTTAATTGCTCCAGAACTTGAATTAGATAAAGAAACAATATTATCTAATGTTTCAGATATAAATATTACAGGAACAATAATAGATAAATTAAATGAAATAATTATTGTCAAGTATTCAATACAAGACACAGAATATTCGGAACTAAAAGATTGTGTCGTAAGATATAGCCCAAGTATTGCAAATGGATATAATTATATTACTTGTAATTTAGATAAATTAAAAGATGGGGAATATAAGGTTTTAGTAAAAGCTTATGATTCTGCACAAAATGTTGATGAAGTCACTGTTCAATTAAAGATAAGTACAAAAGAAGTTTATTTTGATTTAGATAATGGTACAAGATTAGTAAAAAATACATCTCCAGAGAAAATAAATGGAAAAATAATGGTTAATCCTATTGCTGAAACAACAATGATTGCAATGCTTAGATCAACAAAACCAAACCAATTAAATTATAGAAAATATAATGTGTTATTTAATGATGGTAAATTTGAAATTGACTTAAGTAATTCAGTTTCTGGAACGGCACCAGTTCTTCCTTTAGAAGAGGGAGAATATTTATTGTCTGTTCGTTTGAAAGATAATTATGGAAATGCGATATTAAAAACTCAAAAGATTATTATTGATAAAACTAATCCTATAATTGAGATGGATAGTTTATCTACAACAGATAGAACCCCAGTCATTACAGGAAAAGTAAAAGATAAGAATGCAACAGATGTTTCTGTTGTTATAAATAGCAACACCTACAAAGCAACAATTTCTGGGGAAACCTGGAGTGTAGAAGTTAACGATACATTACCATTAGGAGATCAAGAAGTTAAAGTTATTGCAAAAGATGAAGCCGAAAATCTAACAGAAGCAGATAATTCAATAAATATTTATTCAACAGGCGGAGGAACAAGAATAACTCCTGCAATTACAACACAAGAGACACAAGCACCAGAAATTCCAAACCCAATACCAACACCAATAGTTGAACAACCACAACCTGTCCCAGAAAATACAAATGCAGGTAATGGAGAAACATTAACCCCTGTTGTTGAAACCCCTATTGAAACTACTCAATTAGAAGAAACTCCAATTGCTGAAACTCCAAGTCCAAGTGGCTTAACAGGTTTTGCAGGTTTTGCAAGTAGCCCAGGCGGAGTAGTAACAATAATTGGTGGAATTTTAGTTGTTATTGGAGCAGTAGGTTATTTTTTCTTTTTAAGACCAAGATAAAATAAAAATAAAAAATGGTGAAAAATTTTGAAAACCACAAAAAATATAATCGCGATAATAGTTTCTTTTATGCTATTGTTATCTCCTATTTTTGCAGATCCATCTGAAGGGCTACCACCTATAGAATTAGATGAAATTGCACCAGTAATAACTTTACTAGGAGATGCAGTTGTTCATATAGAAGAAGGCGGAATTTATGTTGATGCCGGCGCAACAGCAGAAGATAACATAGATAAACATATAACTGAGCGTATAGTGGTTACAGGGTTACCTGTTGATACAACCGTTATTGGTCCTCACACAATTGCTTATAATGTAAGTGATGCTGCAGGTAATGCAGCAGATGAAGTTACAAGAATTGTAAGAGTCTTTCCAAAAATGATAGAACCACCAGTACCACCAGTAGATGAAGTTGCACCAGTAATAACATTATTAGGCGATGCAACAGTTAATGTAACTTTAGGAGAAACATACACAGACGCAGGTGTAACCGCCACAGACGATGTAGACGGAGATATCACAGACGTTGTAATAACAGTTAATCCAGTAGATACAACAACAGTAGGAACATATACAATAACATATAATGTTAAAGACAGAGCAGGTAATGGCGCAATAGAAGTTACAAGAACAGTTAATGTAATTGCTCCTGCAACAACAGGTGGAGGCGGTGGAAGAAGAATTAGACCAACTCCAGTTACCGAGGTTGTTGAACCAGCAGAAGCTCCTGTTCAAGAGACTCCAGTAGTTTCAGAACCAGTAGTTGAACAACCACAACCTGTTCCAGAAAATACAAATGCAGGTAATGGAGAAACATTAACCCCTGTTGTTGAAACCCCTATTGAAACTACTCAATTAGAAGAAACTCCAATTGCTGAAACTCCAAGTCCAAGTGGCTTAACAGGTTTTGCAGGTTTTGCAAGTAGCCCAGGCGGAGTAGTAACAATAATTGGTGGAATTTTAGTTGTTATTGGAGCAGTAGGTTATTTTTTCTTCCTAAGACCAAGATAAGATTTTAATTAATCTTATTTTTTCTTTTTTTTATGTTATCAAAATATTTTAAATCTCTTGATGATAATAAGGTTTTGTGTAATCTATGTTGTCGTTTTTGTGTTATTAGAGAAAACGAAACTGGTTTTTGTAAGGTTAGAAAAAATATTGATGGAAAACTTTTTTCTTTAGTTTATAATAAGCCAATTTCTATTAATATTGATCCTATAGAAAAAAAGCCACTTTATCATTTTTTACCAAAAACAAGAACTCTTTCTTTTGGAACACCAGGTTGTAATTTTGATTGCGCATTTTGTCAAAATCACACAATCTCAAACAGCAAGAATATTGATTTATCTAAATTAAAGGAATTTACTTCTGATGATATAATTAATATGGCTCTTGAAAATAATTGTCCATCAATCTCTTACACTTACACAGAACCAACTGTGTTTGGAGACTATGCATTAGATATTATGAAAAAAACAAAGAAGTTAGGTATAAAAAATATCTTTGTAAGTAATGCTTATTTTTCAAAAGAGTATTTAAAAGATATTCTTCCATATTTAGATGCCATTAATGTTGATTTAAAAGGGGCACAAAAATTTTATGATACTTTAATTCCAGGCATACAAACAAAGCACATTAAAGAAAACATTAAAGAGCTACACAACCACAACATTCACATAGAGATAACAAATCTTTTGATTGAAAATTATAATACTTCAAAAGAAGAAATAGAAGAGGTTGTTGACTTTATTGTTTCTGTTTCTCCAAAAATCCCTCTACATTTTTCTAGATCTTTTCCACATTATCGTCTAAAACACATCACTCCAACCAAAATAGAAACCTTAAAGCTTGCAGAAAAAATAGCAAAAGACAAAGGTTTAGAAAATGTTTATTTAGGGAACATTTAACTATTATTTTTTAAATATTTCTGTGCATTAAATACATAGTGAATTGATGCATGAGAACAACAGTAGAAATTAAAGGGTTTCCAGAATTAGTATTACAAAAAGCAGTAGAAGTAGGTATTGCTAGATCCAAAACTGATGCTTTAAAGATTAGCATTCTAACATTGAATGATAAATATCAACTAGTAGATACTATAAAAGAAATAAATGATCCAAAATTAATCGCTGCATTTAAGAAAAAAGAAAAAGAAATGAAAGCAAATAATCAGAAATACATAACTTATGAAGAAGTTATGAAAAAGCACGAGCATTTGTTAAAAAAGAAGTAATTTTTTTCATTTATCCAAAATAGTTGTAATTACATTTTATTATATATTTTAATTTATTCCTATTTTTATGGGCACATGGACTATAAATTTTGATAATAATTGGGATATTTATTTTAATGATTTAGATCAAACAATCCAAGAACACATTTTTAAAAAAATAAATAAATTACAATTTGATATCTGTGCTAGACATTTTAATAAAGTAAATTTTTTTATTTTAGAAGTTGGGCAATACAGAATTGCATTTTTTGAAAATAAAATCACAAAAACAAGAACAGTTGTTTTTGTAGGAAATCATACACAATATGAAAAATGGTATAAGGGTTATTTTTGATTTTTAAGAAATTCCAAAAAATCTTAAGACAAGCATTGCTCCAAGGCCCGCTAGTCCAAAAATGGAAGATACTATTATTGTTGGTAATAAAGGAAGTTTTATTCCAAATATAAAATAGCAAACTAAAAACCCAAGTGCTCCTAGAATACTATTTAGTAAGATGTTTTTTAATAATCCAAATATAATTATTGCAACAATTATTAGTATAATTCCAGTAAGTAAATATAAGTAGTTCATCTATTATTTCTAGATTATAAACCTTTTAAATACTTAATCTCTAATAAATTATATATTAAATGTGAAAATATATGACTGAATTAGATTATGAATCCTCTCAATTAAAGGAAAGAGTTGCAATACAAGAGTTACAAACCCTTGTTGGCAAAGAACTTAAAAACGGTTCTAAAACCGAAGATGAGTTATTGTCTGCAATTCCTGGCGCAAAATATGACGAACTTATTAAGGTTCTAAAAAATATGTTGTTTTTAAAGTTAATAACTAAGGAAGGATACCCAATAAAGTACTCTTTATCTAAAGAAGTTCAAGAAAGTTTATCTGAAAAAAAGAAAATTGCAGAAACTGATAAGAACCAAATAAAGGTTGCAATTTTAATTGAATCTAAAGCTAATGATAAAGGAGATTTAAGAAAAGCAATGGAGCAAATTAGTTCTGCATTAAAAACTGATGAAGTTTATACTATATATTCTTTAGATATTGCTGAAATTATACTTCATGAAGATCTTTTTTCTACTTTTATTTCTGCAGAGCTTAGTTGCCCAAATATAAGTTCTTTATTTAGATTAATTTACTTTTATGGGGCAACTTCTGTTGAAATCTTAAAACCAGATAAATACACAGTTACAATTTCTGATCTTCAACAAACAAGTCACATAATAACAGAAATGACTCATGGTTATGCTCAGATGATATATGATCTAAAAAGAGAAAATGCAGAATTATCTAAACTAAGAAGATAATTCTTATGTTTTTTCAATCCTTTCCTTTTTAGAAGGAAACCTTTAGTAAAATCTTTCCTTTTTAGAAGGAAACCTTTTTAATGTGTTTGTAACTAAATATATTATGGTGTGTGTTTATGTTAGACAAAGAATTATTTAAAGTAATATTATTAGAAGGGTGTCCTGAAAAAAAATTATTGCCTAGATATTATAAAATACCAGATATAAATAAGATAATTACAATAATTGGCCCAAGAAGATCAGGTAAAACAAGTATGCTATATCAGATAATATATGATTTAAAAGATATCTCAAAAGATAAAATAATATATTTAAATTTTGAAGATGAAAGACTTTCGGATTTTAATATAACTGATTTTCAAAAGATTTTAGATTATTACTTTGAGTTATATCCTCAAAATAAAGGTGAGGAAATTTATTTTTTCTTTGATGAAATTCAAAGTGTAGATGGTTGGCAAAAATTTATACGAAGAATTTACGACAAAGAGAGATGTAAAATATTTATTACTGGCTCTTCAGCAAAATTATTAAGTAAAGAAATATCAACAGAATTAAGAGGTAGAACCTATGATATTTATGTTTATCCTTTTAGTTTTATAGAATATTTAGAGTTTAAGGGAATTAAGGTTGATAATACAACTATATATTCTTCTAAAAGGCATGTCTTAGTTAGAGAATTAGAAAACTATCTAACAAATGGGGGCTTTCCAGAAGTAATAGCAATAGATTCACAAATAAGGTGCGAAGTTCTACAAAATTATTTTAATGTTCTAATTTTTAGAGACATTATAGAAAGATATAACATAAAGCAAATAGACATAGTTAAAGATTTACTTTTGTATTTAGTAAATAACAACTCAAGGGGTTTTTCAGTAAATAGCTATTATAATTATTTAAAGTCTCAAAATAGAGCAATAAGTAAAGACACACTTTATTTGTTTTCAGATTATATAGATAACACAATGTATTTTTTCTTTGTACCAATATATTCAAATTCAAAAAGAAAACAAAACAGTAATCCTAAAAAATGTTATGTAATAGATACAGGTCTTTCTAATTGTTTACTTAAAAGACCAGGCACTAACGATGGCTGGAATTTTGAAAATCTTGTTTTTATTGAGCTAAAAAGAAAAAATAAAGAAGTTTACTATTTTAAAGGTAAAAGCGAATGTGATTTTATTGCCGTAACTAATAACAAAGTAGAAGCAATACAAGTTTGTTTTGATTTTAATGACTCTACAAAAGATAGAGAAATAAATGGTCTTCTAGAAGCTATGGCTTCATTAAATATAGATAAAGGCACAATAATTACTAAAGATCTATCTAAAGAAGAAAAGCTTGGCAAAAATACAATATATTATATTCCATTATATCAGTGGCTATTATCTCAAAAATAAACCGGGCACTCTACCAACCGATCTCTGGCAAAACCGGTTATTCTACTGTCTGGTTTTATAGAAGCCAAAAATTTGTGTAAAGCAATTTTTTAAAGGAGCACCATTAGAATAACACACAATCGGGCAGATTACCCACCAGAAAACAGTAGATTGCACTGGACAGCTACCCCCCCGAAAACAATGCCTTTTTTTGAAAACAATATATATTTATGACTTCAGATAATTTAGTACTTGTAGAAAACTTAACTAGTAAAATACACACGGTAAGAAACACAAAAGTAATGCTTGACAGCGATCTTGCAGAACTTTATGGTGTCCCTACTAAAGTATTGAATCAGGCCGTTAAGAGAAACAGTGATAGATTTCCTGAAGATTTTATGTTTCAATTAACTTCTAAGGAATTTGAAATTCTGATGGAATTAACTGAAAATGCTAGTATTGATGATAATCGTTTGATGTCACAATTTGCAATCTCAAACCAAAACTCAAAAATCTTGAAGTCACAATTTGTGACTTCAAGTTTAGAATGGGGCGGGAAACGTAAACTTCCATTCGTTTTTACTGAACAAGGCATAGCAATGCTTTCTGGAGTTTTAAAAAGTAAAAGGGCAATATTGATAAATATTTACATAATGCGTGCCTTTATTTCTATGAGGCAATTAATACACAAAAATGCTGATTTGTTTGTAAGAGTAGATAATTTAGAAAACAAACAAATAGAAACTGATAAAAAAGTAGAAAAGATATTTGATGCAATTTCAAATAAAAGTGTGTTAAAAACACAAGGTGTTTTTTATGATGGTCAAATATTTGACGCTTACCTATTTATTAATAATCTTTTTAAAAATGCAAATAAATCAATAATTCTTATAGATAACTACATAGATGAATCAGTTCTTGTGCTATTTTCAAATCTAAAAAATATAGAAATTACAATATATACAGATAAAATTACAGAAAAACTTAAACTTGATTTGGAGAAATATAACAATCAATATTCAAATATTAAACTAAAGCACTTTACTAAAAGCCATGATCGTTTTTTAATTCTTGATAAAAAAGAAATATATCATTTAGGTGCATCCATTAAAGATCTTGGCAAAAGATGGGTTGCATTTTCAAAACTAGATAAAGATTCATTAACCATATTAGACAGATTAGATTAAGTTAGAGATATATCTAAAGAAGAAAGGGCAGAAAAAGATATAAGTCTTACAGGGATTTTTGTAATCTTATTTCTCTTTTATAATATATTATATATATATTAGTCTCTTACTTTTAATTTTTTTTAAAAATTAGCTTTTTAGTAGTTAGTTATACATAACCAAACAACCAATATTTCCTGTAATCCCTTTCTCTGCATGCATTTATAAGCACCAGTTGTTAACAATCCAAAAACAAACCATTTATAAACATTATTCCACAATAAAGTCTTATATCTTGAAGTAATTACTTCGAGACATTAGTGTGAATCTGTTTAGTACCGTTTTATTTTTTTAGGTCAAAACATAAATGCAGATTCAATCTTCATAAAACAAAACGGTTTTCTTTTCTAGAAAAAGAAAATCAACAATGGAGGAAATAAAATGAAGAATATAAATACAAAAAAAGTTATTGCTGGCGCAGCAGCACTTGCAGTAGGTGCAAGTTTCTTAGGTGCAGCAGTAGCAGCACAAGTTGATTTCGGTAGTCCAGTAGTAAAGGGCGACGTAATCGGCACAAACGGAATGCCAACAGCAACAATAATAGTTGGAAACGAATCACAAGCAGCAGATTCAATCTGGGCAGGTAACATTGCAGCAGCAATTGCATCTAAAGCATACACAACCGAGACACACACATACGAGATTCCAGGCACAGAAGGAACAACAGGAACAACAACAGTTTCCGGAGACGGTAAATTAAGTGACGATTTGTTTGATTTAGGCAATTCAAGAACATTAGAATTAGATGATGGCGACTACACGCTACTTGGAGATTATGATGTAAGAGTAGATGATGAAGAATTTGGTGACGATACAATAAATGTCAAAGAAAAATTAGATATTACATCCACTGTTTCATTTGATGACGATAAAGACATAGCAGATTTAACCGCAGCAATTGATAAAGAAGGTATAGAGTATAGAATAGAGTTTACTCCAGGAATAGATGTAAATGCTACAGATAACGGAAGTCCCGACTTAAAATTCAATATATTCGGTAAACAATATACATTAGAAGATTATACCACAAATACAATGACCTTAGTACAAAATAAAGCAACAATACCATATACTGTAGGTGCATCTTTTGAAGTTGAAGACTATACTGTAACAATAGAAGAAATATTAGAGAGTTCATCATCAGGAACACAATACGAAGTTGAAATGTCAATAAGTAAAGATGGAACTACATTAGCAACAGAA
Organism: archaeon; assembly: GCA_035390665.1. Taxonomy (GTDB): domain Archaea; phylum Iainarchaeota; class Iainarchaeia; order Iainarchaeales; family CSSED10-239; genus JAKQTP01. Next base: position 25,016 of record DAOOUC010000001.1, on the reverse strand, counting down.
GTCTATGGCGATGGAGATACTATCTTTGATGATTACTTAGACATAGATACAGAAATAGACACAGTATATAATTCAAGAGTAACTGTTGTTTCAGGAACAAGTGCAAGAATTGATTTAACTGATGGACAAATTGTTGAAGACTTCCCAGAAATAGGAGACGAATTATGGAAAGTTCAATTTAATGCAGAGGGGTCATATTCTTCTGGAGACACAGTAACTACAATCAGTTTCTATAATGATGATCAAGATATACGTTATAAAGATGATGATGCACTTAAAGTTGGAGATGAAATTTCATTACCAAACAACTTTGCAAAAATAAATTTCTTAGGATTAAGTGATGAATCAAGTAAACAAGTAATTGTTGAAAACGGATATCTTTCATATACTGATGCAAGCGACGATGATCACGATATATTTATCTATGAACACGACGACAGCACTTATGCAGATGGAGACAATTATACAACAACAAAAGAAATCGATGGAAAAAATTTATACTTCGAATTCTATACAGACGATGATTTAACACAAACCGGTACAAAGGAATCAGGATATTTCACCGTTCAATTAGAAAATGACGACGGTAAATTCTTATCTACAGCTAGCAGTTGGTCATGGAAATCTACAGCAACCCCTGCAGCTACAGAAAAATTCTATTTCGATGGAAATGCATCAGATGGAGAAGCAGATGATTTCGTTGGATTCGTAGATATAACAATCCCATTATATAACAACGAGACTAAAAAGATAGCATACGGTGTATTCTTAAACGAAGATACAGACACAATAACAGAATTAGCTGTTGCTTTAAAAGACGGCGCAACAGATACATTAGAATCTAGTCAATCATGGACAGTAAGTAAAATCTACTACGATATAGGCACAGATGATGCAAATGCAGATACATATGTTGGTGCAACAAATGTTGGCGCAACAACAGTAACAGACACAGATATGGAATCTATGTTTTCATTAACAATAGATGATTCTTCACAAACTGCAGTAGCATATATTGATGCATATACTGGAGAATTAGTTGATACAGACGACTCCTCTTACGAAGCAGGATTAGATCAAGTTGTAGCAACAGGATTCACATTAAATCAAGAAGAAACAGACGATTTGAGATTCGGTTATACAACATGGGGTACTAAGTTAGAAGTAGACGGTGGAACATTTACAGCAACAGTTCCTGAAGATAAATTATATGGAAAAGTTTTCGTAGGTAACGGAACAACAACAACAGAAGGAACAGAAGGAACAGATGCAACTACAGGTTCATACACAACAACAGTTCCTGCAAATGTTGATCCAATCAACTTAGTAAAGTCTGATTTAGCTTCAGTTGCTGGTACAAAGATCATAGTCGGTGGTCACTTAGCTAACAAGTTAGCTGTTGGTGTAACAAACGATTACTTAACACAAGCAGGTCAATGGGTAATGGGTAAAGATACTACAACAGGTAACATAGTTGTTGCTGGTTTCACTGCAGATGATACAGGTGCAGCTACAAGAGCTTTCATCACAGCAATACAATAAGTAGAAAACACAATATAAGTTAATAGAAGAAATTCTATTAACTTTCTTTCTTTTTTCTTTTAGTTTAAATTTTAATTCTTTTTATGTCTGTAGTTTATTTTTATTCTTACTATAAGACTAAATTATTATAATTTTAAATAACTTAAATCTGTCACTTTAAATGACAAAAAAATGAAAAAAGCGTCATTTTCAATGACACTTTTAAAAAGCACAGGCTAATCTATATTGTCAAGAGATTGACTAAAAAAACTCATTTTCTGTCAATCCTCTGACATATTTAAAAACCTTTTCACTCATATATATTTGTGAATAATAATGAATGAAGTTATCTTTTCTAAAATGTTTCAAGAAAGTCAAAATAAAAAAGAAGTAGTTAAGGGATATCCAAAAACTAGATATCTTTATAATGATCTAGTAAATTATAATTCTGATTATTTTATAGGAATAACTGGTTTACGAGGAATTGGTAAAACAATATTACTATTACAATTATTTGACAAAAAAAAAGATGCAATTTATTTCTCAGCAGATTCTATATATTTATCTAAATATAGCCTTTATGATATTTTAAAATTTTTAATAAAAAAAGAATATAAAAACATATTTATAGATGAAATAGCTTACAAAGAAAATTGGCAACAACATTTAAAAAATATTTATGATGAAGAAAAAGTAAAAATTTATTTTACAAGTTCTTCTTCTCTAAATATATTAAAGGGCGCAGACTTATCAAGAAGGGTTTTATTATATGAATTAAAACAAGCATCCCTAAGAGAATACATTAACATAATGTATGATAAAAATATAGAACCAATAAAGCAAGAAGACTTACTAGATAATAAAAAAAGAAAAACATTAGTAAATAATTATTCAATATATTATGATTATTATACTGATTATTGCAAATTCGGTGGTTTTCTATATAATAAAAGTAAAGATATCTCTGAATTTTATAAATCAATAGATAATATTTTTAAAAAAATAATATATTCAGACATCAGTAACTTAAGATCTATAAATCCGAAAGTTGAAACAGACATATATAACATTTTATATCTATTATCTACATCTGCTCCATTTGAAATGAGTTATTCAAATTTATCCAAATCTATAAATGGAGTGAGTAGAAATACAATTGTAGCTATAATTGCAGATTTAGAAAAAATAAATATTTTAAAACAACTAAGATCTTGTAATTCAGGATATCCACTAATAAGAACAGATCCTAAAATATTTCTTAATTTGCCATTTAGATATTTTTTTAATCACACCTTAAATAAAAATCCAAATCTTGGCTCACTTAGAGAAGATTTTTTTGTATATTTAAGTAATGCTGAGTGTTATATTAAGACAGGTAAAGAGAAATCTGCGGATTTTATGATAAATAATAAAGTCTTTGAAGTTGGTGGAGAAAATAAAAAAAACAAGCAAAAAGCAGACTATTTAGTAGTAGATAGTTTAGCTTGTGATGGTAATAAAATCCCATTGTTTCTATTTGGATTTTTATATTAGTTTAAGATTTTTCTGCAGATGATACAGGGTGTCGTAGTCAAGAGTTTTCATCTTTTATTGACTTTCTTTTTGTTTCTACCAAACAGATTATAGATTATTATCTTTATTTTAAATATTTTAAATATATACTGAAAATATTGCTTACAGTTCCATTTTTAAAAGTTTTTAATTAAATTGTTTTAAGGAGGGATAACTACTATGGATACATTCGTTCTAATTGCATTTGTTCTTTTAGCAATATGGGAAATGGTTTGGAAAGGTATAGCTTTATGGAAGGCAGGTAAAAATAATCACCTTATTTGGTTTGTGTTTATTTTTATTTTTAATACTGCAGGTATATTGCCATTGCTATATATCTTTGTTTTCTCTAAAAAGAAAAAGCAAGCCAAAACTAAAATAAAAAAATCAAGTAAAAAAAAGAAGAAATAAAGTTCTTCCTTTTTTCTATTTTTTTAATTTTGTTAATTTGAAATTTTCATATGTCTAATTCTCAAGAAAACAACAAACATTTCTTTAAATCGTAGTTTTTGGGATCGCAACAACTTTTCTAAAGGGGTTAGTAGAACAACACACAACCAGGCTGGGCGCCAACCTCAAAAAAAGTCAAAGACTTTTTAGGATCCTAAAAAATTAGGATTTTTTATGAGACCGCAACCGGTTGCACTGGACAGCTACCCTCCCGAAAATACCCCCTTCTTATAATCGCTACTATATTATTGGTGATCAAGATGAGTGATATAAATCAAATTGAGGTTTTTGAAGATAAAAATATAAGACGGATGTGGCATCAAGAAGATTGGTGGTACTCTGTAGTAGATGTGGTAAGGGCATTAACTGAAAGTTCTGAGCCAAAGAGATATTGGTCAGATCTTAAAATAAAACTGAAAGAAGAAGGAAGCGAAGTGGTTACAACTAATAATCAGTTGTACGGTAAAATCGTACAACTGAAATTACAATCTTCTGATGGCAAATTTTATGAAACAGATTGTGCAAACTTGGAAGGAATATTTAGAATAATACAATCAATTCCTTCAAAGAAAGCAGAACCATTCAAACTTTGGCTTGCTAGAGTTGGTAATCAAAGAATAAAAGAAATAATCGATCCAGAATTAGCCATAAACAGAGCCAGAAATATCTGGCTACAAAAAGGTTATGACGAGCAATGGATACAACAAAGAATGCTTGGTCAAGAAATAAGAAACAAATTAACAAATTATTGGAAGAACCACGAGATTAAAACTCCAGAGGAATATGCTATATTAACAAACATAATACATCAAGAGTGGTCAGATTTAACAGTTAAAGAACATAAAAAACTAAAAGGCATAGATAAAGACAATTTAAGAGATCACATGACTGATGCAGAAATTATTTTTACAGCCCTAGCAGAATTATCAACAAGAAAAGTTGCAGAATCCACAAAATCAACAGGTTTTACAGAAAACAAAGAGTCAGGAATAATTGGTGGAGGAATAGCAAAGAATGCAAGAAAAGAACTAGAATCAAAAACCTATCAAAAAGTAGTTACAAAAGACAACTACTTTTCTGAAAAGAAAAAATTAGAAGAGAAGCAAAAGAAATTACTTAGTCCTAAAAAGAAAATAATAAAGTATTCTGCTTAGTTAGTTATTCTTCTTTTTCCTTTTCTTTATTCTCGTTTATTCTTTTTACAATCTTTGGGCAGAAGTCTTCTTTATACCATCTCTTCCATTCTGTAAGTAGCTCTGAATAATTGACTTTTCCATGGTCTTCTATCCATTCTTCTTTAAGTATCAATAGCTTGTTGTGTGCAGCAACAGTGTTTTCTGCTTCAAGTAGCTCAATACATTTAAGTTCTCTTGCAAGTTCTACTTGATATTCTTTTTCTCCTGCAAGCATCTTAATATTATCCCAGATTTCTTCAATAGTTAAACCTGAAAGAGTAGAAATCTTTGTAAAAAGATCAGAATCCTTAAGTGCATCTTCATTAAGTATTAATGAGTCTTTACTTGCATCATAAGTCATAATATCAAGAAGTCCGCCTTCTGCATCTGGGTCTTGATTCCAATGTTTTTTAACTTCAGTAATCTGAACAACTCTTCTATAACTTTTTAAAGAGCCTTTAAATCTTATTGGTCTTGCAACAACAACCAAATCAGTTGCTTTAAAAGAGGTTGTTGGAACCTCTAGGTCGTTAACAACTCTATCCCAAACAGCATAAGCAGAATCTGCGTGTATTGTCCCCATAACAACGTTTCCCGCAGCACCAACTCTCATTGCTTCATAAAGAACTTTTGCTTCAACACTTCTAACTTCACCAACAATGATTGCAGAATCGCCAAGTCTTAGAGCAGTTCTTAAGGCATCAGCAGGTTCAACTTCAACAGATTCTTCTCCAGCACCAACAGCTGATTTAGTTTTAAGTCTTTGAGCATTAAATCCAATATCTTTAAGATACATAATTGGTAACTCGAGGGTATCTTCCTGAACAATAATTCTTTTATTCTGTAAGATTTCAAGCATTAAAGCTGTCATTAAAGAAGTCTTACCAGAACCACGAGAACCTGCAACTAAAAGAGTAGAGTTATTATCAATAAAAAAAGATAATAATCCTGCAGCTAGTGGGCTAAGTGATTTAAAATTAATAAGTTGAGGCAAAGTCCAAGGAGTATCTTTATGTAATCTAAAAGCAAAAGCATTACCATCAGTGGCTAGAGGCCTTCCAATAGCAGCAACTCTTGTGTTAAGATCGGGTATATCAAAGTCTAAGATTGGATGAGCATCATCAAATGGTCTGCCAGACATTGCTCTCATCTTTCCAATAAGGCTTTCTGCTTCTTTGTCTGTATAAAGAATATTTGTTTGACATTGGCCATATTGTGAATGCACAAGATAGATTGGTCTACCACCAATTGGAGAATCAATATAAACATCTGTTACTCTTCTATCTGATAAAACCATCTCTAATATCCCGTAACCAATAGTATATCTTGTAACAATTTCTGAAAGTGAAATAACGTCATCTGGTGAAAGACTAATTCCATATCTTCTTGCAACATCAGAAATTGTGCTCTGATATATTCTTTGGAAATATTTTCGTGTTCCACTTCCAGAAGTTAAAGTTACTTTACCTGGCTGATAGTTAGCAACAGTTTCTTTTGTTTTAGATAAAACAAAATAATGATCCGGAGACAAAGTGTACTCTGGAGGATTGATATTGTAAATAAATTCAACCTTTTCAGGGTGTTTAAAAATCTGAACATTAGATGTTAAAACAGGATATTCGTCAACAAGCTCGAATTTTTCTGCATCACTTCTAAGTAATTGTGAGCCAATAAAAGCAGGTTTAATTTGTGCTTCAAATAGTGTTTTATAAATGTCAGTTAAGTCATTAAAGTCTTTTACTTTAGTAAGAATTGGTTTTAATGCTTTAATAAAATCAGTAGAATCATATTGTTCTCTTAAAGAAAGAAGGTGTTTTAGATTGGCTTTAAAACATTTAGAACAAGGTTTATCAGATTGTTCTTCTCCTCTGTTTCTTGTGTTTTCTATTTCTCTTAAAAGTGAAATATATGAGGCAATAGGATCATATGCTAAAAGATCTCTTGTAAATCTAATAATATTATTATGTCTTTGTGGATAGCACTCTTCACAATCAATATCATCCACACCAAGATGAGATGAAATCCAAACAGCTCTATTTTCAAAATCAAGCAAAAGATCAACCATTTCTCTTAAGTATGAAATTTGTTTTTGAGTATAAACTCTTTCATAAACTTCAGCTAAAATAACTTCATCAGCATCAACGGTTTCTAATATCTTCATGACGTGGTATCTACATCTCGGATCATCAGATATAGAAGTATTGTAAACACAATGTCTACAATCAAAGACAAGCTTTTTCTTTCCCCCCTCATTATCAACAACATAATCTCCAACAGTATAGTTACCAATCTTCATGTTTTCTCATTCTTAAAATATATTTTAGTAAATATATAATACAACTTTATATTTATATTTCTTTGTTTTGGTTTCTCGCACTGGACAGCTACCCCCCCGAAAAATATGCCCTTTTGAAAAACACTAATATAACTATAGGGTTTAAAAGAGCATCCAACTATAATTACTTATAGGTGATTATAGATATGCAAGAATATACAACAATCCAGTTGTCAAAAACAGTAGTAAATAATTTAAAAAAATTAAAGCTGCACCCAAGGCAATCTTTTGATGAAGTAATATCTAATCTATTAAAGTCTAGAAAAGCAAAAGATGAATATCTTAAAATTGTGCTTGCCGCTCAAAAAACAAAAATGAAAGAATTATGGGATAATAAAGAAGATGAGGATTGGGAAAAATGGAGGTCAAAGCAGGAGAAATAGTTTTAATAGATGTTCCATTTATTGATAATTCTAATTCTAAAATAAGGCCTGCCTTTGTTTTATTTTCTGATTTTGAAAATATTGTTGTTATTGGTATAACTAGTAATTTAAAAATGTCTGGAATAAGATTGACTAAAGGAGATGGGTTAATAAAAGAAAGTATACTAAAATTAAATTACATTTTTATGTTGCCAAAACATACAGTTATGCAAAAAATTTGTTATTTGTGCTATAGCAAAAGAAAAGAAATATATTTAGAATTAGAGAAATTATTAAGAGAAATAATTACATAATAAATTCCAAATATTACAAAAGGTGGCCGCTCCAGGTAACTTTTTAATATATTGTTTTCATAAATATATATTAGGTGAAAAATAATGCAACTTACAAGTGAACAAATTTATAATATTATTAAAAAACAAACAGGAAAATCTGATTCTGAGCTTCAAACAAAATTAGAAGAAATAAAAACTAAATACGAAGGTCTTTTAAGTGATGTTGGAGCAAACATTCTTCTTTCAAAGCAATTTGGAGTAGATCTGGATTTAAAACAACAAGCTAGTGCAATAACTAAAGTTTCTGAAATTTCAGCAAGCATTGATTCTGTTTCTTTATATGCAAGAGTAAAATCAATTCCTCCAGTAAAAATATACAAATCAAAAGATGGAAGTGATGGCAAGATTCAAGCACTTTACCTAGAAGACGAAACAGGTTTTATAAAATTAAATTTATGGCAAGATAAAGCAGAGATAGTTAAAGAATTAAATTTAGAAAAAAACGATTTGTTACTTATTAAAGATGCAGGAGTAAATCAATATAATGAAAAAACAGAACTATCATTAAGACAAGGCGGACAAATAATAAAAGATCCTGAAGGAATAGACATTCCAAAAATAAAAGAGACCGCAGTTAAGATTTCTGAAATTGATTCCCCACCAACATCACCAGTAGACACCATTGCAAGAATAATAAATATTTATCCAATAAAAACATTTACAAAAGAAGATAAGGAAAGGCAAGTAATTAACTTTGAAGTAAGTGATGGAATAAAATCCATAAGGTGTGTTGCTTTTGATGCATTTGCTAAAGAGATTTCAAATAGTTTTTCAAAAGGCGATTTAGTAAGATTAAGTGATGTAACAATAAAAGAAAGAAATTTTGATTCTGAGTTAGAACTATATATCAACTGGAACTCAACAATTACTAAAAATCCAAAAACAAAAATAAAGATACCAAGTCTTTCAGAATTAACAACAACAGATATAAAAGAGGAAAAAATATCCAATTTAGAAAATAATAACAACTACAAGATAAGTGGAACAGTTGTAACAATTAACAAAGGAGCATTAAGGTCATTTAAATGCCCAGAATGTAAAGAAAAAGTTTTCTTAATAAATAATGAATTTATTTGTGAGGCTTGTAATAAACCTGTAGATCCAACAATGAACACCTTCTCTTCAATTAATATTGATGACGGCACAGGAGTAATAAAAGTAAGTCTTTTTAACCAATTACTAGAAGACGCCTTTGAAGTAAAAAAAGAAGAACTTAAAAAAGATTTAACTCCTGAAGAAAAAGATGAAATCTATTATAAAGCAGAAAAGAAATTATTTGGTAAGCACGTAATAGTTACAGGAAAAGCAAAGATGAATGATTTCTCTAATCAATTAGAGTTTATGGCAAGTACTTTTGAATTAGAGTAAGATAGTTTATGAAAACAGAATTTATTTTTTCAAGAAAAAACGTTCCTGAAGAAGAAAAAGAAAATATAGTTATAAAACAAAAAGCAGATAGAGCAGAGTTTTATTTTTTTGATAAGGAAAAATATGAACTTGCATTAACCTCTAAAGATTTTATTTCTGACTTTTACGAATTCCTAATGTCAAGAAAAGAAGTTCTTGGTTCACTAAAAATAAGAGGCCAATTTTTAGATTTTGGAAAGATATTTTCAAATGAAGTTTTAGATTATGTTAATAATATGCATTATATAGAAAGAAAAGAAATCATAAAATCATTAAATAAACTTTCTCAAAAATACAACGGATTAGAACTAGCTAATAAGCTTTCTTTATTTGTAGTCAATTTAAAAAAACTAAGTAAGCAATATAAAATTGAAGGAACACACACACCAATACAAAGAATAATAAAAACACTAGAGAGCGGAAGATTAATAAGAGAAGAATATTTGTTATCGCCCCCTAGAAATCAATCATGTAAAGAAAGTTATCTTGGTTTTTTAAGAGCAATAAGAGCAAACACCTTAACAACAGCAAAAGTGACTATTGATGGTAAAGAAAAAAGAATGTTTATGAAATCTTCTGCAGGGGTTGCATAAAATCCACATATTTCAAAGCAAGACATTCGTCATTTAAAAGATAAAATTAGAACTTTAAATAATGGTCATAACCCTTTAGCAATTGATCCAGACACTTTTGAACTTTACGAGATAACTACAAAATCAGGAAAACACTATGCTCAAAAGAGCACACCTGTAAATGATTTAGTTCCAAAAGATAAAGAAGCAGTTAAGAAATTATTAAGAACAGAATTAAAAGGGCATCTAGATAAAATTTATGCAAAAAGAGACAATGTAGGAAAAATACTTGTGCCTGGAATAGAAAGGATGAAGAAAATACATAAAAGAATGTCTAGAAAAAGGCCATTATAGGTAAAAACCCCTTCACTTCCTGTAATATTTCTTAAGTATTTTAGCAATTTCACAAGGTTTTCTTACCTGCATTTTAATATAATGCGTTTGCTCTTATATATTATAAACTAAAAACAAAAAAACAGGAATAAAAAATGGCAGAGTTTGATTTTGAAGGATTTGAAGACAATTCTAGTTCTGTAAACGAATCAGGACTTGACGAGTATATTTCTGTTTTTGAAGATTTCTTTAATGTTGTTTACAAAAAAGAAATAGAATATTTAGCATCTAATTATCCTGAAAAAAGAAGTCTAAATTTAGATTTTAAAAAACTTGAAGCATTTGATTTAAATCTTTCAGAAAGATTAATAGAAAATCCAAATCTAATCTTTGAAGCAGCAAAAGCAGCATTAAAAAAAATAGATGTTGGTATCTTAGAACAAACAGATCAAAACTTTGAACCACACATAAGGTTTTTTAATCTCCCAGAGGAATTTAGAGTTCCAATAAGAGATGTTGGTTCTGATCAATTAACGATTTTAATTTCTGTTGAAGGAATGATAAGAAGAATAACAGAAAGATTACAGAAAATGACCGAAGGACTATTTGTATGTAAAAAATGTCAGAACACTTACACTATTAAGCAGACAAGTTCAACTCTTTCTAAACCAGCAATATGTGATTGTAAATCAAGAGATTTCGATATAGATTTAGAACAAAGTAAATTTATTGATTATCAGAAACTAGAAATTCAAGAATCAATTGAAAATCTAAAAGGAAGTGAACAAGCAAATCATTTAGAAGTTTATATCTCTGATGATCTTGTTAACACCTGTTCAGCAGGAGATAAAGTAATTGTTACAGGTGTTGTAAAATTAAAACCACAAAAGGAAGCAAACTATAACAAATTCATAATTGCAAATCATTTAGAAAAAATAGATCAAGAATTTGAAGAATTAGACATTACTCCTGAAGAAGAACAAGAGATTAAACAACTTGCAAAAAAAGAAGATGTCTTTGAATTATTAACACAATCAATTGCTCCAAAGATTTATGGTCACGAAATTGTTAAAGAGGCAATCACCTTACAAATGTTTGGTGGTGTGAAAAAGAAAGTAAACAAACAAGAGTTTAGAGGAAACATTCATGTTCTTCTAGTTGGTGACCCCTCAACAGGTAAGTCCGAACTATTAAGAAACGCAGCAACAATTGCACCAAAAAGTATGTATGTTGCAGGAAAGTCCGCATCTGGTGCAGGTTTAACAGTAAGTGCAATTAAAGACGATTTTGGAGAAGGTGGCTGGACACTTAAAGCTGGAGCTGTTGTTCTTGCTAGTGGTGGTATAGCCATGATTGATGAATTTGATAAGATGGAACCAGAAGATAGAAGTTCCCTTCACGAAGCAATGGCTCAAGCAACAGTTTCTGTTTCTAAGGCAGGACTCTATGCTAAGTTTAGAGCAGACACTTCCATTCTTGCAGCCGCTAATCCAAAGTTTAATAGATTTGATAAAGTAAAAAATCCAATAGAGCAAATTGATTTACCATTTTCTCTTCTTTCTAGATTTGATTTATATTTTATAATAAAAGACACATTGAACAGAACTTTAGATATAGAAATGGGAAAACACATTATTGATGTTCAAGAAGCTGCCCAAAAACTTTCAACTCCAAATATGGAATTAACAAAAGAAGAAATTGAAAGAATGGAAGAAACAGTTTTACCAAAAGTTGATGCAAACCTTTTCAAGAAATATGTTGCTTATGCAAGACAAAGAATAAAACCTACCTTAAGTAAAGAAGCCTCAAATCTAATACTAAACTATTATATTGACTTAAGAGATCTTGGAAGAAGGCACGGAAGTTATTCAGCAACCCCAAGACAGTTAGAAGGTCTAATAAGACTTTCTGAAGCCAGTGCAAAAGTAAGATTAAAAAGTAAAATAGAATTAGAGGACGCACAAAGAGCAATTAGAATTTTTAAAATATCTTTAGAGCAAACAGCAACAGATCAAGAGACCGGAAAGATAGATATCGACATAATAACAACAGGAACATCATCAAGCGAAAGACAATTTATTAAAAGAGTTTTAAATATTATAAGAGATATGACCACTAACGGCAATCCTGTTTCCTATGGAGACCTTTCAGAAACTTTAGAAAAACAAAACATAGGTAAAGACAAATTAAATGATGCAATTTCAAGACTAAAGAAATCTGGAGAACTATACGAGCCAAAGAACGGTTATTTAAAACCAATAGACAACACATCTATGTGATAACATGAACAACGCATTAAAAGACAAAACATTTATATTATCTTTTTTTGGAATTTTTTTGTTTTGCCAGATTCTTAGTTTAATTATCTCAATACACTTGATTCCTCAAAACTTACAATTAACAATAATTGATAAAAATCCAAATAGTGTTTGGAATGCTGTTTTTATTGTAGGTTATATAATATTTTTTACTATAGTAATCTTAATACTTAAAAAATTCTTTAAAAGTGGAAACTTCTTATTTATAATTGAAACTCTTGCATTGTTTTCTGGAATTTCTTTAGTTTTCAGTTTAGTTATTTCTCCGTTTCTTTCATATCTTGCAACAATATTTTTATTGATAGTAAAATATACAAGAAAGGAAGAAACCATTTATTCAAAATGGTACAATAATTTATTATTAGGTGTTGCAATATCTGGGGCAGCAACAATTATGGGTTTAAGTCTTGGGATTATCCCCGTGATTGTACTTTTAACTCTTCTTGCAATTTATGACATTATTGCTGTGTTTTATACTAAACACATGGTTACTTTAGCAAATATGATAATTACAAAGAAAGTGTCTTTAATATTTTTACTTCCATCAAAGAAAAGAGAATATAAACTTGGTGGAGGAGACATAGTAATTCCTGCAGTTGTCTCGACAAGTCTTTTTATGCTTTTAATAAAAACAAAAACAATGTTATTTTCAATTCTTGCAGTTACTAGTGTATGGCTTGCTTCAATTGTTGGACTTTTTATAACATTTTATATCTTAGATAGATATAAAGCAAAAATAAAAGCACTACCTGCTCTTCCAATTCAAGTAGTGTTGATGATATTTGTAATTTTGATATATCTAATTTGATCTTACATAATTACATTCTGGAGTTATTTCAACAAAATGACGAACCTTCCCACTTCTATAATCTTTACATTGATTATCAGGCAAATCATCAATAAGCTTGTTTCTAGGATTACTTACAATATCACAAGCCCAATCGGTTGCAATGTTGTTTGATAAGCAAGGACCACTATTTAATATTGTTCCTTTTGCAATTTCAGTTTTACATAAAGAAACACAATTAGCAATTGCTTCATCTTTATATTTGCTTGTGTTATCTGGAGCAGTTGTTAACCAAAAAATAATCCCTCCAATGATTACACTTAATACAATTATAGAAACATAAACACTTACTTTCCCTGATCTAAAGAATTTGTGCTTTTTATTCATAATTAGATATTATAAGTTAACAATTAAAAAACTATTGATTTTAATTATATCTATATATGAATGCAACAACTGTTTATTTAAAACGCTATAAGTTAAAAAAAGAAATAAGTAAAGAATTTCTAGTTAATATTGGAGCAAAAATCATAAGCGAAGTAGTTTGTGAGGATAGATATTTCTTAGAGAACGGAGATAATTCTCTTTCTTATACAAAGATAAGAAAAGAAGGAGAAATTGAAGAAAAGATAGTAAGTATAAAAAATTTAGAAATAAAAAAAGATTTAATAGTTGAAAAAATTGAATATAAGATAATAACGAAGGAAGAAAAATCAAAAGAAATAGCACACATTCATAAAAAAAGAATTACTGCAATTTTAGATTCTATTGTCATTCACATAGATGACATTGATAATTTTGGAAAATATATTGAGTTTACTGCAATGAAAGAAAAAGACGTTATTTTAATAAATAAAGTTTCTGAGAAATTTAAAGACTATATATCGCCTAAATTAATCAAAAGTTATCTTGATATTTTTATTAAATCACAAAATAATTTTTCAATATTATTCCACAAAGTTTTCGAGAAATTAGGCAGATTTGCATTTGGAATTTCTGGAGGGGTATTAACAACTCTTGGAGTTATGATTGGTTTATTAAGTGCAACATCCTCAAAATTAGCAGTAATTGGTGGAATTGTTAGTGTTGCGGTTGCAGATTCTTTATCTGATTCTATAAGTATGTACTCTGCAAAAAAAACAGAAAAAGGAACAACTCAAAAACACGCAATATCTTCTGCATTAAATGTTTTTATAGGAAAGTTTGTATTTACTTTGACCTTTATTATTCCTTTCTTATTATTTTCTTTTAAAACTGCAATAATTGTTAACTTATTTTGGGGCTTACTATTGATTATCTTTGTAAATCTAATAATTTCGATAATTCAAGAAGAAAACAAAATAAAAACAATTACTAAAAACACATTAATTGCAGTTCTTGTAATTATTATTTCTTATTTTGTAGGGCAATTAATAAGTTTAATTTTTGCTTCTTAAAATAGCTTTAAAAACAATACCTAATATATATTATATATGGCGAAAATAAAGAAAGAACAAGAAACAAATGTTTCTAATAATACACTAGAAAAACTAGACATTAGTTATAATCCATTACTTGATAGACTATATATGGCATTACCAGCTAAAACAAAAGAAACCACTAGATTTGAATTACCAAAAGCTCAATCAATTATTCAAGGAAAGCAAACCATTTGGAAAAATTTTGTTAAAGTTGCAAAAGACCTTAATAGAGATCCAGATTTATTATATAAGTTTGTTATGAAGGAAATTAGCACTTCTTCTACAATTGTTAATGATCAGTCTTTAGTTTTAAATGGTGTTTTTGATAATCACAAAATAAATATAATACTTGATAAATTCATAAACATCTTTGTGTTGTGTTCTGCATGTAAAAAACCAGACACAAGTATATCTACACACAATAATGTTAAAATATTAAAATGTACTGCTTGTGGTGCTGTAACCCCACTACCAAAATTATAAAGGTAAATCATGATAGGTAAATTACATATTCAAGAAAATAAAAAAATTTTTGCGTGCTGTGATAAAGAATTACTAGATACTAAGTTAAGATTTAATGATATTGAGATTATTATAAATTCTAGTTTCTTTGGTAAAGAGAATCTAACAAAAGAGCAAATTCTTGAAAATATTGAAGAATGCGATTGTGCAAATATTTTTGGAAATAATGTGTGCGACTTATTATTAAAAAATAATCTAATCACAAAAGAGCAAATAATTTATATTGATAAAATAGCACACGCTCAAATATATAAACTATAAATGGGATAATATGGCTGGTAGATCACTAACACGAAAAATTGTCCGCCAAAATAAAGTGACAAAACCAAAAGTGGTTGAAAGAACAGAAACAAAGGCTAAAGAAAAGCAAATAGAACCATTCTATAGAACAAAACAATATTTTGTTTTTGCACACGAGTTAACAAATATTGTGTCTTCTGCACTTCCAGAAGGCATAAAATTTACTAAGAAAGAAAAATATGACAGAGTTTCCTGGAGAAAAGGGCAATTAGAAAATAAAATTAAAGAAATAGAGGGTTCAAATTTATCAAGAGCAGAAAAAAACGATATAATCCCAAGATTTCAAAATTGGGTTAAAAATTTTGAGAATTTATTAAAAAAAATAAAAGAGGAAAAATAAATGGCATTTAATAAACCAACAAATCAAGGCCACAAGCCTTATTTTAATAAACAAAACAGAGAGGCATCAGATCCTACAGTTATAAGGAAATTAAGAACTCCTTTTAGAAAGGATTTAGAAATGTATGGAAAAGTTATACAATTAATGGGATCAAATCAAGTTAAAGTTTCTTGTGAAGATGCTCAAGATAGAATTTGTAGAATACCTGGAAAGCTTTTCAAACACGTCTGGCTAAAAGCAAACGATATCGTTATTGTAAAATTATGGGATTTCCAACCAAGTAAAGCCGATGTTGTCTGGAGATATCAAGGATTCCAAAAAACGTCTTTAGAGAAACGCGGAGAATTAACAAAACTTTATGATTACACTCATGATGAAATTGTAATCCCAGAAAATTTCTCAGAAGCCGTGGTTGAAGAAGAAATAACAGAAGAAGAAACAAATACAGACGAAGAAACAACAGAATAAAATAAGAAAGAATATGATTGATACAAAAAGAATAGAAAGTTATGTCTTTGATACACAAACACATGAGTCTTTGTTTAAATTATCAAACAATAACATAATTGATTCTATTGAATCTCCAATAGCTTCAGGAAAAGAAGCAATTACTTTTTTAGGGCATTTAGGTAAAACTCCTTTGGTTGCAAAAATCTATAAGAAAGAAACATCTAAATTTAAAAACATGGAAAAATACATCAAAGGAGATTTCAGATTTAAAAATGTTGGAAAAGATAAAAGAGATATAGTTCTTGTTTGGGCAAGTAAAGAATACAAAAATTTAACATTAGCACTTAACAACGGAGTAAATTGTCCTGTACCAATAGCAAGAGAAAAAAATATTTTAATTATGTCTTTTATTGGTAAAGATGACATAAGTTATCCAAAATTAAAAGAAACAAGTTTTGATCTAGATATTGTTTATCCACAAATTATTGAAAACTACGCAAGAATGCTTTATGGTGCTAAAATTGTTCATGCTGATTTTTCTCCATTTAATATTTTGATAGACCCAGAGACTCAAAAGATAACAATTATTGATGTAGGTCAAGCAGTTTTACATAATCATCCAAAAGCTAAAGAGTTTCTTAAAAGAGACATCCTAAACATTACAGAATTTTTGCAAAGAAAATTCCATAAAGAAATTACTCCTGAGAAATTTTTAGAAGACTTAAAAATTAAAAAAGAAGAATTATATAAAGGTGAAAAAGAAGATGGCAAAGGCAAATAAAAAGCACCCGTTAACATTAATTTTATTAGCAATATTTTTTGGAGTATTTGCTTGGTTATATATTCTTGAAGAAAGAAGAACTCAATTTTGGGTAGGAATAATTCTTTCTGTTCTTTTATGCTGGACAATTGTTGTTCCAATAGGGATGTATATCTGGGCACTAATAGATTGTATACTTTACAGTGACAACCTTTATTAATATTAATTAGGAAAAAGATATGGAAGAAATAATTAAAGTTACTTTACAAAGAATTCCAATGATTATTGGGCCAAACGGAGTAACTAAAAGAAAAATAGAGAAAGCCACTCACACAAGACTAGATATCGATAGTCATACTGGCGAGATAATAATTGTTGGTGGAAACAATTACTATGACGTCTATAATTCTAAAAAATTAGTGTCTGCAATCTCAAGAGGATTTTCTCCAGAGGTTGCTTTTGATATTTTAAAAGAGGATTATACTATTGAAGTAATAACTTTAAGTGACATGGCTGGAAAAAATGAAAGCCGCTTAGAGCAAATAAAGGGGCGAATTATTGGAAGAGAAGGGTCAATCAAGAATATGATTGAAAGACACTTTAATTGTCACATAAGTGTTTTTGGTAAGACTGTTGGAATAATTGCTAAATCAGAAGATATGGCAGAGATTCAAAAAATAGTAGAAGCAATAATTGGCGGTTGTAAACACACAACAGTTTTTAGAATGTTAAAATCCAATAAGAGTTTAAAGAATTATAAAGAAACAGAAGAAACAGCAATTGATGATATTGATTTTAAAGAATAATTAATCTGCTTCTAATTCTTTTTTATCAAATATAAAAATATCGTCTATTTTTTCATTAAAGACATTAGCTATCTTTTTTGCAAGTTTTAATGAAGGGTTATATTTTCCTTTTTCAATAAAAAGAATTGTTTCTCTTCTAACTCCTACTTTATTTGCAAGATCTTCTTGAGTAATATTAAATCTTGCACGGAATTCTTTTAGTTTTGTTTTCATGTTTTTTCAATTCCATGTTTCAAATAATAATATCTTAATATCAAGACACTAAAAAGCATAAAATATAAGATTATGGATAATACAAGCATTACAGATAATTTATCTTTAAAAATTAAATTTATCCAAAATAACATTGTTGTTAAAATTAAAGTTAATACCCATACCCCAGAAATTGCTTTTTGATTTGCGGTTTTTACCATTTCATCTATCAATGGTTCTTTTCTAATATATAATCTAACAATACCAATCGTAAACAAACAAGTTGCCGCGCCGATTATTCCAGATGCAACAGCATCAGATATTAAATTATGAAAAGAACAGAATGATGCAACTGCTGCAAAAAATGCACCAAAAGCAATCATTAGTCTATATTTTTGTTTATTGTTTTTTTTTGTTTTCATAGTTTGTCACAAGTTAATTATTTCTAACATTATATTAAATATATATAACAAAAAATATATAAATATTTATTTTTTAACTATGATGTATTTATAAAATATTATATCAGGTATATATATGTCTAATTGATTTAGATTTATCTTTTTAAAAATGAGAAATATTTATGGCAGAAAAATCAGATGCACTAGGTTGGGTAATCATAATAATTGTAATGTTTTTTTCTTTTTTTAGTTTTGTTTTTCTAATGAATACGTTTGGAATAGTACCTGCAATTATAGTTTTTGGAATTGCAATTTGTTTTTTTGGTTTTTTATATTGGCTGTTTAGTAAAATAAGTGCGAAATCAGAATTGCCTGCTTGGCCATTATTTGCTTTTGTCTTCAGCTTATTTGGATTTATACCGTTATTTATTTTAAGCGGCATGGGTTGTGGCGTTAGTGGTGGTATTTCCTGCATATTTGCCTATTTCTTTTTAGGTGCTCCATTTGTTTTTTTAGGTATCTATATATATCTTTATTTTAAAAATAAAAAAGCAAAACCGCTAGAACAAAAATAAAATACTTTTACTTCTATTTTTAAACATTTTGCACTACAATATATTTATAAATATAATATATAGTATATAGTATAACAGACTAATTATCTTAATCTAATTTTAAAAAAGTGAAATATTTATGGCTGAAAAAGTTTTAGAAAAGAAAGAAACACCAAGAAAGGAAGTAGAAGCAGAACAGTTGTTTACAGAGTTTAAAGAACACTCAGTAGCTGATTTCTTTAAGAAAAATAAACAGATGCTAGGCCTTTCTGGTAAGCAAAGGACAATGACTACCATAATTCACGAGCTTGTGACCAATTCTCTTGATGCTTGTGAAGAAGCCGGTATTCTTCCAGAGCTAGAGGTGTCTATTTCTGAACTTGGAACAGAATATTATGAAATTTCTGTAGTTGATAACGGCCCAGGAATACCAGAAGATAAACTTGCTAGTGCTATGGGTAAACTTCTAGCAGGAACAAAATTTCATAGACTTGTACAAACAAGAGGACAACAAGGAATTGGTGTAAGTGGAATAATTCTATTATCTCAAATGACAACAGGAAAGCCAACAAAAATAATTTCAGGAACAAATAAAGGAAAAACAGTTTCTATAGAAATTTCAATTGACAGTAAAACAAACACACCAAAGGTGACTGATAAACATTATCTTGAAAATAAATTTAAGGGCCTAGCAGTAAAATGTAAGTTTAAAGACATAGTATACAAGAAAGGACAATCAAGTGTTGATGAATATTTAAGAAGAACAGCAATTGCTAATCCTCATTTAACTTTAAAATTCCAAGATCCAAATGGAGAAGCAACAAAATATACAAGAACAGTTAACAAACTTCCAAATATTCCAACAGCGGTTAAACCACACCCAAGAGGAGTAACAGTAGATGAGATGTTAACTTATGCAAGACACGCTCAAGCAAGAAAAGTTAATTCTTTTTTAACAACAACCTTTGATAGATTTGGACAAACTTCTGTTGATAATGTGCAACAACTAGTACACTTTGATTTAAACAAAGATCCTAGATCATTATCTTGGGAAGAAGCAGAAGATTTAATAAAAGCAATCAAACAAACTAAATTTATTGCTCCAAGTACAGACAATCTTGTACCAATTGGAGAAGATCAAATTAAAAAATCTTTAAAAGCAATTGTTGAGCCTGAATTTTTAGCAGTAGTTACAAGAAAACCAACAGTTTATCAAGGAGGATATGCTTTCCAAATAGAAGCAGGTGTTGCTTATGGTGGAAAAGCAGGAAGATTAATCTCTGTTGAAAAGACAAGTGGCAAAGAAGTAATAACAGAAGAAGTAAGATCTTCTGAAATTATAAGATATGCAAATAAGGCTCCATTATTATTTGATGCTGGCGGCTGTTCCATAACAAAAACTGCAGAATCTGTTGATTGGAAAAGATACGGAATAAGTAATTTTGATACAAGTCCAATAACAGTTTTTGTAAACCTTATTTCTGTTCACATACCTTACACATCTGCAGGTAAATCTGCAGTTTCTGATGATCCTGATATTGTTAATGAAATAAAATTAGCATTAATGGATGTTTCTAGAAGAGTTGGAATTTACATTATCGAAAAGAAAAGAGAAGAAGAAAAAAAAGAAAAGAAGAAAGTATTTGCTAAATATGCTCCGTATGTTGTTGAAGCATTAGTTCATACAACTGGAGAGAAAAATAAAGAACTTCTTTTAAAGAATCTAAATAATATGGTTTTAGAAAAACTGAAAATGGAAGAAGAAGGAATAAAGATTGCAGATGATGAAATTGCTGAAGATGATTCTATAGCAGAAGATGAGGAATTTGAAGAATAAGTGTGATTATTATGGCAAAAACAAAAGAAACAACTTTAATTAAAAAACACGAGCGTAAAGGGCTTGATAAATATGAAACAGAAACAACTAAAGATATAGAACAAAGAACTCTTCAAATTGCAAAAGACATAGTAGATCAAATAAAAACAAATAGACACCCAACTTTTACAACAAAAGTTAGAGGACTTAGTAATGTTTATTTTGATGAAGATAAGAAATACATACAGTTAGGAGATAAGAAAACAGTTAGACCATTCCTTAATCTTGGTGCTGCAAGAAAATTTATGCAAACAATGCTTGTTAATGATAAATGTAATGAGTATTTAAAAGAAGGGAAAACAGCATCAATCAGAGAAATCTATTACGAACTAAAAAGAACAGTTGCTAATACTAAAGAGAATACCTTTGATGGTCAGAATGAATCAGATGAAGTAATTGTGGATGTAGAGCACGCAGCAAACACTATCAGAGAAAAACTAGGACTTCACGCTGAAGCAAAAGGATCATTATATGGAGATATTACTCTTAAAGATCTAAAGCACGACAATGATGTTTTTAATTGTAATTCTTTGGGCAGAGGTGGCTGGAGTATAATGTCTAGAATAGAACCTGAAGAAATTGAAATTGTAGATGTTAATGCAGATATGGTTTTAGTAATTGAAACTGCAGCAATGTATAACAGACTTATTGAAGAAAGATATGCTCGTCAACACAATGCAATATTGATTGGAACTGGAGGTCAAGGAGCGAGAGGAGCAAGACGTTTAGTTCATAGATTAAGATATGAGTATGATCTTCCAGTAATTGTGTTTACTGATGGAGATCCATATGGTTGGTATATTTATTCTGTTATAAAAAGTGGATCAATGGCACTTGCCGCACATTCAAAATACATGGCAGTTCCTGATGCTAAATATGTTGGTATGACTCTTACAGATGTTGAAACATATGGCTTACAAAATGTTACTGAAAAAATGAAAGACGGAGACATAAAAAGAGCAAAGGAATTAATGAATTATGATTGGTTCAAATCAAAAGAATGGCAAGCAGAATTAAAATTAGCTATTGATAAAAAAATCAGAATAGAACAGCAGGCTCTTGCAAATAAGTCACTTGATTTTGTTGCAAGAAAGTATTTGCCTGAAAAGATTGAAAAAGAAATATTCTTGTAATTAAAAGGGGGAAAACAAAATGAAAAAACAAACAACAAAAAAAGCAGTAGTAAAAAAGAAAACTGTAGTAACAAAAAAAGTAGTTGCTGCAAAGCCAAAGCCATTGGCAAAAAAAGTAGTAAGTGTGAAATCAAAATCTACAAAAAATAAAGAAGAATATATGACTTTTGAAGAATTTTGCGATTTACTTACAAAAGATAGATTTGAGGCAGAGAAATTAAAAAACAAGAAAGCTGTTGCAGTAAAAAGTACAAAATCAAAGCCAAAGAAGAAGTGATTTAAACACTTCTTAAATCTTTTTCTTTATCAGGTAATACCTGATTTAATGTTATTCCAATAACACTTGCTAGAGATACACCACCAAAAGAGAAATTACCAAAAGATAGCATTGCTCCACCAACACCGATTGTTAGCATTACTGCAATTATTACCATATTTTTAGTGTGGTTAAGATTTACTTTATTTTCTGTAATTGATTTTATTCCAACAATTGTAATCATTCCAAATAATAAAAGCATCATTCCGCCTAAAATTGCTTGAGGAATCGTGTATAGAAATCCGCTGATTTTACCAAGGAAAGCAAAACAGATTGCAGTTATTGCTGCAATTCTTAAAACAACAGGATCTGTAATCTTTGTAAGAATAATTGCACCAGTAACTTCTGAATAAGTTGTTGTTGGTGTTCCGCCGACAAGACCGGAGAAAAATGTTGCACACCCGTCACCAAACATTGTTCTTGAAAGTCCTGGTTTTTTAACAAAATCTTTATTTGTTGCTTTAGATATTGCATACATGTCTCCGATATGTTCAATCATTGGTGCAATTGCAACAGGTATCAAAAATAAAATTGCATTTATGTTAAATACAGGCAATGAAAATTGAGGTATTGAAAACCAAGGCGCATTTATTAGTTTTGTAAAATCTACAAGTCCTAAAAATATTGCAACAATATAACTAACAATCAATCCAAAAATAACCGGAAGTAATTTTATTGTTCCTTTACCAAATATAACAACAATTATAGCAGTTGTTAAAGCAATGATTGCAAGTGGCCAGTTGTTATTTGCCATTTCTACGCCAGTACTAGCAAGAGACAAACCAATAATCATGATTACTGGCCCAACAACAATTGGCGGAAAAAGATTTGATAGAAATTTGATGCCTTTTTTCTTAATAACAAAAGACATTATCATATAGACTATTCCCACAGCCATTAATCCGCCAAGAGCACCAGGATATCCATACATTTGTGTTGCTTTAATTACTGGAGCAATAAAAACAAAAGAACTTCCTAAAAAAACAGGAATTTTTCCATTGGTAATAAAATGAAAAATTAAAGTTCCACAACCAGCAGTAAAAAGAGCAATAGACGGATCAATTCCAACAAGTAAAGGTACAAGAACCACGGCACCAAAAGCTACAAAAAGCATTTGCATACCAATAATTATTTTCTTTATAAAGCTTAATTTTTCTGTTGTTTCTTCTTCTGTTTTCATAACATAAAATAATCTTAAAAGTATATATAAATATAATTGTTTTGGGTTATTAGTTTTATTACAAATAAGAAAATGGAGAAAATAATTATGCCAAGAGTATCAACTATAAATAAAATAGCAAAAGTAAATAGAACAAGAGGGTCAAAAAGGCCAATAATAAATGAAAAAAGAGAAAATAATAATAATCCAAATTTTAAAGGATTAAGTGTAGAGAACGCTAAAGAATTAGCTAGATTACTTGAAACTAGAGATAAAAGAACTAGCATTCAAAGAAAAAAATCAGCGATAGGAAATAAAAGAGTAGATAAATTTCAATATTAATGGTGAATAAATATGAACATATTAGTAATTAATGCAGGAAGTAGTTCCTTAAAATTCCAATATATTAATCCAGATACAGGAGAAGTATTAATTAAAGGGCTATATGATGGACTTAACAGAATAGATGGAAAAGCCTGTTTAAGAATATTAACTCAAGGGTCAAAAACAACAGAAGAAACAGAAATAAAAACACACCGGCAAGCAATTGAAGATATGCTTTCTGTTCTTTTAGAAAAAAAGGTTGTAGCTAATCTATCAGATGTACGATTTCTTGGACATCGTGTAGTCCACGGTGCTGAAGAGTATTCTAAAACCACAGAAATTACAGACCAAATGCTTTTACATTTAAAAAAAATTTCATTTCTAGCTCCTCTTCATAATCCAGTTAATATTGAATGTATAGAAATATTAAAAGAAAAGCTTCCTGCTGCAAGACAATTTGCAGTATTTGATACCGCTTTTCATCAAACAATTCCAGAAAAGATTTATCTTTATGGTCTTCCAAAGGAATTATATGAAAAATTTAAGATTAGAAAATATGGATTTCATGGAATTAGTCATAAGTTTGTATCAAAAAGTGCAGCAGAAATATTAGGGAAAGATTATAATGATTTAAAGATAATAACTTGCCATTTAGGGAACGGACAAAGTATTTGTGCAATCAACAAAGGAAAAAGTTTTGACACCTCTATGGGTTTTACACCTGTTGATGGTCTTCCAATGGGAACAAGAAGCGGAAGCTTTGATCCTGAAATTATTCTTTTCCTTTTAGAAAACGGATATTCCAAAGAACAAATAAAAAAAATGATAAATAAAGAATCAGGATTATTTGGAATTAGTCAGATAAGTAGCGATCACCGCCAAATAGAAAATCTTTCAATTGCAGGAGATAAAAAAGCAAAACTTGCAAATGATATTTTAACTACAAGAATTGTTTCTATTGTTGGAAGCTATATAGCTGAGATGAATGGTGTTGATGCAATTGTTTTTACTGGCGGCATTGGAGAAAAATCAGCATATCTAAGAGAATTAGTGCTTGAGAGTTTCTCTTATCTTGGTTTAAAAATTGATAAAGACGCAAATATAAAACACAGTACAATCATTTCAACAAAAGACAGTAAAGTTATAGCAATGGTTGTTCCAACAAACGAGGAATTAGAAATAGCAATTGAGACTAAAGAGAAATTATAATTTCTCTAGTTTCAATAATTCATTATATCTTCTATCTACTTCTTCTT